>NZ_JAUSBX010000136.1 GCF_030651835.1 Methylicorpusculum sp. | reverse complement strand
GCGGCATGGTCTTTACGAAAGTCACTCAAGACCCGAAAGTTCGGACAGTGCTTTTGCGCGATGAACATGAACGACAAGTCCTCGCGGCAGCGCCGCTCGATTTGCCGGGAACTGAATACGCCTCGACTGTAGGCGTCACGGTAAATTTGCGCTACCCTCCTAATCAAGGTGTGACGCCCCGTGTAGAATTCTGAGTCATGCGCAAATAGTCAAAAACCAAGCGAACTTTACGGTTCAGTTGCTGCATTTTTTCAGCAACGCTCGTCTTTCCTTTGGCGAACATTTTGATCACCCCGACTGCAAACCGACGTAGCCGTGTCATGTTCTCAGGACCGTTGCCTTTAGAAATTCGGCTGCGATCTTCGTCATAGTTCCAGTCGATAATATAGTGGCACGAGTTTTCGATGGCCCAATGCCCACGATTAACGGTGAGTAGTCGTTGGGCGTTCGCTTGCTCCTGCGGCCTACTGGTTATGCCAAGTGCCGTTTCACAAGTGAGCTTTTGGCTTTTTTTATGAAAGACTTCACGTTCAATCAGGAAAACCTGTGCCACATGAGGGAAATCAAGGTACGCATTCAGTGCTGTGCTGCACCAAATACGCCGTGCCTCAATCCTGCCATGATCCGGTGGCGTAACCTCGCTATAGTCAGGCGCACCGCGCCCCTCAAAAAGCAGCGCAATATCCGCCTGTAGCGAGGCCTGATTGCCTTTGACGGTAAAATGATAATGGGCGCCACAATCCACCAGATAGCCCGCTAGCTTGCGTTGTGTTAGCAAGGCATCGGCGGTGATATCTTTGCCGTCGATCTTGATAGCATCCAGAAGAGGGATAAACATGCCAATTTCATTAGTTTGTTTGGTCTCTTCCGAATCTTTTACCGGGAGGGTGCCGACTTTTTTTGGGTGTAACACTGGGCGGATTCATGCCCGACCACGCTCATTATGTGCGTTTGCTGGCCTTGCTCGTCAATCGCGTTACACATTGTTTTGCCATCAATGGCGAGGCTTTGATCCTCTTGCCCAAACAGCGCATTCCATTGCTGAAGGGCGGCGTCGAGTTGAACAGGATCAACCCGGATGAGCAGATCACGGATGACATATTCACTGGGGACACGATAGCCGCCGCCTTTCTGCCGGCGACACCGAAAGCGTTCTCGTGCCTTGGGGCTAAGATCATTAGCCCAACCGGCAATGGCCTTGTAACCGCGCATCCCACATAAGACGGCTGCTGTGGCGATCGCGAGTACGGTGGGCAGGGCATGGATTCGGCCTTGGCCGCGGCGTGGGTCGGAAATGTCTTTAAAAAAGTCCGGTAACGAAGTCATGTGTTCAGCGGTCAGCATCATGTTAGGCGATTGAGGTTGATAGCGGGAGTCTAAGAGGGGGTTCGCGAGCAGCGCTTGCGCATCCGCTTGCAAGGGACGCACGAAAACCAGTTTGGGTGCCTGCTCGTTAGCACTATAACCGTCATTCGTGCGCCGATAACCTTGGGTTTGCCCGACGCATTGCCAATTTGCCGCACGGTAAACCGTGCCGTGAAAACGAGAGGGGTCAACGAAGGTTTCCAGAAGCAGTAACGATTTGCCAAAATGCGTCTGCCAATCGGTACTGATGCGTCGTTGGCTGAGCGAGAGCACTTTGGAACCGAGGTTGGGGTAATGCCAATCAGGCAAGATGAGAAAACGACTATTGTTGGCAATGAAATTGAGGCGGCTGTATTGATGCCGGTAACGCCAGCCAATCCAGCGGTCTCTGGCGCTACATTTCCAAGCGGCGGCGGAAAAACTCAGTAAGGCCGTCCACTCCCCGCCATAGGTAGCAACATACCAAAGCGTATGACCAATCTTGGCCAGATCCCCCAGGTAATGATGCTGTTGCATCAACTCCCGATAGCGTGGCTCTTCGGTTTTGGTGACAGGACGAACTGATAAGTGCTCAAGATTGATTTTCATGAGCCGTTTTATACTATGAAATGGCCTCTATGTCCAGATGTGAGGCTAACGTTCTGAATGTTCTATCAAATGCCTAAAGGACATATTCACCCTGCTGTAGGCGTAGATCAGAATCGACACCATCAACTTCGGGTGATAGGCGTGCTGGCCTTTCCGGCTATAGGTCTGTTCAACACTGGCGGTATCCAACTGCTCGAACAGTTCGCCGTAGAGAAAGCATTCATGATCCTCGGGAAGGAGGTCAAACACATTGCCGGGAAATAATTGGTATTGATGAAACTCAACCGGTCGGGATTTGAAGGGAATTGTCATCGCTGCGTAAAGGTCTGTTATTTTTGACTATTATACCCTATCTTATTGATATTGTTAAATAATACGACATAAAACGCATCCAGTTACTGTGTGTCATTCACGAGTATGAACTGTACTGATACCATACTTTTTCAATTCTCGGACAGCCTCCTAGAAACGATCAAACTGCCGCCATTAAATCAGACTCAGCGATAGGCCGCAACGGGTCGGCTTAAATCAGTGATGAATAGCTGCTTTCGGGAATCGGAATTTCATTGACCGCTGTCTGGCGATGAATCTGAACAGCAGACGGTCGCCAGCGACCCAAACCAGCCGGACCCGGTTCTCCAAACCGGACAGTCGGCCAAATCTAGATTCTGCGAACTGGAGGTCTACAAAGCAGCCGTTTGAGACCTAATCCAATCGGCCATTACTCGACCGACGGGGTCTCGATCCAATTTAAATAGTTAAGGCAGCCTGTAACCCAGATGGCTGTCCTGGTTCGGCGAACAATTTAACATTATCATTGAGTCACTATGACTCATAAGATCAAATCGTTATACGATAACGGCAACGGCAACGGCAACGGCTTAACAGAGCCTAACCTAACTTCGCCACCTAAAAACCGAAATTTCCTACTATTTCAATTAGTTAAAAATTTTATCCGCTGTCGGTCGGCACTACGTATTTCTTGCAGCTCACGCTGGTTTTACGTTTGCCTAGCGGGTCGGGTTTGATACCTAATGCGGCATAGATTTCTTGTTGCTGAACTTCGGCGCGTGTCGTGGTGCGCAGATAGATGAGGGTCTGTTCGTCGGTGGGCAAAATGAGCGTGACCCGTTGTTGAGTAGCCATCAGGGTGCGAATGCTGTCCCAGCTCAAATGGATGCCCTGAAGCTTGAGTTGATGGCGCAGGGTGTGCACCAAGTGATAGGCCAGTAGGGTGATGAAGAGGTGCCCGGTGACGCGATCTTCGTTCTGGTGGTACACGGGGCGCAAGCCCAGCTCGGTTTTCAGGCTTCTAAAGGTGGCTTCGATCTCGGTGAGCATGACATAGGTCGTCCACAGCTGCTGTTCCGACCAATCCGGAATATTGCTGCGCAGACAGTAAACGCCGCAGTTCCGGTCTTTTGCTGCGCTAGGCGCTTGTCGGTGCCAGGTAATGGCAACGGCTTGTTTGTGCGTGGCGTCCGGGGTCACGTCAATCTGATAGTCTTGGGCCACGCGGCTGTTTTTTTCGCGTAGGCGGCCGATGCGTTCCAGGATTTTGACATGGTTTTTCACCGTGCCTTTTTGACTCAAGCCGGCTTGCAATTGAGTCAGTGCGGCTTCCAGGCTTTCATGGAAGCGGTTGCGGATGGCGTGCTCCTTTTTGGCCTTCTGTTCGGAGTGGGATTAATTAGCGAATGCACCTTACTGGTTGTATATCAAAAGTCCAATTGTAGGTCGGACAAC
Source organism: Methylicorpusculum sp. (assembly GCF_030651835.1). Classification (GTDB taxonomy): domain Bacteria; phylum Pseudomonadota; class Gammaproteobacteria; order Methylococcales; family Methylomonadaceae; genus Methylicorpusculum. The sequence continues at coordinate 20,880 of NZ_JAUSBX010000136.1, read as the reverse complement.
AACTTTATCGTTGCCCGACATTGGGCACGAAAAGCAAGTGCCCGACCACCTACCGGGCTACCGGACTCATGTCATGTCAGGAAAAATGTAACAATACTCGCTACGAATGATACGGCGAAAGAAACCACGACGCCCCATTGGACCTTATCAAGTGTCTTGTGTCGACGGGTTTCTTGACCTATGAGAAAGGTAAGACGGGGAAATAGACGATTTCGAAACTGATGAAGAATTGCTCCAATCGTTCCGAACGTGAACGCTACAATTAAGCCTGCCGCATCATCAGTTCCATTTTGGGGCATTATCAATGTGCCTTTTTCGATCCTGATCCACACGTTCGCGACCAGCCAAAGGATTGGGGGAAGCATGCAAAACACCATGAAGACATCAACTTTATGTAAAAACGAATACCACGCGACAGCTCCCTCACAGATTTCAGTAAGGTCATCACGTAGCTTGGGTGCCTTTTACTTCAACTTCGAAGGTTCGGAAACTGTTGGGCGTGAACGAGACCCATGCCTGCTTGGACCAATCACCATCCTTCTTTGCCCAGAATCGAACTGATTCGATTCTCGAGTTCTTCGCGTTTTCGAATTTTAAAAGGGCATTGACTGTTGAGAATTCGTGGTCCGTGCTGTCGGCGCATGAAGCAGTAATTATAGGCTTGGCGACCCTGCTTTGAAGTAGAGATTCAACTTTGAATAGAACGACATCGTCGATCACCATCGGATGCTTCCATTTGGTTTTGGCGGTGGTGTTCAAAATTGATTTCACTGATAAAAAAGAGTTAAATGGTTAACCGTGTATCTACCAGAAAATGCATTACTACGCGATAATTTATTGATCAGCATACGATTTTCCTTTCTGTATATCATCGGTGGGATGTGTTAATAGCCGGTAATGATGAGTTTGCTGTCAAAGAATCACATGAAGCGATGCCCCCAAAGTCGCTAATTTTTTTTGCCGGATTCCGCCGCTATATTTAGCCTGCCGTAGTCAATAAGCCAAAGCAATTCCTCGAGCATATTTTAGCTTATTAGCTGTGTTCAATAATGAATCGGAAGAGGCAAATCCACTCATCATTGCCACATTGAAGTATTGAAACGTCGGACACTAAAAGTATGTACCCGACCTACCGGCCTGGGTAAACGGTACGAAACTCATTTAACAAAGCAATGTTGCGTCAGGCCTTGAACGGTTGGCAAGGATTACCGGAATCCAGAACACAGGGATGTGCTACAGCCTTTGCCATCCATGGCTCTAGATTCCGGCAAGCCCTGCCGGAATGACGGCAACCATTAATGCAAACCCAGTTCAAATAATCTCAAGCCATTACTTCCTTGGTCATCTCGATAAAAATCTTTTAAAACGGTATGTCGTCCAAATCGGACTCAGAGAAATTGGCAATCAATGACTCGCTGTAACGCACTTTATTGTTCAGATCCAACTCAATGACACCGTTCTTTTTCAAAATATCCAAAATAAATTCCGGATCCACATTGTTGGCTTTGAACTTACTTTTGACGTTATTCAGCAAAGTTTCTTTTTTGGCAGGTCGGCTTTTGTGATGATCCATCAGGTGCCGGCAATAGGCTTGCAGGAAATAATCAGCCTGATTCGTTTCATCTCCAGCAAATTTGACCGGTTCAACTGACTCCTTTTTTCTGCCAATCCTTTCGGCATCCCGGTTCTGGCTGTTGAGCAGACTCACCACATGGTCCAGATCGGTATCATTCGACACAATATCAAAGCGGGTATGCTCCGCTAACTGAACCATTAACACGCCAGCCCAGAAAGCAATACCAAAATCGGCCGAGTTCTTACCACCACTCGGCATCTGGAATATTTTTAACTTATTGTCATTTACACTGGCTGTGAGCGGATTAATCCAGCTCAAAGGAACTTTTGCTCCGGATTGCGCATAGCAGATGACAATATGAGAATAATTGACCAAATCATCCAGCAGATGATCGATCTGGCTGGGGCAGTTCTCCAAATCAATCATCAGTACACGACTAAGCCCTTTTGCAGTTTCGTTATTTTTGACCTTGCTGATAGGTTTAACTGATTTCATCCAACCCGCCCAATGCTATAACGCACAGTCCATTAAATCTTGACCAAAATCTCACCGCGGCCCATTTCCGACATATCACCGGCATAGCGCCTGACGCGGTTAAACATCGCGGCAGGTTCGGAAAATGCCGAATTCAAGGATCGAAACGATTTAAACAATATAGGTAGAAAAGCCAGGGTATGAGCGCCGCAATCATTAAAATTGGCCGGCAATTGCGGGCCATTCCAAAGCAGCAAAGTCCCCCGGCGCATCGCATATCCGACATGCTTTCCGGTTTGCCCCATCACGGCTATCGTTCCGGCTGTCATTCTTGAACCGCAATAGTCTCCGGCATTACCCTCAATCAGAATGTTACCGCGACGCATATGATCGCCGACCCTATCGCCTGCATTACCTTTAACTAAAACAGTCCCGCCTTTCATGCCCATTTTATTACCTGGCAAGGCACCACCGAGAAAGTCACCGGTATTGCCATCGATTTCGATCAATCCTTTTTTCATTTCGCAAGCCGTAAACAAGCCGGTATTACCCGATACTTTGATAAGGCCTGACTTCATACCCAATCCCAAATAGGCTCCGACGTCACCGATCACGGAAATTTCGCCTGTTTCCAACTCTTTTCCGATGAAATCCAGTTTTTCGTAGCTGTTTTTAATGACAATTTTTTGGGTATCGCTTCCGCTGATATCGAATAAGCTGTCAACTCTCACTTTGGCTTTACCATTTTGCAATTCCAGAGCCGCGATATCCGATGGATCAAGTCCCATCAATTTTTGACACACCAAAGGCGACATGTCGACACGCTGATCCAATCTGAGTTTCAACGTTAAGGTTAACGCACTCATGCCATGATCTCCTGCAAATGAAAATGGAAAGGACCGAGTTTACCGCCATAATTTCCGGCACTGATCCTCTTGATGCCGTTCTCCGCACCTAAATCGCAGGCCGCCTGAATGCCCACTCGCATGGCCTTGTCAATGTCCTCTTTAGTCAAACCATCAATCACGATCTCCATGACGGATTCTATCTCAGGAGATAAATCGGTTTTGGTCATGCCCTTTAATGTCGGGCAAAACGCATCATTGGTGGACGCGCCCAGCGTCTTGTATTTGGAACCTACTTTTGACCCGGAACGCACTACGCCGCCTGGAAACGGCATGATGACATTTGGAATTTTGCGCATTTCCTCGATCGCCGCTTCGCAAGCGGCCAAAGCTTGCGGCTGGGACTGCGCTAAAACCAGAAAATTACCACCGCCGACCGCATCAACCTGACCGGTGGTCGCCTCGGTCAAAAACTCCCCATCCATGACTGGAATTCGCCAGTAGCGTTTGCCGCTGATCAGCTTGCTTACCTGAAAGCCATCGCCGAAATAACGCAGATTTTTACCCAACGCGATCCGCGTTCCCCCGTCGATACCAGCAAATAAAGCGGACGTCGGAGAAGTCAATACACATTGACCCGCTCTTGTTTCCAATTGCTTAGCCAGCCCTTTTCCACCCATGGCAAAAATCATCACAGACACGCCGGGGCGGCCATCGGGCGTTTCAGATGGATCTAACACCCGCTCTATGCCTGCTTCACAACCACAAGCAATAACAGACGTGGCAAAACCGGTCATGGCCTGCGCGGAAATCATGGCCCACTTTTCATTTTGGGCGGTGATGATGGCTCGTGTGGCTTTCATCGGAAAAGCTTCAGCAAATGTTTCGTCAATGGTGACGCCATTAATGATCATAAGGCCACTCCTTTAGTCGGATGCACTGTCAAACTCCCGCGGCCATCCTCAGTGATTTCATCATCACTGATCTTAAAATTACCCAATTTCATGGTCAGATACCGGTCAAAATAACCTTTTAATTCATTTTCAACCGACGCATCCCAATCCGGCTTGACGATATGAGTCGTTCCCCACTTGGTATGGACAACCTGGCCATCGACCACGACCAATTCGCCGTCTTTAAACACGTAATCCGGTTTTTCAAACATCTTTTGCCTGTCCGCGTTTTCAGTATAAACCGTGATATCCGCCCAATTACCGGGCCCCAAACCGCCGCGATCTTTTAAACCGATAATTTTTGCAGCACCGGCTCGGGTCATGATGGCAATCTCGTTGAGCGAATACTCTCTGTTGATAGAGCCGAGAGTCGTCATTTTTTGAGCTTCCGGATGAATCGTTGCCAGCATGTCATTTCTAAAACTTCTATCCATTAATAAGCGGATCAAATGCGGATAACTGGTAAACGGCGCACCGTTGGGGTGATCCGTCGTCAGGAAAATACGCCAGGGATCATCAACCAGTAAAAAAGTCTCCAACCCAATCGCCCATTGCAAGGCGTTGACAAAATTCTGATCCTTGTACTTGAAAGGCACAACACCACAACCCGCATCGCATTCAATGTCCATACAGACATATTTGTTGGGATGCGCATGCTTGTGATTGGCATGCTGAATCATAGTGTCGCCCGACGCTGTCACAGTTTGACCAAACAGGATCTGCCCTACGTCAATGGTTATGTTTTTATGTTTATTGACTGCTTCGGCGATCTGAGCCGCACCGGATGAAAACTTGAAATCACCCTCGGTGCCGTAGCTGTGAAACTGGATATGCGTCAAATGCATGGGCAACCCCCCAATGCCTTGAATGGTATCCAGGGTTGTATCGACATTACCCGGAACCCCCAAATTACAGCCATGCACATGCAGCGGATGGGTAATACCCAATTCTTTAACAGCTGTAGCCAGCGTCTGAAGAATCTGCCTGGGTGTCACATCGTAATAGGTGTTTTTTTCATCCAGATCCAGTTTGCGCTGATTGAATTTAAATGCGCTGATACCACCGGCGTTGACTACTTTGATCCCAATGCATTTTGATGCATTGATGATCCAGGCCACATAGTCATTGACCGCCTTCTGATCTTTCTTAGCGGTCAACATCCGCAGCAGAAAGTCATCACTGCCCAGCATGGCGTAGCCGCCTTTATCCAGAATCGGAATATCCGCCATTTCCATATGCGCATGACGGGCATTGATCGGCAACACCGCCGGTTCAAATGCGGCGGTATAGCCCATTTCGGCGTAACGATAACCCGTTACATAAGAGCTGGGCATGGCGTACCCAGTTCCGGAACGGGTGATGATTGATCTTGGCACCGGATCCTGACGGTGATCCTCAGGCAGCAAGGTTCTGGCGATATTGCCCTTGCCACCACCAATATGGGTGTGCATATCAATTGCGCCGGACATCACGACCTTGCCGCTTAAATTATATTCCTTGTCAACGGGCCTATCATCGTTGGGCTTGGCAACGATGCGCCCCTCATGGATATAAATATCCTGTTTCTTTCCGTCTATCCCGCTGGCTGGATCATAGACGGTTCCACCTGTTAGTTTTATCAGCATAATCTTTCCAAATGACTGGCGTGAATAAGCGCAGAGAAAGCGGGCATTTCAATAAAAAACATGAACATGGCTTATCTATACCGCCCGTTCAATGGCAGTTAAAACCTCTGCCGTACTGGGTAGTCCTGCATCACGCAATTTTTTTAAGCGAATCGCGACCACATTATCCATCCTGAAAGCGTGACCGGCATGATCAATTCCTGGTGTCCCCACGGGAATAAAAACATCAGGCTCTTGCTCAAATGCCATTCCTGATCGACCCAGTACAATAGTAGGAACAGTGACAGAAAGAGGCTTGGCATTGACATTGAACGCCTGCACCCACACCTGTGCATCAACTTCACCGGCATTGATCATTGTCTGCGAGTCAAACAAGAAAGGGTCGTATTCAGGAAACCCTTTTGCAAACGAAACGCGGGCAGGATAACCGGTCGTCCATCCGCAGACCTGGTTGGCCGTCTGTTCGCCTTCTTTGCCAACCAAAGGCAATCCGGAACAGCGCGATCCTTGATCATTGATATCCTTGACTATTTCGCAAACCGTCTGAACAGTCAGCTCGGCATGATCAAAACGCAAGTCAGTTACACACCAAGTAACAACACCATAAACAGCCGCTTTTAATTGACTGGCAATGACTTCGAGGTCAGTGATAGGAATTCCACCCGCCGACTCAGCAAGAATGGGCCGCCCTTTGATTAATGCCCGTAACACTGAAACGGCTTCAGGCAATTGGTCTTGAGTGCATTCAAAGACCTGTGCATCCTGACCTGTCGGTGAACTAGACGCATTTCCGGACGGTGCTTGCCCCAAATAAATAATTTTGCGCTGAACCGGATTCTCTAAAAACATGGCAGCATCTGTCCAGAGATAGCGCTCAAAAAACCGTGGCGTAAAACTTTCCAGATCGGTACCAATCACCAGCAAAACATCGCAGCGATTTTTAACTTCGGCCAAGGTTGTTGTCATCCAGCCTGAATCCTGCAAGGTCAGAATATTGCTTCTGGCATTGTTGAAACTCATGTGATCAACAACTGCTCCGGTTTTATCAGCCAAAGCCAGCAAAGCCCTCATACCATTCACATCCGTTGCACAGCCGCCCAGCAAGGGCTGTTTAGCCGACTGAAGAATGGCGGCCGCTTTGGCGACTGCGGTTGCAAGATCAGTGATTGTCCCATTCACTCTGGGCTGCGTATCGGCAAGCGGCTGCTCGAAGGCAGGCGTATTGATCGCGCAGCCGTTCTTGATCACTTTCAGCGATGTGCCGTCAACCTGAATGGTCAGATCGTCGGTACCTGCACCGCAAAAAGGACTGGGCACTTCATTAATTTCAGTCATTAAGCTGTCCTTTCTTGAAACAATTACACTAAGTGGATTGATACCTTAACAGGGCTATGTATAGACGCCCATAACCGTCGTCATTTTGAAAATATTTTACCCTGAACGATCCGGTCATGTCTCAACCAGCAAAACGCCGCAGCATTTGCCGATTTAAAATTAAATGTGGCTTAGGGTCTACTCAAGCCTTGCGAAGAACGCCGAGGTCCGATCAATGGGGGCTTGACTGCAGCATTCCTGTTGCCGACATCCTCGCAAAGTTTACGCCGCCCCATTTTTATCATCCAAATGGGAACTGCAGCAAAGCGCCGGTTCAGTCGGACGTCCATATTTTTAAACCGGCCGATGCAAGTTCAGTTAAAATAGCATAACTTTTCTGATCTATGGCGGTCTTTTATGATTAAGAAACCAATTTTAACGTTGCTATCGGCATTACTCGTGAGTGCCTGTGCAACCAGTCCCACCGGCAGAACTCAGTTCTCATTTATGCCGGACGCTCAAATTAACCAGATGGGCTTACAAGCTTTCGAGTCACTGAAAAAACAAAAGCCCATCACTCAAAACAGCCGATATCAACAATTTGCCCAATGCGTTGCACAGGCAATGATTCCTCTGGTCGGCGGTCAATGGGAAGTCGTGGTTTTTGAAGACAACTCACAGAATGCCTTCGCATTACCGGGCAACAAAATCGGCGTCCATACCGGCTTGATAGACCTGGTAGATAACCAGGATCAACTGGCGACGGTTATCGGCCATGAAATTGGACACGTTCTGGCAAAACACAGCAACGAAAGAATGTCCCAGGAATTTGCAGTAACTCAAGGCATGGCTGCCGTACAAGCGATAGCCGCGCCTCAAAGCGCGCTTGGCCAAACCGCGATAGGTTTACTGGGTGCTGGCGCGGAACTGGGGATAATCTTACCTTACAGCCGTCTTCATGAAAGTGAAGCCGATGTTATCGGCTTGGATTTAATGGCAAAAGCAGGATTCGACCCGCAGCAAAGCATACTGCTATGGCAAAAAATGTCCCAAGCAAGCGGCGGACAGGGCCCCGCTGAATTCCTTTCAACTCACCCTGCACACGGCACCCGTATAGAAGAGCTGCAAAAGCGCATGCCGCAAGCGCTGCAATATCGCCAACAAGCAATAGCCATGGGCAAACAACCGCGCTGCGCCAAATAGATGAATCCGCATTTAGCTTCTTTACATCCTTACCCGTTTGAAAAACTGGCCCAACTGAAGCAAGGCATTACGCCGCCCGCCGACCTGCGTCCCATTACCTTGTCAATAGGCGAACCCGCTCATTCGACTCCGCAGTGCTTACAGCAAGCTTTATTGACGCATTTACAGGGACTAGCCAATTATCCAACGACTAAAGGCATACCGGAACTCAGGCAGTCTATTGCCCAATGGCTCAGTCTGCGCTTCAAAATTCCGCTGGATGTTATCAATCCGGACACGCATATTTTGCCAGTTAACGGCACTCGGGAAGCCTTATTCTCCTTTGCACAGTGCGTTATCGATCCGGCCAGCAAAGCGTTAGTGCTGATGCCCAATCCGTTTTATCAAATTTACGAAGGCGCCGCGTTACTGGCGGGAGCGGAACCTTATTTTCTTAATACCACCGAAGCGTCGGGCTATATCCCTGACTTTGAATCTGTTCCGGAAACCGTTTGGCAACGCTGTGGACTCATCTATATCTGCTCACCGGGAAATCCGACCGGGCAGTTAATTGGTCAGCAAGATTTGATCAAGTTAATTGAGCTGGCTGAAAAATATGACTTCATCATTGCATCGGATGAATGTTATACGGAGCTTTATAACGATGAAAACACGCCTCCTGTGGGCTTGTTGGAAACAGCATTCGCGATAGGCAATACCGCTTTCAAACGCTGTGTCGTTTTCCACAGTTTGTCCAAACGCTCTAATGCGCCGGGATTAAGATCAGGATTTGTTGCAGGCGATGCGGAAATACTGAAACAGTATTTTCAATATCGCACCTATCACGGCTGCGCCATGTCTTTACCGGCCCAGCATGCGAGCATTGCAGCCTGGCAGGATGAAAGTCATGTACAGGAAAACCGGCAGCTTTACCGGGAAAAGTTTGATGCCGTTATCGATATTCTCAACACGGTAACACCTGCCATTCGGCCACCGGCAGGATTTTATGTCTGGTTGAAAACACCCATTCCTGACACTGATTTTGCCCAATTACTTTATAAAACAGAAAACGTCACCGTCTTGCCAGGTACGTATTTATCCCGCGAATTTAATGGCGTCAATCCGGGCAGTCATCATGTGCGCATTGCCTTGGTCGCCCCGTTCGATGAATGCGTTGACGCTGCCAACAGAATTAAACACTTTGTTAACTCACTGACCATTTGATACTCATGACTGAATTAGAAAATATAATAAACTCCGCATTTGAGAACCGCGCCGAAATCACTCCTGCAAACGTTTACCCCGAACTGCGCGAAGCGATCAAAGATACCATCAATTTGCTAGACTGCGGAAAAGCTCGGGTCGCCGAGAAAATCGATGGCGAATGGGTGGTTCACCAATGGCTGAAAAAAGCGGTATTGCTGTCTTTCAGAGTCAATGAAAACCGCGTCATGGACGGTGGTGTTAATCGTTATTACGACAAGGTCGAAACCAAATTCGCGACCTATACGCCCGATGACTTCGCAAAAGCCGGCGTGCGTGTTGTGCCCAATGCCAATGCCCGCCATGGCTCTTACATTGCCCCCGGCGCCGTGCTGATGCCTTCTTATGTCAATATTGGCGCTTATGTAGACAGCGGAACGATGGTTGATACCTGGGTAACGGTCGGATCTTGCGCACAAATCGGCAAAAACGTGCATTTATCCGGTGGCGTAGGAATCGGCGGGGTGCTTGAGCCTTTACAGGCAGGCCCTACCATCATTGAAGACAACTGCTTCATAGGCGCACGCTCTGAAATTGTTGAAGGTGTCGTCGTTGAGGAAGGCTCGGTCATCTCTATGGGCGTTTACATCGGTCAAAGCACTAAAATCTATAACCGGCTCACTGGCGAAATCATCTATGGACGCGTTCCGGCGGGCTCGGTTGTAGTCCCCGGCAACTTGCCTTCCTCGGACGGAAAGTACAGTCTTTATTGCGCAGTGATCATCAAGCAAGTGGACGAAAAAACCCGCAGCAAAACCGGCATCAACGAATTATTGCGCGATTAAAATAGCCGGCAGGCCGGAGAATCCGGCTTGCCGGCCCTTCAATCTGACAATAACTGCGGCGCAGTTATTTTTTAAATGCCTGACCCGAGACGCGTTGAGCCTTAGTACAGGCACCGCGCTTCGAATCTCAAGTCTCGCCAAACCGATTTTTTAACCTACCACAGACGTTATCATGACTGAAAATATCACCAGCAACGCCATCATTTATGCCATTCTTTCTTTGAATAGCGAAATTGCGTTACAGAAAGAATTTCTGGAATCATCAGAAGAAATTGAACAGGAAGATCTGGAAAACGAGGAAGGCATCCTGGCCGATCTCGAACAAGCCTTTATGGAATTCATTGATCTTTACAAAAACCGCCTGAAAAAAGATAAGTCATTACCCAGCATCGAAGAATTACTGAACTCCGAACTTTAAGCGATTCCCATGATTAAACTCTACGGCATCCAACAGTGCGACACAGTCAAAAAAGCCCGCAAATGGTTGGATCAACAGGGCATTGCCTACCAGTTTCACGACTTCAGAACAGACGGCTTGACCGTGTCGATGCTGGAAGAATTTGTGGAACAAGCCTCATGGGAAACGCTGTTAAACCAGCGTAGTACCAGTTGGCGGCAATTAAGCGGCGAACAAAAATTCGAACTGTCCCAAAGCAAAGCGGTTAGTTTAATGCTGGAAACACCCACTCTGATCAAACGACCTGTTTTACAGTCGGACAACGGATTGATGGTCGGTTTTTCCGCCGAAAATTATGAAAAATTACTGCGCTGAATACTCGTATGAACGTCACGTTAGAACTGCTTAAGGCACTGATTAAATGCCCTTCCGTAACACCGGATGATGCCGGATGCATGGATATCATCGCTGAAAGATTAGCCAAGTCCGGCTTTAAAGCCGAACGCATGGATTTTGACGACACCCAAAATATCTGGCTTAGAAGAGGCGAAGCCAAACCGCTATTTGTCTTTTTGGGCCACACCGATGTCGTCCCCCCCGGCCCTCTGGAACAATGGCAAACGCCGCCTTTTGAGCCCACTTTAAAAGACGGCAAGCTTTACGGAAGAGGCACTGCGGATATGAAAGGCGGGATTGCCGCGTTCATCACCGCACTTGAACGCTTTGTTGCAACGCATGCCGATCATCAGGGATCCATTGCGCTGTTGTTAACCAGCGACGAAGAAGGTCCTGCCACCAACGGCGTAGTCAAAGTGATCGAAGTGCTGCAGCAACGCGGCATAGCCATCGACTGGTGCCTGGTCGGCGAACCTTCCAGTGACAAAACGATAGGCGATGTCGTTCGCATCGGCAGACGCGGCTCCCTGTGCGCCAAACTGACTGTCAAAGGCATTCAAGGCCATGTCGCCTATCCTGATAAGGCGAGTAATCCCATTCATGCCTTTGCACCGGCATTGAAAGAACTGACTGAAGAAGTATGGGATCACGGCAACGCATTTTTTCCGCCCACCAGCCTTCAAGTTTCCAACATCAACGGCGGTACAGGCTCTGAAAATATCATTCCAGGACACTTGGAAGTTCAGTTCAATTTACGCTTTTGTACTGAATTGAATGAAACCATCATCAAGGAACGCACCCAAACCATTCTGGACAAATACGATTTTGACTATGACCTGCAATGGCGTTTATCCGGCAATCCGTTTCTGACTGCCCAAGGCGAACTGATAGCAGCCGCACACGCAGCCATCGCCCAAATCACCGGCACAGAGCCCTTGGACGATACCGGCGGCGGCACATCGGACGGACGGTTTGTTGCTCCGACAGGTGCCCAAGTCATAGAACTAGGACCTAGAAACGAAACGATCCATAAAATCAACGAACACATCGAAATCGACCAACTCGACACGCTAAGCCATCTTTACGAAGCGATACTGGTCAATTTACTGGCCAATCGCCCCGTTTAAATAGTCGGCGAATAACCTGACAAGTGATGCCAGCAATTCCCCGTTTGAACTTTTATGTGGCCTTGAGGGTTGCGTAAGCCTTGCGAGGAAGGCCGTAGACCCATACGTAGGGCTTGACGGCAGGATCCCTGCTGCCGACATCTTCGCAAAGCTTACCCCTACCGTTATTTATCATCCAACTGGGAATTGCTGCAAAAGACTCATTCTATTTTGCTGCTTCAGAAATTATTAGTACAATCGAATCGCGAGTCCTGCTGATTTAAAAGCGTCTCCTATGCTCAACATTGAACAAGCCAAAGAAAACCACGCAATTTAAAACCACTCGTGGTTTAAGCTTGATCATGCAAACCTAACATTAATAACTATAAATAAAACAAGAAGGTTGGAACATGAAAAAAGCACCATTTCTTATTGCCTTATGCCTTGTTATGACCCATGAAATCGCCACGGCACAGACCGACCACAGCATGCATTCAGGAAGCGGCGGAAGCGGTGCGGCCTGTCAAAAACTCAAGCTTCAAAAAAACAAATTGATCCCGCCGCCGCTTACCGTCGTCCCGCCTGGCTCCGAAATATCGTTTATGGCTTTCGGGGTTGATGACCCGGAACATCTTGAGGTCACGGTAAAAAAGATACCGGTAGAAATTACCACCGAATTTAAAGACACCTTCTATCTTGTCCACGGTAAATTACCGCCTGAACTAAAAAATACTGCAGCACGCCTCAACGTAAAATTAAGAGGTAAAACCGAAAAATGTATTTTTGAAGACGGCTGGCTGGTAAAAATTGGTCCTTAAAACCTGATAGGCAGACCAAATATCCAGCTACCGGCGATCAAGTTTTAATTGATCCACAAGGGTAACTATTAAGCGGGAATCAAAGCGAAGCTGGTCCAACGATTAGGCTGGCTTAGCTCGGAGAAATTAACCGAACAATCGAAGAGTCCAACTTTAATAACGACTCGCCCGCTTGGAATTGAGGCTTTCGGTGATTGTTTGGAAAGGCTTCCGTAACAAGTATGTTGCAGACAGCTACAGGGATTATTTTATAAATCCTTTGAAATCAAGCACCTTTACCCAACAAAATAGGCGGACTGACAAGATCCTAACTGTCGACAAAGCCCAATCTATAAGTTTTAAAAATAAAACTTGCAGTAGAAACTGTTTTGAATTTAACTTAAATCAGTATCATCAATCCGCAAAGATGCCATGAACGAATTTATAGCTCAGCTGCTCGAAGCAAACGGTTACCGTAAAACGCGACTAATGGCCATATTGCGGGCGATTCAGGCAACGTATTTCCATATCCCGAAAGAAGCAATCACTTTGCTATCCCGGTTATTGGGCCTGCCGGTTTCACATATCATCAGTGTGGTTGATTTTTACAGTTTCTTTCATTTAACGCCGCGCGGACAATATGACATTTTGTTCAGTGATTCCATCACGGATCACATGCTGGACAAGCAAAACCTAATGAATTATTTATCGCATCAATGTCAGGTAGGCATTGGCCAGGTCCGCAAAGACGGTCGCGTCAGCTTAGCTAATACTGCCTGTACCGGCATGTGCGACCAGGGACCTGCTGCTTTGATTAACGGTTACGCGGTACCACGTCTTGATCGACCCAAAATCGATTTGATTGCACAGCTGATTGAACAAGGACTGCCCTTAACCGAATGGCCTGAGGCTATCTTTCAGGTTGATGATATGATCTGGAAAACGGGATTGCTGTTAAACAGCCGATTAAACGCCGGAGAAAGCCTCTTGGCGGCGGATACCAGAGGATTCGATGCCACTTTGAATGAAATTGCTCAATCGAAACTGAGAGGCCGGGGCGGCGCAGGCTTTAAGACCGCGCTTAAATGGCAGATGTGCGCCAGCGAACCTGAACAGGAACGTTTTGTTGTCTGTAACGCGGATGAGGGCGAACCCGGCACGTTTAAAGACAGGGTACTGCTCAACCGTTATGCCGACTGGCTGATCGAAGGCATGACGCTGGCCAGCCTGTTGATCAAATCACAACAAGGCTTTTTGTATTTACGCGGCGAGTACCTGCATCTGTTTGAGCCTTTGCAGGCGAAACTTGCAGAAAGACGCCGTAACGGCTTGCTGGGAGAGAATATCCTCGGCAAAGGCTGGTCGTTTGATATTGAAATCTGCCTGGGCGCGGGATCTTATATTTGCGGCGAAGAGTCGGCTCTGATCGAATCGCTAGAGGGTCGCAGCGGCATAGCGCGAAATCGCCCACCCTATCCGGTTACCGAAGGCTATCTCAACAAACCGACCATTGTGGATAATGTCGAAACCTTTATTGCCGCCGCCCACATTGCGATTCAGGGCGGCGCTTGGTTTGCCGCGCAAGGAACAGAGCAATCCAGCGGTACCAAAATTCTCAGTATATGCGGCGACACGCCTCAACCCGGTATTTATGAAGTTCCTTTCGGCACCCCCATTGCCTCGATACTTGAAGACTGCCTTGCCGAGGATGTTCTGGGCGTTCAAGTCGGCGGCCCATCAGGTACTTTTATCTCGAATCGGGAGTTTGATCGGCGGCTGGCTTTCGAGGATTTACCTTCAGGGGGCTCATTTATCATTTTTAACAAGCAGCGCAATATTCTGGAAATCGTCAGAAATTTTACGCATTTTTTTGCCGATGAAAGCTGCGGTTTTTGCACACCGTGCCGGGTCGGCACCATTTTATTGAGTGAGCAAATCGACAAGCTTTATGACGGTTACGGTTCGGTCGGCGATATTGTAGCGCTTCAAGAACTGGGGCATTTGCTGAAAACCAACAGTCATTGCGGCCTCGGTCAAACTGCAGCTAATCCCATGCTCAACACCCTGGCGCGCTATCCTGAAATTTACCAGAGCAAAATCAAATTTCCTCATTTCGGCCCCGGCTTTAATCTGGATGAAGCCTTGCAAGCAGCCCGTAAAATAGCGCATCGAGACGATAGCGAAGCGCATCTATCTCAATCAGGAGACTGACATGACCCAAACGTTCATGCTGGATGGGCTCGCCATTCCGTTCGAAGAAGGTCAAACCATCATGGAGGCCGCGATTGCTGCAGGCCACTACATCCCGCATCTGTGTTATCACCCGGATTTTACGCCGTATGGCAGTTGCAAACTCTGCAATGTCGAAGTTAACGGAAAAATTTGTGCGGCCTGCACGTTCCCCGCGAGGGAGGGACAAACTGTTGTCAGCGAATCATTGGAACGCAACAGCGACAGGCAAAGAATCACGCAAATGCTTTTTGTAGAAGGCAACCATTTTTGCCCTTCCTGCGAAAAATCAGGTAACTGCCAACTTCAGGGGGTCGCTTATCATCTTAAAATGACGGACGATCACTTTAATCATCAATTTCCCCATCGTGAAATAGATGCCTCGCATCCGGATATACTGATTGACTTCAATCGCTGTATATTCTGTGCTTTGTGCGTAAGAGCCAGTCAGGAAGAGGATGGCAAAGATGTATTTGCCATCAGCGGGCGCGGCATCAACAAACGCTTGATTATCAATTCAGATTCCGGCCAATTGCGCGACAGCGAATTGACGGTGAATGACCGCGCTACACATATCTGCCCAACCGGAGCCATCGTGATAAAACACACTGCTTACCAGGTGCCGATCGGAGACAGACAATACGATCATCAATCCATTTCCGAAGTCAGTATGGAACAGGATGGCAACGTATCATGACCGATAAAATCCGTATCGCAACTACTTCGCTGGCAGGCTGTTTTGGCTGCCATATGTCCTTCCTGGATATTGATGAGCGCCTTTTGGAACTGATTCAGCATGTTGAATTTGACCGTTCGCCGCTGACCGATATAGAACACTGCGGACCCTGCGACATTGGCCTGATAGAAGGCGGCGTTTGTAATTCTGAAAATGTTCATGTCTTGCGTGAATTCAGGGAGCACTGCAAAATCCTGGTTGCCGTCGGTGCTTGCGCGATTAATGGTGGCCTTCCGGCCATGCGCAATTTTGTGCCTCTGGAAGACTGCCTGAATGAATCCTATATGACGGGCATAGGCATTGAGAACCCGCAGATTCCCAATGACCCGGAACTGCCTTTACTACTGGACAAAGTTCGTCCAATCCATGAAATTGTTAAAATTGATTATTTTTTACCCGGCTGCCCACCCTCAGCCGATGTATTCTGGAAATTTTTAACCGATTTATTGGCAGGACAGGAACCCTCGCTGACTTATGAACTGCTACGATATGATTAATGCGACAATCAATCCCCTTGTGTTCTTTCACCTAATAGTCCACTGAGATCCGTCATGTACGAACATTTAGAAACCGCAGAGCATCCTGACAAACTGAAACGCGTCGTCATCGATCCGGTTTCGCGGGTAGAAGGCCACGGCAAAGTCACTTTGTTGTTGGATGAAAATGATCAGGTCAAACAAGCCAGACTTCATATCGTCGAATTTCGGGGCTTCGAACGTTTTATCCAAGGCCGTCCCTACTGGGAACTCCCTGTGTTGGTCCAACGGCTGTGCGGCATTTGCCCGGTCAGTCATCATTTGGCGGCAGGCAAAGCCATCGACCAACTGGTGGGCGTCGATCCTGAAAACCTGCCGATCGCTGCCACCCAACTTCGCAAACTGCTGCATTTCGGCCAGGTTTTACAATCCCATGCCCTGCACTTTTTTCATCTGGCCAGTCCCGATTTGTTGTTCGGCTTCGACAGCGATATTGCCAAACGCAATATCATTGGCGTGATAGGCGCCCACCCCGACATCGCATTACAAGGTGTCAAACTGCGTAAATACGGACAGGAAGTGATCCGGGTCGTGTCCGGAAAACGTGTGCACGGCACTGCGGCCATCCCGGGTGGAATGAATAAACCGCTCAGCAAAACCGATCGAGACTATTTATTAACCGACATTGACCAGATCATCGCCTGGACAGCAAGCGCTGTCGAACTGGTTAAGCAAATGCATTGCAGCAACCGGTCTTTCTACGATGAATTTGCCAGCATTCCTAGTCATTATATGGGGCTGATCCAGACTGACGGTGCGCTTGAGCTTTATCACGGCGGACTCAGAGCCAAAGATACGGATGGCGCGGTAATTTTCGATCATGTCGATTATTGCAAATACAACGACTACATTCACGAGCAGGTTAAATCGTGGACGTATATGAAATTTCCTTATCTCCTGTCATTAGGCAAGGAAAACGGCTGGTACCGTGTCGGCCCGCTGGCCAGAGTGAACAACTGCGACTTTATCGACACGCCGCTGGCCGAAGCTGCCCGCGTCGATTTCAAACAACATTTCGAAAATCCGCAAGTGCACAGCACTTTGGCTTTCCATTGGGCAAGAATGATTGAGGCCTTACACTGCGCCGAAAGCATCAAACGATTACTCAACGACCCCGTGACACTGTCGACTGATCTGGTCACACAAGGCGAAAAACGATTTGAAGGGGTTGGCGTTATTGAAGCCCCGCGCGGCACGCTGTTTCACCATTACCAAATCGATGAAAACGATATCGTCACACGCGCCAACCTAATCGTATCAACAACCAGCAATAACACGGCAATGAACGAATCAGTGCGGCAGGTTGCCGCCACTTACCTGAATGGCCGGGAGCTTAACGAGGCTTTATTGAACAATCTGGAAGTGGCGATTAGGGCTTATGATCCTTGTTTATCCTGCGCCACCCATGCCATGGGCAAAATGCCCTTAGCGGTTGAACTCGTCGATTATGACGGGAAACTTGTCGATCGCCTGGTTAAAAGTTCAAGCGGTCACATTGCTGCAGCCTGATATCAAACCGACGCTGATTATCGCCGTCGGCAACCTGAGCCGCGGCGATGATGCACTGGCACCCCTGCTGTTGGAGTTAATTGAACCCGATATCGACGAACGAACGACTGAGCTGCTTACCGATTTTCAACTGCAGCTAGAGCACGCATTGGATATCAACGGTAGAGACCGGGTTTTATTTATAGATGCGGCCGTCGAATGCACAAAACCCTTCAGCTTTTCCGAACAACAACCCAGCACTGAATACACTCATACCTCTCATATTATGTCACCTGCCGCGATCATGCAGGTTTACCAAACAATCACAAAACGCTTACCGCCACCGTGTTTTTTGTTGAGCATAAAAGGCGAATCGTTTGAACTGGGTGAGACCATCAGCGCTCCCGCCGAACAACATCTTCAAGCGGCAAAAATTTTTACACTGGCTGCGTTGCAATTGTCCAGCGTCGAAGATTGGCGGAAACTGAAGTGGAAACCTATCCTATAAGCCTGCATTTTCAGGATTGGGGAAGATTTACCCCTCGCCAGGTTTTGTGCGACGGAAACCGGCCGTTATGTGAAGTTTCCTTTTATGAACAGCATCTTGGTTTCGAAATGAATCATAATTGAACCATTTTTAAAAAAACGGAAAGCTTAGGATAGCCATGATAACAAGTTTATTAAGATTAAAAAAAACGAGTGATGCAACGTATCAAGAAGTAAATACAAACTCTCAGCATCGTCCAATCGAATGGAGAGGAAGTTATCAACCAATAAATTTTGATCTTATTGATGTCAAAAGTGAATATATTTATAAAGTACATGAGTATAAATATATTCCATTATCCGAATTAGAAAACAAAAGCTCTTTACTAACAGTAATACCCAATGTTTATGGTATAAAACGAATCTCTGCAACTGTTGACAAAGAATCATTCAGGGACTCAATATATTGTTTGGTTCCAGATGAAGACGAGCAAACAGCTTTCCGGGTTGAAAAGCCCAAGGCGAATATTAAAGTAGTCTTACAATCAGAGGAGATTTCTGATAGTACCGAAGAATTTGAAAAAGGTTATTATCGAGGATTGTGTATGTATGATGATCTTGAGGGCAATGATCAAATATACTTTGAACTAACTCTTCCAGATTTACAGTTCACAGAAATTTTTAATTCCTTATTGAGAAATCCCAATTCGAAATTAAATGTATTGGTTTATCTGCTTGCGTTTACAAATGAGGTGGATGATGCTTTTCGAGAGCATTATAAACCAATGGATATGTTTTTTTATAAAATTACAACAGCACTGCTATCAAATGTGACTGTTTCCTCTTGTTTCCATGGTGAAAATATAAAAAAAGAAGATAAAATATCATTCGACTATAGTATTAAACCAGATGTTGATATTAAAAATTCACCGAGTGTAGACATATCTTTACTTAACAATTCAATAAGTAAAATTTCATTTTCTTTGTGGGTTCTGATTTGCATTGCCGGGTACATAGCATTCAAATAATATGATAAGTATCACAAAGTTAGAATCAGCTGTAAGACAACTAAATGCTTCAATAAGTTTATTCTTTAAAGGTGCTGATCCTATAGTTATTAATATTCTAGCAATTGGAGCATCAACGGTAATGTCTGATGTGTCGTTCAAAAAAAACAAAACAGGCTGGCGTGAATTCATAAAAGTTGACAACAAACTTACGGATAAAGACTTTAAATCAATATTCAACAAGTCGTGGAATTTTTTTAAACATGGTGACAATGATCCAGATGGAATTCTGGATTTTGATGAAAAAGATAATGAACACATAATTTTTTATGCTTCATTAGAATGTAGTGAACTTGGATTGTCATCAATAGAGAAAGATGTCTTTCAACTTTGGTATTATGCTGTTCACAACTTAGAAGCTAATAATGACATCAAAAAAGTTACATCTGATTTTTTTCCAAGTATACAAAGATTATCCAAAAACGAACAAATAAATTTCGGCTTAACCGTATTGTTAAATGAAAAACAAAATATATTGTAATTAAAAATTATCCACTGTATTAACAGTCGACATAAGGGCCGTAGGCTGGGTTGAACAACGTGAAACCCAGCGATCATCCCCAATTTTGTTCGATTAAGTCCGGCAAAGCAGCCCAATTTTCGGTGTAAGTCCCTAATTTAATCCAGCGGTGGATGGAGGAATAACGCCAATCTACTGCTTTATCGACGTAACCATGTTTCACCGGATTGTAATGAATATAATCTAAATGTCGCTGATAATCGGTTTCGTCCCGGATTTGGTGCTCCCAATATCGCCGTTGCCATACCCCACGTTCGCTTTTCCGTAATCGACTATCGGAAACGAATTCGTTCTTTTGAATCTGTCTGGAAAAATGTGATTTAAGCAAGCGCCAACGCATCGGATAATCATCGTCGCCTTCAGGTAAGCGCCAAATGCAATGTAAATGTTCCGGCAGCACCACCATGGCTTCAATAATCATGGGATGGCGCTGCTTGGTATAGCGACACGCATTGCGTAACTCGTCGATATACCTAATCAGCAAGTCATTTTGGTTTCTTTGAGCAAGATTGACGGTAAAGAAATATGTGCCGCCTTTTAAATGGCTACGAATGTAGGTACGCATAGACGTTTACGTTATAAGCTGGGTTTCATTATCATTCAACCCAGCCTACTCCCGCAAATCCAACGCCGGCTTATCTGTTCAGTTTGATAGGCAAGATAACGTGATTACCGCAAACATTCAAACGGCACATTTACCATTCAATAGCGACAAATGGTGCCTGCCACGGCGGCCTCTGAAGGCACTGAGTAGCGGTTTGACTTGCGCATAAAAAGCACCAAGCCCCGTTATTGCCAAGGCGAAACAGGGCTGAGGCTACAGATCGGTTTGTCGTCATACAAACCCCGGTCATAAACACCAATCGCTCCCCAAGCACAAACTGTCAGCGTGGTACCTAAGGCTAAGCGCGGACCGAGGACCTCCGCATCGAGCTGGCCGCCTGCCGTCAATGGTCGGCTCTGGTTACTCCCTTTTGATTGAAAAACCGTCTAAGAATAGAAGGTATGGGATGTGTCTATCGAGGACCGCCGTGAACCCCTCCATGGGGGCTTGACGGCAGCAATCCCTGCTGCCGACATCCTCGCTAGCCACACCCCATACCTT
>NZ_JAUSBX010000125.1 GCF_030651835.1 Methylicorpusculum sp. | reverse complement strand
TCGGCGCAAATAGGAATGTTTCTCAATTAGACGCAATCAGCGTGTCTGAGCGTTCGATCTGAAGGCAAAATTCCCGGAAAATCGTCATCAAAGCAACGGCGAAATTATAAAAAATTGAGTTTTCTTTCAGACACTAATTAGATTTTTTACGGCTCGGCTTTGTTTTCCCTTCGTCGATTAATTCCTGGTATCGCTCAAACAGGAAGGCCACCCGATCACTATCACCGGAAAACTTTTTCTTGGAGTAAGCCGCGTCAACGACTGAATCAAGTTTGTGGTGTGCCTTGACCAATTCCGGGGGCATGGTCAACGGGTTGTAAAGGTCAGCAAGGGACGAGTTGGGATATTTAGCGCGGGCATCAAGGACGGCCTGCGCGGCCTCCTCGATGCTGAGCTTTTGCTTCTCGGTCGCGTTTTCCGGCCAGGGGAAATTGTTGTAAACGATGGTGTTTGAATAACTGTAATCGCTTTTAAGGCGACCGCAAACGCTCCGCATCCAAGCGTTGTGAAGGGTACTGTTTAAAATGCCAAAATTGTAGAGGCTTTCATCCGATATGATGAAAATTTTATCACCACACACCACTTCAGCATCAAGGTAACCAATCGGAATAAAGCGGCGACGCTCTGAAGAAACTTTTGGAATTGCTAAGTAACGCGGTGAAGTCGGTTGTCGTATTTCTCCAAACAAATAAGGAGTTTCCGCCTGCTTTTGGGTCGGTAACTTGGGGCTAGCTAAACGCATGGTTTTTACAGCTTCCACTCGGTGCATTATATGCGGCAGGGTTCGTAACTCGTGAGGTGAAATGCCATTTAACCACAAACACCAGCGAGAAATGGAATTGATAAACTCATCACCCATCAAGAAAGGCCGTATCCAGTGTGCCGCTTGCGGCTCAACTTGTAACAAGGCCGCTTTTTCAGCATCGTTTAACAGCAAGTTGCCGCCATCGGTAGGTTTACCACCATTTGCCATTTCCGGCACACCTTCACACAATGGTTTGCGGCGTTTTTCGAGTAATACGCTAGGCGCATCCACCAAATACGGGTTGATATTCTTAGCTTTGACCTCGTGGGCTTCAGCTTGCGAGGTTTCATAGTCAAAAATCCGCTTGTCCGCCGCATCATGCAGGGCAAAGCCGATGATGACGCAATGCACGGCAGCCTTGCCCCGCGCTTCACTCGACCATTGAAACGTGCGGTGTGCAAAATGGATTTTCACCCCGCGCCGCAGCAAGTCCGACCACAACACACTGACCTGTTCTCCTTGGGTGATGGAATTGGTAGAGACAAACGCGGCTTTTATGGTTGGATTATCGGCCATATAGTCCGCCGTCTTGCGATACCACGCAGCGACAAAATCTAGTACTCCCGTGCTCTTAACGTCATGGAAAACCCGCGCACAATCATTTTTTTGTTCCTTGCTCTGGTAGCTGTAACCCACAAACGGCGGATTACCAAGAATATAAGTTAGCTCGGAGGGTTTCACCACGTCCCGCCAGTCTACTTGTAAAGCGTTGCCGTGCATGATAGTTGCCGATTTTTTGAGCGGCAAACGAACAAAGTAACTGCCGAACTCTTCCGAGACGAGCATATTCATTTGATGATCCATCAGCCAAAGCGCGGTTTGCGCAATTTGTGCCGGGAACTCTTCAATCTCGATTCCGTAAAACTGGTCAACGTCACACAGGATATTAAACTCGCCGACGTCAAGTGAAAGCGACTGAGACTGGCCATAGAGAACGCGCAAAATCTCCAGCTCCAGTAAGCGTAATTCACGGTAAGCAATCACAAGGAAGTTGCCGCAACCACAAGCCGGGTCGAAAAACTTGAGCTTGGCGAGGCGCTGGTGAAACTCATAAAGTTTTTTAGCGCTAGTCTTGACCCGTTCAAACTCTGCCCGCAATTCGTCCAGAAACAGGGGGCGAATGAGCTTGAGAATGTTTTGCTCGCCGGTGTAATGCGCTCCCAAATCACGGCGCTGTTTTTTATCCATGACGGATTGAAACAGCGCTCCGAATATGGCGGGAGAAATCAGGCTCCAATCGAGGGCGCAAGCTTCCAACAGCATGTCCCGCATCTCCCGGCCAAAGGAAGCCGTGCTGAGCCGTTCAGCGTAAAGGTTGCCGTTGGCATAGGGGAAGGCAGCTAGCTGTTCATCCAGCGATTTAAGCCGCTTATCGCGGGGTGTGTTCAGCACCTCAAATAGATTCGCCAACCATTGAGCAAGGTCGCGGCCGTCTTCTGCCGTAATTTGTTCGATGAGTTCTTGAAACTGGCTACGTTCAAATATGCTGGTGTCTTCCGCGAACAGGCAGAACAGCAACCGTACCAGATACACCTCCAACTCGTGACCTTCATAGCCCACGGTCTTAAGCTTGTCATGCAGTCGCCCCATGCGCTCAGCAGCTTTGATATTAACCGCTTCCTGTTCCTTGAAAGAGGTA
Organism: Methylicorpusculum sp.; assembly: GCF_030651835.1. Taxonomy (GTDB): domain Bacteria; phylum Pseudomonadota; class Gammaproteobacteria; order Methylococcales; family Methylomonadaceae; genus Methylicorpusculum. Next base: position 108,287 of record NZ_JAUSBX010000125.1, on the reverse strand, counting down.
GTTTGATACCCGGCGATGAAGCCAAACAGCCGGATGTTTTTGTAAAACTCTTTCAGGGTGAAGTCGTGTTGCTGGTCTTCCTCAAGGTCATAGAGTCGGAACCGCTCGAAGTCGGAAACCAGAATATATCGGGGCGTATCTCTATCCTTGAGGCCGGGAAAATAGTCCTTTGCTTGGTTAATAAGTCCTTGCCGCGTGATTTATGCTCAACAAGTAAAATCCCTTTCCACAGCAAATCAATGTAACCGTCCCGGCCATCGAGTTTTTTACGCGTTTTTCAAAGGTGACAACCCGCTTACGGGGAACGCCGAACACATTAAAAAAGGCATCTAAAAATGATTTTGCCTCGGCATCTTCCGAAGATTCATCTATCCATTCACGGGAGAATTTTAGAGCGCGGTCTTTGATTTCGTTTCAGGATAAAGCCATGGGTGTCTCTAGGATTTGCGGTTTGGATGTTCAGGTAAATATGGGGCCAGCATCAGCCTAATGGGCTAGTTGCCTTTCTATTGCATCAGGGCGCCATCCCTGTTCGTTTTCTATGGACAATAAAAAACCCGCTAAGCCTTTCAACTTGCGGGTTTCTGTACTTCTTTGGGCTTGTTAAAAAAACCCCTGATTGGTGCCGATGGCCGGACTTGAACCGGCACGACTTGCGTCACCACCCCCTCAAGATGGCGTGTCTACCAATTTCACCACATCGGCTTGAATTCAGTTTAGCGGATTACCAGCTTATTGAGAGGCCGGTACATCTAATTGATTTTGTTCAGCCGGAACAGGAACCGGAGTATCAGTTGCTGATTTAGGCCCTAGATTTGGTACTTCGGATATTTCTGCTTCGGGCATGTCCAACAGATCTTTTACTTCAGTTGTCTTACCGCTTAAAACAGCAAGTCCTAAACTGGTGATAAAGAATAATGACGCCAAGATCGCTGTCGTTCTTGATAAGAAGGAAGCGGCTCCCTGAGCTCCGAAAATAGTGCCTGATGCGCCGCTACCAAAAGCAGCACCTGCGTCCGCACCTTTCCCTTGTTGCATTAAAACCAAGCCTATAACACCCAGGCCCAGTAATACATGAATAACGATTATAGCTTGATACATAACGATTAATTAGCCGCTTGATAAATCTTTAAGAAACCTTCAGCATCCAAAGAAGCTCCGCCAATTAAACCACCATCAATATCAGCCATAGCGAACAAACCTTTGGCATTATCAGCTTTTACGCTGCCACCGTACAATATTTGCAAGTTGCTGGCTATTTCAGGGTTTTGTTTGGCAAAGCGTTCACGAATGTATTTGTGAACTTCTTGTGCTTGCTCATCGGATGCCGTTTTGCCGGTACCGATCGCCCAGACGGGTTCATAAGCAATTACAGCACTTTTAAATGCTTCAATGCCGGCTGCCGCCAGAACTGCATCCAGTTGTTCGTCAATCACGCTGAACGTCTGATCATTTTCACGTTGTTCAAGCGTTTCACCGACACATAAAATCGGCAGGATGTCTTGTTTTTGAGCCTGGCAAAAACGCGCAGCCACTGATTCGTTGGAATCGCCATAGTAAGATCTGCGTTCAGAATGGCCGACGATTGCATAGGTGCAATCAAATTCCTTAAGCATGGCTGCCGAAATTTCGCCGGTATAAGCGCCTGATGTCTGGTCTGCCACGTTTTGTGAACCCAGCTGAAGATGAGTTCCCTTAAGCGCGTTTGCAGCGTCAGATAAATAAACATAGGGTACACAAACCGCGATATCCGCTCCTGTTTGAGTTAATCCTGAAATTATGGATTTACATAATGACGCGGTCATTTCTTTAGAACCGTTCATTTTCCAATTTCCAACTACTAGTTTACGACGCATTTTCCTCTCCGGCGAAAATAAGCTGGGTATCATATATGCATAACTTTACTAATTCAAGCACCGATTGCGTTCCTAACTTGATCAGCCAGATACTGTGCCAATTCATTGACCAGCGTTTCATTGCTGCCTTCCACCATCACTCTAATCAAAGGTTCAGTCCCCGATGATCTCAGCAATACACGACCGGTATTACCTAATTTCTTCTCAGCGTCCTTGACTGATTTCTGCAAGCCTTCGTGGGTATCAGGATTAATTTTTTCAGCGGTTTTGACATTGATCAATACTTGAGGGTATTTCTGCATGCCTGATTTCAGCTCGTGTAATGATTTTCCGGTAACATGAATTTCAGCCAGCACTTGAAGCGCTGCAACAATCCCGTCGCCTGTCGTCGTCCTGTCCAGACAGATAATATGCCCGGAATTTTCACCGCCCAAAATACCTTGCTTATTCGTCATCATTTCCAAGACATAACGATCTCCGACATTAGCACGAAACAAGGGCACACTGAGGTCTTTCAATGCGTGCTCCATTCCCAGATTTGTCATTAAAGTCCCAATCACGGGCCCTGTTAAATGTCCGCTTTTGAGCCTTGACTTAGCAATGATATAGATCAATTCGTCACCGTCAACGATCTCGCCTTTATGATCAACCATGATCAAACGATCGCCATCGCCATCCAGCGCTATACCTAAATCGGCACGGTAGGCCTGAACGGCCGCCACGAGTTTATCCGGCTTGGTTGCGCCGCATTCTTCGTTGATATTCAAGCCATCAGGATCGACACCGATTGAAACAACTTCCGCACCGACTTCGCTGAACACATGCGGGGCTATATGATAAGTCGCTCCGTTTGCGCAATCCACGACAATTCTCATGCCATTAAAATCCATAGACGTGGGTATGGTGCCTTTACAAAACTCGATATAACGGCCGGCAGCATCGTCCACTCTTTTAGCTTTGCCTAGTTCCGATGACTCCACTGTAGTCATCGGGGAATCTATATAACCTTCTATTTTTTTCTCTATTTCGTCGGGCAACTTGGTGCCTTGAACAGAAAAAAACTTGATGCCGTTATCGTAGTAAGGATTATGCGAAGCACTGATTACAATACCCGCCTGAGCCCTTAAAGTTCGGGTCAAATAGGCAATACCCGGCGTGGGCATGGGGCCCAATAACCGAGTATCGACTCCGGCGGCGGTCAGGCCTGCTTCAAGCGCTGATTCAAACATGTATCCGGAAATGCGGGTATCTTTGCCGACCAGCACAAAGCCATGACCTTCGTTCGCAAATACGCGTCCTGCCGCCCAGCCCAGCTTGAGCATGAAATCTGCTGTAATTGGCGGCACACCCACTTTGCCCCTAATTCCATCGGTTCCAAAATATTTTTTTTCCTTCATCGTTCAAGCCTATTCTGAAATAAATTATCTTTAAAAAATCGCAACCCGACAAACCTTGATCCTGAAAGACACAACTGCGCTTTAGCTAGGCATTTTGAACAGGTTTACACTGAGGAAATTGTAGTATCGAGAGGCGTATAAAACAAAAAAGGAGCCGTGAAAATAATCACCGCTCCTTTGTTTGATCAAGCTTTTTTCAATGACAGCTATTTAATTAACTGCAACAAACTGCCTTTTTAGTGGCTTCCTTCGGCTGGATCGCCGACTGAATCAGCGGGTTTATCAGTCGAGGAACTTTGGCTTTCTTTCCCATCCTTGTCCAGATGACCCCAGTCGCCCCAGCCTTTGGGCGGACCCACAGGTTTGCGCTGCATCAAATCATCTATCTGATACTTATCAATGGTTTCATATTTAATTAATGCTTCGGCCATTGAATGAAGAATGTCGATATTCTCTTTCAGAATTTCTTCAGCTCTCGCATAGTTCTTGTCGATAATAGACCTGATTTCCTCATCAATCGTATGCGACGTTTCCTCGGACACTGACTTATGACGCGTCACGGACCGGCCAAGAAAAACCTCACCTTCCTCTTCACTGTAGGCCAAAGGCCCCAAGCGCTGGGATAATCCCCACTTGGTAACCATGTTTCTTGCCAGTTCTGTGGCTCTTTCGATATCGTTGGATGCGCCGGTACTGACTTGCTCCCAGCCAAAAATCATATCCTCGGCAATACGGCCGCCAAAAAGACTGGAAATCATACTGTCCAGCTTACATTTACTGGCGCTGTATTGATCGGCTTCAGGCAAGAACATGGTCACACCCAAAGCGCGACCTCTCGGCATGATACTGACTTTATAAACAGGATCATGTTCAGGAACAGTCTTTCCAACTATCGCGTGACCTGCTTCATGATAAGCCGTCATACGTTTTTCTTTTTCACTCATCACCATGGAGCGGCGTTCTGCACCCATGATCAACTTATCTTTTGCGCTTTCAAGGTCGCCCATGCTGACCGTATTTTTATTGGTCCTGGCGGCAAATAATGCGGCCTCATTCACCAGATTGGCCAAATCGGCCCCTGAAAAACCGGGCGTGCCCTGAGCAATATATCTGACTTTAACATCGTCTGACGCAGGCACTTTCTTCATGTGCACGTTCAGTATCTGCTCTCTGCCTTTCACATCCGGCAGCCCCACAGTCACCTGACGATCAAATCGGCCTGGACGGAGCAAAGCTTTGTCCAAAACGTCCGGACGATTGGTTGCGGCAATGACAATAATTCCTTCATTACCTTCGAAGCCGTCCATTTCAACGAGCAGTTGATTCAAGGTTTGCTCACGTTCATCATGTCCACCACCCAAGCCGGCACCACGCTGCCTGCCAACGGCATCGATTTCATCGATAAATATGATGCATGGCGCATGTTTCTTAGCCTGCTCAAACATATCCCGAACGCGCGAAGCGCCGACACCGACAAACATTTCTACAAAATCGGAACCGGAAATACTGAAAAAAGGCACTTTTGCCTCACCGGCAATCGCTCTGGCAAGCAAGGTCTTTCCAGTTCCCGGAGGTCCGACCATCAGTGCGCCGCGTGGAATTTTGCCGCCCAGTTTCTGATATTTGGCCGGATCTTTGAGGAAGTCGACCATTTCTTTGACTTCTTCCTTGGCTTCATCGCACCCGGCAACATCGGCAAAGGTGACTTTAATCTGATTTTCCTCAAGCATTTTCGCTTTGCTTTTGCCAAAAGAAAGCGCACCTTTACCTCCGGCTCCGCCTCCCTGCATCTGGCGCATGAAAAACACCCAAACACCGATCAGCAGCAAAATCGGGCCGAATGACACCAATAACTGCATCAGGAAAGAGGGTTGCTCAGGCGGAACGGCTTTAACCTCAACACCGTTTTCCAGAAGATCATCAACCATGTGGGGATCATTGGGGGCGTAAGATCTAAATTGTTCACCGCTTTGCATTTTGCCTTTGATGACACGGTCATCAATGATAACGTGCTGGACCTGCCCTGATTTTACAGCTTGTATAAACTGTGTGTAAGACAGCGAGGCGTCGCCTTTAGCTCCTTGTGGCGCGAAGTTATTGAAAACTGACATCAGCACTACAGCGATGACAACCCACAAAATTACATTTTTAAGCATATCGTTCAAACTTTTCGCCCCTGACCGGAACGGTCCTCTTTTGTATTAATCGTTGGCATTATAACAGGAATAGTCATTCCCGGCCCTCGTTATTGGTTGACAATCTTATTATTTTGACTCTAGACATGATATGGTTCTGTATTTCATTTTTTAAACCCTTTAGCCAAAATATAAACTTCATTACTGCGAGGCCGCGAGGCTTTTGGCTTTCTGACCACTACCTTTGAGAAAGAACTGCTCACATCACGATAGAACTCATCAAAGCCCTCACCCTGAAAAACCTTGACTAAAAAACCGCCTCCGGGCATTAACACTGTCCGGGCTGTATCTAATGCCAATTCACACAAATAAATTGCGCGGGGCAAGTCAACGCCTTTATTACCGCTCATATTCGGCGCCATATCGGATAGGACCACACTAACAGGAGCACCTTCCAGCACTTCGTGCAACTGGTCAAGAACAGCCTCTTCGCGAAAATCACCTTGAATAAACGAAACACCTTCGAGCGGCGTCATGGGCAAAATATCTAAAGCCACAATTTTATTTTTCTTGCCAAGAATCTGCCTGGCATATTGAGACCATCCGCCTGGAGCAGCGCCCAAGTCAATGACATTCATCCCAGGCTTGATCAGTTGATCCTTCTCCTGAATTTCAATAAGCTTGAACACTGCTCTGGAGCGCCATCCTTGCTGTTGAGCCAGTTTGACATATTCATCATGAAAATGTTCCTGTAACCACTGATTGCTGCTTTTGCTTCGTGCCATTGTTGAATTCGTGTATTATTTCGCCTTTTTTACGAAGGAATTAAGAGTGATCGCAGCCGACAAAAAGAAGCTAAAGGCTCAAGCCCACAGCTTGAAACCTGTCATTATGATAGGTCAATCCGGATTAACAGAAGCTGTCCTGGCTGAAATCGAACTCGCTTTAGACAGTCATGAACTCATCAAAGTCAAGATTCGCGCCGAACGCGAAGAGCGCGTTCGTATTCAGGAATCCATCTGCACTAGAACCGGCGCGAACTTTATTCAAAGTATCGGGCAGATTTTGGTCATTTATCGTTTAAATCCCAAAAAATAAGTCTTTGCGAGGGAATCACATTCCCTCGCCTGTCACATCTGACTAGATATACTGAATGGAGATGACTTCGTACTCAACATCCCCGCCTGGTGCTTTGACGATGACCGTATCACCGGCTTCTTTGCCTATCATGGCTCTCGCAATGGGCGAGCCGATTGAAATGCGCCCTGCTTTTATATCGGCCTCATCTTCACCGACAATCTGATAAACCACTGTTTTACCGGTATCGGCATCTTCAATCTCGACAGTTGCACCAAAAACAACTTTGCCATTCGCATCCAACTTGGTCACATCAATGATTTGCGCATTTGAAAGCTTGGATTCAATTTCTGCAATCCGGCCTTCTGCAAAACTTTGCTGCTCTCTGGCCGCATGGTATTCGGCATTTTCCTTTAAGTCACCATGAGCCCTGGCATCCGAAATTGCAGCAATGATTCTTGGTCTTACAACCGATTTCAATTCCTCTAATTCAGCACGCAGTTTTTCTGCTCCGACAATAGTCAGTGGTACTTTATTCATTTATAAACAACTCCAGTCAATTTCGTTCCGATTTTATTTTTTGCTTTAAACCGGAATTATCATTTTAGAAACACACAACAAATAACCCAGCAATTCCCAGTTCGATATTTTTCAGCGTCATGTTGGGCAGGGAAAAGACTTTCGAGGAAAGCAAACCCTTCCATGGAGGCTTGACAACTGCATCCCTGCTGCCGGCATCCTCAAAAAGCTTCCTCCCGACCCTTTTTTTCTTCAAATTGAGAATTGCTCAAATAACCTGAAAATCAAACCGCCTTTCACAATGAAAACCAATAAAAGGCAAAGCTATCAGATGCCTGATCCTAACTTATCGATCATCTTCAGCAATAATGCAAAGACGCGCTTTATTCAAAAGTCTTATGTAAATCCTTAAGACAGGAAACACTCCCGGCACTCAATTCACCCAAGGCACAACACGCCGCTTTCGCACCGGCCATTGTCGTATAATAAGCGACACGGTGCTGCAAGGCTTCACGCCGCATGGTGAATGAATCGTTAATGGCTTTTTTGCCTTCGGTGGTATTAACAATCAATTGAATCTGATCGTTTTTTATCATGTCAACCGTATTGGGCCGTCCCTCGTTGACCTTAAAAACCTCTTCACAAGGTATTCCCGCTTCCTTGATGACTCTGGCCGTACCCCGGGTCGCAACAATCTCATAATTTTTTGCCACTAACAATCGGGCAATTTCCGGCAATTTAGGCTTGTCTGCATCGCGAATACTGATTAACACCTTACCGCTTAGATTCAGATCCACTCCGGCTGCCCTTTGCGATTTTGCAAAGGCTTCACCAAAAGTTTTTCCGACTCCCATGACTTCGCCGGTGGACTTCATTTCAGGTCCCAGCAAAGGATCAACACCGGGAAATTTAACGAAGGGAAAGACAGCTTCTTTGACAGAGAAATAGCTGGGGATACGTTCTTCAGTGACGCCCTGCTCTGTCAGACTTTTGCCGGCCATGCAGCGCGCTGCAATTTTCGCCAGCGGGTAACCCGTCGCCTTGGATACGAAAGGCGCTGTTCTGGAGGCTCTAGGGTTAACCTCCAGCACGTAAACATCGGTACCCTGAATGGCGAACTGAGTATTCATCAGGCCAATAACACCCAAGGCTTCCGCCATTTTTTCAACCTGTTCGCGCAACTGATCCTGTAACTCCGGGGCCAGATCGAAGGGTGGAAGTGAACACGCCGAATCACCGGAATGCACACCGGCTTGCTCGATATGCTCCATTAAGCCGCCGATCAAAATGCGCTCTCCGTCATAAATCGCATCGACATCCATTTCCACCGCATCATCAAGAAAGCGATCCAGCAAAACAGGCGAGTCATTGGATACACTGACCGCCTCTTTCATGTAACGCTGCAAACCTTCTTCGTTAAATACGATTTCCATGGCTCGCCCGCCCAAGACATAAGAAGGCCGGACCACCAAGGGATACCCCAATTCACGAGCTGAATTGATGGCTTGTTCTACCGAACGCGCCGTTGCATTCGGAGGCTGGCGCAAACCCAATCGCTCCAGTAACTTTTGGAAGCGCTCTCTGTCTTCAGCCAGATCGATGGAGTCGGGCGACGTGCCTATTATCGGCGCGCCGGCAGCTTCAAGTGCGCGAGCCAGCTTTAATGGCGTCTGCCCGCCGAATTGAACAATAACACCTTTCGGTTTTTCCAGATGGATGATTTCCAGCACATCCTCCAAGGTCAAAGACTCAAAATACAAGCGATCTGACGTATCAAAATCGGTAGAAACGGTTTCAGGATTACAATTGATCATGATTGTTTCGTAACCGTCTTCACGCAATGCCAACGCAGCATGGACACAGCAATAATCAAATTCAATACCCTGACCGATCCGGTTTGGCCCGCCACCGAGAATAATTATTTTCTCTTTGTCTGTAACACGCGCCTCACATTCTTCCTCGTATGTCGAATACAGGTAGGCCGTATCGGATGAAAACTCGGCCGCGCACGAATCGATTCGCTTATAAACCGGACGGATGTTTTTTTTGTGCCTCACGTTGCGCACTTCCGACTCGGTGGCACCCAATAATTTTGCAATTCTGGCATCTGAAAATCCTTTTCTTTTTAGCTTGTACAATTCACCGTCATCCATGGTTGCCAGCGTTTTGGCCGATAAAGATTTTTCAGCAATGACCAAATCCTCAACTTGCGCGAGAAACCAGGGGTCAATTTTGCACGCTGAAAAAATCTCTTCCAGCGTCATACCCTTTCTAAATGCATCGGCTAGATACCATAACCGATGCGCGCCTGGATGCCTGAGTTCGCGCTGAATTTTTTCCAATGCATCGTCAGCATTTAAATCGACGATTTCATCCAGACCGGTTTTGTCGACTTCAAGACCTCGAATAGCTTTCTGTAAAGACTCCTGAAAAGTCCGGCCAATGGCCATGACCTCACCTACCGACTTCATTTGAGTGGTCAGACGGTCATCGGCATCGGGGAATTTTTCAAACGTAAATCGAGGTATTTTGGTAACAACATAATCAATGGACGGCTCGAATGACGCCGGTGTTGCGCCACCTGTGATTTCATTTTTCAATTCGTCCAGCGTATAGCCAACCGCCAATTTGGCAGCGACTTTGGCAATCGGAAAACCGGTTGCTTTTGAGGCCAGCGCCGATGAACGCGATACTCGTGGATTCATTTCGATGATCACCATGCGCCCGTCTTCAGGATTAATAGCAACCTGAACATTGGAACCGCCGGTGTCGACACCTATCTCCCGCAGCACTGCAAGCGAGACATTCCGCAAAATCTGATATTCCTTATCGGTTAAAGTCTGGGCCGGTGCAACCGTAATAGAATCGCCGGTATGAACCCCCATAGGGTCAAAGTTTTCAATAGAACAGACAATGATGCAGTTATCCTTGGAATCGCGCACCACTTCCATCTCGAACTCTTTCCAGCCCAACACCGATTCTTCGATCAGCAATTCGTTTGTAGGCGACAGATAAAGTCCCCGTTCGCAAATTTCCAGGAACTCTTCCTTGTTATAGGCAATCCCTCCGCCGCTGCCGCCCATGGTAAAAGAAGGCCTGATAACCGTCGGATAACCCACTTCCAACTGAGCAGCCAAAGCTTCTTCCAAACTGTGTGCGGTTTTAGATTTCGCCACTTCAAGCCCGATACGGCCCATCGCCTGATTGAATAACTCACGATCTTCTGCCATGTTGATAGCTTCTTTCGTAGCCCCAATCATTTCGACACCGTATTTTTCCAGAACACCGTGCTTATCCAGTGCCAGCGCGCAATTTAATGCGGTCTGACCGCCCATGGTCGGCAATACGGCATCCGGACGCTCTTTTTCTATGATTTTCTCCACCGTTTGCCAGTCGATAGGCTCAATGTAAGTGACATCGGCCATATCCGGGTCGGTCATGATGGTTGCCGGATTGGAATTGACCAAGATGACCCGGTACCCTTCTTCTCGAAGCGCTTTACACGCTTGTGTGCCGGAATAATCAAACTCACACGCCTGTCCGATAACAATGGGACCCGCGCCTAGTAATAAAATCGATTTAATGTCAGTTCTTTTTGGCATTGTTTTAATTAAGTCTGTTGCGTGGGGTTTAGTGCGAAGAGGCCTGTTTCATCATTTGGATGAAACGATCGAACAAAAATTCCACATCTTGAGGTCCCGGACTGGCTTCAGGATGCCCCTGAAAGCCAAAGGCAGGGCAATCAGTGCGTTCTATGCCTTGTAAACTGCCGTCGAAAAGTGATCTGAAAGTGGGTTTTAAATGCGCGGGAAGACTGGCCTCATCAACCGCAAAGCCATGGTTTTGACTGCTGATCATAACCTTGCCTGTTGCTAATTCCTGCACCGGATGATTGGCGCCATGATGGCCAAATTTCATTTTTTCGGTTTGCGCGCCGCTGGCCAGTGCCAGTAACTGATGCCCCAAACAAATACCGAATACCGGTACTTTCCGGTCAAGAATGGTTTTGATGGCGTCAATCGCATAAGTGCAGGGCTCCGGATCGCCAGGGCCATTCGATAAAAACACACCGTCCGGTTTCATTGCCAATACTTCAGCGGCAGGCGTTTGAGCGGGCACAACCGTGACACGACAACCCCGGTTGACCAGTAAACGCAAGATATTGCGCTTGATCCCGAAATCGTACGCCACCACATGGTAAGACAGATCGCTGCGTTGGCTGTAACCGGATTCCAGCGCCCAGATATCTTCCCGCCATTCATAGGATTGATCGACACTCACGACTTTGGCCAGATCCATGCCTTTTAAACCTGGAAACTGACTGATTGCCTGCTTTGCCGCGTCTTCATCAACGGTTTCGCCGGCGATGATGCAGCCATTTTGAGCCCCTTTATCGCGCAGCAACCGAGTTAACTTGCGGGTATCAATATCGGCAATGGCAACAACATGATTATCGATTAAGTAACGTTGTAATGTTTTTTCGCTTCGCCAGTTACTGGCTAAAAGAGGTAAATCCCTGATCACCAAACCGCTGGCGAATACTTGAGCAGACTCGTTGTCTTCGGCATTGGTACCCACATTACCCACATGCGGGTACGTCAATGTCACTATTTGCCTTGCATATGACGGATCGCTCAGGATTTCCTGATAACCCGTTAACGATGTATTAAAAACTACTTCTCCCGTTGAGCAACCATCGATACCAATGGATGCCCCCTTAAAGACAGTCCCGTCCTCCAATACCAGTAATGCAGGATTACTCAAAATCAGTCACCTCAAATGTGCAAAACGGGATGAGCCAATCGGCACATCCCGTTTGAAAATATAAAAATCTGTCAAATTTTACGAGATTATCCGTATAAATTCATTAACAATTTTCGTCTGACATGCTTATTGGCTGTAATTTAAGGAAACAATGTATCTAAAAACCTTTGATTTAAAGCACCTTTGACAAAACAAACCCTATCTCTGGAGCAGATTAAGAAGCACAGGATTGAGAACTCAGGTTTTCATCAGATGGCATAGAAACATTTTGATTTATTTGTTCTATTGAAAATCCAATATTTTTATGGTCTAGTTATCAAAAATAACAACGCCAAACCTATTGTAAAATAGGGACAGAAAGTCGCGGATCCTGACCATAGGAAAGCCGGACTGCCGAAGGTGACCTTCGTCAAGGTTGCATGGGGCAGTCCGGCTTTTTTTTGCCCTAATTTTGAATAAGAACAAATCACCGTAACTATTCACCGGAGCAACAAAACAATAGTGATGCACCTTGTAGGTTGTGGTTGGTGATAGCCAAAAGGGCAAGACCATGGCCTAAATTGTTGGGTTGCGAAATACATACAACCCTAACCCACACTGAATAAGAAAAAAAATCAGCAAGGAATAATTGCATCAAAAAACCACCGTACTTATTAATAACAATAATAAAGAAGAGGTTTATATGAAAGCTATAAATTGGTCGTACATTAACAGAACCCTGACATTATTAGTTTCATGTCTGGCCCTATCATTTGCTTCATTTGCACAGGAGAAACCGTTCGACAGAATCGTGGTTTTCGGAACCAGCTTAAGCGACCCGGGAAATGGCTTCGTCTTGCTGTCCGACCCTTATGCTTTTGGATTTGACGAAAGCTGCGAGGTGGGTACCCCGGCCAACGTACCGCCTTATGATTCATTGGACGAATTGGTAATCCCGGATGGCACTTACGCCAGAGGCGGCCATCATGTAACCAATGGTGCCACCTGGATAGAACAACTGGCACGCGGCCGGGGATTATCAGGCAATGTTCGTCCGGCATTAAGAAACCCCGGATTAAAAGCCAGCAATTATGCAGTCGGAGGCGCCAGGGCATCCGAATATCCGTGCCGTTTTAATCTGGCAAACCAATTGGATGAGTATCTGGCTGACTTCACTACAACATCGGCCAATGCGCTCGTGGTGATTGAAATGGGAGGAAATGATGTCCGTGATGCTTTGGTATCTCAAGACCCAGTGGCCATTATCACCGAAGCGATTGACCAAATTAACACTACTATTCAATCGCTATATTTCAGAGGGGCCAGAAAATTTTTATTGGTTAATGTCCCTGCCATAGGACAAACACCCGCTATCCAAACCCTGAATTATTTATACCCTGACCTTAATATCGCAAATTCAGCAAATCTTCTAGCCGGGGGCTTCAACGACGCACTGGCCCTGTTGCAGGTCGGTTTAAATTTTGGCCTGCCTGATGCTGATATAAGGACGCTGGATCTTTATGCCTTGTTGAATAATATTATCGCCAATCCGAGTAATTATGGCATCACCACAATTGATCGAGCCTGCGTAACGCCAAATAAGCCGCCTTTTGCCTGCAAGAAACCTGATACCTATTTGTTTTGGGATGGCATACATCCGACTAAAGCAGTGCATGGTTTCATGGCTGATGAAGCTGCTGAGGTCCTTGATATCGATTAAATGCCTGCATGCCTCTAAAAGCTCAGCACAAACTGCTTGCAGAGTGGCGGTGTGACTTCAGGAAGTTTTTTTGGATTAAATACTTAGCACGAAGCAAGTCTGATTGACCGTTTAATCCAGTCAGAAAGATTATCTCCTCGAGGACCAATGCTGGGCATATCCCGCTGAACGGCAAAAGGTGGCAGTTTCCGGAAGCTACAACGTTTTTTTAAAGAAAAGATTGACTGGCCACGGCTGCGTTGGCAACTTGTAAAGCCGCACGCACTGTGGAAACGAAAGGAACCTGATTACTCATCGGTGACGAGGTCAGGATCAAATCAGGCAAACACACGCACGGGCTGGGAATTTTTTTCATCGATTCACAACAAGGCGCTCCCTGGCCTGTGCTTTTTAAAGCTGTCATTGCACCACTATTGTCAGCCAAACTCGAGTTTAATAACCTGGATTACCAAATAAGCCATCCGCACCGTCCGCGCGCCCCGGTTTTCCTCCCTGCGTGAAAACATCAAACAACATTCTAATGCCTATTTGACCGGCAAACTCCAGTCGGCCCGTTTCATTACGCCAATCGTCCAATTCGGGTTGTAAACCGAAGGTAACATCGAAATTCAAGTGATCGGTAGGTAACCAGCGCATGCCAAACTGCGACGCGTACTTGGGTGCATTCAAAATCAAAGGGTCGCCGGCAAATACTTCGCCGATCAAACGAACTTCCGGATGAAAGGCTTCCAAATCGTAACCGATTCCCCAATAAGGCGTGATTCGCTGCGGGCCGCCCCGCTCTCTATCTATCCGAGCACCATAGTTGGTATGCAAGATCAATTTATCACCGGCAAAACGCCAAGTCGACATGCCGATGATGTAATAATTACTGCCAACATCATGCATATCTCCACGCCCAGTGTCGAATGTCGCGCCGGCACCAAGCGCGAATCCTGGCATTATGCTGTCGATTTGCGCTTTATTGAACAATATTTTGGTTTGAAAGGCGGGATTGGAATAGGTCAGTTCATCATCGCTATCGCGTCCGACACCTACACCAGCAATCAGCTCCAACCACTGGTTGACCGATGTGCCTATCATGATATTGTATGCCGGAAAAGGGGACCAAACACCGTTGACATAGCCTGTTTCAAGCCAAGTTTCGGCTTCGATTTGGCCTTCATCGGTAATTCGCGCATCATCGGTTACGAAAGGACGTACCGCCGCCGCTTCATCGGCAATCAGGCTCAAGGCCGTGGCAAACAAATAGGATTTACCATTCAAAACATATCTATTTTTACTATTTTCAATAAGATTGAGCAATTTCATGGCATTTCTCCAAAATAGCGATAAAAAATTAAAGACGTAGCTGTTTCTTGCGATACAGCACATTCATAAAGGGATTTATTTAGAAAAGAATTAAAGCGATTAAGATGCCGGTATAGGTAATATCGATGTGGCGATCCAAAAATAAATAACAACTCCTACGGCGTCAGCGACGGTTGTTACCAAGGGAGCGCTGGCAGTAGCCGGATCTAAACCAATTCGTGTCAATAGGAAAGGTAACGACAAGCCCACTAGGCTACCGACCAGAACGCAACCGAGCATGCTCAGTGCTACAATCAGAGCTATGTCGGCTCCTCCTCGATGAAAACCGATCAAAGACACCGCGACAGCCATTGTAAGACCCAAACTAAGAGCGACAATAATTTCACGGCCTAACATGCGCCCCCAGTCTTTCAAATGAATATCGTTGGTTGCCAAGCTTCTGATTACCAGTGTTGCAGCTTGAGAGCCTGCATTACCCCCACTGTCGACTAATAAAGGCAGAAAAAATACCAACACAACATAAGCGGCGATTGTATCTTCGAAATAAGCGATGCCTGCACCTGAGAACAAGTTACCGAAGACTAATACTAATAACCAAACAATCCGCTTACGATAAAGGGTCAATAAGCTGGCGTGACGCAGATTGCTTACAGGGCTAATCGTTGCTGCTTTGTGCATATCTTCAGTCGCTTCTTGCTCTGCAACATCCATGGCATCATCGTAAGTGACGATGCCGACCAAATGTTTATCATCATCGACAACGGGTAGAGCCAATAAATCGTAACGGCTGATCATTTTGGCGGCCTCTTCCTGCTTCGAAAACACGCCAATACTAACCAGTTCGGTGGTCATGATATCCTTGACCACCGCTTTCGGAAGATTAAGAATCAACTCTCGCAGCGATATCGTACCGTTTAAACGATGTTTGGAATCGACCACATAGACTTGATAAATCATCTCAGCATTTGGTGCTGTCTTACGAACGTTGTCGAGCGCCTCTGCCATAGTCATTTGGGCTGAAACCGTGACATAATCGCAAGTCATGATAGCGCCGACCGTTCCCTCTTTATGTTTCGCCAGTTTGAGTAAATCTTCGCGTGTTTTACGGGCAACCAAACGCAGTATGCTGGCGTGTCTTTCTTGGGGGATAACATGAAGCAGATCGGCGCCTTCGTCGGCATCGATATCTTTGAGTAAGCCAGACAGAT
Source organism: Methylicorpusculum sp. (assembly GCF_030651835.1). Lineage (GTDB taxonomy): Bacteria > Pseudomonadota > Gammaproteobacteria > Methylococcales > Methylomonadaceae > Methylicorpusculum. The sequence goes on along the minus strand of NZ_JAUSBX010000125.1, from coordinate 92,321 downwards.
CTTGATCGGAAAGTTCAGCAACCATTTTTTCCTGCCAGAAAGGAGGCAAATGACCGAATACTGCGGCGCGTCGATCGGGGGATAGATAAGACACTATCTCACAAGCGCCTGCCGTCGATTCTTCTTGCAATATATCGGCAATATCGGCTTCATGAAAGTCTTCCAAAAATCCACGAAGTTGTTCGATATCGTTGCGATTGACTGCGCGGCGCAAAGCAGGGTGCACAATAGCGGATGTCATGACTTTCTCCTAAAGCATGCGTCAATTCGCATGCACGGGAGCAGAAGAACGCCTCGTTTAAGAGGCGTTTCTGACAGTAGGCAAACGAATCACGCTCAGTTGATTGAGTTGTTGTTTGAAATATCGACTATGGCTTTCCATTGAAGATTCTTTGAATTGAACTTGTCTTATGATAGCAATCTACAAGCCTGCCAATCCTGAATTTTTCTTCAGAATTACCCTCTACTAAATGACACAGGGTAAACTGTTAATCGGTTTTTGAAATCAAGCTGAGCGGATCAATAACGCCAAAATGACGATTATCGAATGAGTATTTTATTGGTTGAAGACGATAGAAAAGCGTCCGGTCTTTTAGTACGCGGCCTAGCCGAAGAAGGTTTTGCAGTCGATCCGGCATACTCGGTAGAGGAAGCCGAACAGTACCTGTGCATGCAGGAGTATCGTTTGATCATTTTGGATTGGTTTTTGCCGGGCAAGTCGGGTGTTGCTTGGTGTGAAGAGCTTCGGCAACAAGGCGAACGCTTACCGATTTTGATGCTCACCGCGCGCGATGCATTGCAAGACCGGGTCGAAGGGCTCAACGCAGGCGCTGACGATTACTTGATTAAACCGTTTGCGTACGAAGAACTTTTGGCGAGAACCCGCGCCTTATTGCGCCGTTCGGACATTAGTCGACAGACTAGCCTTAAGGTTGCAGACCTTACCTTGGACATGCAATCGCATCGGGCGACTAGGGGCGAGTTAATTATCACTTTGACCCAAAAGGAATATGCCATTCTGGAAATATTGATGCGTCGCGCTGGAAGAGTGGTAAGCCGAAACAATATTGCCGAATCGCTTTGGAACAACGAACATATCGGTCTGGACAATCTGATAGACGCCCATATTCGAAATTTGCGCCGGAAAATCGATCGTCCGGGCAATACGCAACTCATTCACACGATACGCGGCCGTGGATTTCGACTGACAACAAGCGATACCGACGATGCTTAAATTTAGGACGCGACTCATCTTGAGTCACCTGGTCGTTATCGTCGTTATCCTGGCAAGCTGTGGCTTTTCCGCTTACTGGATGCTCTCCCGAGCAGTGCATAATCAACTCGATGCGGCTTTGTTGGCTGTCGCTGAAACGGAAGCAGCGGTGTTGACGTCAAGTCTGCACCCGCACATCAAGTTTAACGACATTTTGTCGGATTCCGACAGACTCTCTTTTGCTCGTATCGACCGCCTGATACAGGTCATCGATAGAGAGGGAAAGGTGCTGGCCCAGAGCGCTAACTTAGGGAGTACGCAATTACCGGCACCGATAAACCTACTGTCAATGCTCGCGAGCAAGGAAACTGTCTTTGAAACACTGTTCTCGTTTGGCGACGAACCTGTGCGTATGGTCTCGATGCCGATCGATCGGTTGGATACTCCCGTAATTGTTCAAGTTGCCGGATCGCTGGACGATGTTCACAATTTATTGAATGTCGCCAACCTGCTTTTCATGATGATGACGCTCGGTTTACTCGTAGCAGTCGGCTGTGTCGGGGTATCGTTGACCCGCAAGGCATTCCAGGCGATTGAAAATATCGTTCAACGAGCTAAGTACATCAATGAAGCCAATTTGAGCGAACGCTTACCGCATCCGGGAAGTCGCGACGAGATCGGAAAATTAGTCGACACCTTGAATGAAATGCTCGATCGCATCGAACGTAGCTTTGAAGTACAACGTCGATTCACCGCTGATGCTTCTCACGAATTGCGTTCGCCGCTATCACGGTTGCGCACGGAGCTTGAAATCAGTTTACGCCGTCCCCGCGATGCGCCGGAATATCAAGAAACCTTACAATCCTGCATGGATGAAGTTGAACGATTGACCTTGATTGTCGAGGAACTGTTGGTCCTTGCTCGCATGGATGCCGGCCTGGAACGCGACTCGAGAGAAACGATTTGTATAAATAGGATTATCGAAGCGACAATAAAGCGTATCCAGTCGATGGCCGAAAAGCGCGATGTGCAAATCATCGTAGAATCGGTGCCTCAGATCTTTACCAATATGGCTTATGGATCGGTTGACCTAATCTTGACCAATTTACTGGATAATGCTGTGAAATTTTCCCCAAAGGGTGGCCGCATTTCGGTGCATTTGGCACTTACTGAAAACTTGGGGGAACTCAGCGTCTCCGATAACGGACCGGGTATCGAGCAGGATGAACAGCAACGAATCTTTGAGAGATTTTACCGTGGTTCGATTGCTTCAACGACCCATGTTGCCGGAGCGGGTCTTGGTTTGGCGCTTTCACAAGCCATTGCATGCGGTCATGGCGGGCATATCGAAATGACCAATAACGATGGAGGCGGAGCTGTTTTTATTTTCAGATTTCCGTTGGCTCGCTAATGGCAATGTCTTCGAGAAAAAATAACTTGATAAATTAGGGCTCGTCCAGATTTCCCGTGGAGACCACAACATATAGAATGCCAGAAAACCGAAAACGAAGCCTGATATAAAATGCCGGAAAAACACCACTGTTCTTTGAATACCAATGGATCAAACGCAAAACCAAAATACCGCCGAGTTACCCAATGTTCAAGTAGAAATCCACGAACAAACCGATAAAAGCTAATTGATCACCATCGCCAGCACGAGTGATAGGGCTGTGTGCCAAGTAACTCATTCCGCACATTTCAGGTTTCATCGTTTGCTGGTTAAGCACTACCTTTATGCTGTTTTCTTGTTCTTCGACACACTCAGTACGAACAGCTTGGCGATTGACATTGACCTTCTGCATGTTTTTTGGCTTAAATCCTAAGCACAAAGCGGGTCTCATTGACCGTTTAATCCAGCCAGAAATATTATCTCCTCCAGAACCAACGCAGTTAAATTAGGCATTGTTCACGTAAATAGTTGGTATCGCCCCGACTCGGCTGCCTGGGTCCAAAAGGCATGGATAGCATCGGACTTTGACCTCCTGATTACAAGGATTCGCTTACCCGGCCTAATGGTTCCGACAATCCATACCGGAATGACGGTGTTAATGTACTTTCAACTACTAACACGAACAATGCCTTAAGTTAAGGTCATCGCAATGAATTGATGGGCAGTATTGTAGAAGTGGCCAATGCCCGCGACCTAATCTGGTTAAATCGCGGGCATAACCCACTCCTACAAGATACGTTTAACTTAACGGATGCTAATCAGGCAAACATTGATCACCTTTGCAGAGGTTGATTTCAATCGTCATGTGATCCAGCTTGTGAAATTTACTCAATAATTTCTTGTAGTAAGTCGGAGATTTGGGATAGCGCGTCACAATAGCCATGATCATCGCATAATGCCCAGAACTCATCCTCCAGATATGAAGATCGGTCACCCGATTACCTGCCTTTCTTTCTATCGCTTCTATGACTTTTCTTTTGTAGGCATCATCAATACTTTCATCGACCAGGACAGGCCCCGTCTCTTTAATCAACGAATACGCCCAAACCAGAATGACGGCCGCTCCGACAAGGCCCATCAAAGGATCCAGACCAACCCAACCGTAGTATTTACCGGCAACCAGAGCAATAATCGCGAGAATCGAGGTCAAAGCGTCCGCTAAAACATGCAGATAGGCGGCTTTTAAATTGTGGTCATGATGATGGTGATCCTTGCCTGGGTTGTGATCGTGATCCCGTGCATGATCATGGCCGTGATGATGGTGACCATCCTTCAACAAAATGGCGGAAATCACATTGATTAACAAGCCGAACGATGCGACCAAAATAGCTTCGTCAAAACGGATATCAAAAGGATCCAAAAATCGCTGAATGGACTCGATCATCATAATGACGGCAACCACAGCGAGCGCGATGGAACTGGCAAAGCCGCCTAATACGCCAACCTTGGCCGGACTAAAGGCAAATGTTTGATCATGCGCATGAATACGGCTGTACCGATAGGCAAAGATGGTGATCATAAACGCGGCAACATGCGTTCCCATATGCCAGCCGTCTGCCAATAAAGCCATGGAGTTGAAGCTGAGCCCGGCTACAATTTCCACAATCATGGTCAAGGCAGTCAAGACCAGCACTAGCCGGGTACGTCTTTCTCCTTTGGCATTAAAATGTAAAAAATCGTGCTCATGCCGCCAATGACTGAGATTATGCTTGTGGGAGTCCATAGTGAAATTTCTTGGTATCAATACTCAACGGGTTATGCAGGGTGATTACCGTTTTAATTAATCGTATTTTAAGTACTTAAAGCGAGGATCATCAGGCGTTCCCTCAAGACTCGAAACCTCCTCTTTTCCCGGTTGCCACATAATCACGTCTTCAATTTTTCTCGCCAATTCAAAATCCTTATTGGTAATGCCCTTTGCCGCATGATTCATGAGCTTTACAATCACAAAAGCATAAGACACGGTCAAATCCGGATGATGAAACGCCGCTTCTGCCAGATGTCCAACCGTATTGACTACCATCAGCGTTGATTTCCAGCCACTGGTTTTATATTTACGGCGAATCCAGCCATTTTCCAGATACCAGTGCGGCAATTCATCCTCTATGCGTTTTTGTACCTCTTGATCTGAATAAACTTCTTCATGTTTGCGTTCTCTCCAACTCATCGTAAGCTCCTAAACCAAGTGAATAGAAAATCAATAGGCCTGTAAAGCTATCAGCTTTTACTCAAACGGGAAAGTACTTTACTGCTGATCATTATTATTGCCTGTCGGTTTTAACCCATTATTTCAATCTGATGCCTGCTTTTAAAAAAAAGCCTTGCAAGTTTTCACTTTAATGGGCAATTTTCATCCTAAAGTTATACATGCCCCGCCCTCCCTAACATGGAGCACAAAATATGACAAACAGACCTTTTCTATTGTTGAGAGGATTAGCCAGGGAGAGCCGATACTGGGGTGATTTCACCGAATACCTGGCCAAATCATTTCCAGGCCGACCTATTCTAACCCCCGATATTCCCGGCAATGGCCCGTTATGGCAACAAACCAGCCCTTTGAGCATAGAGGCCATGACTCAATCACTGCGTAGCCAACTGACCATCACCGGACCTATGGACATTATCGGGCTTTCCATGGGCGGCATGATCACATTGGATTGGATGATCCGATTTCCGGAAGATATTGCCAGTGGAATATTAATCAATGCCAGCGCCAGTCCCTTATCACCGTTTTATCAACGCTTACGCTGGCAGACCTATCCGGCACTGTTTAAACCGGTCCGTCTGGACATTAAGCAGCGAGAACAACTGTATCTGAACTTGACCTCCCGTCATCATCAGCAAGACGCTGAATTATTGAAGCAATGGCAGGCATGGCAAGAAGAACACCCGGTTTCTCAAGTCAATACGCTGCGCCAACTTAAATCTGCAGCCTCTTTCAGATGGACCCAACCCACCGTTCAACCGGTGTTAATCGCTGCGTCCCAAACAGACCAGCTGGTCGATTTCAGCTGTAACACCGCTCTGGCCAGTGCCTTACACAGCGATATTATTGTTCATCCAACAGCCGGACATGATTTGCCTCTGGACGATCCTGGCTGGCTCTGCGATCAAATTAAGCAATGGCTGACAAAGCTGGATATAGACCGGATTAAGTAGAACCATCAGTCAAAAATATCTGTAATCACAACAGACATGCTGATGAATTTGGCGGTCATTTTGGTTGCATAACGAGGCGATTAAAACCCGACAATATTTCAATAAAATTTCGACAATAACGCTTGACATACGGATGCCGTTTTTACAATCAAACACCTGGCGCTTTTTCCACAATTCCTGTGGATAACTCTGTGTATAAACTCAGATTAACTCCTTCAGAACCCCATTTATAAAGGCCATGAGTTAACTTGTCGACTTTTTATACAATAACAATTTACCATTTAATTTCAATAAGTTACAAATTGTCATTGACTTTTTAATACAGACAGACTTCCATGCAATCATTAAATTTCAATCCATTGATCATTCTGTGCATAAGAACATTCTAAAATTCAGAATCGTCAACCTGTTTTTTAGTCTGGACTTTTCAAAGTAAGTGAATAGGCTGTCATAATGCAGTTGAACGCACTAATCGACTCCGACTTTTTTTCAAATCAAACATACGTCAACGCTTATGCCAATTTTTATATTGCTTTGCTTGTCCCTGGGCTATCTCACCGTTAATGAGAATCCTCTGGTTGGCTATCTGATACTGCCGGAAACGATTTATATCGGCGCTAGCTTAATGGCCTTATCCGGCTTGGGTCTACTCATTAATAAAATCCCGCAAATTGACTGGCATGATGGTTTTGCCAGCGCCACTGTTTTGGTCTGGTTTGCCGACTGGCATTCAGAATTTCAACACGATGTACCCATGTTTTATTTATTTCCATTTTATCTGGCGCTAATGTCTGCTTTTGTATTTTTAGTGTTTATCAATCAACGGCAGGCGATTGACGAGCAAACACTGAGCATCATGCATAAAGCGCAACACTATAACCTATTGGTAACGCTGGCAATCATGGCACTTTCGATTGGCAGCCTGTTTATGATCGAACACTTTCTGATATTTCCAATAGCGATGACCCTATTTCACTTTAAATATGCGTTTAATCGTTGTTTGGAAAAGTGATGTGGCACTTTTTTTGAATAGCAACTCTCAATGTGAAGGAAAACATGGGCCGGGAAAGCTTTTGAAGATGTCGGCAAGCTCCATGGAAGGGGTTTCGACGTTTCTCGAATGGCTTTTCTCAGATCAAAACGCGCTAAAAATATCAACCTGGGAATTGCTGGTTTTTAAATGTCACCTTGAACCGGATTCAAACGTTCCATTAAAATGCTGCCTTTTTTAACGCGCATCTTTCAATCAATGCGACTCCGGACGCTTAGTCTCCCATTCAAACCCACCTTTTTTTAACGGGTGTTTATTAAGAAACTGGATCAAATGACTTATTTTCTGGCACAGGATTGTGCCCTTCTTCAAGGTGAATAAATAAACACATAGCTTGCTATGCGGCTTTTTGCGACCACTGAAGAAAAGCTAAAAACTCGTCAGTTGAGGGGGTTATAAAATTCAAGTTTCTACATTAGGACCATTCCAATGCCAAAAATCGAGCTGCTATTCGAGCACATACTGACTCACTATCGGGGCATATTCGCCACTATTTTCCTGTTGCCCATTTCAGCCGTCTATAGCGCCTACATTAGCGTTCTTAACTGGATTTCTTTTCGCCTCAACAGCGCCCCCGCCAAACATGACGCCAGAGTCGAGGCCGTTATCCGGCAAATCGAGGACTGGAAAAACCGGGGAGCAGAACAAAAACTATGCACGGCAAGGTCGGGCTGGAAAACCATGAGCGAGCTGGTGCCTAAATACAAGCTTACGCACCGGAAAATCGATATTGGAATGTACGATATCCTTGCTATCGACGAACAACGCCGAATTTTGAGAGTGGAACCGCTGGCGACCATGGGCCAGATTTCGCGCAGCTTGATATCAAAAGGCTGGACGCTCCCTGTTGTGCCGGAACTGGATAGCTTGACAGTAGGCGGTTTGATTATGGGCTTCGGCGTGGAAACCAGCAGCCATAAATACGGGTTATTTCAGCATATTTGTGAATCCTTCGAAATCGTCACCGCAGAAGGGAAATTGGTCAAATGCAGTCCTTCGGAAAATGCCGAACTTTTTTATCAGATTCCATGGAGTCATGGCACTTTGGGCTTTCTGGTGGCCGCCGAGTTGAAAATCATTCCGGTCAAAAAATATATCCGGATTCACTATCAGCCGGTTTATAACCTTGATGCGATGGTCAGCGTTTTCGAACAAGCCTGCCGCGATACCGACAACAATGATTTTGTGGAAGGTTTGGTTTATAGCCGCGATAAGGCGGTGATCATGACCGGCACATTTGCCGATGCCGTCGCTGCGGATGGATCTCTAAACGCTATAGGCCGATGGTATAAACCCTGGTTTTACAAGCATGTCCAAACTTATCTGGAGCAAAAAATCGAAGGTGTTGAATATTTACCGGTGCGTGATTATTTTCATCGCCATACCCGTGGCTATTTCTGGGCCATGGAAGAAATCATTTCGTTCGGAAATTATCCCTTATTCAGGGCATTGCTGGGCTGGGCCTTGCCTCCTCGTATCGAATTATTGAAATACACAGAAACACAAACCACCCGGCGGCTCAGGGAAAAACATCATGTGGTTCAGGATATGCTGATGCCGATCCGGTATCTCAAACAGTCCATTGACTATTTCGACGAGCACTTCCTGTTATATCCTCTATGGCTTTCACCGATGGCGATCAAAGATAATGGGGGACAACCTGGTTTTGTCCATCCGTTCAGAACCGCCGAAGGGGCCAAAGAAGAGCTCTACGTAGATATCGGCGCCTACGGTACGCCCAGCAAACAGGGGTTTGATAACGCCACAGCACTGCCGTTACTTGAAAAATTCGTCATCGACCATCAGGGTTATCAAGCTTTATATGCGCGAACCACGATGAGCCGTGAGGATTTCAGGATGATGTTCGATCATACCGGCTATGACCTGTTGCGGGGGCGATTGCCTTATTGCCGGCAAGCTTTCGATGAAGTGTATGACAAGGTTTCCTCAAAAGGGAGAGTTTCGCCGGTAGAGATGCGACATTTGGAAAAGAAAGGTTAAGAATCATCGTTTTTAGCCATTCAAACCTTTCTTTGGCGACTTAAAATTCTGCTGGATGGATTTTGCGCAAGGCACATCCATCCGGCTTGCAGAGCTTCACAGCGACCTCCTGCCCTATCATTTATTACCTCAATCATGCGGGTTAAGTGAAAGAATAAGCACTTAAACCAATATGTATTATTCTTAAGTCAAACTTAATGTTCGCTTTGGCGAAGGTGACTTGACTCTCACTGGCGGCTATGAGCTCATTCGCATATACCCTTCGCATTTAAAGTGAGCCTAAATGGAAAACACCCGTTCCATCCAAACCAAAATTCTGTTGAGTCTCGCCAGTGTTGTCCTGCTCCTGATGTCGGTCAGCCTTCTCTTCATGACTGACCGGCAAAAGCAGATGGTCCAAAGCCTAGCTACCGAAAAAGCCCGAGATTCTGCCAACAGCTATTTCGACGGTCTCAATGCCATGATGCTATCAGGATCCATGGCTCAAAGCCGGTTTCTGCGCGAAAAAATCCAATCACACGAAGACATCACCGAAATACGTTTGATTCGAGGCAAAAGCATCATCGACTCCTTCGGTTCCGGTTCACCAGAACAACTGCCTGTCGATGATCTGGATCATAGAGCACTGGCGGGCGAAGTGATCACCGAACTCACCAATAGCGATTTCATTACTATTCTCGAACCGGTTATCGCCAGCAGCAACTTCAAAGGCACAAACTGCCTGACGTGCCATGCGGTTCAGGAAGGCACCGTGCTGGGTGCGGTCCGGATTTCGTATTCACTGACTAATCTGCATGCCAAAATCAATCAGGATTTGATCATCGCCAGTACCATTGCAGCCGGTCTATTCGTTGCCGGAATGATACTGATCACGCTGATGATGAGAAAAATTGTTGTTAACCCGCTAGGCGAAATACGCAATACCATGAACCAGATCAGCCAAGAATCGGACCTGCAAAGACGACTGGCGATACATTCTGATGACGAAATCGGCCAACTCAGCACATCGTTCAATTCTATGCTGGCCAATTTTTCCAACAGCCTTAACCAGGTTTCTAAAACAAGCATGCTGCTAAGCCAAGCCACGACCAAGATTTCCGGTGTCGCCAAACAAACCAGCCTGGCGGCAAAACAACAGCATTATGAAACCGAATCGGTACAACAAGCCTTGTCACAACTCGAAGCATCGGTGCGCGAAGTCCGTTCGGGTGCGGAAGGCGCTTCCCAAGCATCAATCAATGCCGATCGCCAGGCTGCCAATGGCGCCGCCACCACTAAAAATGCAATTGATGGTATTTATGGTCTGGTGACTGAAATTGAACTGGCATCGGATGTGATTCGCCGCCTGGATGAAAAAAGTAAAGGCGTAGGCTCAGTATTGGATGTGATTAAAGGTTTGGCCGAACAAACTAACTTATTGGCACTCAATGCCGCAATCGAGGCGGCGCGCGCCGGCGAACAAGGGCGAGGATTTGCTGTAGTAGCCGACGAAGTCAGAACTTTAGCTAACCGCTCGCACAAAGCGACCGAAGAAATCGAAAAAATCATCGCGCAATTACAACGGGAAGCAAAAGATGCGGTAGCGGTAATGGATAATGCCAAACAAAGCGCCGAACAACGCCGCTCTCAAGTCCAATCCGCCGATAAGGAATTAACGTTGATTGCAGAACGTGTATCACAGATCCGGGAACTGAATGCCCACATGTCCGGCATTGCCGACAACCAAAGCCAGGTTGCGCAAAATGTGAGTCGCAGTGTCGCCACTATCAAACGCCTGACGGAAAAAACCGAGAAAGATGCCGAACTAACCAATGCTGCCAGCAACGATCTGGTGAAATTGGCTGACCGGCTTAATGAACTCGTCAAGCAGTTTAAACGCTGAAAATAATCGCCTGCATACGCTTTTAAGGACTGGTTCACAACGCGCATAGACAGTCATTACTCTGCATAGCCTAAATCCGCTTACCCTTAACCAAACTCAGGACGTACGTAACAATTCTCAGTTTGAACTTTTAATGTAGTTTTAAGAGGTGACGTAAGCCTTTTGAGGAACGCTGTACGGCGTTCCTCAAAAGGCTTTTCCCAGCCTAAAATGACGCCGAAAAGATCAAACTGAGAATTGCTGCTCTTTGGACTGATTTTTAAGCAAATGAATTAAATTTTCATTAAAGTTTTTTAATGAGATGCCGATCACATAATCAACGTTGCATTTATTTCAATGGTGTCGTCATGTTTAGTCCTTCATTAAATTCATCCCTTCCAAAATTTGATTTGAACGGATTCGGCCGTTCACATATGCCGCGTCATGGCAGGGAACGGCTAATTGACACTGAGCAGAAGCCAACCAATATCAGAGAAAAGCCACTAAAAGGCAGCGAACTGATATTAAATCAGTTGACTGCCAATATTGAAAAAACCTACCCATCAACCTTGAAAGGAAGCAATCAACTGGAATCCGGTCCAAGAAGAGCCGCGACTGATATGTCATTTCAGGGCATTGCCATGCAATCCAGCCGTTCCGCTCAGATACAGATAGAAACGCAGGAAGGCGATATTGTCACCATCAACTTTAGTCAGGCAGAATCCGGTAGCCGCAGCGCTTTCAATATGTCTAATAAAGATACAAGCATAAGCGGATACCAGGAAAGTTATTCGTTTAGCAGTAATTTCAACATCAGTATTGAAGGCGAGTTAAATGAAAACGAACAAAAATCATTAGAAGATTTGATGAACAAAATGCACAAAGTCAGTCATGCCTTTTTTAACGGCAACGATAAGGCCGCCATGAAACACGCGATGAAACTTGGCTTTGACAATCAGCAAATTGCCGGGTTTTCAATGGATCTGAATCGGCAAAAATCAGTTCAGGCCGTGGCCGCTTATCAGCAAACGCTGATGCCGGAAAAATCCATCAATACTGATTTATTGACTCAAGCGAGTGATTTTCTGGATAAGATAAAAACCATGTTGTCCGACGCTCAGCTTAGCCTGCAAGCGATGTCTGAGCCTCAACAGACTTTTAAAGACTTGTTTGCAGAAATCGGCCTGTTATTAAATGACAATGCCGACGAAGTGGAAGCCAGCGAGGACAATCAAGTATTTGCAGACTTGATTGACAACGTCAGTCAAAGTATTTTCGCGGACGAAATACAACAGCAAGCAGCCTGAAACAAAGATGATCCGTGCCTGAAGATCAATCTCCGTCAAGAAAATGCGCGATGGGCTCCATAGCGTAGGATGGGCAAAGCGATAGCGTGCCCATCAATAACGGTAGGTATTGATGGGCACGTCGTACCTCCTTTGCCCATCCTACTCATTAGCGACATTCTCACTATTCAACTCGTTAAAATCTTCCTCTAACAAAAAGTGAATGTGATTCCAATGTCTGCGCAAGTCAGTAATGCTGAAACACTGCAGTATATCTAGCATAGTTGAGTCCTGTTCAGCTTAAAAAATTAACAGACTACAGACCCCCTACGAATTTATAATGCCCGAATAATTCATTTTGTGAGAAAAGAACAATGGAAATATTATTAATTGGGGCGGTTATCATGATGTTTGCAGTTTTGGCATCGGCTTGGCTGATGACCTTTGCCAAATGGTTTCCAATCCAAGGCATTGATGGCGTTTTTTTAAAAGATTACAAAACCTTGATCAGGGCTCATGTGGACTTTGTTTTAATGGCATTGTTTTGTCTGGCATTTTATGCGATCAAAATACCTCTACCTATTTTAGCGTGCTGGTGTGTCGTGATTGGCGGGATGACTAACCCGGGGGTATTTGTGATTGCTGCCTTTGATACCCACTTTTGGGAAAAACCGGTCTGGAAAGTTTACACCGCACTGAGTTTTGCAATCACGACTATTGGGTTTGTCTGGGTTGGCATCGCCATCCTTGCGTATGCCCTTTAATCCGCTATTCATCAGTTAGAGCCATTCTTGATGAACAGATGCAGCTGGGCGTGTGCGTCCGAATTGGAAATGCATTACCACGACCATGAATGGGGAGTCCCTGTTCACGATGATCGTATTTTATTTGAATTTTTAATTTTAGAGGGCGCACAAGCAGGTCTTAGTTGGTCAACCATTTTGAAAAAGCGCGACGGCTATCGAGCCGCGTTTGATCAGTTTGACGCAGAACAGATTGCCGCCTACAACACCGATAAAGTTGCCGCTCTGCTCGCCAACCCGGCAATTATTCGAAATCGGCTCAAAATAAATTCCGCCATCACTAATGCTCAAGCTTTTTTAGAAGTCCAAGCAAAATACGGGAGTTTTGATCGCTTTATCTGGCATTTTACCAGCGGAGAAACGCAACAAAATCAATGGCAGAATGCCGCTGAAGTTCCGGCTCATACCCCTGTTTCAGACGTAATGAGCAAGACTTTGAAAAAACAGGGATTTAAGTTTGTAGGCACAACGATTTGTTATGCCTTCATGCAGGCCGTGGGTATGGTCAACGACCATACCGTTGATTGTTTCCGGCATGATGCCGTCAAACAGCTGGAGAACTTGTAAAAAAGAGCGCTCTGACTCGGCACTGTCGAGTCAGAGCTTTAATCTGGGGATGCGATTAACCCGAATTAAGCCGCCAATACAAAAGCAGCTTTGAGTTTGTTCATTGCATTTTTTTCCAACTGCCTGATTCTTTCTGCCGATACGTTATAGCGATCGGCCAGTTCGTGCAAGGTCGCCTTTTCTTCAGATAACCAGCGGCTGTTAACAATATCCAGACTGCGTTCGTCAAGGTCGGCCATGGCCTGAGACAATTTATCTTCCTCATGATCCTGCCATTCGGCATTTTCCAGCAAAGTTGACGGATCTGCGTTGTGTTGTTCAAGGTAACTGATGGGCGCCGAATAGCTTTCGTCGCTGGAATCGTCATGCGGCATATCTAATGCGACATCGTTGCCATCCAAACGCTTTTCCATTTCGTAGACGGTCTTTAAATCAACGCCCAAGTCTTTAGCTACTGCTTTGGCTTCTTCATTGGAAAGCCAACCCAAACGCTCTTTTGATTTGCGCAGATTAAAAAACAGCTTGCGTTGCGCTTTGGTGGTCGCCACTTTGACGATGCGCCAATTTTTGATCACGAATTCATGAATTTCCGCTCGGATCCAGTGCACGGCAAACGAGACCAGTCTGACCCCCACATCCGGATCAAAGCGTTTGACCGCTTTCATCAAACCGACATTGCCTTCCTGAATGATATCCGGCAACGGTAATCCATAGCCGCTATAGCCTCGGGCGACATGGACGACGAATCTTAGATTGTATAATACGAGCTCACGCGCGGCTTCAAGATCGCCGTTATCTCTGTAACGCAAGGCCAATTCACGCTCATATTCAGGCGTCAATATCGGCATTTGACTGACAGCATTGAGATAAGAATCAAATGACCCAACGGATAAGTTCGTTGGCAATGTGATTGCTAATGCGTTGCTCATGATTTCCCCTCTAATTTGGTTTGCAGGAATTTTAGCACTCGATATAAATGAGTGCTAATAATTTATTGCAATAGGCCCATTTTGAGAAAAAAAGTTCCCTGACAGGTTGAATAGCGAACCGAAAAAATCACCCGCATGGCTTTTAATCCGGCAAATAGGGCTTGTTATTGCAAAGCCCTCATCGATTTTTTCAGCGTTTCAACCGCAATACCCAACCTTTGCTTGATCCCGCCCAGCTGCGCTTTTACCCAAACTTTAAAGCGATTTACCGTGGCAACAATACGTTGGTGAAATTGACTGGCTTTGATGACGTCAATAAAGTAATCAAGTCGCTCATAGCTATACTTAAACCAGGCAAATGCCATTAATATCTCTTTGGAAACACGAAATAACCAAAACGTGAATGCAGCAATTGGCAGCTTGGCAATGTACAAGGCGATACCTACGAGGGGGTTTCCTTGTGCTATCAGACTTAAAGCCAGAATACCCAGACCTTCAACCAGAAAAAACAAAACTAAAAATAAAATCAGCAGCGTCAGCGGCTCGAGGCTTTTTACCTTGATTTCTACCGCATACAGCAGTTTGAGGCCACGAAGATATTGATAAATGGGCTTTGCAACCAGATCCCAAACCAGCTCCTCAAAGATAACGTAGAGCAAAATCCAGAATGCCAGAATTAAGTCGCTCAGCTTTTTCAGAACTTTTTTCATGATCTATTTTCCGGCTTTGGCTTTAAAAAGGTATCGGCTCACAACTCCCATTTTACTGGATGTAGGTGCTTGATTTCAAAGGATGCATGAATACCCGCAATTCTCAGTTTGATCTTTTCGGCGTCATTTTGGGCAGGGAAAAGCCTTTTGAGGAACGCCGTAAACCCTTCCATGGGGGATTGACAGCAGCATCCCTGCTGCCGACACCCTCTATTCCAAGCTAGCGAGAGTTACTAAATAAGAAGCCTTCCCGCTATAAAGTCTTCATTGGTTTCATCCAAAACGGTATCAATAATGCAGTTTTCAAGCAGCTGTTCAGTACCCACTTCACAAGCTACGCGCATGTAATTGGGCGAATAGCCGAACACTCTTTTTCTGCCATCACCCAAATCCTCACTGTAACCTTCCCAGAGCACCGGTGCAGTTTTACCCAGATTGGCCGAAAAAAACTCAGCCTTCAGTGCATTGGCTAGACCATGCAATTGCTGACTACGCAGCTTTTTGATGTCGGCCGGCACTGGATTGGGCAAGGTGGCGGCTTTGGTACCCTCGCGCTTTGAATAGGTAAAAATATGAATATGACCAAAACCGGTTTGCTTGATAAAGTTGAAGCTTTCCTCCCACTCCTGCTCCGTTTCTCCGGGAAACCCTACAATAATGTCAGTGGTAATATTAAAATCCGGCACTTGATCTCTTAAACGCTTTACAATTGCGACAAATTCCTCGGTTTTACAGCGTCGGGCCATTCGTCTAAGCACCGTATCGGAGCCGCTTTGCAGGGGTAGATGCAAATGTGGCATGACCCGTGGATTTTTAAACAGCTCGAAAAACTCCTCAGACAATTCCCAAGGTTCCAATGAACCTAAACGCAGACGCTGAACGTCAGTTTCCGCCAAAACCGTCTTTATCAGCTCAACCAAATCCGAACCGCGATCGTGGCCATAGCCACCCAGATGAACGCCGGTCAAGACAATCTCCTGAATATTTTGGCGCGTCAGATTGTTGATTTCTTCCAGCACGTCGGCAATCGGGCGGCTGCTCTCCTCGCCTCTGGCAACGGTAACGATACAAAACGTGCAACGATACCGGCAACCGTCCTGTACTTTGATAAACGCCCGTTGCCTGCCGCGGGCAAACAGCGACATTTCTCCGGGTTCGGCCGACATCACCGGCATACTGTCCATATTCAGCTCAGCCAGCGTTTTTTCAACCAGCTGATCTTTGTCCTGGTTGCCGATGACCAGATCCACGCCCATCAGTTCTTCCGCTTCTTCTCGGTTCAAACTGGCATAACAGCCGCTAACGACCAGTTTTGCGGTGGGATTCTCACGGTGGATGCGACGAATCAGATTGCGCGATTTACGAGACGCATCCTGGGTTACAGCACAGGAATTGATGACGATCAAATCGGCCGCTTCGGCTTGTCGGGTTACTTGATGACCCGTCTTTTGAAAGCCTTGCGCCCAGGATTCCAACTCGGCTTCGTTCAAGCGGCAACCGAGTGTTTTGAGATGAACTAACATTATGCAAAAAACCAATAAGCAACAAAAATTGAGGCTAGCAAGCCTGCGAAGTCGGCAATTATCCCACAAGCCGCCGCATGACGAATATGTTTGATGCCGACCGCGCCAAAATAAACCGCCAACACATAAAACGTCGTTTCAGTACTGCCTTGTACGATACAGGACAAGCGACCGGCAAATGAATCGGCGCCCAGCGTTTGCATGGTGTCAATCATCATGGCACGGGAGCCGCTGCCACTGAAAGGCTTCATTAAACCGGTCGGTAACGCGTCGACAAAACGATCATCCAAAGCCCATAAGCGCACAACAAATTTTACGCCATCCGCTATCCACTCCAATGCCCCGCTGGCACGAAATACGCCTATCGCCACCAGCATGGCCACCAGATAAGGGATTATGCCTACCGCAATTTGAAAGCCCTCTTTGGCTCCTTCAATAAAAGTGCTGTAGACATCGACTCGCCGGTAAAGCGCGCCAACAATAAACGCGATGATTAAGGAAAATACCGTCACATTACTCAGCAATGCGGATTGGGCCAGCATTTGCGCCTGCTCAAGCCGGAAAAAATAGGCTGACAGCAAACCCACAAACGCCGTAAATCCTCCCAAATAAGCCAAAATGACTTTATCGAATACATTAATTTTCTGAATAGCAGCAACCGCTAAAAATCCTATCAAGGTTGAAAAATAGGTCGCAATCAAAATAGGGATGAACACATCGGTGGGATTGGCCGCGCCCAGTTGTGCGCGGTAGGTAAAAATCGTGACTGGAAACAAGGTCACGGCAGAGGTATTGATCACCAAAAAAATGATTTGCGCATTACTCGCCGTATCGGGATTCGGGTTCAACGTTTGCAATTCGTGCATGGCTTTGATGCCCAACGGCGTTGCGGCATTATCAAGCCCCAACGCATTAGCCGAGAGATTCATGATCATCGCACCCAATGCCGGATGGTTATCCGGAATTTCGGGCATCAGCTTTCGAAACAACGGCGTCAGGCCCTGGGTGATCAATTGTATAAAGCCGCTCTGCTCTCCTATTTTCATGATGCCTAACCACAAGGTAAGCACACCGGTAAGCCCTAACGCAATTTCGAATGCCGCTTTGGACTGACTGAACAATGAGGCCATGATGGCAGCGAAAACAGTATCATCGCCACCTATATAAAACCGGATTAACGCGGCAATAAAAGAAAAGAGAAAAAAACCAACCCAAATGAGGTTAAGCACTGCGCTTAGAGACTAAGCGAAAGACAGTTTCTCTGAACATCCATTTTCAGAGAAATCAAGGTTTCATTGGGATACAACTTAGATATCACGGGCCAGTTTTTCCGCATAACCCGTATAGCTCCGCGGTGTTAACTGCATGAGTTCGGCTTTGGCGCCGTCCGGCATATCCAGACTTTCGATAAAATGCTGCATTTGCTCCGGAGTAATGCGGTGACCGCGCGTCAACTCTTTAAGTTTTTCATAGGGTTTTTCTATGCCGTAACGGCGCATGACGGTTTGTATCGGTTCGGCCAAAACTTCCCAATTGGCTTCCAGGTCGGCTTCAATCGCTTGCGCGTTGATCTCCAGCTTACTCAGCCCTTTCAATGTGGATTGCAACGCAATACTGGTATGGGCAATACCGACACCTATATTGCGCAGAACGGTTGAATCGGTCAGATCCCGCTGCCAACGGGACACGGGCAGTTTTTCGCTTAAAAAATTCATGATTGCATTGGCAATACCCAGATTACCCTCTGAATTTTCGAAATCGATAGGATTGACTTTATGAGGCATGGTTGATGAACCGACTTCCCCGGCAACAGTTTTTTGCTTGAAATAACCCAGCGAAATATAACTCCAGATATCGCGATTGAAATCCAGCAATACAGTGTTAAAACGCGATAACGCATGAAAAAACTCGGCGATATAGTCATGCGGCTCGATCTGAATGGTATAAGGGTTCCAGGCTAATCCCAGAGACTCTACAAAGGCTTTTGAAAACCCTGGCCAATCAACTTCGGGGTAAGCGACGGCATGCGCATTGTAATTGCCGACTGCGCCATTGATCTTGCCCAACAGCTCAACCTGTTCCAGTTGCCTGGTTTGCCGCTGCATACGCGCGACCACATTGGCAAATTCCTTTCCCGTTGTGGTAGGCGTGGCCGACTGACCATGGGTCCGGGACAGCATGGGCTGGGCGGCAGTTGCATGGGCAACGCTTCTGATTGCGCCAATGCATTCGTTGATTTGACCCAGTAACACGCCCCGCCCTTCTTTTAACATCAAGGCGTAAGAAAGATTATTGATGTCCTCGGACGTACAGGCAAAATGGAAGAATTCGTTGACCGCAGTTAATTCGGCATTCTGGGCCGTTTTTTCTTTAAGCCAATACTCAACCGCCTTCACATCATGATTCGTGGTTTTTTCAATATCCTTGATTCGCTGGGCATCTTGTTCGGAAAACTGTTCAACCAGCGTGTCGAGAAAGCTTACGGTAGCTTCACTGAACTGCTGAACTTCTTTAATTTGAGGATGTTCAGCTAACGCTTGCAGCCAACGCACTTCAACCTGAACCCGGTAGCGAATTAAGCCGTATTCGCTGAATATTGGCCGAAAAGCTTCGACTTTGCCGGCATAACGTCCGTCAATAGGTGAGATGGCAGTTAACGCAAAATTAGTCATAAGTTAGGTCCAAAAAAGTTTTTAAAAAGTATCAGAGCCACCGAATAAGTCAGCCGACAAACTCAAGACAAACGGTATGCCAATGATTTAAAGCTGCCCGGACGAATTCACACATCCTTTTAAATCAATTATCTATACCCTCAATTCGAGGCGGGCGAGTAGTTACCCTTATTTTATATCCGTGTTGGCTCGCGATTCTATGATGCCGCCGCCCAAACACGTTTCGTCCTGATAAAAAACCACCGACTGTCCGGGTGTTATGGCTCTTTGAGGCTGATCAAATTGAACCTGATAGCGGTCATCACTCAACTGTGTTACCAGGCAGTCCTGGTCGGCTTGACGATACCGGGTTTTTGCCCGGCATTTTAATGATCCGACCAAAGGGGTATTGCTGCACCAATCCATTTTTGTTGCCAGCAGCGTATTATGCAGCATTAACGGATGGTCATGACCCTGACCGACAATCAAAACATTATTCGTTAAATCTTTTTCCAGAACATACCAGGGTTCGTCCGGCGCATCTTTTACACCACCAATCCCCAAACCCTGACGCTGGCCCAGCGTGTAATACATCAGACCTTGGTGTTTGGCGATGAATTTACCGTCAGGTGTGCGCATATCACCGGGCTGAGTAGGCAAATACCGCTGCAAAAACTCCTTGAATTTACGTTCGCCAATAAAACAAATACCGGTGCTGTCTTTCTTTTTTGCGTTATCGAAACCGGCTTTTATAGCCATGGTCCGAATCTCGGGCTTGTGAAGATGGCCGATGGGAAAGAGCGTCCGGGCCAGTTGAGGCTGCCCCAACGTATAAAGAAAATAGCTCTGCTCTTTGTTGGGATCCAGGCCTTTCAGCAGAGAGAAGTGGCCGTTGTCCTCCCTTACCCTCGCATAATGGCCTGTCGCAATATAATCGGCACCCAAATCATCCAGCGCATAATCCAGAAAGGCTTTAAACTTGACATGCTTATTACACAGAATATCGGGATTAGGCGTGCGTCCGGCTTCAAACTCGGATAAAAACACCTCGAATACTTCGTCCCAATATTCACTGGCGAAATTGACAGTTTTAAGAGGAATACCCAGTTTATCGCAGACTTGCTGAGCGTCAGCCAAATCTTCCATTGCCGTGCAGTATTCGGTACCATCGTCCTCTTCCCAGTTTTTCATGAACAAGCCGGTCACATCATGGCCTTGTTCGAGCAGGATGAGCGCAGTCACGGAAGAATCAACCCCTCCTGACATACCGACGATAATTTTCTTGCTCATAAATCCAGATCTAGAAAGTTTTGTGTTATGGATAAGGGAAATTTTTGACCTTGGAGGTACTCATCAATACAAATCATCACCAAGGGACTGCGCAAACGGCCCAACTTCTCAAGCTCAGCTTTAGTCAGCCAATGCGTTGCAACAATTCCGTCATCTAAGGTCGCAGAAGGATCAAAAGAATGAACTTTACCTGAAAAACACACTCGCAAAAATGTTGGATAATCAGAATTTCTGCTCCACAATTGAACTGCAACCAGATTTTCCGGCTCAAAGAGCCAACCGGTTTCCTCATGGACTTCACGTTTGACAGCGGCGATTAAATCCTCGCCTTTTTCCAAATGGCCAGCCGGTTGATTAAATGCCAGCCCTTTTGAGGTTTCCTCCTCAACGAGAAGAAAGCGATTGTCTTCTTCTACGATTGCGGCAACAGTAACGTGGGGTTTCCAAACCATTCATTCATACTCTGAATTTTGGGGCGGCCATTGTACTTCATTTACTAAAGTTATGTGGTTAAAGATTGAAATTTACACTTGTAATCATTATGTTAAACTCTATGTCGAACTCACTTTGTTTTAGACTGTATTCAAATGTATGTCTGATTTAATTCCATCACGAGATAGCGATGTCGGGTTGGCAACTCAGGAGGCAAAGCCTCAACTGAAAAAACCCCCGTTGTATAAAGTCATTCTCTTAAATGATGATTTTACCCCTATGGATTTTGTCGTAGAGATTTTGATGGAATTTTTCAACATGTCACTTGAAAAGGCGACCCAGGTCATGCTTCAAGTTCATATCCAGGGCGTTGGCGTCTGCGGGACTTATTCCAAAGATGTCGCAGAAACAAAAGTTCACATGGTCAATAAATACTCGAGGGATCATCAGCACCCTTTGATGTGTTCAATGGAAAAAGCGTAGGGCGGAGAAATTATGTTAAGTAAAGAGCTAGAGGTCACGCTTAATAACGCATTTAAAAATGCCCATGACAAACGTCATGAGTTCATAACGGTTGAACATTTGCTGCTGGGATTGCTCGACAATTCAACAGCAAGGCCGGTTTTAAAAGCTTGCGGCTGCGATATCCCTAAACTTCAGAAAGAATTGAATCAGTATATCGATGAAACAATTTCTTTGATTCCTGAAGGCATTCAACGAGAAACTCAACCGACACTGGGTTTTCAGCGAGTTCTGCAACGGGCCGTTTTTCATGTTCAGGCGACTGACAAAAAAGAAGTTACGGGGGCCAATTTGTTTGTAGCCCTGTTCAGTGAACAGGACTCTCATGCGGTTTATCTGCTGAACAAACATAACATTTCCCGGCTGGATGTCGTCAACTATCTTGCTCATGGCGTTTCCAAACTTGACTCGGATAATGAAAATGAAGCCGATGGCGAGTCCGATATGCCCAGCAGCATTTCTGAATCGTCAGAAAGTCCGCTGGATAAATACGCTACTAATCTTAATGAAGAAGCCAGACGCGGCAATATTGACCCTTTGATAGGGCGAGAAATTGAAGTTGAGCGCACCATTCAGGTTCTGTGCCGAAGACGCAAAAACAATCCCTTACTGGTCGGTGAGGCGGGCGTAGGCAAAACAGCAATAGCTGAAGGGCTTGCCAAACGGATTGTCGAAGAACAAGTCCCCGAGGTCCTGAACGGCTGCACAATTTATTCACTTGATCTGGGCGCTTTAGTTGCGGGCACCAAGTACCGAGGCGATTTTGAAAAACGTCTGAAAGGACTGATCAATCAATTGAAAAAACAGCCTGAAGCTATTCTTTTTATTGATGAAATACATACCATAATTGGAGCAGGCTCAGCTTCAGGTGGCGTCATGGATGCTTCCAACCTCATTAAACCGGTGCTCGCATCGGGTCAGTTGCGCTGCATTGGCTCAACAACGTACAAAGAATATCGCGGCATCTTTGAAAAAGATCACGCCTTGGCTCGCCGCTTCCAGAAAATTGACGTGGTAGAACCTACCGTTGAAGATACTGTGTTGATTTTGAAAGGCTTAAAATCACGTTTTGAAGAACATCACGATATCAAATATTCTCACGAAGCCCTTCGCTTGGCGGCCGAACTGTCAGACCGCTACATTACTGACCGCCAACTGCCTGACAAAGCCATTGACGTGATTGACGAAGCAGGTGCAAAACAGCGATTACTTCCGGCATCAGAGCGCAAACAAATTATTGATACCCTTGAAATCGAGGACATCGTTTCGAAAATTGCGCGCGTACCCGCCAAGTCTGTCTCTTCCAGTGATGTTGAAAAACTTGAAGCATTAGAAAAAAATCTCAAGATGCTGGTTTTTGGTCAGGATGAAGCCATCTCTGCGCTGGCGTCTGCGATCAAACTATCGCGCGCCGGACTGCGTGACACTCAAAAGACGATCGGTTCTTTCCTGTTTTCAGGACCTACAGGGGTAGGTAAAACAGAAGTCACCCGCCAATTGGCAAAAGTGCTTGGTGTTGAATTGATCCGTTTTGATATGTCCGAATACATGGAAAGGCATACCGTTTCAAGATTGATTGGCGCGCCTCCCGGCTATGTGGGTTTCGATCAGGGCGGCTTATTGACCGAACAGGTTAACAAGCATCCTCATGCCGTATTATTGCTTGATGAGCTTGAGAAAGCACACCCCGATGTATTCAACCTGTTACTGCAGGTGATGGATCACGGCACGCTGACTGACAACAACGGCCGCCGGGCTGATTTTCGCAACATCATCCTGGTGATGACTACGAATGCAGGCGCATCAGAAGGCAGCCGGGCATCGATAGGCTTTACTCATCAAGACCATGCGACCGACAGCTTGAAAGCGATAGAAAAAATGTTCTCTCCAGAGTTTAGAAACCGGCTGGATGCCATCATTCAATTTAAACCGCTGGACATTTCTATCGTAGGTCACGTCGTCGACAAGTTTATTTTTGAACTTGAAGCGATCTTGACTGAAAAAAATGTCACGCTGATGCTAGATACAGACGCCAGATTATGGCTTGCCGAAAACGGATGCGACCCCAAAATGGGTGCAAGACCCATGGCCAGACTTATTCAAGAAAAAATCAAGAAGCCGTTAGCAAATGATCTACTCTTCGGCAAACTGGTGAAAGGCGGACACGTCCGCATTTTTGTGGAAAACAATGAACTTGCGTTCTCAATAGAAAGCAAAGAACTCGCTATATCAGAGAGAAGTTAAGATAGAAAGCTGCGCTTTCCCGTCGAATGAAAGACGGGAATCAGCGCATGCGGAATGTTATTCTTCCTTTGCTCAAATCATAAGGCGTCATTTCAACTTTAACCTTATCACCTGTTAAAATTCTGATGTAATGCTTACGCATTTTTCCGGAAATGTGGGCCGTTACAATATGGCCGTTTTCAAGCTCTACTCTAAACATCGTATTCGGAAGGGTTTCTACAACCTTACCTTCCATTTCAATTTGATCTTCTTTTGACATCTACCTTTTCCAAGCATTTTAAAGCCGCGAATCATACCACAGCCTCAGTGGTTTTAATAGCTACATATGCTTGATCAACGGAGATGCTCGTGATTCTTACAGAATGCCTATGCTGCTTTTTTTCGACCATAAGCTATCAAACCTAACAATCCTGTTCCCATCAAAAGCATTGCACCGGGAACAGGAACAAAATCAGGCGTCGTTGTAATCAGCAGAGAAGCGTACCCAGAAGACGTTTCAAAACCAAAGTTGTTTTGAATAAATCTGACATCGCCTATCATTTGAAAATGGACGTTTTGTTTATGATCGTCATTTCCAAAATCAAAGTACATTGACTCCCCATTGCGTTTTAGCATGACGTCATAAAGTAAAATGGCTGAACTAAAATCAGCATCCACTATATCAACAATTCCTAAACCCAAGTCATAAAGGCCTTCAGTAAAATCATCCGGCAGCACCCATGAAACTGATTTCTCGTTCGTGTATTTTGGAAATTCAGAGGTACCCTCAGAACCCTCAGTAAAATCAAAATATTGCGTTCCAGATAAGAAATTCCCCACATAATCCAACACCTGAACTCCACCACTTAAGGTCACATAACCATAATCGTTGAATATTTCGTCAGGAACTGAAACATCCTCGTTAGTCAACAATCTGTATTTAAACGATATTTGATCCTTTGGAAGAAGGCCGACTGTGACCTTGACAGCAGATCCTTCCACGCCATCATCATTTATAGGCAATTCGAAACCCAAATCAGCTATGGCACCAGGCGCTAAAGCATGAAACTCTTCAAGTAAAGAGACTTGTTGAGAAGGCTCTGACAGCACTTGAAAAGACATCAAGAAAAGGGCGCCGCCTATCAATAATGATGAAGTAGATTTTAATTTCATGCCGGATCAACCTTATATAAAAAATAATTTGGATTCTTTCAAAAAATGAATTGCGTGCTTTTATTTAATTCTACTTTGTCACATTCAATGAACGCACAATTCAGAATCGTCATTCCGGCAGGGATTGCCGGAATCCAGGCTCCATGGATGGATTTAAGCTTACCGTCCCTGGCACTGGATCCCCGCTTCCCGGCGAGGATGACGAGTTTGTATGTAATCTGACAAAGTAGAATTAAGCCTAAAACAATTCATTTAGCCTCAAAAACAATGCTCTAAGCTGAAAGCGCTATTTTTTTAATGGTTTCAACCCAGTCGTCGCCACTGTTTAAACTTTCCACCAGCTGTATCTTCTCCCCACCGTGTTTATGAAATATCTCCTGGTATTCAGTCCCGATTTCGTAAACAGTTTCCAGGCAATCGGCAGTAAATGCCGGAGAAAAAACCAGTAATTTTTTAGCACCTTTCACCGCCAGCTCTTCGATGACTTTATCACTGAAAGGCGTTAACCACTTATTATCCAATCGGCTTTGAAAGCTCAGGGTATATTTATCTTCGGGTATACCCAGCTTTTCAACCACGGCCTTTGTGGTTTGGTAACAAGCCGCTTTATAACAGTAATAATTAGACTCCGTTAAACTCTCTTCGCAATCATGATCCTTACATAAGTAACCGTCATTATAGACCTTGTCAACCTGCCTTTCAGGTAAACCATGGTAGCTGAAGATAATGTGGTCATATTGATTAAGATCGTATTTTTTACCTCGGTTAACAATACAATTGATAAAGTCATCGTTATCAAAATACTGAGAAATAATTTTAATCTCAGGAATCACCCACCACCGGCTAACGATTTCCATAAACCGCTGTAACGCACTGCCTGTACTGCTGGATGCATATTGTGGAAATAACGGAAAAACGATAATTTTGTGATAACCCTCTTTACGCATGCGTTCCAGCACCGAATCCATACTTGGATTTTTGTAACGCATAGCCATCTCAACTTTGATGTCGCCACCCACCACTTTTTGCAGCTTATTTTGCAGGTCAACCGTGTGTTTCAGTAATGGTGAGCCATATTCTTTGTCCCAAATTGCTTTGTAAAGCTTGGAGGAACTGCCGGAGCGAAACGGCACAATAATACAATTAACCAGAATTTTTCTGGCTAACCACGGAATATCAATCACTCGCGGGTCATTTAAAAACTGACTCAAATAGCTTCCCACATCCCAGCGGCTCGGACTATCAGGGGTTCCCAAATTTAAAAGCAAAATGGCGGTTTTTGATTTCACTGATTGTTTTCCTTTTCAAAACTGTAACTTAAAGTATTTCAAACAATTATATAACGAGAAAATTGAATACTGTACAAACTCGCAAAATCTCAGCCATTCCCAGCTTGATATTTTCAGCCTCATTTTGGGCTTGAAAACCCACTCAAACAGCCTCATGCTCACCCGGGTAATCGACCCATTGTTTGCCATTGAACAACTGTAATGGCTGGTAATTACTTTTATAAGCCATTTTTTGGCACTGTTTTATCCAAAACCCGAGGTAAAGCCAATCCAGCTTTAACTGCCTGGCGTGCTCAATTTGCCAAAGAACAGCATAAACCCCGGGACTGTAATCAGAAAAATCCGGATCAAAAAACGTATAGACCGCGGACAAGCCATTTTCAACTTGATCGACAACAGCTACCGCAAATAAAGTGCCCTCATTACGAAATTCGACAAAATGCGTATCACCCCAATGACTGCCGAGAAAGCCCATAAAATCATCCGCCTCCAGTTCCTCATTACCGTGTTCGTTATGCCTGCTGGCTAAATAACGCTTGTACAAGGCAAACTGACCGACATCGAATTGATCCGGCCTGATGACAACCTCGGTCTTTTGGTTACGCGCAATACAACGCTTTTGGCTACGAGTGGGCAGAAATTCAGGCACCTTGAGCCGTGTTGGAATACACGCATTACAAGATGTGCAATTCGGCCTGTAAATGTTGTCACCGCTTCGGCGAAACCCCAGTGCAATTAAATCTGAATACAGTACGGTGTTGATAGCCTCGGAAGGATGCACAAAAGCAGAGCGTGCAGTATGATTTTCAAGGTAACCGCAGGGATATTCACCAGACACATAAAGATTGATGCTAGTCATGGCGCTTGCCAGGCATCAGGCCTTGGCTCAACTTCACAAAACTGGTGTAAATAACCAATGAATTCCTCCCGGTCAATTTCCTCTGCACCTAAACTGAGCAGGTGGTGCGTTTTGACCTGA
Organism: Methylicorpusculum sp.; assembly: GCF_030651835.1. Classification (GTDB taxonomy): domain Bacteria; phylum Pseudomonadota; class Gammaproteobacteria; order Methylococcales; family Methylomonadaceae; genus Methylicorpusculum. Next base: position 65,209 of record NZ_JAUSBX010000125.1, on the reverse strand, counting down.
CAATCAATCAACCGATAATTCCATTGCCTGAGCTTTTCAACAATAAAGGCAAAAGCGACTTTGGACGCATCCGTTCGCGTATGAAACATCGATTCGCCAAAAAAAACCTGTCCAATAGCAACGCCGTATAGGCCTCCTGTCAATTCTCCGTTGCACCAGGCCTCTACCGAATGAGCAACACCCAGATGATGCAAATCACGATAAGCTTCTTTGATTTCATCGGTAATCCAGGTGCCGGACTCATGAGCCCTGGGCTCTGCACAACCCCCCATAACCTGATCAAACGCTTGATCATAGGTCACAACATAATCACCTTTACGCAGCCTTTTAGCGAGACTTCGCGAAACAATCAACTTTTCCGGAAAGAGAACCAGACGAGGGTCGGGCGACCACCAAAGAATCGGTTCGCCCGGGTTGTACCAGGGAAAAATACCTTGTCTATACGCATTGACCAACCGTATGGGCGACAAGCAACCACCCACGGCCAGTAACCCATTCGGTTCCGGCAAGGCAAGGAAAGCGGGCGGAAACGGCTCGCTGTCGTTTAGGGGATCAAGAACAGCCAGTTGCATGGTCACTTGTCACACATTGATCTTCATGATTTCAAGTTACGGGTAATACAGACAAATTCACAGCCCAATCCCTTTCAATCATCCAACTCGTCCAAAAATTTTTCCGCATCCAATGCAGCCATACAACCCGACCCTGCGGAGGTAATCGCCTGCTTGTAGATTGAATCCATGACATCGCCCGCAGCAAAGACACCCGGCACACTGGTAGAGGTTGCATTACCCTGGATACCGCTTTTTACTTTGATATAGCCATGATCCATATCCAATTGACCGTTAAAAATATCCGTATTCGGCGTATGCCCTATGGCAATGAATACCCCATGCACATCCAGATCTTCAGTGGAATTGTCCTGCGTGCTTTTGATTCGGATACCGGTAACGCCCATGTCGTCACCCAAGACTTCATCAAGCGTGGAGTACCATTTGATCTCAACATTTCCGGATCGGGATTTTTCAATGAGTTTGTCGGACAGAATTTTTTCTGAGCGGAATTTATCACGGCGATGAATCACGGTGACTTTGGACGCAATATTGGACAGATAAAGCGCTTCTTCAACCGCAGTATTGCCGCCCCCAATCACGGCAACCGGCTTATTTCTATAGAAAAAGCCGTCACACGTTGCGCAGGCAGAAACGCCTTTGCCTTTGAAGGCTTCCTCTGACTCCATGCCCAAATACTTTGCCGATGCGCCCGTGGCAATAATCAACGCATCACAGGTATAGACACCGGAATCGCCAGTGAGCTTAAACGGTCTTGATGACAAATCGGCCGTATGAATATGATCAAACACGATTTCGGTTTCAAAACGCTCCGCATGTTTAAGCATTCTCTCCATTAAATCAGGGCCTTGTAATCCTTCAACATCGCCAGGCCAGTTATCAACATCGGTTGTCGTGGTCAACTGACCCCCTTGCTGCATACCCGTAACAATAACCGGATGCAAATTGGCACGCGCCGCATAGATTGCCGCCGTATAGCCCGCAGGACCGGAGCCCAGGATCAGAAGCCTGCAGTGTTTAATGTCAGTCATTGAGTTTTCTCCAAAGAAGATAGGAATAATTTTGTCTACAGATTATCACTTGAGAATGTTTATTCTCAAATTTTTGCTGATTATCCGCCAAAGGCTCAGCAAACTAATTCTGTATGACGTAACATTTTCTCCCTGCGTAAGAAGGCAATACTATAAATTATTAACCTATTGATTAAGTTATATTTTTAAAAAATAGCGTGCTGACAGATCCGAAAACAACCCCTTTTAAGGCTATCTGATTAGAACAAGTCTGGCTAAATCCTTTTAACCTGATTCTCTGGGCTAGATTAATGTTATTTATCCGAATACTATTCTATAATCATGTTTTATCGAATTATTTTAGGGAACCGATTCATGTCTGCCGTGATAGAAGAAAAAACAATTCGTGGATTACGAGAAATAGCATTGCTGGGCTTATCCACAGTAGCAGTGTTTTTTTTAATTTCCCTGGTTACTTTCAGCAACGAGGATTCAGGATGGTCTCATAGCGGATCGGGGCAAGCGATAGTCAACGCGGGCGGCATGGTGGGCGCATGGCTTTCGGATTTCTGTCTGAGCTTGTTTGGCATCATGGCTTACCTTTTCCCTGTCATGATTGGCTGGCATGGCTGCTTGGTGTATACCCAGGGCCAATCGAACAATGGTAAATTCATATTAAGCCTCAGATGGCTTGGCTTTATTGCCACCACCTTATCCGGAACCGCGTTACTTTATCTTCATCTGTTGAGAGCGCCTATTGAATTACCTCGAAATACCGGCGGCATTCTGGGCCAGGAAATTGGCGATTCTTTGGTTGTAATAGTCGGTGACTCCGGTGCAACATTATTATCACTGGCGGTTTTATTGGCAGGAATCACCTTATTTACCGGTGTATCCTGGTTAAAAGTTATCGATGATGTAGGTAAATACTCTTTGTTGTTTTGCCGTTTTTTGACCCGGCAATTATTAAAACTGACTCATGACGAGTTTGCACCCGAAACCCATAACGAAGAAGCGTCACCCGCGCAAACCCAAAAACCTGACACCAAAGCACGTAAAAAGACGGCTCCTTCCGTTTTTCAACCTGAACCAATCTTTGAAAACAAACCTAAACCCTCGTCGAAGCAAGCCATTCGAGTCGACCTTTCAAAAGTCAGCTCAGGACAATTGCCTACTTTAGATTTACTGGATGAACGCGATACGCGCGTGAAAGGCTATACCCAAAGCGAACTGGAGGAAATGTCTCGCCTGGTTGAAGATATCCTCCAAGACTTTAACGTGGTTGTTGAGGTCGTTGCGGTTCATCCAGGTCCTGTTATTACCCGATTTGAGTTACAACCGGCCGCAGGCGTAAAAGTAAGCCGCATCAGCAGTTTGTCGAAAGATTTGGCCAGAGCCTTATCTGTCTCCAGTGTCCGAATTGTCGAAATCATTCCCGGCAAATCTGTCATAGGTCTTGAGATTCCCAATCAAGAACGCGAAATAGTCAACCTGAAGGAATTATTAGCCTCCAACGGATTTGAGAAAGCCAAGTCCGCACTGACCTTAGCATTGGGAAAAGATATCTCGGGCATTCCGGTAGTAGCGGATCTCGGCAAAATGCCTCATGCTTTGGTTGCCGGCACCACCGGCTCCGGAAAATCGGTCGCAATCAATACCATGATCCTCAGTCTGCTCTATAAGTCGACGCCTCAAGACGTCCGAATGATCATGATCGACCCGAAAATGCTGGAATTGTCGGTGTACGATGGCATCCCACATTTGCTGACCCCGGTCGTTACCGATATGAAAGAAGCCAGTAATTCGCTTCGTTGGGCGGTGGGCGAGATGGAACGACGCTATAAACTGATGTCTAAAATGGGAGTGCGCAATCTGGCCGGTTTTAATCAACTGATCAATGACACCGCCGAAAAGGGAGAAACCATCCGTGATCCGTTCTTCGTTTTGGAAAGACCTTTAGAAGATGGCGAGGAATTCCCGACGCTGACTACGTTGCCCAGCATTGTTATTGTGATCGATGAACTGGCAGACATGATGATGATTGTCGGCAAAAAAGTTGAGGAGTTGATTGCAAGACTCGCCCAAAAAGCACGGGCTGCCGGCATCCATTTGATTCTGGCGACACAACGGCCCTCAGTCGATGTCTTGACGGGCTTGATTAAAGCAAACGTGCCAACTCGTATTTCGTTCCAGGTTTCTTCACGTATCGATTCCCGTACCATTCTGGATCAAGGTGGGGCTGAAACCCTTTTAGGCAATGGTGACATGCTCTTTCTGCCTTCCGGCACCAGCATCCCGATCAGAGCGCATGGCGCATTTGTCGATGATCATGAAGTCCACCGTGTCGTTGAATTCTTGAAAAAAACAGGGCCTGCTAATTATCTTGAAGAAATTACTCAGGAAAAATCCGATAGCAGCGACGGTTTCGGCGGAAACACGAGTGACGATAGCGAAACAGACCCCCTTTACGACGAAGCGGTCATGTTTGTCACAGAATCCCGTAAAGCCTCAATATCCAGCGTTCAAAGACGCTTTAAAGTAGGCTATAACAGGGCTGCACGAATGATTGAAGACATGGAATCGGCCGGCATTGTCAGTTCAGCCGAAACAAATGGCTCAAGAGAGGTTTTAGCCCCGCCTCCACCTAAAGACTAACCATGAACAATCCTGTCATCATTGGCTTGATAGCAATGCTGCTGCTCGCATTTTTGGGTGGATTGCTATTAGCCAGAGGTAAAAAACAGGAAGAAAAGCAAATTAGAGTCATTTTTTTTGTATTTTATTTCTGGTTACTCGCCTTTTTTGAACTCACCCTGTTTTCAATCATTTACTTTCTTAATTCAAAGTTCAGCTGGTTTTAATTTTGAAAAAATTATATTTAAACAATAAGTTATTGTTTGTTCCAAACTATCCGGCTTAACCGGCACCTTACCAACAATAAAGCAATCTCGCTGCATCAACTCACAAATCTGAATATTTTCAGCATAAATACTAAAAAGTTCAGCTTAAATCCTTATAGCGCCATCTATAATATAGGCTGAACTTGCCGCTTAATTTCCAGGAGACGTTTATATGATCAGATCCCAAACAATCACTTTATTGTTTTTAGCCTCGCTCGCTCTTTCAGGATGCGGGCCTATGTATTATTCCGATGAAGTTGACGATGATGATTTAGTTGAAGTCAGTTACGATGCCGTTCAGGATTTAATCAAAAATCTGAGACAGCCATTACCGCGCGGCAGTCTTGTAGTGATTAATTCATTGGTCAATACCGATGATTTAGGCCAGACCCTGTCATTCGGCAGAATTATATCCGAGCAGATTTCTTCAGCTTTACACCGGTCAGGTTATCAGATCATGGGAATGGAATTGCCTACTGAAATCTTCGTGAAAAATGACAGCGGCATTTTACATCTTTCCGATGCGACCAAAGCCGATTTGAACAAAGTGGGCGCCAGCGCTCTCATTATCGGCGTATTCGCGCCAGGTAAAGAACATGCCTATATTTCATTAAGAGTGGTTGATATAGAAACCGGGCACTTTATCTCAACTTCTGATTTATCAGTCGCAATGGGGCCTGATGTCAAAAACCTGCTCAAGCCAAAGAAAATAGAAAAAGTCGAAAAGGAAGTAAATAAGCCGGCAGAAGCCGAAAAAGCGGATACTGACGAATCAAAATCAGAATTTGAGCCGTTAGAATAAACGCAATAATAAGTCACTTCCCCGTTTTGATTTGGGGAAGTGATTCATCAATAATTAAAGCAGTGATTTGGAAATGTAATTCCGGTTGAATAACCGCGAACATCAAGGGACAGACTGACTAACTAGGCGACACAGAACGAATTTTTTTAACGATAAACCTCAAGCTTTCAATTTCTGCTTGCTGCTCACCCATCAATAACGGCATCAAGACATTATCTTCTAACGTCAATAATTGAACAAACCACGTTTGTTCGTCTGGAGACGCGCCTTCGTAAGAGGCCTCCAGATAACGCATTAACATTAAATCCAATTCCAGTGTGCCGCGGCGGCATTGCCACCGCAGTTGACTGAGATTAGCCATCAGCCCAGCTTTCTTTGAGTCAGCAGCTTTTTGGTTTCCGCAATCGCTTTAGCCGGGTTCAATCCTTTGGGGCAAGTATCGGTACAATTCATAATCGTATGACAACGATACAACTTGAAAGGATCTTCCAACTCGTCCAGACGTTCACCGGTATTCTCATCACGGCTATCGACAATCCACCGATAAGCCTGTAACAAAATAGCAGGCCCTAAATAACGATCACTATTCCACCAGTAACTTGGACAACTGGTCGAGCAACAAGCGCAAAGCACGCATTCATATAGCCCATCAAGCTTGGCCCGGTCCTCTTTGCTTTGCAGTCTTTCGGAATCTGCCGGCGGTGGCGTTTGGGTTTCTATCCACGGTTTGATGGACGCATATTGAGCAAAGAAGTGCGTCATATCAGGCACCAGATCTTTGACCACTGACATATGCGGCAAAGGAAATATTTTGACGGTATCGGGATAATCGCTGATTGCTTTAGTACACGCCAGCGTATTCTTACCATTGACGGTCATCGCACACGATCCGCAAACCCCTTCACGGCATGAGCGCCGGAAGGTCAATGTGCTGTCGATTTCATTCTTGATTTTCAGTATGGCATCCAGCACCATGGGTCCACAGGTGTCCATGTCGATTTCATAAATATCGATACGGGGATTCTCACCACTATCCGGATCCCAGCGATACACTTCAAACCGGCGGATATTGGTCACCCCTGGTGCGGCTTTGAAGGTTTTACCTTCTTTTATGACTGAATTTTTGGGCAGCGTAAATTCTACCATTAGTAAACCCTCTCTTTAGGTGGAATGACGTCAACTTCGTCAGATAATGTGTACATATGAACCGGCCTGTAGTCGATTGTGACTTTATCGTCATTCAGCCACGTCAGTGTATGTTTCATCCAGTTTGCATCATCTCGTTTAGAAAAATCTTCCCTCGCATGTCCTCCACGGCTTTCTTTTCTATTAGCCGCTGCGTTAATCGTGACGGAGGCTTGCGCCAACAAATTATCCAGTTCCAATGTCTCCACCAGATCGGTATTCCAAATCATCGATTTGTCGGAGACTTTGACATCTTCAAACGTAGCGCGTATTTCTGCGATCTGCCTGGCACCTTCTTCCAGCGTTGCCCCGGTTCTAAATACGGCGGCTTTCGTTTGCATGGATTTTTGCATGTTCAAACGGATTTCAGAAGTAGCGAGACTACCATTGGCATTACGAATTTTATCGAACCGCTCTATCGCTTTATCGCAAGCATTTTTGGCCAGCGGCTTGTGGGACGAGCCGGGTTTGACTAATTCAGCACAACGGATGGCTGCAGAACGGCCAAATACCACTAAGTCAAGCAAGGAGTTGGAACCCAATCGATTAGCACCATGAACCGATACACAGGCCGCTTCACCTATGGCCATCAAACCGGGCACAATGTGATCAGGATTGCCTTCTTTTAAGGTAACCACTTCGGCCTTATAGTTGGTGGGAATACCGCCCATGTTGTAATGAACTGTAGGCAGTACTGGAATGGGCTGTTTAGTCACATCAACACCGGCAAAAATACGTGCCGTTTCAGCGATACCGGGCAAACGTTCATAGATGATAGCCGGATCCAGATGCTCAATATGCAGATAAATATGGTCTTTTAACGGGCCTACGCCACGGCCTTCATTGATCTCAATCGTCATTGCCCGACTGACCACATCCCGCGATGCCAAATCTTTGGCAGAAGGCGCGTAGCGCTCCATAAAACGCTCCCCCTCTGAGTTGGTCAGATACCCACCCTCACCTCTCACGCCTTCAGTAATCAAACAGCCCGAACCATAAATGCCGGTAGGATGAAACTGAATAAATTCCATATCCTGCAGCGGCAAACCGGCACGCAACACCATGGCATTACCATCACCGGTTACAGTGTGCGCAGAGGTACAGGAAAAAAAGCTTCGCCCAAAACCACCGGTTGCCAGAACCGTCATGTGGCCTTTAAACAAATGCAATTGGCCGTCTTCCAAACACCAGGTCAGCACACCCCGGCATTCATCACCTTCCATAATCAAATCGAGTGCGATGTATTCGACAAAGAATTCGGCATTGTGCTTTAGCGCTTGCTGATACAGCGTATGCAAAATCGCATGACCGGTCACATCGGCCGCTGCACAAGTGCGCTGAGCCTGACCTTTACCATAATGCGTCGTCATCCCGCCAAATGCGCGCTGGTAGATTTTACCTTCCGGAGTCCGTGAAAACGGCACCCCGTAATGTTCCAACTCAATAATGGCGGGTATTGCTTCGCGGCACATGTATTCGATAGCATCCTGATCGCCTAACCAGTCAGATCCTTTGACGGTGTCATACATGTGAAATCGCCAATCATCTTCACCCATATTGCCGAGCGCAGCACTGATGCCTCCCTGAGCGGCAACGGTATGACTGCGAGTAGGAAAAACTTTGGAAATACAGGCTGTTTTCAACCCTTTTTCAACCATGCCAAATGTTGCTCTAAGTCCAGCGCCTCCTGCCCCAACAACAACGACATCGTGAGAATGCTCAATTATTTTGTAACTTCCTGACATGATTTACCCTACCAATATAATTTTAAAAACGGCTATCAATGCGGCCAATGCAAACAACAGGAAAACCAAATTGACGGACCAGACAGCAACGATTTTGATGCCTTCCTGGGACACGTAATCTTCAATCACAACTTGCAAACCCAGTGCCGAATGATAGAAAACAGCCAGAACCCAGGCAATGATGCACACCGAGTGAAAAGGCTCATTCATCCATGCTACTGTTTCTTGATAAGGGGCATTTAAAGTCATATCGAGCAATATTACTAACCAGTATGACAACGGGACCAGCGCTACGGCTGTCACTCGCTGCAACCACCAATGTGAAGTGCCGGACTTTGCAGAGCCCAGACCTTTAACCTTTGATAAAGGGGTTCTAAAATCCATAATTAACAGCCTATCAAACAAAAATGAAAGTAAATAAGGTCAAAGAAAAAGAAATGATCAGTTCTTTAATAGCCAGACTGTCCAGATTTTCTTTTTCATACGTTTTGCCCATGTCCCAAATCAAATGGCGCACACCGTGTACCAAATGAAAAAACAAGGCATAAATGAAGCCCCAATACATCAAACGAAATAGCCATATATCCATGACCTCCTGCATTGATGCATAAGAATCAGATCCGCCGGCTATGGATGAAACTAAATAAACAAACAGGAACAACCCAAACGACAGCATGACACCGGTCATCCGATGAGTGATGGACACTATGCCGGTCAGAGGTAGCCTGTAAACTTGAAGATGGGGTGATAAAGGTCTGTTGTTGTGATTCATATCCAATTCCGAATGGCTTAAGTTAAAAAAACGACCGTTTTATACAATCACTGTTTTTGTGGTTTATAAAACAACCCGCCGAAAAAATTTAGTTAAAAACTCAAATAGCATCCATTCATCTTTAAAATTCTCTGCTGGAAAAATAATCCATTAATTTGATAGCGTCCTGTAAAGCTTAGAAAACTTGAAATCGATAATTTCTCAGTAATTTCTGTACTGCTCAGCACATAAAATTCTTATGAGGACCAGCAAATCCGGTTTTAATTTAAGAGCGCAGGGTTTGATAGGTATCAGCATGCACAAATATTGCCAAAAATATCGCCTCACCCTTAAAGCTAAAGTAACCCCGTGATTTAAATAGTAAAGACAGGCAAAAATAAAAGCATGACAGGTTGCGACAAAGCCTTAAAGTTTAGTAGACGCACCTTTTGAGTGCCGACTATTTCAAAATTCGCACCTAATGAAGCCATTATCCGCGTTTTGTGTCATTTTTATCTAAAAATAAACCACAATTCTGATTGAGATGGACTTATTAGCTGATAGAGGATCTTGACAAAATCAACTCTAAGAGAAGCGGTTGACGAAATAATCCAGGCTTGTTGACGCAAGGCATTTCAAGAAAACCAACCTAACTCTGATTAAAAGTCTATGCATCGTCCTTTTTTTTCCCAATCGCCAAAACGGGTTGGCTCCGGACCATTCCGTCCTCCGATTTCTTCGACATTAACCGGGTCAGTCGTGTTGATTGAGTCAGATAATTCCTCTGCTTCATTGATGCTTTTCTCTGTTTCAGAAAGTTCTTTCATATTTATCTCCTGAATTTCAATAGCCAGAGTCCTGGCCCTAAACGACTAAAACCATTTTACTCGGATCTATCTCTAATAAGACGAGTAAATGCTTTATAAACTATTAGCACCACCTTGCTATTCCGGAATTGGGTTGAACAAGTGCCGAGGATCATCCGTTTGTGCAATGATAAGTAGATCCTTCACCAATTCCACGTTGATAACACAAACCGGATTCAAGAGCGAAGTCGCTTTTATCAATATGACTGAATTATACCAAGTGCGTGTTTCACCTGAATGACAAGAGAGCGTACAATCAGGGGGGCAACGGCAAAAATTTGCCGCATGAATGGCGACAAATTTTTGACCAAGACCAGTTAGCAGCCATAAGAAAACACCTAATGCATTGTTTATACAATGCATTTAAATTATGGCACGTTACTCGCTTTAGACAAGACAAGTTAAAGTCTTAGAGCAAGAGGTCTATCATGTCCAACAAAGTCGCCAATTTAGCCTTAGTCAGCAACGTAACTTTTGAAGCCTCAAAAGCAGTCAATCTGCACCATTACGATCTCAGCAGCGCGTTACAAACGAGTCTCGAGTTTAACCAATTGGTTACCATTTTCAGCGAAAAAATTCAAAGCCTGATTCCTCACAGCGGCTTCGAATATTTCAACAACGAATTCGGCATTGCGATCAAAAACGGCATTATAACTCGCAATTCCTGTTCATATGCGCTGAAAGTAGAGGAACAACAGTTGGGCGAACTCAAATTCATGCGCCGTCAGAAATTTGACCCCAAGGAAATGGATTTATTGGAATCGTTGCTGTGCTGCTTAATTTATCCATTAAAAAACGCAACACTCTATCATCAAGCCATCGACATGGCCTTCAATGATCCACTAACCAACACTCGCAATAGAACTTCGTTTAATGAATGCCTGAAAAGAGAAATCCAATTGGCCCATCGCAATCATTTAGATTTAGCGGTCATTTTTTTAGACATTGATCACTTTAAACGAGTCAATGACATCTACGGTCATCAATGTGGAGATTCCGCACTGGTAGCGGTTGCAAAATGGATTAAAGAGAGCATTCGGGGCAGCGATATCCTTTATCGATATGGCGGTGAAGAATTTGTCATTTTACTCAGTGATACCGACAAGGAAGGCGCCGCATTATTAGCAGAGCGCATTCGCAGCAATATTGAAAATCATACGTTGGCCTTTGACATGGACACCTTAAAACTGACGGCAAGTTTAGGAATCAGTCATTTACGCAGTGATGATCACGCAGAACAACTGGTCAGTCGCGCCGATGAAGCGATGTATACCGCGAAAAAACTTGGCAGAAACCGGGTGGTTATGCGTTGATGATCAAAAATCGCTTCTCTGCTTCAAGAGAGAAGCGATAGCCTAATAAATCGTCCAGGAAACCCGAAATCAGTACAGGAACATCCACTTTAAAAACGGGTTTTGCTTTTACCTTTTGATGTCACAATGGGTCTATTTTCCTTTTTCCGTGTTTTATCGTAAGAGGGGCTTTGGTCAATGGCCCTCTCTTTAGATAAGCCCACTGAATCAAGCAAGTCATTCAGCTCATCCATTGTCATTTCATAAAAGGAATGAGCTTTAAGTCCATCCGGCATTGCGATAGCGCCATACCGTATCCTAATCAACCGGCTCACCGTTACGTTTTGTGATTCCCATAAACGCCGTACCAAGCGGTTACGACCTTCCGTCACAACCACGTGATACCACTTGTTGGCGCCTTCGCCACCCTGAAATTTGATATCATTAAAACGAGCGATGCCATCTTCCAGCTCCACTCCTTTTTTTAATTTTTCAAATACCACCTCGTCAACATCACCCAAGATACGCACCGCATACTCCCGCTCCAACTCGGAGGAAGGATGCATCATGCGGTTGGCCAATTCACCGTTGTTGGTCACCAGCAGCAGTCCTGACGTATTGATATCCAGACGCCCGACAGCGATCCAGCGGCCTGTTTGTAATTTGGGCAATTGGGTAAAAATAACGGGCCGGCCTTCGGGATCACGACGGGTAACTACTTCGCCGGTAGGCTTGTGGTAGATTAAAATCCGGGTAGTTTGTTGGGCATAGCGCTGCCAGTGAATGATGCGGCCATTCAATTGCAGATGATCACCAGGTTGCAGTTTGTCACCCTGCTTAACCATCACACCATTGAGCATCAAACGACCTTCATCAATCCATCGCTCAATTTCCCTTCTTGAACCCACGCCTCCGCGAGCCAGCACCTTAGAAATACGTTCGTCTCCAACCGGCAAATTAGCCGATGGCGCTTTTGGCGCCGACAATACCGGTTTGTGTTTCGACGGCTTCGGTCGAGGCTTCGTTGTTTGTGCTTTGCTGTGGGTTGGCTTCTTGTTGTTCACTGTTTACCTGTAAGAGATGTTGATCGTGTTCTGCTAAAGAATTTAAATCCGCCATTTCCTGTAGGGTCGGCAATTCACTTAATGCAGCTAAATTAAAATAATCCAAAAATTGTTTTGTGGTTCCGAATAAAGCAGGCCGCCCCGGAATTTCTTTATGGGCAACGACTCTGACCCATTCTCTTTCCAAGAGCGTTTTGATGATATTAGAACTGACTGAGACCCCCCGTATATCCTCAATATCACCGCGCGTAACGGGTTGACGGTAGGCGATAATAGCCAATGTTTCCAGTAGAGCGCGAGAATATTTGGGCGGCTTCTCTTCAAATAAACGTCCCACCCAGGGTGAAACATCCGCTTTAACCTGAAAACGATAGCCGCTGGCCACCTTTTTTAATTCAATCGCCCGATGGGCATAATCATCAACCAATAATTCCACCGCCGCTTCGATATCGGCTGGCTCCGGTTGCTCCAGTTCAGGAAAAACCTGTTGCAATTGCTTGACTGACATAGCCTTGTTTGAGGCAAACAATAACGCTTCGATGATGCGCTTTAACTCCATAGGAATCTGATTATTGCTGAACTGAAACTGCAGAACGTAATTTTATGTGCACCGCATCAAAAGGCTCGGGCTGAATAATATCAATCAGACCTTCTTTGCTGAGCTCCAAAATGGCCAAAAAAGAAACGACAACGCCGTGACGCCCTTCGAATCGCCCGAAAAGCTGCGTAAAGACAAGACTTTTCATTTCATTTAGACTATCCAGAATCGATGTCATCCGCTCCCTCACCGAGAGTGGTTCTTTGACGATTTGATGATGGCTCAATTGTTCTGCACGCTTTAAGACATCTTGAAACGCCAGCAACATCTCTTTTAAAGCGACCTCCGGCAAAGGCTTGTTTACTGAGATCTGTGACGCATCTACTTCAATTTCGAACAAGTCTCGCTCCAACCGGGGTAACTGGTCAATTTCCTCTGACGCTTTTTTAATACATTCATACTCTTGCAACTTACGAATTAAAAAAGCTCGGGGATCACTCTCTTCATTGTCTTCTTCAGACTGACGGGGCAATAACATCCGCGACTTGATTTCCGCCAGAACGGCAGCCATAACCAAATATTCTGCAGCCAATTCAAGCTGAAGATTGCTCATCATATCAATGTAAGTAATGTACTGACGGGTAATTTGAGCAATTGGAATATTTAGAATGTCCAGATTCTGCCGTCTGATCAAATATAACAACAAGTCCAGCGGACCTTCAAATGCATCGAGAAAAACTTGTAAGGCATCAGGAGGAATATATAAATCTTCAGGCCAATCGACAAACGGCGCACCACCGACTGAGGCCAGCAGATCACTATGACCGTGGGAATTTAAAGTGTCGGTTTGCTCCATTACATTTAACAAAAGTGACTATTGGCATTTGAATAAGCATCTGATTGTCGTATCAATGAATGCATTACAACCCGGCCAAATCAAAAAATAACTTTTGGATAACAAACATCGGGTATCCAAGCACCAGCTGCAAAACGCCGGTATACATCAACACAATAAGAATGATGAAGCCGAACCGCTCTAGACTGTTGTAATACCAGGCCCACCGGTTCGGCAACAAGCCTGTCAAAATCCGGCTTCCGTCCAGCGGTGGTATCGGCAGCAGATTGAGCAATGCCAATACCAGATTGATCGTGATGCCGGCTATTCCGGTGTAGATCAGCGGCAGCGACACAAAGTCCATATTTAGCATGACGCCCAGCCTTGCCAATAACGCCCAGCCTGTAGCCATCAGTATATTCGATACCGGGCCAGCCAGAGCAACAATAGCCATGTTTTGTTTTGGATTTTTAAAATTCCTGGCGTCTACCGGAACCGGTTTTGCCCAACCGAATATAAATCCTGTAAATGTCAATAGTAATATACCGGGGATTATGACAGTGCCCAGCCAGTCGATATGCTTTATAGGATTTAACGTTAAACGGCCTTGCAAAAAAGCCGTGTTATCACCGTATTTTTTTGCCATCCAGCCATGAGCAACCTCATGCACGGTAATCGCAAAGACGACCGGCAAAACCCAAACGACAAACCGCTGCACCATACTTAATTCGTTCATCATGACGGTAATCTCTTCTATTTTTCCAACATGGGCGCCAGGCCTTTACCCTGCCTGATAATTTCAGCAGTCTGCCCAGAAAAGGAGATGATGGTCGTAGGTTCGTACTTAACGACACCTCCATCAATAACCAGATCGACCTCGTGTTCCAGCCGCTCTCTGATTTCGTAAGGATCAATCATCGCATCCTCTTCACCCGGCAAGACCAGTGTCGAACTGAACAGAGGCTCATTGAGGTTTTCAACTAACTGTCTTGCTATTGCATTATTGGGAATACGAATACCTATGGTTTTCTTCTTGGGATGTTGCAAGCGGCGCGGCACCTCACGGGTGGCATCCAGGATAAAGGTGAATGCCCCAGGCGTCAGCGCTTTGATTAAGCGGTGCGCATCATTACTGATTTTCGCAAACGTAGAAATTTGTGTCAGATCTTTACAGACCAAAGTAAAGTTATGTTTATCATCTAACTGACGGATCCTGCGAATCCTGTCCAGCGCATGTTTATCGTCCATGTGACAGGCGATTGCGTAAGATGAGTCAGTTGGATAAACGATAACACCACCGCTGTGAATAATATCGACAGCTCTCACAATTAAACGTGCTTGGGGTGTTTCGGGATGTATTTGAAAAAACTGAGCCATGACGTTTTAATTTCGCCAATTCAAAAACCGCACATTATACCTCATTATCGCTCAGATTCTTTCTTTGCGACTTTATCTCTTAGATAAACGGGCATCGCTACTTCAACCGAAACAGCTCTTCCGGCAAGCATGCCCTGCACGCCCAATGAAGCCACAGCGGCAGCTCGCGGCAAACGATCCGCATCAAAAGAGATAACGCTCTGCGTTAATTTAGCCAGCAAGACCTCGGAGTAAACACGCCAGGCACTGCCCACTCCGATACCTTTTTGATGACAAGCGTCAGCTAGATCGGCAGGTATCACGTTTTCTTTACCTACCAATTCAGCAAAGCCGTTTGCGTCACGCTGATAAACCGCCCAAAAAATTTCGCTTAACCGTGCGTCGATGGCGCTAAAAATCACGGATTCATTCGTAGAATCAAACGCATCCTGCGCTAAAGCAGCCAGCGTGGAAATCGGCACAACAGGCAAATCCGCACCAAAGGCAATGCCGTGAATGACACCCGTTGCAATCCTAACCCCGGTAAAAGACCCCGGACCGCATCCGAATGCGACAGCATCCAATTGTTGAGGACGTAAATCAGCCTCGGTCATCAGTGCCTCGATCATTGGCAAAATGCGTTGCGTATGGGTTCTGGGCGCTAATTCGAAGTGCTCCCGGATTTCCCCATTAATAAACAAAGCGGCAGAACAGGCTTCAGTTGCCGTTTCAACTGCAAGTAATTTCATCACGTATTCTCATCTTGAAAAAAAAGCTTTCACATCTTCAATATCCCGGGTCCGCCGCATCGGCGGTACGCTGTCGAGAAAAATCTGCCCGTATGAGCGCTTTAAAAGCCGGGGATCACACACCATCAGCACCCCCTTATCATCCACATCCCTAATCAGACGACCTACCCCTTGCCGTAAAGAAATCGCTGCAGCAGGAATTTGGTGCTCGAAAAATGCGTTGCGGCCTTGCCGTTCCATTGACGCCAGCCTGGCTTTTAGAACCGGATCGCCGGGAGATGCGAACGGCAGTTTATCAATAATCACACAGGATAAAGCATCGCCTCTGACATCGACACCCTCCCAAAAACTGGAAGTACCTAATAAAACCGCATTACCCGCTTGTTTAAATTCCTCCAACAACAGCCCTTTGGGCCGGGTTCCCTGAACCAGCAATGGATAAGGCATCTTGCCAGCCAACAGCTCCGCCGCTTGATTCAGTGCACGGTAACTGGTAAATAGAAAAAAAGCTCTACCTTTACTGGCTTCCAAAACGGGTAATGCAAATTCAACGATACGCTCAGTAAAATTGGGCGTGGATGGCTGCGGCAAGCCCTTGGGATGATAAAACAAGGATTGGTTGGCATAGTCAAACGGACTTTCCCAACTCTGACAGCTCGGCTCGGTGAGTCCCAGACTGCGGGAAAAATGATCGAATTTATTGGCCACACTGAGCGTTGCAGAAGTAAAAATCCAGGTAGCAGGATGGAGCTTCATGAAGGCGCGAAACTCAGAGGCAATATCCAGCGGCGTCCGGCTAAGCGTGAAGGTTTTTTTATGCGTTTCATACCAGCGAATCCATTTTCCATCATGGTCCTGCATGATGAGCTTGAATTGCTCGTTCAACTCCTGAGCCCTTTTGAAACAGCCTTCCAGTGTTTTGGTTTTAACTGAAGCCAGATCCAACTGATCCTGCAGGAATTTCAGTTTTTGACCTAATACTGCCAGTGCCTCACAGATAGCCTGATTATTTTCAATATCCTGCCAATCCCCTTTTTTCAACTCCAGCCCAAATGCCAATCGCGCCGCTTTTATCTGAAGATCCAGTTCTTCGCAAGCCGTCCGTAAATCGGGCATATCGGTAGCATCTTTAAAATATTCAACCAACGCATCCTTTGCTAAATCGTCTAATTGTCTGGCACCGAATGAAATACCCAAAAAATTGGAGGCGGTATCCGCCAATTGATGCGCTTCGTCAATCACTACCAGTTCAGCATCTGGCAATAACTCGCCAAAACCAATCTCCCGTATCGACCAGTCAGCGCAAAGCAGGTGATGATTAACTACCAGAATATCCGACTCCTGGGCCTTTTTTCTGGCTTTAACCAGAAAGCATTGTTCATAGTCAGGGCAATCGATCCCCAGACAATTGTCTGCCGTAGACGTTGCCAAAGGCCATACGGGATTAGCTTCACTCACATCCGGCATTTCTGCAATATCACCGGATTGCGTTCGTTTTGCCCATGACTGAATTTTTGTCAATGCCGAGGCGTCTTCTTTACTGAAACCCAGAGCTGAATTGAGTGAATTATCAAGCCTAAATGTACAAAGATAATTGCTTCTTCCTTTTAATAATGCCGCAACAAAAGGCACTGTAACAGCCTGGCGAATAACAGGCAGATCGTTGAAAAACAACTGATCTTGCAGATTTTTCGTCCCGGTGGAAATGATGGATTTTTTACCCGATAAAATAGCCGGGATCAGATAGGCAAATGTTTTGCCGGTGCCGGTACCGGCTTCCGCTATCAAGTCCTTCTTTAGTTCAATCGATTCGGCAATGGCTAACGCCATTTCGATTTGCGCAGCACGTGGCTTATAACCTTTAATGACTTTAGCCAGCGGCCCATCACTACCAAAAAATGCTTCCAGTTCGATCACTCTAATTACAGGCTTGCCACAAAAAGGGAGAAGTGTACGCAGGAACATCGCCAGTATTCAAGCGTAATTAAAATGTTTATGTCATTCAGGGATTTTTATTGAGGCAACCATGGCGATTGATCCTTTTATGACAGGTGAATACCACCTTGCCCATTCTGAGTGCTGAATCAGTTATGTTGAGCGCTTAAGTACGATAGCCGCTTGTTTATTGGATTGTTAGTTGGTTTTCAAAGCCTGAATTTGATAAGAAACATCGGATTACTCACACCTCATCACAAAAGAGACTAAAAACAACTTTACTTTCTAATGAGAATTGTTATTATTAACATAACAAGCAATTCCAGGAGATTCACAATGTATGTTTGCGTGTGTAAAGCGGTCACTGACAAGCAAATAAAATCGGCTATCAACAACGGCTATTGTTCTCGTAAAGACCTGAATGAATGTTTAGGGGTCGGAACTGTTTGCGGCAAATGTTCGCCGCAAGTTAAACAGTTGCTTGACGAACACCGCGCGCAAACGCCTATAATGTGGGCTACAGCGTAAGAAGCATTGGGCAAGACTACTATTTATCTTCCTGATAAGTAGTAGTCTTAAAACAATTGAGCATGGCTGAAGTTTGCTGGAAATCATCCCTATCTGGAATTTGCCTGCTACTTACACCCTTCACATAAAAGCCTTTTCTGGCTTATTGCCCTTGCGCACCTGTTTAACAAACCCATGAGGCAACAATGAAAGGCGATCCAAAAGTTATAGAATTTCTCAACAAAGCACTTGAAAACGAACTGACCGCTATCAATCAGTACTTTTTGCATGCCCGCATGTACAAAAACTGGGGCTTTTCTAAACTGAACGAAAAGGAATATCACGAATCGATAGATGAAATGAAACACGCCGATCGTTTGATTGAGCGGCTTTTATTTCTTGAGGGTTTACCGAATCTGCAAAATCTTGGCAAACTGTTAATTGGTGAAAATCCACAAGAAATGCTTTCTTGTGATCTTAAGCTTGAATATCAGGCCGTTCCGCTTTTAAAAGAAGCCATAATCTATTGTGAAACTGTCAAGGACTTCATTTCCAGAGAATTATTTGAAGCCATCCTTGAAAGCGAGGAAGAACATATTGACTGGCTGGAAACACAATTGGAACTGATTGAACAAATCGGCCTGCAGAATTATTTGCAATCTCAAATGTAACTTTCCCACATGAACAGGGCGAATTCTATTCGCCCTTTCTTGTTCATCAAAAAGTCCATTTGAATAGGCCTGTGCTATCGTCTGGGCCTGCTGATTATATTGACGCTGTCGCTGGTTATACCCTGATTGACGCTACGATTTTGATTTCTATCAATAAACGGACCTTTATTATAATTCTTGTCTCCGCTGTAATCTTTGCGATGTTGCCGCCAATCGCGGTCTCTATAAGGAATGGTGAGCGGATAATAAGGCTGATAGAGGTTGATTAAAGGTTGCTGCTGCAGAAGTTCGAGCTCCCGGCGCTTGGTTTCTGCCAAATCCTCCTGGGCATTGGCGCTACGCTTTAAGGCTTCGACCTCTTCCAACCGGGCATTCTCTGCACGCCTTTCCTGTTCTGCTTTTTTTATCTGGGACTCTTTTTCGTCCTGCTCAAGCTGCCATTGTTTCAAACGCGCTTCAGACTCAACCCTCTGCTCGGGCGTCATTTGTTTGATTTTTAGAGAATCTTGTTGAGCTTCTGATGGACACTCATCATCTTGAAAAAGCACCTTTCCTGAGGGAAAAGTGCATTTAAAAACCTGTGCGTGCGCTGATTGAATTGTCACAAAAACCGTAACGATCAATACAATTCGGATTATTTTCATACGACGCACCTCATAAGTTTGAAGTGGCACTAAGGATCAAAGCCCCATTAGATCTCAGTCTTTCAACCCCAGCACATCCAGCATGTCATAGAACCCATTAGGCTTGCCCTGAAGCCAAACAGCCGCTCTGACAGCACCGTTAGCAAACGTCATACGGCTGGTGGCTTTGTGTGTTATTTCAACCCGTTCACCTTCGTCGGCAAACATCACAGTATGCTCGCCGACAATATCACCTGCCCGAATGGTAGAGAAACCAATCGTTTTACGATCACGTTCCCCGGTCACTCCTTCTCTTCCATAAACAGCACAGTCTTTTAAATCGCGCCCCAACGCTTCGGCCACCACCTCGCCCATACGCAAAGCAGTTCCCGACGGCGCATCGATTTTATGCCGGTGATGGGCCTCAATAATTTCTATGTCCGTATAAGTCCCCATGACTTTCGCGGTCATTTCCAGCAATTTGAGCGATAGATTGACACCGACACTCATGTTCGGTGCCAATACTACAGGGATAGTCTCAGATGCCGATTTAATCAGATTTTTTTGCGCTTCATTAAAACCGGTCGTGCCGATGACAATACCTTTACCGGCACTTTGACAAATTTCAACATAGCGTAATGTTGATTCCGGCCGGGTAAAGTCAATCAATATATCAAAATGCTCAGTCACAGAAGCCAAATCATCGGTCACATGGACAGCCAAAGGACTTAAACCCGCCAGCTCACCCGCATCTTTGCCGATTGACAAACTCTGAGGTCGGGATATAGCCGCAGTTAATTCGGCCGAACCGGACAACGCCGCGGCTTTGATCAAGCAAACGCCCATCCGACCTGAGACACCCACAATTGCAACGCGGACCATAAATCTATCCTGTCAGTTTTTCGAAAAAGCTTTTTACACCATCCAGCCAGGAATGTTCCTGAGGACTGTGATGCTTACCACCACCCACCAAGGATTGCCCTAATTGTTCAATCAAGTCTCTTTGGTCTTTGGTTAAATGTATCGGCGTCTCAATAATGACACGGCATAGCAAGTCACCTACTGCACCGCCTCTAACCGGCTTTACGCCTTTGCCTCTCAACCTGAATAATTTTCCGGTTTGTGTCTCCGACGGAATCTTAAGTTTGACCTTACCATCCAGTGTCGGGACTTCAAGCTCTCCGCCTAAACAGGCCGTTGGAAAACTAATAGGAACTTCGCAATACAAGTTGGCACCATCACGGGTAAATATCGCATGGTCTCTGACATTGATCTGGACATATAAATCTCCGGAAGGTCCACCATTGAGTCCAGCTTCACCTTCTCCGCTTAACCTGATCCGGTCACCAATATCCACACCTGCAGGCACCTTGACTGATAAGGTTTTAGTATCCTGGATACGACCCTGACCATGACATTTGCGACAAGGATCTTTAATCTGCTTGCCGGAGCCGTGACAGGTAGGACAGGTTTGCTGCACAGAAAAAAAGCCCTGCTGCATTCTTACCTGGCCATGACCATGACAGGTTGAACACGTGACCGGAGAGCTGCCTTTTTTGGCGCCCGAGCCATCACATTCGTTACACACCACTAATACAGGAACTCTGATTTTTGCTTCAGTGCCCCCGACGGCTTCTTCCAGACTTAATTCAAGGTTATAACGTAAATCAGCGCCTCGCTGAACACCGCTGCGCTGACGTCCACCACCAAAAATATCGCCGAATACATCACTGAATACATCACTGAAACTTTCGCCAGTAAATCCTCCCGATCTTCCGCCCATTGAACCGTCGACACCGGCATGTCCGAACTGATCGTATGCCGAGCGTTTCTTAGGGTCGGATAATACCTCGTAGGCTTCCTTGATTTGCTTGAATTTCGCCTCTGATTCTTCAGGATTTTCTTTATTTCTATCCGGGTGAAATTTCATCGCTTTGCTGCGATAACTCTTCTTTATCTCCGCATCACTGGCGTTTCTATCGACACCGAGGAGCTTGTAATAATCTTCTTTTGCCATGTTAGTCTGTTCAATCCGCTTCTAAAGTCACATTAGAAGATATAGCATTGCTGCAAATTATGAATACCCGCGCTCATTGAGAGCTTGGAATTATGCTTTCAAACAATAGGGGTTCCGCTTGTTAATCACCGAAATTCAGGCTGAGACTTCAACAAAAAACTGACTTGGTCCGGCCCATCCAAGTTAAGCAAGATGCCGGATCAGCCAAACAAACGTAATAGCTAGAAATCACAAAGGCACAAAGTCAATCACTAACTTTGTGCCCTGTGACTGCGTCAAAAAGCCGCACTATGAACCTTACAGGGCCATCTGTCCAACTTTTTGTCGGCGCGATGACTCCACAAACTATTTTTTATCGTCTTCTTTAACTTCCTCAAACTCAGCATCGACCACCCCATCATCCGCTGCCGATGAGTTTGATCCGGAACTTTGTCCTTCGGCTTTAGTTTCAGCTTCAGCTTTTTGGGCATAAACGCGTTCGGCCAGCTTACCGGAGAGCTCTGTGAGCGCATTGGTCTTAGCTTCTATGACGTCAATGTCGCTCCCTTTAATCGCATCCTTCAAATCTTTAATGGCCGACTCAATTGCTGCCTTTTCAGAAGACTCAACCTGACCTTCCAATTCCTTCAAGGATTTTTCTGTCGCATGCACCATACCCTCAGCATGATTGCGGACGCCGACTAGCTTGGCAATTTTGCGGTCTTCGTCAGCATGAGCTTCTGCATCTTTAATCATGCGCTGCACTTCATCTTCGCCAAGACCACTGGAGGCCTTGATGACGATAGATTGTTTTTTACCGGTCGCCTTGTCTTTGGCCGAAACATTCAAGATGCCGTTTGCATCAATATCGAACGCCACTTCAATTTGCGGCACACCGCGCGGAGCAAGAGGAATATCGGACAAATCAAACCGACCCAACGATTTATTGCCGTTGGCGACTTCGCGTTCGCCTTGCAATACATGAACCGTAACCGCCGTCTGATTATCCTCTGCTGTCGAGAAAACCTGTGAGGCATTAGTAGGAATAGTTGTATTTTTTTCAATCAGTTTGGTCATGACGCCGCCCATCGTTTCTATACCTAACGATAATGGCGTTACGTCCAGTAACAAGACATCTTTAACTTCCCCACCTAACACACCAGCCTGAATCGCGGCGCCCAAGGCAACAGCCTCATCCGGATTTACGTCTTTACGAGGCTCTCTGCCGAACAAGGATTTAACAAAATCCTGTACCCGCGGCATACGAGATTGACCGCCGACAAGAATAACATCGTTGATATCGGACGCAGACAGGCCTGCATCTTTAATTGCCATCAAACAAGGCGCTTTGGTTCTTTCAACCAGATCTTCAACCAGAGACTCGAGTTTTGCCCGTGTCAACTTGACATTCAAATGCTTCGGACCTGATGCATCCGCTGTGACATAAGGCAGATTGATGTCGGTTTGTTGTGTTGAAGACAATTCAATTTTTGCTTTTTCAGCCGCTTCTTTTAAGCGCTGTAAAGCCAGAGGGTCGTTATGTAAATCAATACCGGAATCTTTTTTAAATTCATCAGCCAGAAAATCGATGATTCTTAAATCAAAGTCTTCACCACCGAGGAAGGTATCGCCATTGGTGGATAACACTTCAAACTGATGCTCACCTTCGATTTCAGCTATTTCAATGATAGAAATATCAAAAGTACCGCCGCCCAGATCATAGACCGCAATTTTCATGTCGCCTTTGGGCTTATCCATACCAAACGCTAAAGCTGCCGCAGTAGGTTCGTTAATAATCCGTTTGACATCCAAGCCAGCAATACGGCCGGCATCTTTTGTGGCCTGTCTTTGTGAATCATTGAAATAAGCGGGAACAGTAATAACCGCTTCTTTCACTTCTTCGCCCAAATAAGCTTCCGCATCTTTTTTAAGCTTCATCAAAATCCGTGATGAAATTTCCGGAGCAGCCATTTTCTTGCCGTGGCACTCTACCCACGCATCACCGTTATCAGCAGGTATGATTTTATAAGGCACCATTTTGATGTCTTTTTGTACAACATCATCTTTAAAACGTCTACCGATCAATCGTTTGATTGCAAACAAGGTGTTTTCAGGATTAGTCACTGCCTGACGCTTGGCAGATTGCCCGACCAGTACTTCACCGTCTTTGGTAAATGCGATGATAGAGGGGGTCGTTCTTGCACCCTCGCTATTTTCAATTACACGTGCTGTTCCGTTTTCCAGTACCGCCACGCACGAGTTAGTGGTTCCTAAATCTATGCCAATAATTTTAGCCATTGAATTCTCCAGACTTGATATGAGATTGTTTAAGTTAGTAGTTATATAAGGGCTGTTTTGTTATCTTCAAGCCTGCTCATCTATTTTCGGCGTATTTTCAGGCGGCTTTTCTTCCGCCTTTGCAACCACAACCATAGCGGGCCGTAATAAACGGCCGTTTAACACATAACCTTTTTGAAATACGTTCAGAACTGAATTAGGTTCCGCATCTGCCGAAGGTTGCATAGCCATAGCCTGATGTAATTCAGGATTAAAGGGTTGACCTATCGGATTGACGACTTCAATATTGAATTTTGTAAAAACTGATTCGAACTGTTTAATCGTTAATTCGCTGCCTTCGCGGAATTTTTGGACTTCCGAACTTTCACCACTCGCAGCCTGCAAGCCAAGTTCAAGGCTATCCAGCACTGCTAATAATTCTTTTGCAAAACTTTCCAGGGCGTACTTGTGGGCGCTTTCCAAATCCTTTTGGATACGTTTTTTCAGATTTTCCATTTCTGCCTGCAGACGCATAGCCCTGTCCCAATTTTCAGCGGCTTTTTGTTCGGCCTGTTCCAACTTTTTCTGCAGCTCAGCCGATAAATCCTCCTGGACTTCTGATTGCGGGACAGGAACTTCTTCAGTTGGCGTCTCCTGAATTTCCGGGGTTACTTCAGCCTCAATTTTTAGCTCTTCTTCTTTGGCTGCCTCTGGCAACTCCTTTTCGTTACTCATTATCTAAAACTCCGGTTTATATTTTGTTGTCGTGCTTATGCAAACTGTCAATTAAGCGTAATCATGGGGCCAATGTTTTCGGATTCAAGGCCGCACCCAATAATTTAGCCGTCAGCTCAACAAAAGGAATCACTTTTTCATAAGCCATGCGCGTAGGACCTATTACCGCTAAAACCCCCACCACTTCATCATCTATCGAATAAGACGACGTCACCAAACTGCAATGATTAAAAGGTTGATAGCCCGATTCCTCACCGATAAAAATTTGGACGCCTTCGGCATTGAGGCATTGATCAAGCAAATGAATCACATTGTGTTTTTGGCTAAACGCATCAAAAAGCTGCTTTAGACGATCAATATCCGATAGTTCGGAAAAGCCCATTAGATTGGTCTCACCGCTTATCACACAATCTTCAGAATTCTCGTCCTGGTCTAAGGCCAATTTAGCCATTTGCACGACATCCAGCATTGCCTGATTCATCCGTTCCTGAGCGACTTTCAACTCCTCAATCACCGCTTTTTTTACTGCGGCCAAACTACGCCCAGAATACATCGTATTGATATAGTTGGATATTTGCTGCAATTCCGAAGGAGAAAACTCGCGAGAAGTATGGATAATCTTGTTGTGAACCTCTTGTTCATTCGTTACCAAAATAACCAATACACGAGTATTCGACAAAGGCAGAAATTCAATGTGCCGCAAACTAACCAGTTCTCTTTTAGGCAAGGTCACAACGCCGGTCATTCGGGTCAAATCGGATAGCAACTTTGACGCAACGCCGATCGATTGATTGATATCGTGTTTTGCAACCAAACTGCTTTGAATAAGATTGAGCTCACTGATTTCAAGCGGCTTCACGGTCAACAGTGAATCGACAAACAAGCGATAACCGCTTACGGTTGGAACTCTTCCGGCCGAGGTATGCGGAGAATGAATAAGACCCAGATCCTCCAGATCAGCCATCACATTCCGGATGGTCGCAGGACTTAAATTAAGCGCCGGATCTTTTGACAATACTCTTGAGCCCACCGGTTGACCATCATGGATATACCGCTCAATCAAGGATTTAAGTAATAATAAAGATCTTTCGTTTAAAGCCTGACCTTTTTTCTCAACCATCTATTCGCTCCGGTATTAGCACTCTATAAAGCAGAGTGCTAACAAAAAATTATCAGCAAACCCTTTACTTGTCAACTCAATAAATTAACAAAAACATTCGCTTAGCGAAGCTTAATGGATAAATGAAATATTAATTTGGGTTTTAACCAAATACGAAGTCATATTTTGTATAATCTCACGGTAACCCTACAACAATTTTTACAAACAGATACTTAAAGTACCTGTACATTAACACTCTGAATTAAGTTATTTCGATTTTTCCGAAAAGCGGCCAAAAACACAGGATTCCCAATTAGTTCTAAAACTGACTGAAAGCCAGTCTTTATAACCCATTCAATAGAAACATTTGATTGCATGGCCTCAATAACTTAATCGTGATTCGGTAAACCGGAGATCAATGCATACGCTGTTCAAAAAGATTGGCATTATTGGAAAATCAAGTGACCCGGGTATTGCCGAAACATTAACGCTGCTCTATCAATTTTTGCAGCGGTGCAAATACGAGGTCTTTGTTGACATTCAAAGCGCCGGATTTATTGACGAACCCGATGTCAAAACCTGTGCCGCCGAGGAAATGGGACTGCATTGTGATCTCGTTATTGCAGCAGGCGGTGACGGGACTTTTTTATCAGCGGCGCGCGCCATTGCGCCTTACAATATTCCACTGATTGGCGTTAATTTAGGCCGCCTGGGTTTTTTGGTGGATATATCTCCCGATGTGCTTCTGGTTAAACTTAACCAAATTCTCAACGGTGCCTTTCGGGAAGAAAAGCGTTTTTTACTGCATACCAAAATCATTCGGGATAATGCAGTCATTCATGAGCAAACCGCCGTCAATGAAGTGGTGATTCACCGCTGGATTACGCCGAGCATGATTGAGATTGTCACCCATATTGACGGCGTGTTTCTTAATTCACAGCGTTCTGACGGCCTGATTGTCTCAACGCCGACTGGATCAACGGCTTATTCCTTGTCTGCCGGCGGACCAATACTGCATCCTTCGCTTAATGCTTTGGTCTTGGTTCCACTCAACCCGCATACGCTGACTAACCGTCCGATAGTCATAGACGATTCCTCACAAATTGAAATCAGCTTTTGCCAGACTAAACAAATCAATGCCCTGGTCACTTGTGATCACCTGGAAATCCCTGATGTTTTGATCAGCGATAAGATTTTAATCAATAAAGATCCAAAACCGATTAGAATTCTGCATCCCGAAGGACATGATTTTTATCATATACTTAGAAAAAAACTTAACTGGAGCAGCAGTTAACTCAAACACATGCTATTAAATCTCACAATCAATGATTTGGCCGTGGTTCAATCGCTTGATCTGGCGCTTGAAAAAGGCATGTCGGTACTGACCGGCGAAACGGGGGCCGGAAAATCCATTTTACTGACCGCCTTAGGCCTTGCCCTGGGTGATAGAGCCGACTCGGGTTATATCCGGCCGCATTCAAAGCGAGCGGAAATTAATCTGGAATTCGATCTGTCCGATGCGCCTTTAGCTAAAACCTGGCTGGAAGACAATGAACTGGATCATGAAGATCAGTGCTTGATTCGTCGCGTCATCAGTCAGGATGGCCGTTCAAAAGCTTTTATCAACGACCGCCCGGTGACCTTGCAATCACTGCAAGATCTGAGCGAAAAGCTGGTCGAAATTCACGGCCAACATGCCCATCTGACTTTGCTGCACAACGACGAGCAACGCCGTCTCTTAGATGACTTTGCTCAGAACCAAGGCTTACTCGAACAGCTTCAGACCTGCCATCAGAAATGGCTTAACACCAACAAATCACTCAAAGCATTATTGAAAGCCAATTCGGATAAAGCCGAGCGCGAGGAATTACTGAGATTCCAGATAGAAGAATTACAACAACTGGATTTGGCCCATTTCAACTACACGGCGTTGACCGAAGAACACAGTCAACTGGCGCACTTAGGCGAGATTTTAACCGTCGGGCACCAACAACTTGATGTGCTGTACGAAAACGACGAAATGTCGATTAACCGCCTGCTTGGGCATTCCATTAATGCATTAACAGATCTCAGCCGCTTTGCTCCCGCGCTTGAAAGCGTCAGCACCATGCTCTCTGAAGCACACATTCAGATCGAAGAAGCTTCTCACCAATTACGCAGATACATGGACAGCCTGGAAGCCGATCCTAAGCGGCTGTCCTGGCTTGATAATCAAATCGGCATCATTCAGAGTTTGAGCCGAAAACATCAGGTAACACCTGAGCAATTACCCGAACTAGCGGTAAGGCTTGAAGAGGAATTGGCCCATCTAACGCACAGCAGTGAACGCATTGAAGAACTGACTGCCGCATCAGTAGCATTGCTGACTGAATACCGCAAATTGGCTGGCCAGTTAAGCGAGGCGCGCAAGGAAGGCGCGCTTAAACTGCAAACTCAAATTTCGACCATGATAAAAGAACTGGGCATGCCGCAAGGTGATTTTATTGTTGGTATTTCGCCATTTGAAGATGAAACACCTCGCCAGCAGGGTCTTGATAAGGTCGAGTTTCTGGTTAGCGCTAACCCGGGATTACCGCCAAAACCCTTGGCCAAAGTGGCATCCGGGGGCGAATTATCCAGAATCAGCCTGGCCATTCAAGTCACAACGAGTAACGACAAATCGACGCCCACCATGATTTTCGACGAAGTTGACTCCGGCATTGGCGGCGGGATAGCGGAAATTGTCGGACAAAAACTGCGGCGTTTAAGCCATAACAGGCAAGTCATCTGCGTCACTCATTTGCCCCAAGTTGCGGCCCAAGCGCATCATCATCTGTTTGTTGCCAAAAACAACCAGTCTGAAATGACCTCTTCTACCGTCTCACAACTTAATGAACAACAGCAAATAGAAGAAATTGCCCGGATGCTGGGTGGCGTCAATATCACAGAAAACACGTTGGCGCATGCCAGGGAAATGCTGATGACCGGAAAATTGGAAAATCAATAACTTGACTAACCGACAGCTCCCCTCTTTTCCTTTAACTGACTGCTAATTTAAGCATTACCATTATGAAAAAAAACCTCACTGTAAGCGCCGTCCAGCAGCCCTGCGATGCAGACAAGCAGACCAATCTAAATTTATCCATTGCCAAAATTCACGAAGCCAAAAGCCTGGGTGCCGACCTGGTTGTTTTGCCTGAATTACATTTGGGCCCTTATTTCTGCCAAAGCGAGGATTACCAGTTATTCGCCACTGCAGAATCTATTCCCGGGCCGACTACGGCAGTGCTCTCTGATGTGGCAAATGAACTGGACGTGGTGATTGTATCAACCATTTTTGAAAAACGGGCGCCGGGGCTTTATCACAATACCGCTGTTATTTTCGATAAAGACGGCACTATCGCAGGAAAATATCGGAAAATGCACATCCCCGATGATCCGGGATTTTACGAAAAATATTATTTCACTCCTGGAGACATCGGCTTTAAGCCGATTGAAACATCCATAGGCAAATTGGGTGTCATGGTTTGCTGGGACCAGTGGTTTCCAGAAGGAGCCAGACTGATGGCACTCGCAGGAGCCGAGCTGCTAATTTACCCAACGGCAATTGGTTGGGATCCGGACGATACGGAGGCAGAGAAAAAGCGACAAATGGACGCATGGATTACTATTCAGCGGGCCCATGCCGTTGCCAATGGCATCCCCGTTATCGCCTGCAATCGTATCGGTTTCGAGCAATCGCCAACGGATAGCAATACCGGCATTGATTTTTGGGGTAACAGTTTCATTACCGGTCCTCAAGGAGAAGTATTAGTCAGTGCTAACGCGACTGAACAAAAAATACTGACGTGTGAAATTGACTGGGCCCGAAACGAAAAGGTAAGGCAGATCTGGCCTTATTTAAGAGATAGACGTATTGATGAGTATGGGGATATCACAAAAAGGTTTATAGATTAAATCAAATAAACCTAACCCAATGAATTCAGGCTTATTCGGATTAAAAACCCGAAGCCATCATAATTTGACACGATTATTAATTATCTATGCAGTGAAAATAAATATGAGTCACTGCACTAAATGATATTTATAAACTAGCACTGATTTAGCCAACAATAACTTCCCGGATTAACCTGTATCAGGAAATAAAATTGCCTCGAAGAGAATTAACTCATCTTTCAAGCCATTTAATAATCGGGAAGTTACAAGACATATCCTAAACCGGGATCTGCTTTACTCAATTTTATATATCTATTGAGCACTGCAGTTTATTTATTCCAGTTCTTTAAACTTCAAATTCAGACCGATCTCGCCCGCTATCCAGAAGTGTTTGCAACCATCTTGGCGTTACGCCTCTTCCGGTCCAGGTTTTGCTGGGATCCTGTGGATGCCGGTATTTAATCGGCACTTTCAATCCTTTGCGGGTCAGCTTTTTATCGTTCTCTATTATTTCGACACTGACATCAATGGCAGCGGCCAATTCTTTAATTTGAGCAATAACGTCTTTACGCTTATTAGCTAATTTTGTTTTTAAAGCTTTTTCTGCGTTGAGTATAACCTCTTGCAATTCATTTTCAGAAAGTTCCTGATACTCAGTCATTAGTATTTCTCACCTTAAATTCCTAAACATAACAATAATATTTGATAGCCTTCCAATTATCTTAAAAAGTTATCAGTGGCTGATGATATCAAATACAAGCACATTATCCAAATACGTAGCATTAAAAATAAAACTGAGGTAGATATATATTTAGCGCTTCTTTATTCAAAACCGTAAAATATCATGCTCTATAAAAATTGCTAGTCTCAAACATAAAAAACTAATGTTTACAAAATAGCTTCACTTGGTTTTTACAGTGAAAGTTAATTTGTGATAAACCCTGCCCTGCTGATCTATCAACCTGACCGCCCAGTTTCCCTCGGTCGCCGGCGTAAAAAGTTTACTGGTTGAAACTCGCCAATAATCCTGCTTAACCAGTATGGGGGTTTTCAATTTTTCTTTTCCGTCTAGCAACCATTGATGATAAAGCTTTAAACCCTTCATATTGACTAACTCGGTATAATAAAATATACCTGTAGCTCTGCTTTTGGACACTCTTATTGGAGAGACCACTTCATCCATTGGCTGATTATCATGGATACCCGAAGTTAATAAGGCCCTCTCTACTTTATAGTGTTTTTGCAATGACAGGTCTGACGCCATACTTTCAACCTGTAACTCTGTATTTTGATTTTCTGGGGATAAATTAACCGAAGGGCTTGTATCCGCTTCTTTATCCTTATCAAGCTTATCGTTTTCAGCTTCAGACTTTGGCACCTGACCGTCAGTTTCCCCTGAGAACTCGGCTTCAGTTTTTACAGAATCAAGCTCATCATATGCCGGTTGACTGTTATTCAGATAAATATAAGGTAAAACGATTAACAGCAAAATCAACGACGCTACAATCAATATACGTTTTACATTCCATTCTATTATTTGGATTTCATCATAAAGCTTATCTGTATTTTTATCGGCCTTATTAGGATGATTTATTTTTATGATTATTTTCTTTTGCTCTGCCATAACACCGCTCCTAACTATTACCTTTAAAGATTTGGCAACAACCAACCCCTTCATTTTCTTTCAATATAACATCTATTCGTTATTACTCATATTGACCAAAAGCCAACGCTTACAAGAAAAACAATTGAATTATCAATTACCACGCATCCCAATAACATTTATATTTCTGATTCAGCGTTATAGCGTAGAAAAAGTACCGCTTTATACGACTCAGTCTTTAACTCAAAAATACTGATCGGCTATAAACTGACCTGACATTGAAAAGCGCTACGTTGTAAAAAAATTTCTGGACACTTAAAAATCAGCTTATACAAATAAGGTAATATCGCAAAGACATCGGCCTATACCGACAATTTTAATCCACTGCTTTTTACAATTTGTATTCAGTAAGGATCAGGATGATTTTAAAATACTCAAACAGGCTAATCCATTCACTAGAAGCGGTAAAT
Organism: Methylicorpusculum sp.; assembly: GCF_030651835.1. Lineage (GTDB taxonomy): Bacteria > Pseudomonadota > Gammaproteobacteria > Methylococcales > Methylomonadaceae > Methylicorpusculum. The sequence continues at coordinate 33,713 of NZ_JAUSBX010000125.1, read as the reverse complement.
TTTTTCATCCGTTTATGGATTTTAACGTTTGTTAATATAACATTTTCGACCTAAGATAGGCCCAACTGCTAAAGAATTAACGGAATACATCAATGAGCGACCTCCTTAAACTGTTTCGAGAATCTTCATCCTTGTACGGCAGCAATGCCAATTTTATAGAAGAGTTATACGAGCAATACCTTCAGGACCCGGATTCAGTCGAAGACAGCTGGAAACAAAAGTTCGGGCATATTCGAAGTGACTCTGTCCAGGAAACAGCACATAGCCCAATCATCGAACGCTTCGCGTCATTAGCTCAGCAATCACAGGGCCGTCTAGCCAAGTTACAGGGCTTTACGGAGCAGAGTGTCAAAAAGCAATCGGCGGTCGCGCGACTGATTAATCACTATCGGGTTCGCGGGCATCAGATTGCAACGAATAACCCACTTCACACAACAACACCTTATTTTCCTGATTTGGATCCCGCCTACTATGGGTTGACCGAACTGGACATGGATACGTTGTTTGACACAGGAACACTGTACGGCGTTGACCGACTCCCGTTAAGGGATATTATTTCCACTCTGAAGGAAATTTATTGCGGCAATATCGGAACGGAGTACATGCATATTGTCGACACCGATATGAAGCGCTGGATTAAAAACCGGCTGGAAGGCGCCAAGATTCATCATAAACTGTCGGCTGAAGAACAAATGTCGACACTTCTATTCCTGACCGCTGCAGAAGGCATAGAAAAATACCTGCACAATACCTTTGTAGGCCAAAAACGCTTTTCGCTGGAAGGTGGCGAATCATTGATTCCAATCCTGGACAACATCCTACAGCGAGCAGGCGAGAAGCAAACGAAGGAGGTTGTGATAGGGATGGCACATCGGGGCCGATTAAATGTCCTGGTCAACATTCTCGGAAAGAATCCATCCAAGTTGTTCGAGGAATTCAAAGGCATACATATTCCCGCACCCGGCATGAATTCCGGTGACGTTAAATATCACATGGGTTTTTCTTCCGACATCGTCACACCCGGCGGACCGATTCATGTGACGTTGGCATTCAATCCTTCGCATCTGGAGATTATCAATCCTGTGGTGGAAGGATCGGTCAGAGCAAGACAAGACCGAGACCCCAGAGCGGACAGTCATAACACTATTTTACCGATTTTGATTCATGGCGATGCCGCGTTCGCAGGACAAGGTGTGGTGATGGAAACACTCAACATGGCAGGAACGCGCGGATTTTCAACCGGCGGAACCGTTCATATCGTGGTTAATAACCAAATAGGTTTTACCACCAGCAACCCCGCCGACGCCAGATCCACGCTTTATTGTACCGACGTGGCCAATATGGTTCAGATTCCTGTTTTCCATGTCAACGGCGATGATCCCGAAGCAGTTTTATTTGTCGCAAAAATGGCACTGGATTTTCGCATGACGTTTAACAAGGATGTCGTGATTGACCTCATTTGTTACCGCAGGCTTGGCCATAACGAAGCGGACGAACCGGCCACTACCCAACCGCTGATGTACAAATACATCAGGAACCGGCCAACGACACGCCATATTTTCGCAAATAAGCTGATTGAAGCAGGCGTCATTTCGAAGGAAGATGCCATTCAACTTGAACAGGATTATGTCCGGAAACTGGAATCGGGCCAAGTCGTCTCCAGGCCGATTGCCAACGAAAAAGTTTATTCCTATTCGGCCATATGGGATAAATACCTGAATAAAAAATGGACTCAAGCCTGCAAAACAGCAGTCTCCCTGGATGTGATACGTTTTTGCAATAAACAATTACAAATATTGCCCACCGGTTTTGAATTGCACCCTCGGGTTGGCAAGATAATGGACAGCCGCAGAAAAATGGCCGCGGGCGCACTCCCATTAGATTGGGGATTTGCCGAAAACCTGGCTTATGCAACGCTGGCCATGGAAAAATATAATGTCAGATTAACAGGGCAGGATGTTGGCCGAGGCACCTTTTTCCATCGCCATGCCGTTCTTCATAATCAAATCGACGGCAGCACTTATCAGCCACTCAGCCATCTTGATCCGAATCAGGGCCGTGTTCAGATCTATGACTCGTTACTTTCAGAAGAAGCGGTATTGGGTTTCGAATACGGTTACAGTTCTACTACTCCCGACTGCCTGGTCATTTGGGAAGCTCAATTCGGTGATTTTGCGAACGGCGCACAAGTGGTTATTGATCAGTTCATTACTTCCGGCGAAACCAAGTGGGGTCGTCTCAGCGGCCTGGTCATGCTGTTACCTCATGGTTATGAAGGTCAAGGCCCGGAACATTCATCCGCACGACTTGAACGGTATATGCAGCTATGTGCCGAACATAATATTCAGGTTTGCACACCGACGACACCCGCTCAAATCTTCCATCTGCTGCGTCGTCAAATGATCAGAACTTACCGCAAACCGCTGATCATTATGAGCCCCAAAAGCCTTTTGAGACACAAGCTGGCGGTATCTACACTTGAGGATTTGTCCAAAGGTAAATTCCAGACAATCATCAGCGAAACCGATTCGATAAACCCGAAAAACGTAAAGCGAATGGTACTCTGTGCAGGGAAAGTTTATTTCGATTTACTGGAAACCCGCCGAGAAACCCATACAGATGATGTGGCGATAGTCCGTATCGAACAACTTTATCCCTTTCCGGACAAGCGGTTTAAAGACGAAATTGCTAAATATCCAAACCTTGAACTGATGATTTGGTGCCAGGAAGAACCCAAAAACCAAGGCGCCTGGTATCAAATCAGACATCATTTCGTCGATACGCTTGCTACTCAAATCAACTTGCAATATGCTGGCAGAGCGGCCTCCGCTTCGCCAGCCGTTGGTAATTTTAAAAAGCATCTCGAACAACAAAAACAAGTCGTAGAATCCGCTTTATTCGGTAACTACAAAGGAAAATAACATGACCATCGAAGTCCGCGTTCCCGCTCTCCCGGAATCAGTTGCCGATGCAACGCTTATAAACTGGCACAAAAAACCCGGTGATTGGGTCAATAAAAATGAAAACCTTGTTGATCTTGAGACAGATAAAGTTATTCTGGAAGTGCCCTCACCCAACTCAGGCATCTTGAGTGAGATTATCAAAGAAGATGGCGCCCTCGTTTTCAGCAACGATGTTCTGGCAATACTGGACACTGAAGCGTCTTCAGGCGCCTCCGGCCCAAACCCTGCTGAAAATAAAGTCGAAGCCGTTGTTGCTCCAGCCTCTTCAGCAATCGCTGAAAAGACGACTGAACACCCTGCATCATCAGCTGCCCAATCTTTGGAGGCGCATCTGAGCCCGGCTGTTCGACGCCTGATCGTCGAGAAAAACATTGATCCTGCGCAAATCAAAGGTTCAGGCAAACATGGCCGGCTGACTAAAAACGATGTCATTGAATATTTGAGTGATGAGCCAGTCATAGAACAACGGCATGCCCCGGCAAGGCACATTGAACCAGAAAAACCCACAGCACCCATCGAAGTAAAGACGGTAGTCGCTACCGGTATTCGACCCGAACAACGGGTACCTATGACCCGGCTCAGGGCAAAAATTGCCGAACGCTTGTTACAGGCTCAACAAAACGCCGCCATGTTAACCACTTTTAATGAAGTTAATATGCATAACGTGATGGAGCTCAGAAACCAATACAAAGGCCGCTTTGAAGATAAACATAAAATCAAACTGGGTTTTATGTCATTTTTCGTTAAAGCCTCTATTGAAGCTTTGAAAAAGTTTCCAGCAGTGAACGCTTCGATCGACGGAAACGACATCATTTATCACGGGTATTATGACATCGGCATTGCTGTCTCAACGCCTAGAGGCTTGATCGTCCCAGTTTTGCGCGATGCGGATCAACTGGATTTTGCCGGCATTGAAAAAAGCATTGCCGATTACGGTAAAAAAGCCAAAGAAGGCAACATCAGCGTGGATGACCTCACGGGAGGCACGTTTACTATTACCAATGGCGGCATCTTCGGATCCATGCTTTCAACACCCATTCTAAATCCACCACAATGCGCGATTTTAGGCATGCACGCCATAAAAGAGCGGCCGGTCGTTGAAAATGGTGAAATAGTGATCCGTCCCATCATGTATCTGGCTTTGTCCTACGATCATCGACTCGTCGACGGTCGTGAAGCAGTGCAATTCCTGGCTACTATCAAAGAATGTCTAGAATCGCCTGCTCATTTGCTTCTAAATATTTAAACGGTATATCGCCATGTCAAAATATGAATCAACGTACGATGTTATAGTGTTGGGCGCAGGTCCTGCTGGTTATGTGGCAGCGATTAGAGCTGCGCAATTGGGCTTAAAAACAGCTTGCGTTGATAACTGGATGAGCCCTGACGGTAAAACCAGTTTGGGCGGAACTTACATAAACGCAGGCTGTATTTCATCAATGGCACTTTTGGAGTCTGCCAAAATCTACCACCAGATTAGGAATGACATCAAAGACCATGGTATATCTGTAGATAATATCAAGCTTGATGTCCCTAAAATGATTGCTCGCAAAGACAAAAAAGTCGATATGCTCAGTAAGCAAATCAAGCAGGTTTTTGCGGACAACGGAATTGATTTTATTCATGGATCAGGCAAGCTGCTGACTGCCCGGCAAGTTTCGGCAACGCCTCCTAACGGCGGTAAACCGATTATTCTTAATGCGAAAAATGTCATCCTCGCGACGGGTTCTTCACCTATTGAACTTGGCTGCGCGCCCATCGACAACGAAGTCATCATTGATTCGACTGCAGCGCTGAGCCTGCAAAGTGTTCCTAAAAAACTGGGTATCATAGGTGCCGGTATTATTGGCCTTGAGATTGGCGGAATCTGGAATAAACTGGGCTCAGACGTCACCCTGCTGGAAGCCCAGGAAATTTTCCTGCACGTAACCGATCAACAAATATCACTGGAAGCCTACAAAATTTACACCAATCAAGGTTTAGATCTGAGAATGGGCACCCGGGTCATTTCTGCAAAGCGTTCTAAAGATAAAGTAATCGTCGAATATCAGGATCAAGAGGGTAATCACACCTTAAAACTGGATAAACTGATTGTCGCTTCCGGGCGAAAACCCAATTCCGAAAATATTGCAGCACCAGAAGCAGAACTGGTTTTAGATGAAAATGGTTACATTCATGTCGATGAAAAATGCTGCACCACCGTTCCAGGTGTCTATGCAATTGGCGATTTGACATTACTAGGCCCCATGTTGGCTCACAAAGGATTGGAAGAAGGCGTTTTTGTTGCCGAGCAAATTGCAAACATGGAAACGCCCATCAACTATGACATTATCCCGAGTGTAATCTACACGGATCCCGAAATCGCCTGGGTGGGCCATACCGAACAGGCCGTTCAAGCCCTGGGCATTAAATACAATACCGGCGTGTTTCCGCTGAAAGCCAATGGCAGAGCTGAAGCCATTGACAAAACAGAAGGCTTGGTCAAGATCATTACCAATGCTGAAACCGATATCATCATGGGAGTCCACATCATCGGCATTAATGCATCCGAATTAATCGCAGAAGCTGTTTTGGCAATGGAGTTTTCTGCCAGCTCGGAAGATTTGGCCAGAACGATTCATGCCCATCCGACCATTTCAGAGGTCCTTCATGAAGCCGCCTTAGCCATTGACAACCGCTCACTGCACTTGCCTTAAGCTAAAACCCAACCTGCGAATAACTGTGATTCTGACCGTTTCATAATGACTACCGGTTGAGGAGTTTCCAATAACCCACTCCTCAATCTCTTCTTACCTGCCGGTGAGCAGCGCACTTCTGAAGCTTCAGACTGTGTTATAGCCATGAGCGACCAACCCATTCAAATCAGACACCGCCAAAAGACGCAAAATACCTGCGTCCTGGCCGTGCTGATCAGTTTAATGGGAGTGTTTCTAAGTTTAAGTCCATTTGGCGCTTATCTAGAAGAAGAAATGGGGCTCACCTGGTTATTCCATATGAGAGGCCCTATAACCCCTCCCGAAGAAGTAGTCATTGTCAGTATTGACAAAGCGTCTGCAGAAATTCTTCGCTTACCCGATGACCCTGAAAAATGGCCGCGTTCTTATTATGCACAACTGATTCGTAAACTGAATCAGCAAAGACCCTCAATCATTGGTTTTAACATTATTTTTGAGGAAAGCCGGGATGACGAAGGCGATTTGATGCTCGCCGAAGCGATGAAAGAAGGCCGCAACATTGTACTGAGCAATTATTTGAAACAAGGCTCGCTTTCTTCCATCGGACCGTTAAACCAGTTCCGTTACGAAACCATCATAGAACCGATTCCCATCTTGAATCAGGTCGCCCTAGGTACCGCACCATTCCCTCTGCCCAAATCTTCATCCAGCATTAAGCAGTTCTGGGCTTTTAAAAGCAGCGCCGGCGATATCGCCACATTTCCGGTCGCCGTGTTCCAATCTCATCTGCTAAAACAGGCCTACCCTGCCATTTTGGATCTGATCAAAACAACAGCCCCCGAACTTTCCTATCAATTTCCTCCGGATTTTGAAGGACTGGTAAACACTCAGGATAATTTTGAAACCCTACAAATCGTACAATCAGTATTGAGCAAACAGAGCTTGGCAGATGACGATTCGCAGACATCATCAACTATCAAATCCACACACGATCATACCCACCTGTTAAAATCCTGGGCAGCCTTACTTAAAGAAAATGACAGTCTGCTGCTTAATCATTATGGCAAAGCCGGCACCCTTACCACTATCCCTTTTTATCAGGCATTAGTCAGTGACATACTGAATCCTGACCTTTTTAGTAACAAGATTGTCCTGATCGGTTACTCTGAAAATATCATGGAAGAAAAAAACCGGGGATTTTATACCGTCTATTCTGAACAGGACGGCAGCACAATAAGTCCCATAGAACTTGCCGCAACGGCAATTGCCAATTTGCTGGAACATAGTTGGCTCAAAGCCCTACCTGTCTCTTATCAACTGTCTTTGCTGATTTTATGGAGCCTGTTCTTATCTCTGGCCTGCCGATTTTGTTCTTTTTCGGTCTTATTAGCCGTTATTGCATCGTCATCCGCCGCTTACCTCAGCCTCGCCAGTTATTGCTTTAACCAGCATTATTTATGGCTGCCTTTATTCATTCCGATTGTGGTTCAAGCGCTTTCAGTCATCCTCACCGCGGCGGTTGGTCACTATTTAGCGGGAAAGCGCGAACACAAAAATATGTTTAACGCATTCAGCCGCTATGTTCCGTCAGACATGGTTAATAGAATGGCAGGCCATGGCAGCCTTGACGAATTAAACAGTCTGGGTGAGCTGATCAATGGCGTCTGCATGGCCAGCGACGCGGGGCAATACACATCCTTGTCAGAGTCCTTGCCTCCTAAAGCGCTAAGTACTCTGATGAATCATTATTACGGTAATTTGTTTCCTGAAGTGCAACAGCACGGAGGCATAATTTCCGATGTAATCGGCGATGCGATGCTGGCCATTTGGGCTAAATCGGATCATGACGATAAAGCATTGAGAACCCAGGCCTGTCAAGCCGCTTTGGCTATTCAACAGGCGGTAGACAGGTTTAACGGCTCTCAGCCCCACACCCTCAGCACTCGACTGGGCTTGCATTACGGTGAAATGCACCTGGGCAACGTCGGATCGACTGATCATTTTGAATACCGTGCCGTCGGCGATGTGATTAATACGGCAACCCGCATAGAAGGACTTAACAAAATCCTAGGCACTCGCATTTTAGTCACCAACGAGGTCATCCATGATCTTGAGCTTTTTTTAAAGCGGGAACTGGGGTTTTTTATTCTCAAAGGCAAAACCCACCCCGTCTGCGTCTATGAGTTAATCGGTTTAACTGTATCAGGCTCTGCAAATACAGCCACCAGAGCACGACATTTTGAAGAGGCTTTGCATTTGTTTCAGTCCAATCAATGGACCCAAGCCCATGATTCATTTTTAGCGATAGCCGAAAAGTATCCTGACGATGGTCCAACTCGCTTTTATTTAAATTACCTCACCCATCAACCCGCCACTTCAGAACAGCCTCCCATTGATTTCAAACAAAAAAAGGTCATCGACTTAGGTAATATTACCACCGCCTTGCAATAGGGAAGTTTATGAACATACAATGAACTCAAGCAAAATTTTGTGATAAGGTTCATTTACTTTTTTGCAGATCGGTGAGTGGTGAACCCATTTTTAGATACGCTTTAAGCCTCTAAATTTTACTGCACTGGCATCAATTGCTTGGTTCGAAACATTCTCTAATTGCCATTTTCTGAAATCGATTCTGTTTGAGTCAATAGATGGCAGGCTAAATTATTTGCAATCATTTAAAAATGAACAGAATCACTCAAGGTTACCTTTTATCATTCCTTTTTGTGTTCCCTTGCATAACCTGGGCTAACGGGGATTGCGAGCAGTGGATCGCCAAGCTGGCATCCGGACAGGGAAAGGTTGACATCCAGCATCCGAGTGAAACACGGTGGCTATCGGTTGAACAGGAAGCTATATTTTGCCCTGGTGATAAAATCCGCACCGGGAGAAGAAGCCGGGCAACCTTATTACTGAGCAATCAAACCATTGTTACGCTGGACCAAAATTCCACACTGATTTTTTCGCAGCCTGAAGAGGAAAATATTCCATGGCTTTTAAAGCTACTCCAAGGTTCCGGATTTTTTAGGAGTCGGCAGACACAACAGCTGAATATCCATACGCCTTTTATCAATGCCGTCCATGAAGGCACTGAGTTTTTGGTTGAAGTCGATGCAACCCAAACGCAAATCAGTGTTTTTGACGGCCAAGTCACCGCTCAAAATCAGCTTGGCAAGATTTCCATAACTCAGGGCTACACGGGATTTGCAACCGAAAATCAAGCCCCCCGAATACAAGCATTAACGATAAAACCGGAAGATGCGGTGCAATGGTCTCTCTACTATCCACCTATCATTGACGACTCATCCGATGGCCGTTTAGCCGCAGGCAGCAGTCTGATTCCGGCTTTGGAAGCTTATAGGCAAGGTCATAGCTTTCAATCCCTTGCCGCGCTTGATGCGCTGCCGGTCGATCAGCACAATGTCCATTATTTAACCTTGAAAGCTGCCCTTCTGCTTACCGTCGGCAGAGTCGATGAAGCCGAGCCATTAATTAATCAGGCACAACAACTTGAACCCACCAGCAGTGATGCGTTTGCAATAAAAGCCGTTATCGCTGTCGCTAAAAACCAGCAACAACAGGCATTGGAATGGGCCAAAAAAGCGGTGACTGCAAATCCGGAATCCTCAATCGCCAAAATAGCCGAGTCCTATGCCTATCAATCCTTATTTAATATTGATGAGGCATTAAAATCAACTCAAGAAGCCGTTAAATTAGCCCCTGATAACGCCCTGGCCTGGGCAAGACTCACAGAATTACACCTCTCGATGAGCGACCAGGATGCGGCCTTTATAGCCGCTGAAAAAGCCAATCAACTTAACCCTCAACTGGCCAGAACACGGACGCTTTCAGGTTTTGCCAATTTGGCCAGGACTAAAATAGAACGGGCAAAAGCAGACTTTGAACAGGCCTTAACGCTGGACTCATCCGACCCTTTGGCAAGATTAGGACTGGGCTTATCGAAAATCAGAAAAGGCGATATTGAAGCAGGAAAAACCGATCTGGAAACCGCAGTCAATCTGGACCCCAACAATTCCGTTTTGCGCAGCTATCTCGGCAAAGCCTATTACGAATTAAGAAATACTGATTACGCAAGCACCGAATATAAAATCGCCAAAGCAATGGACCCCAAAGATCCTACGCCCTGGTTTTATGATGCACTATTAAAGCAAACCACCAACCGGCCGGTTGAAGCGCTTCATGATATGCAACAAGCCATCGAATTGAATGATAATCGCGGCGTGTATCGATCAAAATTATTGCTGGATGAGGACGCTGCCGCCAGAACGGCAAATTTGGCGCGCATTTACAATGATCTCGGTTTTGGTAGAACAGCCTTGAAGGAAGCCTGGAAATCGTTGGGGTACGATTCAACCAATCATTCTGCGCATCGATTTCTTTCAGATGCTTATATTGGCCAGCCGCGCTATAGAACAGCCCGAGCTAGCGAATTATTGCAAGCCCAATTGCTGCAACCGATTAACATTACGCCGGTTCAACCCCAGTTAACCAGTGAAAACATTGGCATTCTAAACAGCCTGGGCCCAGGTAGCTTATCTATGAACGAATACGACCCCATGTACACGTCGAATGGGGCGCATCTGTTATTAAACGGTGCCTATGGCAGCAGCAACACTATCACTGATAATGCCATAATATCAGGCGTTTATAACAACTTGTCCGGAAGCTTAGGTCAGTTTCACTACGAAACCGATGGGTTTCGACAAAATGACGGTTATCAGCAGGATATTTATAATGCCTTTCTGCAATACACCCTATCGCCGGACCTTAGCGTTCAACTGGAACTGAAATCTGATGATGTCAGAGCAGGCGATGTGCCGCTTAGAGCTAACGGCTTTCATCAGGAAAATCTCAAAAAAACTATTGAACACGACATCATCCGGGCCGGAGGACATTACCGCATAAATCCTGTCCAGGATTTAATAGCTTCAGGATTTTATACAACATTAAAAGACGTTGAAACAAATACCAAACCCGTAGATCTTGCTTTAGAGGATAGTGCATCCCACATAAAGGAACACGGTTATCAAACAGAGTTACAATATATTTTCCATCCTGCAGACTTTGATATAACCACGGGATTTGGATATATGAATTTAAAAACAGACCAAAATATTAATACCGAACAATACCTGGATTTTCTTGGTACTCGCTTGAGCCTGTGTGGATTTCAAGACCCAGGCGAACCCGATACGCTATGCACAAATTCACGTTCACATAGACATACGGATTACATAAACGGTTATGTGTATTCAAAACAATATTTATTACCCAATTTAACGACACTCTTGGGCTTTAGTTACGATTCATACGATGATAGTCTGGTTAAAAGAAATCAGTTCAACCCTAAATTTGGAGTAACCTGGAATCCATTTGATAATTTAACTGTTCGAAGTGCTGTTTTCAGATCTTTAACTCGGCCTTTGGCTTCAAACCAGACCATTGAACCGACACAAGTAGCTGGATTCAATCAATTTTTCGACAGTAATAACGGGACCACTGCCTGGCAAGGTGGGTTTGGCCTTGATTATACCCTGTTAAGTTCATTCTTCCTGGGTGGTGAAGTGACTTGGCGCGACGGTAATCAAACTGTCATCAATAATAATCAAGTCGAGGATCAAAGCCGAAACGAGGCTTCACATTTAGCCTATTTCTATTGGACTCCTGTCGAATGGATGGCTCTTCGCTCCGAATACCGCTTTGAAAAATTAAGCCGAGATTATATCGTAGGTCAGGGAGATCCAACCAATCCCCGCTCTATCGAAACTCAACAAGTTCCACTTAGCCTGAATTTGTTCCATGACAGTGGGTTTTTTACCAGATTAAGTTGGACCCATGTATATCAGAGGATAGCCGAGGTTGCTGAGCCTGCAGGAACCATCAAGAATAACGAGAATTTCTGGACTTTTGATGCCGTTGTGGGATACAGGTTACCAAAAAAAATAGGCCTAATTAGTTTTGAAGTAAGAAATGTACTGGATAATGACTTTAACTTCCAAAGCACTTTCGATGCAAGCGGACCACAGCTAAGTCCTTTTATTCCTGAGCGGCAGTTATTTGGGAAACTCAGCTTGTTTTACTAAAATAAATGAAAATTGTTTTTGGGTTTTGATTAAAAATGAGGAAATTGTTGCCATGAAAATAATAAACATACTTTTTACCTGTTCGATAGTTCTGCTAACGTTAAATTCGTGCGGCTCTTCAGATACTGAAATGCCAATAGTTAATTTACTCAAACAAAACTCTATAGCAACCACAGGAATTGCCTTTGATACAGCGAAGCAAATTACATTAGATACTCTCACAGGAGGAGAAATTGAACCGTGTGGAACAACGGATGACATCTTTGTTTCCAACTCCGGTGACAAACAACCAAAGGAAGGTGTAACAAGCAAAAAAAATGATCCGAAAAAATGCAATACAAAAATCGTCAATGCCGACAATTTGCTTAAAGATGCAATAAAAAGTAGTGAAACCCCCATAAAAGGGATTATTAGAGTTAACGGGGAAGACAAAGAAGCAAGATTTGTTGTTACTGTAACGGCTTTGTACCAAGGCTCCCACTGCGCCACCACGTATGCCGCTGGAACACAAAGGACAAGCTGTATCAACAAAGAAATTCAATGCGCTGCAATCAGAAAGGCAACAAAAAATCCAAATTATCCTTGTTGAAACAGATACGTTTAATACGATGGAAATTCATAGTCATTACTTGGATGAAACATCAAGCATGAGTTTTTACGATAGATCACTGTAGCGTTTATAAATCAGCCTAAGCGACAGCAATTCTCAATTTGAAGGGACAAAAGGGCTGAGGGAAGCTTTTTGAGGATGTCGGCAGCAGGGATGCTGCTGTCAAGCCCCCATGGAAGGGTTTACGGCGTTCCTCGAAAGGCTTTTTCCAGCCCAAAATGATGCCGAAAAGATCAAACTGAGAATTGCTGCCTAAGTGATGTCTTAATGCCGAATGGATCGTTAGATTGTTAAACTGATTCTGATAAAAATGGTTTCAACACATCAAGCAGCATTAAAAACATGAGGACTGCATGCGAACAAGGCGCCTTGTATATCTTTTCAAGGCCGTTTTGATTTTAGATACTTATCCACTCAACCAACACTTTGGCCGTGCATCAAGAACTCCTGAACACTTTACAAAAAATCCCTTTTCTGGCCAGTGTTCCGCAGGAATCGCTGGTATCGCTTTCGGCGCATGCCAAAACAACGCACTTTCCAAAAGATGCGTTTATCATCACTGAGGGTGACGATACCCACTCCATGTTCATTCTACTCAGCGGTAAGGTGCGCGTATTTACCAGTGATGATGAAGGCAAGGAAGTGACATTAGCCATTCAGGAAGCGGGGTCTTTTTTTGGCGAATTGGCGTTATTGGGCGATGAACCTCGTTCTGCCTCAGTGGTGACTACTGAAAAATGTCTGTGTGGCATCATTTCAAAATACGATTTCAAACAGTGGTTATTGCAAAATCCTGAAATTTGTCTGGCACTTTTAAGCACTCTCTCCGACAAAGTCAGACAACTGACCGACAAAGTCAAACAACTGGCTTTATCCAACGTCTATGAGCGGACCATTCGAGTCTTGAAAGACATGGCGATTGATGATCAAGGCATTCCTGTTATTCACAACCGACCTACGCAACAGGAATTGGCCAATATGGTCGGGGCTTCCCGGGAAATGATCAATAAAATCATGAAGGAACTCACCAAGGGTGGTTATGTAGAAATTGATCATAAGTCGCTTAAAATTGTCAATAAGCTTCCCGCGTCCTGGTAAGGCTTGATTGAAGTTTGATCTATGCTTATGCAATGGGTCTGATGCATAGTGATAAATTCGTAGAAAAAACGTTGTCATCATTAATCCAGTTCTTTAAGCTTGCCCTCTTTCAAACACAATCGGTTAATCCATGAGCGCAATCATTATTGATGGCAAAAAAATCGCACTTGAAGTCAGAAAAAGCTGGAAGGAAAGAGTCAATCAACTCAAGCAACGCGGCATTCTGCCGGGTCTTGCCGTCATTATCGTCGGCAATAACCCCGCATCACAAGTCTATGTTCGCAACAAAATAAAAGCCTGCCATGAGGTCGGCATTCACTCTGAACTGATTGATCTACCCGAGGATGTCAGCGAAGCCCAATTACTGATGACGATAGAGAACTTAAACAAGACGCCGATTATCAATGGCATATTAGTTCAACTGCCGTTACCTAAACACATTGATGTCAGCAAAGTTCTGGAAACCATCAGCGTTGAAAAAGATGTAGATGGCTTTCATCTTTATAATTTGGGCGCCTTGATGTCAGGTAACACCATCTTTCCACCCTGTACGCCCTTCGGTGTTCAATGCCTGCTCGAATATTCGAATATTCCCATTGAAGGGCAAAACGCGGTCATCGTAGGGCGCAGCAATATTGTTGGGAAACCAATGGCAATGATGCTGTTACAAAAAAATGCCACAGTGAGTATTTGCACCTCTAAAACGCGTGACCTTAAACAGTTCACCTCGCTGGCTGACATTCTGGTTGTGGCGACAGGAAAACCTAACCTGATAACAGCGGACATGGTCAAACCGGGAGCGGCGGTGATTGATGTAGGTATTAACCGGCTTGAGGATGGTCGTTTGGTAGGCGACGTAGATTTCGAAGGCGTCAAGCAAGTCGCCGCTTACATCACGCCAGTTCCGGGTGGCGTAGGTCCCATGACCATTACGATGCTGGTGGCCAATACCGTAATTGCTGCCGAGCAGGCAAACCAAGCTTGATGTCCTGAATTATTTCAAACTACTCGCCCACTTTGAATTGAGAGCGTAGGCAATTGATTTCAAAGGACACATCAATATGTCCCTGTTGCAGAGGCCTTTTCATTAAACCACTTACACCCAATAAAATGAGAGGCGGTGAGCTGATATATTATTTTAAGTATGAGAACAAATGAATCGCGAGACTGATTAAAATACTGACCACAATCATGGAAGTGATCGGTATAAATACCCCTTTATTTTCATCTTCTATTCTGATGTCCCCGGGCAAGTGACCAAACCAGCTGATTAATCCCGGGGCATAACTGATCACAAAACCGGTAATCGTCAGAATAACACCTGCCAACATCAGTAACTTACCGATTGACATAACACCCTCCCCTAAAGTTTTCACATTATAGGTGCTGGTCTATTCCATGAGCTTTAAGTCCCCACGCCAGCAAATTTTCAACACGTTGATTGGCTCGGTTAATCCTTTCTATAAAAATCGCAAACAGCTGTTTATAAAATCTGTATCCGGGTTCAGGTTTCTTTTCAAAATAGGCATTTAACAGTTTACCATTGACTTCAATCGCATACCCGTCCGTCAAGGCTGTCACTGTCGCGATTCTGGGCAGAAATTCAAGCAAACATATTTCACCAAAAATATCGCCCGGATTTAAATCGCAAAAGCCTGACTGTATCCGTTTTTCATCAATAGCAATGTAACCCGAAACTCTGAGACTGCCCTCTTCGACCAAAAACAAGGATTGACCTATCTCGCCTTCTTTAACAATCAGCTGTTGTTCATAAAAAGGAAAACGGCGCCAGGCAGGGCCTTCCTCAAAATCCGGATCAATAATTATTTCATGCAGAATGTTACCCATTATCCTTATCCATTAGGTACTGATAGAAATCAAACTATTGTCTATGTGCAAAAAACCAACCGCTTATTTCAACAAAACCGCGATCACAATAGCTCACCAAGATTGATTGGCTCGTACTGATGGATTTTACATTTTCAGATAAAGTTTACTGCACAAAGAATGATTTTCAATTAAACTCAAGCTTGATTAAAAATACTATACAAATTAGCTGGATCCTAGTTTAAGTCAAATGAAGCTTTTATAATTGATTTAATTTCAATCGTTTTTAGAGCCTATTTGTTCATAACAATCCAGGTATTTACAATCCGCTGGCTAATAAAATGGCTTGATCTAATTCTATTTTTCGATGACGATATAAACGAAAGCTAATGAAAATTGATCAACATCATCAATCTGTCTGGATTCTGAAAATAGGCTTTAAACAGTTGCCAGCTCTTCATTTAACAAGCCTAAATTTATATATTTTTCTTTAAAGTGTAATTAAAGTCGATTTTATTCTGAATAAATCCAAATTTATCAACATCATCGTTCAAGAACTGAATGACTTAGCCTTATCCGGCTTGAGGCGATATGTTTTGTATGATTACTTAAAATAATAAAAAAAGATGGCTGCATTTCAAAAAATGCAAACTCGAGCCACACATCCAGACCGACAAATCGGTTAATAAATAACGCCCAATCAACAATATACAATCGAGCGCAGGTTTTTTATTTTTTAAAGTGATTATCTTTTTATACAAACACATCCAACGGAGCTTTTACGATGAACACGTTAACAACACCTCAGCAAGATGATGCGACCAGACTAAAGCAATTCGAAGAGGTGCAACATATCAATTTGCAACTCGCTGCGCTGGGCCAGCCCATTTGCGAAGCTGAAAATGATCAACAAACGCTTAAAATAGCCGACAGCCTGCTTAAAAATTATTTGCAGCAACGGCGTTTGCTGGCTAAGTACCGCTGTCCAGCCGATCAGCGTATTCAAGACTATTTAAACAGTTATCTCAAGGGAAACGGTATTGAACTTACCGTTAAGCTACCCGGCGAGTCGTTCATACTCGATCACAAAGGCATAGCGCAGGAACTTTCAGTCCCCTATCAACAAAATGAATTTCATTCCGCTTATGTTGATTCTTACCGTTTGGCCCAAGGCGTTCTGCATAATCCACAAAACGACAGACGGACGACGAAAGGTGTGTTTCATATTGTCGAAGGCGGTCTTCCTGTTCCCGCTGACAAAAAAGAAGTGCCCATCAAAGCTTACGCAAGCATTTTGCAAGCCGCATTAAATCCTCCGGATGATCTTTTGGCACTGCCTTTTACCAGTGCACAGGATAATCCTGCAAAAGTATGGGTATCTTTGCTATTAAGACCCATCGTAAGACCTAAAATCTCTGAAAGCATGCCTGAACAAAGAATGGAAGTGCGCTTTTTTGTGCCAGGCGGCCTAGTTGCTAATCTGGCTTTTGTCGAATCGATTTTTGGCAATGGCGGAGATCCTTATTTGCCGGATAACGACGCCGGACTGGATATAGACCACTGGACCGGCACAACCGGCGGCATTATCTTGGCCCCGCATTTAGTTCGACTGAAAAAGAAAGAGGTAGGCCTTCCTCATTATGACCAAGCGACAAATCGTCAGCGTAAAGAGGGCATGTGCTGGAAAAGCGAAGATGAATTGTATAACGACGGCACACCCTTTAAATTGGTTTGCAGGGACATACGAGGCGTTATCGTAACCATCATTGCCGACAATTATTTCGGTTACAGTAAAAAAGAGAACAAATCTCAAATTAGCTACTCTGCCAACCTGCGAGGTGACTGTGAAGAAGAGCACTCCGGCGGCGCATTGGCTTTTTCTCAGGTTAATTTGGGAGAAACCTATTTACCGCTAAGCACTGATTTTGATCCGGACTATTCTTTCGAAAATGTTTATGCCAAATTAGCCGCTGTCATTGATTTAAAGCCAGAGGGTTATGCCATAGACAAAACACATCCTGAAATCATTTATGTACCTGAAAACGCTCAGGTTAATATTCAGGAACAAAAAATCAGCTGGGAAAAAAATGGTCAGCTGCAGGCGATCAAACTGCTGGTTGATCACTTCTATGTCTATCCCAATGGTTTCAAAATTCACATGGAGCGCCACCCGCACGCGCCCAGCTGGCGATTGATCGGCACCCAGCCGGAAGGCACATTCTGCCATAAACCATCTACTGTCTCCGGCGGAGGAAAATCGGAAATATCCAAGTCCATTGCCGGCGCCATCATTTCGGGTGCCATTTTTGTCGATGACTTTGATAAAGATATGGATTTTGTGGCCCGTATTTTTGAGCGCGATTATTCCGGCCGCTTCCGTGACCCTGCTAAACAAGGCCAGGATCAACGGAGTTTGTTGAGCAATAAACGCACCCTGGGCTCAGTGATCAAACTACTGACGCCTTCGGCCTCTGACTACAATGACGAATACAACCATTGGCTTGAAGCAATACCTCAGCACATTCTCGCCTTGGTGTTGATGATCAAACGATTCTATAAAGAGGAATGGGGACAAAATTGGCGCGAACATTTCTCGGTTGACTTGGTCAACAGCTATCCTGGAAACGAACTGAAATTTCATGGTCGCAAACTGGTTGCCAGTTATTTGCGCGTAGGTTTTGATGCCAAAGGCGCATGGCGCGTCTTTAAACTGCGTCAAGACTTTATGGCTTCAGAGAAGGTTCAACTGGAAGATGACATTACCGCTTCAACCGTGGTTAGGTCGGATTCTATTGCAGGTCTTAATCCCGCTTACACCAATCCAAGCGTCAAGCTTGTAGAAAACTGTGAACAAAGCTTTTTTCAACGCCCGGATGATGCTATTAATCGGGGCGCTGATTTGCAAACTGAATTGGACTTGTCCGGAACCAACAACTTCATTGTAAATTTCCAACCCTTAACACCTAAAGACGCTCAAGAACTGATCGAAGATGTCATTCACTTTGAAGAATTCAGCGAACCGATGCAGAAAGTAATTTTACGGGCTGCGCAGGGAAAAGAAGGTGAGTTTTTTGTTTCATCCGCTCATCCGAGAATTGTCGATGGTAAACCGAGCTTGAATTCTCGCTATTTACAGCTCCGTCCGGATCTTGCAAACCCTCTGATGCGTTATCTCGCAGAAATGTCGACCCGCCTTTCCAGACGATTGGCCTTAGATCAACCGGTTTATTTTCCGGTCAACTCGGTTCTGGCAGGACGCAGGAACAATCCACAGGAAATTGCAGCTGGTATCAGACCTTTAGCCGCTTACAACCCGATTCATTATCAGGAATTGCCTGAGTTGTTCATGGATTACATCTGCAGCTTAACCGGAAAATCACCTTCAACAACCGGAGCCGGTTCTGAAGGCGCCTTGACCAAAGGTCCTTTTAACGCACTGAGCGCGACATCGGATCTCAACACGGCACTGGTCTCAATGATCCTGTGTGACTACGCAGGCTTTTCAACCAGCGCTGGTTTCATAGGTGCGCAGCGCCGTATCGATCACGACATCAGCTTGTTAATCCCTGAACTTTGGTCGCGCTTAACGGTTGAGGAACGCGATCCCCGTTATTTGATCGAGCATGGTCATCTGGAAAAAATGGAAGACTTTGAACATCAAGGCCGCACCGTATTCGCCAGTCGCTTGGGTTACCGCATCACCGAGCGTTTTGTGCATACCAATTTCGGAAAAATATTCGACTACCCTACTGCTGTTTTCGATGAGGCGATGTTGAAACCTGAAACCCAGGATCTTGATGCTTTCATAGATGGCATTGACAACATTTACGAAGCGCAACAACGGGTAGCACAGCTGTACATTGAGGATGGTACCGTCGAAGACGCCTGCCCACCCCTAAAAGCGCTTATTTATATCATGGCCGAAGGTCAATACGAGGGAAAAACGATTGATGACCCGACTATTCGCAGCATGTTTACCCGCGACTACCTTTTAGCCAGTGATTGGTATCAAGAAAGACTTGAAATCAAACAACAGCGCGATTTGCAGTTATGGCAAAGACACTACGACTATATCAAACTCAGATTGGGCGAGATCGAACCGGGAGATACAGTAATTCAAGAACAATTAACCGAAAAACTGAATAAAGCTGAACGGATGATTGCAGCTTTGAGTGATTCAAACTATACACAGACTTTGATCGGCACATTGGGTACCGATTGGGTTCACCGCAAGGCGCTTAATAGCTAGGTAAACGGATCATGCTTAGGAAGCGTACCGATAAAAAAGGTGCGCTTCCTGACTTGACCAGCATTCACTCAACGCTGACAAAAAACAGCTTTTCTTTCAATCGCACACTTTTCATAGCAAGCCAACAGGATATAACTGAAAATGGCGGCTCCCAGCGACCATAAATAAGGCGTCTGTAGCTCAAGCCAATAATTGCCTGCTATCCACACGACCAATCCTGAAATAAGCCCCGCACCGGCACTCAAACTCCCGCCAAACCGGGTAAAAAGACCAAAAACAACCACGGTTATAACTCCCGCACTGCCGAAGGCCGATGCTTCTTCAACCAGGGAATAGACACGTCCGGCATGCAGCGCCAAACCATAAGCAATAAACCCGCAAACCAAAACAGCTGCTCTGGCAATAAGCACCTTACGCCGCTCATCCGGATTCCCCAAAACCGGTACGATCAGGTTGTGTGAAATTAATGCAGAAGCGGCCAGTAATGCGCTATCCACCGTGGATAAAATTGCCGAGATCAGCGCCCCGGCAAAAATCACATAGAGAAAAGAGCTCAGATAGGTTTGTGCCAATTGCGGCAATATTTGCTCAGGATGATTTAAATTTGGTAGCAGTCCGTAACCCAGCAAACCTGTAGTTACCGGGATCAAACCCACAGCAAGATAAAGTAACCCGCCACCCACACAGGCTCTCCGTGCGATTTCAGGCGAACGGCTGGCCAGGACGCGAGACACCAGTTCTTGTGACATTAGCGAACCACACACCGGTATCGCCCAAAGTTCGACGGTATCCAGCCAGGAATGCGTTGAGCTTTCATTGAAGAACCGCAAACGTTCGGGTTCAATTTTATTGATGGCAACCTGCCAGCCGCCACTGGCTTCAACCACTAACACCAGCAACATCATTAAACCGAGAATCAATGCCACGCCTTGCACGGCATCGGTAATCACATCAGCCATCAAACCGCCATAAAGTGTATAGATAATCACAACAGCAGAGGCACAACTGATCGCCAGTTCCACCTGAAAACCACCAGTCGCCGACAAGACTTGACCGAAAGCTCTGATCTGGGCCGCCGCCCACATAACCGTCCCGGGCACCATCATTAAAACGGCTAATCGCTCTATATTGACCGAATAACGTTGTTTGAATAAATCAGCTAACGTCGTCATTTGCCTTCGCCATAGGGGTATTGAAAACAATAACCCCATGACCACCAGGCAAAGAGAATAGCCGAAAGGATCAATGGTGGCGCCGGACAGACCATTCTCATAAACGGCACCTGCAGCGCCGATGCAGGTTTCGGCACCGAACCAGGTCGCAAATACGCTTAAAGTGGCAAGCCCCGTTCCAAGACTTCTTCCTGCCAGCAAATAGTCGTCTTCGTTGTTGATCTTCCTAGACACAACAATACCGATCACTAACTGGATCAGTATGTAAACAATAATGCCCAGCAGAACCCAATTCACATTCAGTCGAGACGGCTTAAATGTTTTTGCTAATGAATCGCCAGCATATTGTCCAGCGCTTTCCTGGCTAAAATAGCTTCCCTCTCAGGCACTTGTATCCGGTTAACCACATGACCAGCCGCCAGGTTTTCCATCACCCAGGCCAGATGCTGAGGATCGGTTCTAAACATCGTCGAGCACATACAGACGGTGGGCGACATGAAATGAACACTTTTGCCCTGATCTTTGGTCAATTCGTTCAATCGATTGACCAAATTAAGCTCCGTGCCGACCAGCCAGCGCGTACCCGGCTCAGCGTCGCCTACCACTTTGAGAATGTACTCTGTTGATCCCACATAGTCCGATTTTTCGCACACTTCGAAACTGGCTTCGGGATGCGAGATGACTTTAGTTTCCGGGTATCGTTCCAGAAAGCGGTCAATGTGTTCAGGCTTGAACATTTGATGAACCGAACAAAATCCTTTCCAGAGAATGATTTTGGCTTTTCTGATCTGCGCTTCGGTCAATCCGCCTAATGGCTGTTCAAAATCCCAGGTCACCATTTCATCCAAAGGAATGCCCATGCGATAGCCGGTATTTCGCCCTAAATGCTGATCGGGGAAAAACAACACTTTTTCCCGTCTTGAAAAACTCCATTCCAGAACTTTTTGCGCATTCGACGACGTACAGACAATACCGCCATGGTCTCCGCAAAAGGCTTTTAAATCGGCTGCGGAATTGATATAGGTTACGGGGGTCACCTTTTCATCAGGATCCAATAAGTCCGAAAGCTCCTGCCAACATTTGTTCACCTTAATGACATTCGCCATATCGGCCATCGAACAGCCGGCCGCCATATCAGGCAATATTGCGATTTGCTCGGGCCGGGACAAAATATCGGCAACTTCAGCCATAAAATGCACGCCGCAGAATACGATATATTCGGCTTCCGAAGCAGCCGCGTTTCGGGAGAGCTTTAAAGAATCACCCGAAAAGTCAGCATGTTTAAATACCTCATTACGCTGATAATGATGGCCTAGAATCACACAACGAGAGCCCAGTTTTTGCTTGGCGCCAACAATTCGAGAATCGCACTCATCATCATCAAGTAATGCATAATTTTGGATGGGTAAAGCCGTGGAGATCATATTTCGAACCTAAATCAAATGTAAGGTGTTCGTTTAAACACCTTACCTGTTATTGAGCTGTATTGTTTGAATTCTGTTTAAAAAACAGCTACCAGAAACGGTGCACGAGTATCAGCATAACCCAAACGAGGGCGCTTTCGAAGGTTTAACAAACGTGAGAAAACAATGGCCCTCAGTACAACGCGTTTTGAAGTAATGACATGGCACCTGCTCCGCCTTGCTGCTGAACATATTGCATGACCACCGGCACAAATTGGCTAATCATATTTGAATTCATACCCAAGGTTTGAAAAGAGCTGGCCAGGGACGCCAAGTTACCCAGACCGCCTGCTTGATTGCCCAATAAACCACTGGCGGTCCCAAGCAAAGATGAATTGGCTGCGGCTGGAACCTTCGGGGCATTTGATAAATACTGATCCATACCCGGCACAGCATTACTTAAGGTTGAAAAGTCAGCGGCATTCATACTTTGCTTGGCAACTGAAAAAATCGAGCCCGCTCCGCCTAAAGCCTGTACAGGAGAGATACCCAGCTGATTGACTAAAACATTGACCAAACCCAACCCGGAACTGTCACTCGCAGCATTCCCCAAAACACCGGCCAAAGGGGCTTGCTGACTAACCGCAGACTGAGCTGCACCTAATCCGATGTTTTGAATACTACCTTGTTGAGCAGGTGCGCAACCACCAGCCAGCGCTATCAAAGAAGTTATAACGGCTATGTTTTTTAATGGTTTCATAATTGACTCTTGGACAGGCCTGTTTGTGGCTTGGTAATAAAGGGTAAAACAATCAACGTGCTATTGCTCTTTTACATTGAGCGAGACAAGCAGATAAAGCCCTCGTTGGGTTAGACTTTTGCTAACCCAACTGATGCCTGGAATCGTCAAAGACGCGACCACTCCATGCTTACCCGCTCGCTCGTTTAATCCTGCTTTTCTTCTTTGCCCGCAGGTTTGCGGAGTTTAATTCCCAACTCTTTCAATTGCTCCTCACTCACAAAAGCAGGTGCATTGAATAATGGACAGGCGGCCGTTTGCGTTTTCGGAAAAGCTATTACATCGCGGATGGAGTGAGAACCGGTCATCAGCATCACCAATCGATCCAAACCAAAAGCAATACCGCCATGAGGTGGCGCGCCATACTTTAAAGCATCGAGTAAGAAACCAAATTTTTCGCGGGCTTCTTCGTGACCAATGCCGAGAATATCGAATACAGTTTGCTGCATCGCCGTCCGATTGATACGAATTGAGCCACCGCCAACTTCGGTTCCATTCAAGACCAGATCGTAAGCGCGCGATAAGGCTTGCCCTGGATTAGCGACCAACTCTTCTGAAGAGCAGCTTGGCGCAGTAAACGGATGATGAATTGCTGAAAAGCGTTTGGCTTTTTCGTCCCATGCGAACATAGGAAAATCGACCACCCACACCGGTTTCCACTCGCCTTCGAGCAAGTTGCGGTCAATGCCCAGTTTGACGCGAAGCGCTCCCAGCGCTTCATTGACGATAGCGGTTTTATCGGCCCCGAAAAATATCAGATCGCCATTTTGAGCACCAGCTTTTTCCATCACTTTAGCCCAAACGGTATCGGGCGCAAATTTAACAATAGGAGATTGCAAGCCTTCTATACCGGCGGCTAAATCGTTGACTTTGATGTAGGCCAAACCTTTTGCGCCGTATATAGCGACAAACTTGGTCAATTCATCAATGTCTTTCCGGCTCAAATCGCCGCCATTCGGCAACCGCATCGCCACCACACGTCCATCCGGATCGTTGGCAGGCCCTGAGAAAACCTTGAAATCGACATCTTTCATTTCATCGACAATATCGACAAGTTCCAATGGAACCCTTAAATCAGGGCGGTCAGAACCATATCGGCGCATGGCTTCTTGATAGCTAATGACCGGAAATTGCGCACCGAGGTCAACATCAATGATGTCCTTGAACAGACGGCGAATCATTTCTTCCATGACTTCCATGATTTGCTGCTCGTTCATAAACGAGGTTTCGATATCGAGCTGAGTAAATTCAGGCTGACGGTCGGCCCGCAAATCTTCATCCCGGAAGCAGCGTACGACCTGATAATAACGATCCATTCCCGCTATCATCAGCAATTGTTTGTACAACTGCGGCGACTGGGGTAAAGCAAAAAAGGCATTTTGATGAGTCCGGCTGGGCACGATGTAATCGCGGGCGCCTTCCGGTGTAGCCTTAGTCAGGTAAGGTGTTTCAATTTCGAAAAACTCGTGGTCATCCAAAAATTGCCGTAAATGACGCGTCACATCGCGGCGAACCTTCATCTTTTGTTGCATTACGGTGCGGCGCAAGTCTATGTAGCGAAAACGCAGTCTCGTTTCCTCATTGACTTCGATATCGCTTTCCAATGGGAACGGCGGGGTTTCCGATTCGTTCAACACTTCAATATGCTTGGCCAGCACTTCAATAGCGCCGGTTGCCATATTCGAATTATGCGTGCCTTCGGGACGTTCTCTGACCATACCTTCAATGCGCAGAACATATTCGCTACGCACACTTTCGGCTAGAGCGAATGATTCAGGTTCATCTGGATCGAATACGACCTGCACTAAACCGGCACGGTCCCGCAGATCAATAAAGATGACACCGCCATGATCACGGCGCCGATGAACCCATCCGCAAAGGGCAACGGATTGGCCTAGATGTTGGGCAGTTAATTCTCCACATTTGTGGCTACGCATAGATTGTTCTCGTATTTGTCCAAAAAGAGCCGATATTACTGGCTAAGATGCATCAGTGCAAGCCAAGGTCAACTGCTGGTCTTACTGCAGCTGCCTACGCCCGGAGATGCGGCCGGTTTTTTTGAATCCGAAGTACTGGGCGCTGAGTCACCTGCGACATTTTTTTTGGCGCCGCTCTTAAAGTCGGTTTCATACCAGCCGCCACCTTTAAGCCTGAACCCTGCAGCTGAGATTTTTTTCATTAACTGAGGTTTGTTGCACGCCGGACAATCTATTAACGGCTGTGAATTAAGCTTTTGCAGGGCTTCGTATTCATGACCGCAGGATTGGCATTGATATTCGTAAATGGGCATCTTTTAATCTCCGAAAATAAACTTATTTATGAGGGTCAATTTTATTTTTTCAAGTTCCATGCGCTAGAATGCAAGTTTTACAATAGACCAAACCGCTTATGAAACGATTGACTATAACCCGTCCGGATGACTGGCATGTGCATTTAAGAAACGGGGCTATCTTAAAAACCGTAGTCCCCCATACCGCTCAACGGTTTGCAAGAGCCATCGTCATGCCCAACCTGAAACCTCCGGTTACGTCTGTTGCACAAGCCATCAGTTACCGCCAGGAAATTTTAGACGCGCTCCCCGAAAACGCTGACTTTACTCCGTTGATGACACTGTACTTAACTGCAGCCACAACTCAAGAAGATATTAAAGCCGCCGCAGAATCCGGCATTGTTCATGGATTTAAGCTTTATCCTGCGGGCGCCACAACAAATTCCGATGCGGGCGTTTCCCAAGTAAAATCTATTTACCCCTTGTTTGAAGCGCTCCAAGATGTGGATATGCCTTTGCTGATTCACGGAGAAGTCACTGACAGCGATACCGACATATTTGATAGAGAACGGCTTTTTATAGAGCGCACACTGATAGACATTGTCCACCAATTTCCGGAACTGCGCATCGTTTTAGAACACGCAACAACCCAAGATTCCGTAGACTTTGTCACCGCATCATCCGCTTTTGTGGCATCAACCATCACGCCGCAGCATTTGCTCTACAATCGCAATGCTCTGCTGGCAGGGGGTATCAGGCCCCATTATTACTGCCTGCCCATTCTAAAGCGCGAAGATCATCGCTTAGCATTGGTCAAGGCGGCGACTAGCGGTAATCCAAAATTTTTCCTGGGCACCGACAGTGCTCCGCATCTGACCCATCTCAAAGAAAACGCATGTGGTTGTGCCGGTTGTTATAGCGCACATGCCGGCATTGAACTTTATGCCGAGGCATTCGAGCAAGCAGGGGCATTGGATAAATTAGAGGGTTTTGCCAGTTTCTTTGGACCTGATTTTTATCGCCTGCCCAGAAACTCTGACACGTTAACCTTGGTAAAAACTGAGTGGCGCCCGCCCTTGGCTTTTGGCAGCGATGAATTATCGATTACGCCTCTTAGAGCCGGAGAAATCATCAATTGGTCGATTGAAGAGTAAAAAAATGGCTCTCCCCCATAAAACAGGGTAGGAGAGCCTTTATTTTTTATCGCTTAATAGGGATGAAGAGGAGCGCCGTTCTCATCATCAGCATCAAATTCCAAATCGTATTCGTCTTCAGGCAAATTTCCATCGTAGACTAAATATTTGCGACGCTGTAGATAAGCATTCTTGAAAAACTCGTAACGGTCGACAGCGGCCTCCGAAGCAATTTTTTCTGTCGTCAAATTATCTGCGCGTTTGTCTATAGCATTGAGACCGAATAACCCGGAAGTAATAATTCCACTATCTAAATAACTGATCGGATTCATAGCGGCATCACCCGCTGCGCCGCTTATGCCTCTAGGCGTACTGGAACCGAACAGAGGAATAACCATATAAGGTCCGGTTGGCACCCCCCACACACCCAAAGTCTGATCAAAGTCTTCATCATGCTTGGGTAAATCGATCATCGTTGCCACGTCAATCAATCCACCAATTCCCGCCACTGAATTGACGATAAAACGGGCTCCGTCAGATCCGGACTGAGCCACTTTTAATTGCATTAAATCGTTGATCGTTACACCAATATCATTAATGTTACTAAAAAAATTGGTTACTGCCTGATCGGCAAATGAGGGCATGACCCATTGATAACCTTGGCCAACGGGCTTCATAAAATATTTATCGACATTATCGTTAAATGTCTGAACCTTCCTATTCCAGTTTTCCATAGGATCCCTGGGATCATTGCTGGTTCGAATCGACGAACAACCTGCAGCTGTCGAAATTATTACAAGACTCAGCAGTCCTGATGTAATTTTTCTTTTATTCATTTTGCCCTCTATGCCTCCCTAAAATATTTTTTATCTTGTATTTTTCGCGTAACATAACATAAAGACAAAGCCTCTTCGAGCATTTACATCCTTATGCATCTGCTTTTACCCCGTACTTCAACGCATTTTTATAATCTTCATGGAAACCACTCGATTACCGTTTGATAAGCGATTCAGAGGCTACCTTCCGGTCATAGTTGACATAGAAACGGCCGGTTTCAACCCCAAAAAACATGCACTCCTTGAACTGGCCGCCGTTATCGTCGAATTGGATGATCAAGGCCGGATGGAAGTTACTGAACGCCATTGCGCCAATGTAGCCCCGTTCAAAAATGCAGAATTCGATGAATCAGCACTCAAATTCAATGGCATAGACCCTTACCATCCGTTTCGTATGGCAATTGAAGAAAAAGATGCTTTGGAAAAACTGTTTAAACCGATTAAAAAAGCAGTCAAACGAAACAACTGCACTCGCGCAATTCTAGTCGGCCACAACCCGGCATTTGACCTGAGTTTTTTGAATGCGGCCATTTCACGCACCCAATACAAACGCAGCCCTTTTCATCCTTTTAGTACTTTTGATACGGCAACGCTGGGAGGTATGTTTTACAAGCAGACGGTGTTAGCAAAGATAGCTCAAACTGCAGGGCTTGGCTGGGAAAATGAGAAAGCGCACGCGGCACTCTACGATGCAGAAAAAACTGCCGAATTGTTTTGTCAGGTTTTCAATCGCTTAGACTATCTGGAAAGACTGGATCAAATGAATCAACAAGTTCCTGCAAACAACGAAGTTATTGAGTCATCGAATTGATATGATTGAGGACATTGATAAGAAAAATTAGCCTGGCTAATTTAAGCAGTGACAAGCCGAAGCTCGTCACCGCACATTAAACCAGCACCATATGAGTTGAAGTCAACAACCTTTAAGCAGCGACCGCATCAGCTTCAGCCAGCATTTTTAGCAATTCGCCTTTTGTATACAAGTCGATGATGATGTCGCATCCACCTACCAACTCACCTTTTATATACAACTGAGGATAAGTCGGCCAGTTAGAATAGGACTTTAATGCCTCCCTCAACTCAGGATCTTCAAAGATATTGACATAGGCAAACTTGGCCTTACATGCATTCAACACCTGAACTGATTGGCCTGAAAATCCGCATTGAGGAAAATCAGGAGTACCCTTCATGTACAAGACAACCGAATTTTTCTCAAGTTGATCTTTTATTCTTTCTATAACTTCCATCACTATCACCCTTTAATATTAATAACCCAGCGATTTTATCAAGAATAGATTTTTTAAAAAAGCCTAATTTACTTATCTAATTCTTGCTTAGTCATATCGTGAAAATTATAATTTAAGGTTTTTTCATAGGGCAACTTATTGCCCTAAGGTTAGCAGGCTTTAAACAATGACCAGTCATATCATGCCTACCTACGGTCGCTTACCAATAACACTGGATAGGGGTCAAGGGGCCTGGCTTTGGGATAAGGACAATAACCGTTACCTGGATGCGCTTTCCGGTATAGCCGTTTGCAACCTGGGACACGCGCACCCTGCCGTCCATAAAGCGCTTTGCGACCAAAGTGCCAGACTCATTCACACGTCTAATTTATATGGGATTGAACTACAGGAGACGCTGGCCAATCGCCTTTGTGCAAAAAGCGGTATGGATAATGTCTTTTTCTGCAATTCCGGCGCGGAAGCCAACGAAGCGGCGATAAAACTGGCCAGACGCTATGGATTCGATCGCGGCATAGAGCGTCCTGCGATCATCGTTATGGAAAAAAGCTTTCATGGCCGGACACTGGCAACACTAAGCGCGACAGGCAATGCAAAAATACAACAAGGTTTTGCACCATTAGTTGAAGGCTTTATCCGGGTGCCTTACAACGATCTGGACGCCATTGAACAAGCTATACTAGCCAACGACAACATTGTTGCCGTTTTAGTTGAACCGATACAAGGCGAAGGCGGAGTTAATATCCCTGCGCCTGACTTTCTTAACGGCGTCAGATTTCTTTGCGACCAATATAATATTTTGATGATGCTGGATGAGGTTCAAACCGGCGTAGGCAGAACGGGCTTATTTTTGGCGCATCAGCATAACACTATAAGCCCTGACGTCTGCACGCTGGCAAAAGCGCTGGGCAATGGCGTCCCGATAGGCGCCTGCATGGCTAAAGGACAGGCCGCCAAAATCCTCACCGCCGGCACACACGGTTCAACTTTTGGCGGCAACCCGCTGGCTTGCAGTGCTGCTTTGGCAGTGCTTGACACGTTGGACGAAACAGATCTGATTGATCAGGCCAAAAACAAGGGAACCGCGATTTCCCAAGGTTTAGCCAGACAACTGGCCGACTCCCCTCATGTCCACGAGATCCGCCATAAAGGCATGATGATCGGAGTCGAATTAAAACAACCTTGCGGGGCTTTGGTTAGCTTGGCGCTTGCTCAAGGCCTTCTGATCAATGTGACTCAAGAAAATACCATCCGCCTCCTTCCTCCTTTAATTATGGATGATGAGCAAATAAACCTTTTGGTGGACACCTTATCCACTGTTATTCAAGACTTTACAGCGCAGCAGTAACCTATGAAACTCAGACACTTTATCTCTTTGCACGATCTGACAAGTTCAGAACTCCGCCAGCTGCTCAACCGGGCTATCGAACTCAAGAACACCAGAAACCCCGACTTTCAGCCGTTGAA
Organism: Methylicorpusculum sp.; assembly: GCF_030651835.1. Taxonomy (GTDB): domain Bacteria; phylum Pseudomonadota; class Gammaproteobacteria; order Methylococcales; family Methylomonadaceae; genus Methylicorpusculum. The sequence continues at coordinate 3,867 of NZ_JAUSBX010000125.1, read as the reverse complement.
AGGAAAAGTGTTAGCGATGATCTTTGAAAAGTCATCCACACGCACCCGTATTTCATTTGAAACAGGCATGATCCAGCTTGGCGGCAACGCATTGTTTTTATCCCCCAGAGATACTCAACTGGGCCGGGGCGAGCCTCTTCGTGACAGCGCCAAAGTCATATCGAGCATGGTTGACGGCATTATGATGAGAACCAACAAACATGAAACCGTTACCACTTTTGCGGAACACTCCCGCGTCCCGGTCATAAACGGCCTAACCGACCTGATGCACCCTTGCCAGTTACTGGCCGACATGCAAACGTTTTTTGAACACCGAGGGGACATAGAAGGTAAAACCGTCGCCTGGATCGGTGACGGCAACAATATGTGCCACTCTTACATTGAAGCCGCATCGATATTGAATTTTAAACTCCACCTGGCCTGCCCGGAAGGCTATAAACCGGATTCATGTTTTGTTAATAGTGCATCCGCCTCCATTAACTTTTTTGACACTGCCCAACAAGCCGCCGAAGGTTGTGACCTCGTGGTTACTGACGTTTGGGCCAGTATGGGTCAGGAAGAAGAACAAAAACAAAGAGCGCTGGCTTTCAAAGATTATCAGGTGAGCCAATCAGTCATGGACGCAGCAAAAAAAGAGGCATTATTCATGCACTGCCTACCCGCTCACCGCGGCGAAGAAGTTGCTGAAGAAGTGATTGACGGCCCCAACAGCGTAATTTTCGATGAAGCAGAAAACCGTCTGCACGCCCAAAAAGCACTGCTAGAATTGCTCATGAGCGGCAATTAAAGCTAAAATTACAACCAATAAGAATCGAACCATAAAGGATACTCGTGAAAAAAATACTCGGTTTTCTGATCTTCCTGACCTCAATAACCGTTGAAGCCAAAACTGTTTATGTCACCGATGATCTGGAACTCACTTTAAGAAAGGCGGAAAATGATCGTAGCAAAATAGTCAAGATGATCAAGTCCGGTACGCCTTTAACATTGATAGAAGAAAGGAGTACCGGTTATTCATTGGTTCGCACGTTGAACGGTGTAGAGGGTTATTTTTTAACACGTCACTTATTACAAACGCCACCTAGCGCCGTATTATTACAAGATGCCAACAAAAAGATTGAAGCTTTTCAAAAAGAAAACGACAGCATAAAAGCTGAATTAGCGGCATTAAAAGGAGACACGTCCAAAATCGACTCGCTGGGACATTCCATCGTCTTAGAAAGAGACAGTCTAAACCGAGAATTGGCCGAACTTAAAATGACGGCAGCCAATGCAATAGAAATTAAAACTGAGCGAGACCGCTTACCAGAGCGTGTTGTAGGCGCTGAACGGGAATTGCAAAAATTAAAACGCGAAAACCAGGCCTTGATCGATAATTCCAATCAGGACTGGTTTATTTATGGGGGTGCTTTATCTCTGGCAGGCGTGCTGTTAGGTTTTATTCTGCCTAAATTAGGCTGGCGCCGCAGAAGCAGCGGAGGCTGGGACACTTTCTAAAATACTGCACGACCTTCACATTGCCCTCGCACAATCATTGTGCCGCACCGTAAGTTAAACAAGAATTCAGGAAACAGTTAAATGGCAAACTCAGAGGAAAAAAATACCCGTCACTTTTCATCACTTGTTGTGGATGGCATGGAAAGAGCGCCCAGTCGCGCCATGCTTCATGCCGTTGGCTTCAAAAATGAAGATTTCAAAAAACCGCAAATCGGCATTGCCTCGACCTGGAGCATGGTAACCCCTTGCAACATGCACATCAATAAGCTCGCGGATGCTGCTGCCCTTGGGGTCGACAATGCCAACGGCAAAGCCGTAATATTTAACACGATCACCATATCTGACGGCATCTCCATGGGTACTGAAGGCATGAAGTACTCGCTGGTATCGCGGGAAGTGATCGCCGACTCAATTGAAACGGTCGTAGGTTGCCAAGGATTTGACGGTGTTGTCGCTATCGGTGGTTGCGATAAAAACATGCCGGGCTGCATGATCGCTTTATCCCGATTGAATCGTCCTGCCATATTCGTTTATGGCGGCACCATACTCCCCGGCTGCCACAAAGATCAAAAACTGGATGTCGTTTCCGTTTTTGAAGCCGTTGGCGCACGCGCAAATAATAAAATCGACGATGAAGAACTGGCCGCTATCGAGGCCAAAGCCATTCCAGGACCCGGTTCATGTGGTGGCATGTATACCGCTAATACCATGGCTTCGGCAATCGAAGCCATGGGGATGTCCCTGCCTAACAGTTCCGCTCAAGTGGCGATTTCCGAAGATAAACGACTGGATTGTGAAAAAGCCGGTGCTGCCGTGCTGGAATTACTGAAAAAAGACATCAAACCCCGCGACATCATGACCAAAGCTGCATTTGAAAATGCAATCACCGTCGTTATTGCTTTGGGTGGATCTACCAATGCTGTTTTGCATTTGCTGGCGATGGCCAACACAACCGGCGTTGATCTGACCCTGGATGATTTCAGCCGTATTGGTAAACGAGTGCCTATGCTGGCCGATTTAAAACCCAGCGGCAAGTATCAAATGGCGGAATTGGTGGAGATAGGTGGCATACAACCCCTCATGAAGACATTGCTAGATCACGGACTGTTGCACGGCGACTGCCTGACAGTAACCGGCAAAACACTCGCGGAAAATCTGGCTGAGGTCAAACCCTACCCTGAACATCAGGATATGATCCGCTCACTGGATAACCCCATCAAAAAAGACAGCCATTTGAGCATTCTTTACGGCAATCTCGCCACAGAAGGCGCCGTCGCCAAAATCACCGGCAAGGAAGGTTTGGTTTTTACCGGCACGGCGAAGGTATTTGACGCCGAGGAACTCGCCTTGCAAAGTATATTAAACGGTGACATCGTCAAAGGCGACGTGATAGTGATCCGTTACGAAGGCCCCAAGGGCGGCCCCGGCATGCGCGAAATGCTCTCCCCTACTTCCGCTGTCATGGGCAAGGGCCTGGGCAAAGAAATAGCGCTGATCACGGACGGAAGATTCTCTGGAGGCACACACGGTTTTGTGGTGGGTCACATCACACCGGAAGCTTATGTGGGCGGTGTTCTGGCTGTTGTTCAAAATGGAGATCAAATTACTATTGATGCTGATACCAAACAACTGACCTTGCACATCAATGAACATGAAATAGCCCGTCGCCTGGAAAAATGGCAACAACCCGCACCAAGATATACGCGCGGCGTTCTGGCCAAGTATGCCAATTCGGTCAGCTCTGCCAGCAAGGGAGCCGTCACTGACAAATTTGACTAAGCCTCCCTGAAAACACACCAAGACTTAGATTTATCAACCTTAACAGGCGGGCTTTATTTATCCATGCCCGCCTCTAATAGATTAATCAAAGAACACTTCAGAGCCATCCTCGAACACCCCTGAATTGACGACAATCTCATCAGCGTATCGGCAGATGGAATTGGCTGGCGAACTTATCGACCGCTAACTTCAAACACTTGAAGCAATAGATCAAATTACTTATATTGCCGATAAAATAGAGTCGATCAGCACACAAGTAAAAAGGTTGCAGCATTTGTACAAAAAGCAAATGACCAAAGTAACCGATTTGTATGAAGTGGAAGCGTATTATCACTTGAAACCAGAACCTCATTTTTTAAATGCCATTGCCAGCCATTCAAAAATCGGTTCCACATCAGAAGAAGTCAAATTTCAGAAAAAAGCCAACGAAGCCCAGAAGAAAGACTATGAGTCGGGGAGTCGCTATTTTTGCGAAAGCTTGTTTTGGGCATCCCAGCCCAATCAAGCAGCAAAAAAATACGCGACCACTGATGCCTCCGGCGGCCCCGATTCGTCCGCGTCGCCTCGTTTCGACCCAACAAGGGGTCGAAA
>NZ_JAUSBX010000101.1 GCF_030651835.1 Methylicorpusculum sp. | reverse complement strand
CTGTTATTTTTTGATCATTATACTCTATCTAATTGATATTATTAAATAATGTGGCATTAAGCGCATCCAGTTACTGCGTTTCATTCACGAGCAGGATCTGTACTGATACCATACTTTTTCAATTCTCGGACAGCCTCCTAGGGCATTATTCATACCTCCAAAATTTAAACTAGCAACAATTAATAGTAAGTTGAAAATTCGCCGAAATAAATCGGATTGTTGTCTATCATTATTTAAATATATCATATGTTTAGTCCTAAATATTAGGGTGATTTATTAATTAATTTGCTTTGACATGGCTTTATGAAATGCGGTGTATGCCCAGCAAAAACAAAATTTGATCGTTATAAAAGCGACTTATAGCAAAAAACATGAGCGATTTTGAAACGAATAAAATCATTTAGCAAAATGGTGATTGAGTACAATCAGAACATTGCTGTCAAAATCATAAAGTATGAAAACAAATAACATGCCATATGTTTGTAATAAGATATTTTTCAATGCCTTATTGTTTTTCATTGATACAATTTTTCTATGGCTCTCATGCCACTGTAAAAAAAACTGACGATCCTAAGCGATAGGAATGGGACATACCTTATTAATACCTGCGAGGATTAAATAAGTCGAAATGACCATGATAAGATAATTCGTATCAATTAGGACGTGACCGAGGGTCCACCGACTCATGCCGCATTCCCAACGCCAATAAATACTGGAAGCTCGCCAATAATTCGATGAATCAGCTATAAATCAAACAACCCGGTAAGGCGGATTCGTCATCAGGCAATCCGCCATGGCTTTAAAGAATCTTGGCGTTTTGCTATCGCGAAAACGCCCTACCGATTATCGATTTTTACATTGGTTTGTATTTTTTGACTTAATTTGTCGCCATTCATATTTACGTGACTTGCTCTAAATCTTCCGTTGCTTCTTCTGAAGGATTTCCAAAAAACACACGCTCATCCGCTCACCCTAATATCCTTAAGTTCAGGGCATTGCCGCTCATCCCCCCACAAAAAACGTATTGCATGTCATCAATTATTAACGGTTTAGAAATCATAAAGACATATATCAAAAGTAAGGTTTGAGGGTCGACCCGATAGAATTTTCGACAACACCTTAACCTTCGTTGGAGCATATCATGAACTTAAGTAGAGTGATTCTCGCAGTTGTATTTGCTGTCACTACAGCATCATCAATGGCGGTATCTGCCGATCAAAAAAACAATAAATCAGATGCACGTTTTGGTCAAAATATCCAGTTAGGGCCAAGGCCTTATTTCCTGGTTGACGCTATGGAAAAAAGCGACCTTAAAGAAGCATTACAACAGTGCTCTGAAGGTCCCTTTTATAAATCGGACTTTTCGATAGGTCATCGCGGAGCCCCTTTGCAATTCCCCGAACATACCAAAGAATCATACGAAGCAGCTGCTCGAATGGGCGCCGGCATTCTTGAATGTGATGTCACATTTACGAAAGACAAGGAATTGGTTTGCAGGCATTCTCAATGTGATCTTGAAACAACGACCAATATTCTGGAAACCGATTTGGCCGGAAAGTGTTCCGTTCAACCGGATTTGGGCAGTGAGACGCCTTACAAAAATGTCAGCTGTTGCACCAGTGATATTACGTTGGCTGAATTTAAAACATTGAAAGGCAAAATGGATGCCGGTAATCGTAATGCCAAAACATTGAATCAATTTATGAATGCCACAGCCAGTTTTCGAACTGATTTATATTCATCCAAAGGCACGTTGTTGACGCATAGAGAAAGTATCCGTTTGTTTAAAAAACTGGGCGTCAAAATGACTCCGGAATTGAAATCAGCCAGCGTAGCGATGCCTTTTAATGGTTTCACTCAACAGGCTTACGCGCAAAAAATGATTAATGAATACAAAATGGAAGGTGTGCCTGCCAAAAATGTATATCCTCAATCGTTTGGCCTTGAAGACGTTCGTTACTGGATTGCCAACGAACCCAAATTCGGCAAACAAGCTGTTTACCTGGAAACGCTGGATGTTCCTGAACAAGTCCCGGCGGCTATCACCAAGTTACCTTCGCTTGCCGCTGAAGGCGTGAAAATTGTAGCGCCTCCTATGTGGGTTCTGGTGACCCTGGATGCCAACAACAAGATCGTTCCTTCAGAGTATGCCCGAGCAGCGAAAGCCGCAGGCCTGGAGATTATCACCTGGACGATTGAACGCTCCGGTCTGTTGAAAAACGGTGGCGGTTACTATTATCAATCCATCACTGACGGTATTAAGTCAGATGGCGACATGATGGTTCTTTTGGATGTCTTGGCTCAGGATGTAGGGATTATGGGCATATTTTCAGATTGGCCCGCAACTGTCACTTATTATGCTAACTGCATGAACTTGAAATAAAGGTGTATTGACCCGGCTGGCTTACTTGGCAACAACAGCCGGGTTTTTTATTCCGAAAGGCTTAATCTCATTTATCCTCTAGACTGTATGCAATATCAAACAGAACCTGAGTATTTTGAAGAAAGGACGATGCGTTGTTAACAGAATTGCAGGTACTTTTAAGAAAATAATGAACCGGGAATATCATTGCTGGCATAGCCCACGATTGTGGCGGAATATGGAGTTACTGGTTTTCGGCCATGCCGGAGCCAAGGTTCTGATGTTCCCCACCCGTGAAGGTCGGTTTTTCGAATACGAAATGCTGGGAATAGTCCACGCATTGGCACATAAGATCAACGCAGGACATCTTCAATTGTATTGTGTTGACAGCATACCCTGGGAGACCTTTTATTGTGATTGGCGACATCCGGCCGACAAGATAGGCCGCTATATCCAATTCGAAGAATACATTCTTAATGAAGTTCTGCCTTTTATGGCCTGGAAAAATCAGCATCCCTGCACTATTGTTCAGGGCTGTAGCCTGGGGGCGTTCCAGGCGGCTAATATCGCCTTCCGCCACCCTCACCTCTTTCAAAAGTTATGTGCGTTTTCAGGCCGTTATGATCTGACCCTGGCTGTTGAAGACTTTTATAATCTGTTTGACGGCTATTACGATGAAAATATCTACCACAACACCCCGACGCACTTTCTTCCTCAACTCGAGTGTCATTGGTACTTAGAGCATTTACGCAACATGGACATGGTTTTCACAATCGGTAAAGAGGACCCATTTCTTGGCAATAATCACCATCTGAGTCATATTTTGTGGTCCAAAGGGATTTGGCATGCTTTGCACGAATGGGATGGACGGGCTCACCGCGCCAGTTATTGGCGAAAAATGGCGGCATTTTATATCTGACACCAAGCCCGCCTGAAAACTACCAGTGCAAAGCGCGTAACCGGGGAAATTTCTTATGTTGATGCTCTTGCATACGAATCACCACGTTAACCAAGGCTTCCAAGGCATCAATAATGTAAGGGCCTTTATTCAACATCACGCATTCAGCTCTGACTGCCATGGCCGCATCGGTAAACTCCGGCCTGGATTTCGTGCCTTTTTTGGCTATGGATTCGAGTACCTGGGTAGCCCAAATTACTGGTACATGGCCCGCTTCACACAACCAGAGCAACTCTTCCTGAATTTCTGCCAGGCGCGCACTTCCCAGTTCTACCGCCAAATCTCCTCGGGCAATCATAATGCCCAAACTCTGACGGCCTATGGTGCCGAGTATGATTTCCGGTAAATTTTTAACCGCGCGATTCGTTTCTATTTTGGCAATGATAGGGAGATCCGTAGCGCTGCGTTTTGCCAGTTCATCGATCAAGCACCCCATGTCCGCCAGTGATTCAACAAACGAAAAGCCGATTAAATCAGCATGAGAACAAACAAAATCCAGGTCCTCCAGATCTTTTTGACTCAATGCCGGCAAGGCCAAATCCGTTTCGGGAAAGTTAATGCCTTTGTCGCTCAAAATTGAGACACCGCTGCTGCGCGTTTTAGTTACACGTAATAAGACACCTTGTTCTGTAATCGTTTCGACGACGGCCCCCAGCTTGCCGTCATCAATCCAGACGGGGTCGCCGACTTTCAATCGATTGATCGCATGCGACAAGGTGCAACCGATCTGAGCGGGTTTAATCGTCACGCCCTGGTCATCTATCACGGACGGAGCCCCCAATTGTGAAGCATCAGTCAACAGCAACAGATCGTCTTTAAACAGCAAAATTTTCTTGGGTAAGCCGTCAAAGCGGCCAATTTTACACGTCAACTCAGGTGTCTCAGCCCCATCAGCGTCAGCCAACAACTGTAATTCACATTCTGAAATCAGATAACTGCCTTGTTCGCATCTGACTTGCCATTCAGAATCGGCAAGCAATTGTTCAACAATGAGTTGGCGGCATTTGCCTCTCGAATCTTCAAAGACAAGACGGTGACCCGCCTTCAAGCTATGAAAAAATGCTTCCGGCACTGTCACTCTAAATAAACCAGCGTCTTCTGGAACGGTTTGCCCAGCGCCAACTTGCCCGTTGACCAGTATCAATCTGCCCGGCATTACCGTTTTTCCATAAGCATCGCGTTTAACTTTAATATGATGAACAGCGGGACCCAATTCAATTGCACCGGTTCTGATTTTGTGCCCGGCCAGATCCATCAAGACTCGACAACTGCGACCAGTTTCCGCTTCGGCTCTGCGAATATTCCGGATCATGGCTTGCCATATTTGGGGGTTATCATGAGCACAATTGATTCGGGCACACGTCATGCCTTTACTCAGTAACGCGTTGACCAATGGATAGTCCCATGCCGAATCAGTTCCCAGCGTTACCATGACATGCGCTTTACTTTTTTCAAAATAGGCACCAAACAATTCGATAGTATGCTGTTCAAGCAGTTGCTGTCCTCTATTGAAGCCAAATTCATGAGGATTTTTATCAACTTCGATAACTTTTTTATCGGTAGCGCGCATCAACAAGTTAATGACGGCATCGAGTGTCGATAAAACCGAAGATTCCGCCCGCCCCAGAGAAGACAAACCCACTTGTGCCAGACGCTGCTGTAAATGTCTTAAATCAAACTGTCTGAGCGCCAAATAATGGGCCAGATTAATAGCACTCTTGGTAAAGACGCCGGATCGATAATATTCTGAATATTTTGTTAATCTTAAATCGGCGTTTTCAACCACATGACTGCGGATCTCGCAGACATCCAGCAATAACTGTTTTAGCGTATCACAATAAGAATCGTGAGAAATTAATGACATTTTGTCTTGAATGACCATGAGTATCTCGAAGTTTGGAAAAAGCAGGTGCTACATTAAGGTTTGGGTACCTATAACTTGCCTATTTAGTGCCTGAAAGAAAATCAAAATATGCCATATAATACAATATGTTATAATTAATACGAAGCACCAAGATCTATCGTGCTGGCACCGATTTTACCACTTATCCGCCTAAAATAGGCTTGTCAGTGGCTAAAACCAC
>NZ_JAUSBX010000085.1 GCF_030651835.1 Methylicorpusculum sp. | reverse complement strand
CCATTTTAATCAGCGTGATCGAAACCTGCCGTAAAAGACAACAATCCCCTTGGCTTTATTTGGCTGTCGTCATTGATCATCAGCGGACCGGACGGCCGATTCCAAAATTGCCTCCAGTGGTCTGGGGGTCTGAATAGTTACATATTGCTTTCTGATGGTGAGACTATTCAAAAGGGTATGTTCGCGTTAGTAGTAGAAAGTAAATCAACACCGTCATTCCGGCATGGATTGCCGGAATCCAGGTCACAAGGATGTGAAAGTCCATCGCCATCCATGGCTTCTGGACCCCGGCAATCCCTGCCGGGGCGACGCCTACTACTAACGCGAACATAGCCATTCACAACGCATTTTTTGACAGGTCATTTACGCTATGAAAATAAAATATTTCCAAGACACAGATACGTTATATATCGAGTTTCGTGCTGTAGATGTAGCCGAAACTAAAGATTACGATGAAGATACCTTTATTGATGTCGATGCCAAAGGCAATGTTTGTGGCATCACAATAGAACATGCAAAAGAACGTGCAGATATTCCGGCATTTTCTTATGAGCAAATAGCGGCTTAAAGCCTGAAAGGTTTCTCGTTAATTGCCTGAATTCTTAGGTGATTTAGACGACGCATAAAAAATAATACAAAATCATGCCAATAAATTCAAGACACATCCAGCTAATGGACACCACTTTGCGGGACGGCGAGCAAACCCAGGGGGTCGCGTTTACACCAATGGAAAAAGTCAGCATTGCCAAGGCATTATTGCAATCTTTGCGCGTCGACCGTATCGAAGTGGCTTCCGCTCGGGTTTCAGAAGGTGAAAAGGAAGCCGTTACCCATATTAACCAATGGGCAGAGCAGGAAGGCTTTGCCGACCGTGTCGAAGTGCTGGGCTTTGTCGATCATACCCGCAGCGTGGATTGGATCAAATCTACCGGCGGCAAAGTGATTAACCTGCTGGCCAAAGGCAGCGAGAAACACTGTCGAGAACAACTCGGCAAGACGCTGGATCAACACAGTGCCGATGTGTTGCAAACCATAGCCTATGCTCACGAACAAGGGTTAAAAATCAATATTTACCTGGAAGACTGGTCGAATGGCTACAAAGATAGCCCCGATTATGTCTATGGCATGATGGATAGGCTCAAGTCCAGTCACGTGAGTCATTTCATGCTGCCGGATACCCTGGGCGTGATGTCGCCGGACGAAGTGCTTTCAAGCCTCGGTGATATGTGTCAACGCTATCCGGAACTGCAGTTCGATTTTCATCCGCATAACGATTACGGCTTGGCCACCGCCAATGTCATGGCCGCTGTCCAGGCGGGTGTCAGCGCTGTTCATTGCACCATCAACTGTCTGGGTGAGCGGGCAGGCAATGCTTCGCTGGCAGAAGTGGCTGTGGTCTTGCGCGATAAAATGAACATGCAGCTGTCTATTGATGAAAGCCATTTGGTGCGCATCAGTAATATGGTGGAAAATTTCTCCGGCAAGCGCATTGCCGCCAATGCCCCGGTTGTCGGTGCCGATGTCTTTACCCAGACTGCAGGTATTCATGCCGATGGAGATCAAAAGGGTGGCTTATACAAAACGCGGTTGGGACCGGAACGCTTTTCTCGTACCCGCAGCTATGCACTGGGCAAAATGAGCGGCAAGGCCTCGCTGAAAAAAAATCTGGAACAGCTGGAATTGGACTTGTCTGAAGAAGACCAGAAAAAAGTCCTGGCGCGCATCGTCAGCCTGGGTGATTCCAAGCAGACGATAACGACAGATGATCTGCCGTTTATCATTGCCGATGTTCTGGAAAGCAAGAATTATCAACACATCAAATTGCTGGATTGTTCCATCAACAGCGGTTTGAAGCTGCAATCGACCGTCAGCATGCGCGTCGATGTAAAAGGTGACAAGCATCAGGCAACCGGAGCAGGCAGCGGAGGTTTCGATGCTTTTATCGACGGGATCAGTAAAGTACTCGATAAATATGGCTATACGCTGCCTTTACTGACCGATTATGAAATCCGAATTCCCAAAGGCGGCCACGCCGACGCGCTGACCGAATGCGTCATAACCTGGGATTGCGGCAATGAATTGCGCAAAACGCGGGGTGTTCACGTCAATCAGGTTTATGCGGCAATTTTAGCGGCTATCAAACTCATCAACATCCAGTTGCATGAAATGTCGACAGTGCCTTTAGAGCGAACCCAATAAAATAAAAACCTTACCCCTTACTATTCACTTACAAGCAAGCAGAAAAATGAAGCATTATAAAATTGCAGTTTTGGCCGGCGACGGAATCGGCCCCGAGATTACCCAAGAAGCCATCAAAGTTCTCAAACTTATTGAGGAACGCAATGATGTGACGTTTGAGCTCATGCCCGCCTCATTTGGCGCTTGCGCCTATTTCGAAACCGGGGATGCCTTCCCGCAAGCGACCATCGATATTTGCGATCAGGCCGATGCCATACTGAAAGGTCCTATCGGCTTGAGCCATGAAGAAGCTAAAAAAATTCCGGTCGAGAAGCAACCGGAACGCGGTGCATTACTGCCGATGCGCCGCCGTTACAATACTTACGCCAACTTCCGTCCGGTTTCGTTGCCAAAATCGCTGGCGCATTTTTCACCGTTGAAACCTGAGATTATCGGTGAAGGCATCGATCTAATAATGGTGCGCGAACTGGTGGGAGGTCTTTATTTCGGACAGAAAGAGCGCGGCGTTAATGACAAAGGCTTGCGTTATGTCCGGGAAACGCTGGAATATGATGAAGAGCAAATCCGCCTCATCATGCACGAAGCCTTCAAGTTGGCCAGAAAACGACGCAAGCTGCTGCACAATATCCATAAAAGCAACGTACTGATGTCCAGCGTGTTGTGGAACGAAGTGATGGAAGAGGTGGCGAAGGAATATCCCGATGTCGAAGTGGTCAATTATCTGGTCGACGCTGCTGCAACGGCATTGTGTTTAAAACCGACCCAGTTCGATGTGATGGTGATGGAAAACATGTTTGGTGATATTCTCAGCGACCAGGGCGGTGGCATTTTAGGTTCTTTGGGCCTGATGCCTTCGGCCTGTATCGGCCCTGAAAAAGCCTACTACGAGCCATCGCACGGTTCGGCGCCCGACATTGCCGGAAAAAACATTGCCAATCCCTATTCGATGATTGGTTCGGTGGCGATGATGCTGGAAAACAGTTTCGGTATGGAAGCTGAAGCCAAAAATGTGTGGGCAGCGATGCAGGGTGTCTTTGGTGATGGTTATTCCACGGCCGATTTGTCGAAACCGGGAAGCGGTGTAACGATGATCAGCACCGATCAGTTTGGCGATAAAGTGGTTGAAAAGCTGCGTCAAATGCCAAGAGTTTAATCTACGGATTTTGTTGCAGGCGACGGGTCCATGCTCAGGGCAGATTTAACGGAGCGTGGACGGTCTGTAACTTACAAAATGATCAGTAATTCCCAGTTTGAACTTTTAATGTGGCTTGGAGGGTAGGCGAAAGCCTTGCGAGGAACGCCGTAGATCCATCCGTGGAGGCTTGACGGCAGCATCCCTGCTGCCGACATCCCCGCAAAGCTTACGCCTACCCTTTATTCTCATCAAACTGGGAATTGTTGCTTATTTTCTGCGGAGTTTGACCAACTCAGCTATTCTGTTAGTTAATGTGGTAATGCAGGCGTACAATTAATACAAGGATGTCGGAGCCACTATTTAGATTTTGAAAAAGGCAGGGAAGCGCTTTTACAAATTCATTTTGAACGCTTAGGCTGATAAACAGTCAGCACACTTGATTCTGTAAATTCTACTGATAACTTCTCTTTAAAAATCAAACCATCGATTTTAGCTGAACAGTCTCAGTGTTCAGTTACTGCCACACTTTGATGATTGATTTAATTTAACCCATTCCAATGCTGTCGAATAAGCTAAAAAACTACCTGACCGGGGCGAATGGGACACACCTGTAAAACAACGCAAGGACTACTATGACCCCTCAAAATACCCCGCCGCCCGCTCGTCCAGACTGGAATTATGATGCTTATTTTCGTGAGCAAATGGCAAAGAAAAAAAAGAAAGACAGTGACCAGCCGTCACAAAATAACGTTCCATCAACTGAGCGCTTATTGAACAAAAGTTTGAATTTGCTGCCGACATGACCAATCCCTACGAATTCATTCTCTTTTACGATGGGCATTGTCCTATCTGCCGTAAGGAAGTGGCTTGGCTGAAATTTAAAAATAAGCAAGGCAAGCTTGGTTTTCAGGATATCAATGATGACGGTTTCAAGCCTGAAAATTACGGTAAGTCTTTCGATGACTTGATGGCCGAAATTCATGGCCAGTACCCGGACGGGCGCGTCATTAAAGGAGTTGAAGTATTTTACGCTGCCTACCGGGCTGTAGGTTTAGGCTGGCTTATGGCTCCTGTGCGCTGGCCAATACTCAGGCCGCTGTTTGATGGACTGTATCTTTTATTTGCCCGGAACAGGTTGCGTTTGGGCCGATTATTCGGCGGTGATGCTTGCCGGGACGGTCTCTGTGATAGCGGGTCAGGAAAATTGAAATAAGGACTCTGCTGAAAATTAAACGAAAGTTCAATTAATCAGCCGTTCTTCCACATTGCCTTAAAATTGGTGAATCAAAAATTATTGTGTTCTCAGACGGTCTGGAATTGAACGTAGCAAATTGAAAGAATCAATATACTATTTCTGCTTTAAGGTGGAATTACACGATCGAGCAAACGATTCTAAACCTCACGCTTTGATTAAGATTCTAAAGTTTTAGCCTGCATCCATCGCTGAAGATGCCAAGGTTATGGTTCATGATGTTGCTGCATCCTACTGGCTGAACAGCGCCGAAGCTCAAAAGCAGGAAGCGTATTCGGAGTAAAGAAGATTTTGTACATTCTTACAATTCCTTTTAACTAATCGGATCTTTAGTCCTGTTGCTTGTTTCGGTTTTGATCACATCCGGCGCAGAGCAGTGGACGTTGGACAAGCAATTGTCGAAACTATCTAAGTCATTTGGAGTGGCTTATGAAATATCGCCCACCGCGAATTGAAATCTCAACCCATATCTTTGGCGGATAAGGGATACTGGTGAGATTTTAAACCGTTCAGCGTTGCGAAAGTAAATCCAGTGCAAGTTGTTTACCCAATTTTAGACACTCGGTTGCATTGCGACACTGCAAGAGGGATCGAGTCTTAATATCCTATACTAATAAATGCCTCATCTTGAATAAAAATAATAGTTCGGGCGTACTGTTACATCCGGTCGTAAGGATTTAAATTTCTCCAGTTCCGATTCCAATATTGCAGTTTTTCCTAGATTAAGATACTTGAGAGACTCTATGCCGATCAGTGGTGAAAGGTCTGTAACGTTAATTTGGTGTAGTATGAGAATCTCAAGATTTTTTAAGTTTTTAATGGGTGTCAAATCATTAATTGGCTGATACCCAAGAACCAGTCGTTCGAGAGAACTCAAATTGGATAACGGTGTTAAATCGGTGATTTTGGTTCCAGAAATATCCAAGTGTCTAAGATTTTCGAATGACGATATTTCATTCCCGTCTTCTATATCGGTTCTTGCCAAATCTAAGTACTCAAGTGATGAATGACCGAGTATTGGTTTCAGCTGTGTAATCTTCGTATTTACTAAATTCAAATACTTTATTGATTTAAGATTTGCCAGTGGTGTTAGGTCGTCCAATGGAACAGATCTCAAACTCAAATGCTCTAGACCAATCAAATTTTTTATTGGATTTAAGGATGTGAGTTGAAGGCCGTCTAATTGCAAGTATTTAAGATTGCTTAAACCAGAAATTGGTGTCAAATCAGTTACCTTGGTTAATCCACAATCAAGCGAATTAAGTTTTTTTAATTCGCTAAGAGGAGTTAAGTCAGAAACGCGAGTGTTGCTGAAGACCAAATGCTCTAGATTTGTTAATTCAGCAACCGGACTTAGGTCGCTAACGAGAGTATTCCATAGCAATAATTGCGTTAATGACTTCATGCCAATTAAAGGATGTAGCGAGGTTACTCGCGTGCAATTAATATATATTTTTTTAAAACTGTCTACATCTTTTAGCGGATTAATATTTGTGATTCGATGAGAAGTCAACGATACCACTTCTTTATCGAACGGCCATTTTAATGATTCGTCCGGACATAGTTCGTTACAGGCTAAAATCCATTCGTTAACAAGCGGATCTGAACCTTTAGGTAGAGCATAGATCTTTCTCAAAGCAGTTTGTGCCTTTTGTCCGCCAGCTAAGCGCAACAAACGCAAGCAACGCATTGCTATAGAGCTACCTTGTGTAGCCCACCATTTTCCGTTTTCAAGAGTCGAAGAACCGTAATTCAATATGCGCGAACCAAGCTGTGCAAGCGCTTCGGCTTCGTTCATCGAAGCGGGCGGTAATAAATGCTCCAAATACTCATCGATTTTCTTCGAGAATTTTTCGTCCAATCGTTTTGCTGCCGCTCGGCATCGAACCAGAAAAAACTGGCGCGCCTTAATTGTCGCTAAGGTTTTGCGTTCGGCTTTTGTAAGAGCGCCAACCTTAGCCGACGGATTTTTTAGAGACTCGGCGCATTTAAGTAACTCGCCAACTAGATTGGAACTGAAGGATTCCGGAGCTAAAGCAAGAGCGAATAGAATAACCGGCTGCCATGCGGGGTCATCGGCATAGTTGACCAATAACTTCCAATTGCCTTTCCCCACGATACAATTCGCCGCTAGATATTCTTTCAACGCGTTATGAATAAAGTCGATACGATCGATTCCGGCAGGTCGTAGCATGCCGCTTCTTTCCACCAAAGCTTGTAAAATATCATCAGCTTCTTCCTGACTTCTTCCTGGGATTGTGTAAATCGTTTCAGCAACTAAGGCTTTTGCATCGCTACGTTCGATAGATGATTTGCCTTTGCTGACCATAAGCCATGCCAGTTCGGCCAACAGTTCCTCTTTCTGTGCATACTTTAGTTCGCGCCAACTGGTTAAAAAATGTTTGTCGGCTAAGCCTGGCGTTTCCCGTTCCCGACGGTGCAAAAGCATTTCACAAAGGGCTTTGGATAATTCTGCAGGAGTTTCCGGTAATTTTTCTTGTCGTTCTCGATAAAGCGCACAAATCATGGCGCATAACAGCGGATTGGTCGCTAATAAACCCAGTTCGGATTGTTCGGCTAACTCGGCTTTCAGACTTACCGCGATTTGCGCTAGATCTTCGCCGGGTCGTGGTTTCAGCTTTAATTCCGAAGCTGCCGAACGGTACCATTTATCGATGAATTCTTCTCGGTCTTGTCGGCTCATCGGTTCAACGCGCGCTTCAATGAAATCCAAGCGCGAAAGCCAGCCGGGAGCGACTGCGCCCGGGCGAGTAGTGACCACGTAAGTGCAATCAGGATAAGTACGGATCAGATGACCGATTTCTTCTTCGAGTTGACGTCGTTGATCGCGGTGGATTTCGTCTACTCCGTCAAACAAGACCAAGGCCTGCCCGGAATCAAGCAAGTTCGTCATCCAATTCTTCGGAGCGGACGGCAAGTGTTTGGCTAGAAAAGTCGGCAAATCATTAGCCGCTGGTAATTGGCCATTAGGACAATCACGTAACCGAATCAGAAAAGGGACTTTATTTCTCCAAACCTGCTTATGCACTACGCCCGCATTCAGACCGATCCATGCTTTGGTTGGATTGGATGGGGTAATTTGTTTATGTAGTGAATATATTTGTTCGGTTAGATTATTCAGAACTTGGCCCGCAGCATGAATGGCACACCAGCGCATTAGCGTACTTTTTCCGGCACCGGCAGGACCATTTATCAACAGTCGACTGGTTTCAGTCGAAATTTTGTCTAAAACATGTTCTAAAGCCGCACTTGATTCATCGGAAATATGCTGTGGCCGATTGTCGTCTACTAATACATCTTGAACTAACTTTTCTGCTTGATTTTTTAAGGTTTGCGGCTGGCGTTTTTTTGCGGGATAACCGCCATCTTCGGGAGTAAGGTTAAGTGAAACATATGCAACCGATAATTGGTGGCGTTGAAGTTCACGAGGAATATCACAGCCAAAGAGCTCTAAACCATCGTGGTGATAGATTACGAATTGGCAATATCGTTGCGTAAAATGTGCTTCTGCCGATTCCTCGGTGTCGGATGAATCGTGATGATTGATGATTTTTGATTCAGCTGTAGTATCGACACCCTCTGTTTTATTAAAACGAAGCCACGAAAGATTAGGCAATGTCTGACAGCCATCATGCGTTTTTCCCGTCACATTCCTTGCTACCCATCCCCTGCCTGTTGAATCCCATTGCCGCAAATAAATATTGCCCTGAAGATTATCCAAGTCTAAACAACCAAAGCTGTAACCGTTTTTTTGTGAGTTATAACAAGCGCCAGCTGATAAGACTAAGCGACCATCGATGTCTGGTTCAACCCATTCTTGATGTTCATGACCATGTAATACAAGAGCAAACTCTTGTTTTAAACGGCGCATCGCTGATGGGTCTTCTTGTTCTTTCAACCAATTTCCTGGATGGTGTATGAGTGCAATTGCAAAATCGACCGGCCCCATTCGATCTTTCAGTTTGGCTATTTGCCAGTCCGAACCTAACCAAAGATTCGCTTTGTCGCTATCGTCGGCGCAGGACCAGGCAGAATTCAGACCTGCAATACCGACACGAGTACCATGAATCTCTCTTGAATCCGCCCATATCAGATGGGAATCATTGGGTTCGAGATGAGTTAGGCCGTAACTTGTGAGAAAATTTCGATAACTCATCAATCTGTCCATCCACGAACGCCATTGCTTTTTCCCATCCCGCATCGCGGCAATAATTTCCTCTAACGTTCTATTTTTTTGCCTTAACCATTGGGTTTGCTCAGGCAGAATTTCGTCCCGGTCTACATCGTGGTTGCCAGGCACAAGATAAATATCGCGTGGGGATATTTCCGGGTCAAAGGCTGTGCGAACAGCTTCTAGGAACTGGCGAGCTAACTGATACTGATCAGCCATGCTTTCACCGTTAACAGCACCGTAGGCAACATCACCAGTGAAGAATATGAAATCAGGGCGAAGCCCTTGACGGGTCTGCATGTCTTTTAAATCACGAACAAGCGCATCGGTAATTTGGCGAGCATCCCAATCATCACGTTTGCGAGCATGAAAATCTGAAAGGTGAAGCCAAATGAGTTTGCGGGACATTGCATTGATCCTAAATTATATTTCTTAACTCTTGGGTCGATGAATGCGGTAAACAAAGTGCACCGCATCAATCGCGTATTCGCCGGTGCGGTTCGTAAACTCACCGACACCCTACGTTACTATGCTATTTACAATTAGCCTTGATGCAATCGAAGTTTCGAAGGCTAATATTTTTCGTTGTCTGATATTAGGCTTGACGTTTTCAATACAGCAGCACTCAATGTAGCTAACATTGAATCAAGGCGGCAATTTAATCAATACGCGTGCCCCCTAAAAGAGCGGGTCTTTGAATTTTGTTGCATGCTCTTGGCGGGGCTTCAAGGGTGCTCAGATCGTCTTCGATTTTGCATACAATGCAGCGCCGACAATACCGGCCTGGTTTAAAAAGGCGGCAGGTTTAACCGGTGTTTGTACCGTCAGTTGTGTATTAAACTTGTCAAACTTTTTACTGGCGCCTCCGCCAAGTATGATCAGATCAGGCCAAAACAGCCTTTCCATGAGGGTCAGATAAGTATTAAAACGGTTGCCCCACGTTTTCCAGCTCAGATCTTCACTTTTTCGAACAGCATCCGAGGCATAATGCTCAGCTGGAGCGCCATTTTCCAGAAACAAATGGCCTAATTCCGTGTTGGGCATTAACTTTCCTTCGGTAAAAAGTGCAGTACCCAGGCCTGTGCCGATCGTAATCAGCATAACAACACCCGGTTGATCAGCACCTTCGCCAAAATGAATTTCCGCCATACCGGCAGCATCGGCATCATTTACGGCATAACACGGGCAGTGAGTTGTTTCTGTAAACAATTTATCGATATTGCAGCCTATAAATGATTTCGATATATTGGAGGCGGTTTTGGCCACGCCGTGTTGAATCGCTGCAGGGAAACCGCAGCCTACAGGACCGCTCCAGTTAAAATGAGCGACAAGTTGCGCAAGCACTTCTGCAATTGCTTCCGGCGTAGCGGGTCGTGGTGTTTTGATCCGGTGCCGTTCTGTTAAGAGTGTGCCGGTTATAGTGTCAACAATGGCACCTTTAATACCTGAACCACCTATATCTACACCGAGAATATGCATGCTACGTCCTTAAAATAAGTTATATTGCTTGTGCATTTTAGGCGAAGCTCCAGCGAATACAACCTTTAAATAGGGCTAACTGAAGCTCTTCCCTCATGCGTAAGCGTGCCGGTTCTCAAGTCGAGGAGTCAGTGATGAAGCCAAACATAGCACGTTACTTTTTCAGTCTGATTTTTTCTGTATTTACTTTAGTTTCCGTATCAGCTATTCAGGCTGAAGGAGGACAACCTATGACGATGACGCTCAGTTCCCCTGATTTTGCTCATCAAGGTGAAATTCCCAAACGATTCACCTGTCAAGGCGAAGACAAGTCATCGGCAATAAACTGGTCCAACGTCCCTGCAGCAGCCAAAAGTTTGGTATTAATCGTAGATGATCCCGATGCCCCCGATCCGGCTAAGCCGAAAATGACCTGGGTTCATTGGGTTCTCTATAACATTCCGCCCACGGTGACCGGATTGGCGGAGGCAATTGCACCCGGCAGTTTACCTGCGGGGACTTTGCAAGGAGAAAATGACTGGAAACGGACAGGATACGGCGGCCCCTGTCCGCCG
This sequence comes from Methylicorpusculum sp., assembly GCF_030651835.1. Lineage (GTDB taxonomy): Bacteria > Pseudomonadota > Gammaproteobacteria > Methylococcales > Methylomonadaceae > Methylicorpusculum. Next base: position 3,050 of record NZ_JAUSBX010000085.1, on the reverse strand, counting down.
ATTGGCAGGCATCGTTATTTTCACAAGTTGTATGCATTGGATCAGGAATTGCCTGATCTCAAACAGCCATCTAAAGCCGAACTTGAAGCGGCAATGAAAGGGCATGTGCTCGAACAAGCGGAATTGATTGGGACTTATCAGAAACAATAAAGTGTAAAGGTTAAAAACTGCCGGCAGGCGTAAGGTGAAAGAATTTATCCATTCAACGGGTCATCATTGGCGAGGCGACAACTATCATGACACAGAGCAACGCATGGAATAAAATTTGCCGACCGGTAAACCGGGCATTGTTCAATATGGAATAATGCAAACAACCTATGAAATCGTTAAGCTATCTGGGCGGCTATCCGGAACCCGTTATTGAACGAGTCAAGTCATTGATCCATGCCAATCAATTGGGTGAGCAAATTTTGAAGCGTTATCCGATAGCGCATGAAATCAGGACTGACAAGGCGTTGTATCAGTATGTCATGAGCCTTAAAAATGAACGCCTCAAAATGTCGTCGCCGCTGAGCAAAGTGGTTTATGACGATAAAATTAATGTGTTACATGATGCATTGGGTCTGCATACGATGATTTCTCGCATTCAAGGTTCTCGGCTTAAAGCCAAGAATGAAATTCGGGTGGCGACGGTTTTTAAAAAAGTGCCGCTTGAATTTCTCAGAATGATTGTGGTCCACGAGTTGGCCCATTTGCGTGAAAAAGACCATAACAAAGCGTTTTATCAGCTGTGCGCGCACATGGAGCCGGATTATCATCAGCTGGAATTTGATACCCGCCTGTATTTGACGCATGTCGAGTTAACCGGCAAGCTTTATTAACGACCTGACCCCATTCCATAAGGCTAACAAGCGTCCTGTAGAGCCATGTTAAAGCTTTGCTCATTACTTTGGGCTACTTTAAAAGGCTTGAAAATGGTAGGATTGTCAGCTGAAAAACTGCCTGTGGCTTTAACCTTCGTCTGAGGTCATAAGTCGGCGCAATCATGTAATTGACAAGCTTCGCTGTTGAGCCCATCTTTTCTTCATCATCACTTTATCGACCACCTTTCGGATACAACACCTTGATTTCTACTGCCAATATCACCATGCAATTCGGGGCTAAACCCCTGTTCGAAAATATTTCCGTCAAATTCGGCGAAGGCAACCGCTACGGCCTGATCGGCGCTAACGGATGCGGCAAATCCACCTTCATGAAAATCCTGAGCGGTGATCTCGATCCGACGCAAGGCAATGTCAGTACATCGCCAAACGAACGTATCGGCAACCTGCGTCAGGATCAGTTTGCTTTTGAAAACTTTACCGTTATCGATACCGTCATCATGGGTCACAAAGACCTGTGGCGGATCAAGCTGGAGCGTGATCGCATCTACGGCTTGCCGGAAATGACTGAAGAGGAGGGCATGCACGTTGCCGAACTGGAAGTGCAGTACGGTGAAATGGACGGTTATACTGCCGAATCCAGAGCCGGTGATTTGCTGTTGGGTCTCGATATACCGATTGAACAACACTATGGCTTGATGAGTGCCGTTGCACCGGGTTGGAAGTTGCGTGTGTTGCTGGCTCAGGCCTTGTTTGCCGATCCTGATATCCTGCTCTTGGACGAGCCGACCAACAACCTGGATATCAACACGATCCGCTGGCTGGAAGGTGTGTTAAGCCAGCGCAACAGCACGATGATTATCATCTCGCATGACCGGCATTTCTTGAACAGTATCTGCACCCACATGGCGGATATGGATTACGGCGAGCTGAGAGTTTATCCGGGTAATTACGACGAATACATGACCGCTGTTACGCAAGTGCGCGATCGCTTGTTGTCGGAAAATGCCAAGAAAAAAGCCCAGATTGCTGAACTGCAGACTTTTGTCAGCCGGTTCTCGGCGAATGCCTCCAAAGCCAAGCAGGCCACTTCGCGGGCTAAATTGATCGATAAAATCAAGCTGGATGAAGTCAAGCCCTCCAGTCGGGTTAATCCGTTTATCCGTTTCGATCAGGATAAAAAGCTGTTTCGGTTGGCAGTGGAAGTTGACAATCTCGCCAAAGGCTATGGCGCAGAACCCTTATTCAAAAATCTCAATTTAATGGTCAGTGTCGGCGAGCGTGTCGCTGTAATCGGGCCGAACGGTATAGGCAAGTCCACGCTGTTGCGCACACTGGTGGGCGATTTGACACCCGATGCAGGCGAAATAAAATGGTCGGAGAATTCCGATATAGGCTATTTTGCCCAGGATCATGCCTCCGATTTTGATGAAGATTTGAGCTTGATCGAATGGATGGGGCAATGGCGCAAAGAAACGGATGACGATCAAGCCATTCGCGGTACATTGGGCCGGATGTTGTTCTCGCAGGATGATATCAACAAATCGGTCAAGGTCGTTTCGGGCGGCGAGCAGGGCCGGTTATTGTTCGGCAAACTGATTTTGCAAAAGCCCAACATCATGATCATGGATGAGCCGACCAACCATTTGGACATGGAATCGATAGAATCATTGAACAATGCTCTGGAAAACTATCCAGGTACGCTGATTTTCGTCAGTCACGACCGTGAGTTCGTCTCATCGCTCGCGACCCGCATCATTGAATTGACACCGGACGGCATTAACGACTTTAGCGGTAATTACGAAGATTATTTGTTGAGCCAGAATATCAGTTAGATCAAGAAAAAGTAGCCCGTATGCAGCGCAGCGTAATACGGGTTTCCGGTTATTCACCATAATGTTCAGCATTTTCGGAAGATGAGATGGCCCAGTTTTTCGGAAGTAAGCCGAGCCTGACGTAATTCTGGAAAGAAGAATGAGGCCAATCTGTTGCACTTTGAGTCCATCCATGTTTTATGGGATTCCAGTCAATATAATCGACATGCCGGTTAAAATCGTTGTCGTCACGGATGGTGTGTTCCCAAAACCGTTCCTGATTATAAAGATGCTTCAGCAACAACGTCTTTCCGGCAGGGATTGCCGGAATCCAGAGTACAAGGATGTGTTCGGTGCTTGCCATCCATGGCATCTGGATCTCGGCAATCCCTGCCGAGATGACGATTTTTGACAG
>NZ_JAUSBX010000084.1 GCF_030651835.1 Methylicorpusculum sp. | reverse complement strand
CCATTTTAATCAGCGTGATCGAAACCTGCCGTAAAAGACAACAATCCCCTTGGCTTTATTTGGCTGTCGTCATTGATCATCAGCGGACCGGACGGCCGATTCCAAAATTGCCTCCAGTGGTCTGGGGGTCTGAATAGTTACTCCCGATTTGTTAAGGATGCGCTGGAACAATGAAGGCCAGCTGTAATTAAATGAAATGTGTTGGTCAATGTCACAATCCCCGTTTTCGAGAATGTATTGCCGTAAATCAAGGGCGAGTTCATCGTCTTGCTTGGCATACTCTTCGATCAAATCAAGGTCAAAATGATCGAGTTCATCGCTTTCGCCGTCAGAAACGTAGAAATAGTACGAGCGCTCACCGTTGGATACGTGTGTTTCGAAATGAAATCCATACGCGTTGAGCAGCACTATTTCAAAATCAGTAACAAGAGCTACAGGAAGAACCGGTGAAACCGTTGCTTGAGAATAATTATTAGCCATAGGGCCTCCAAAAAAGAGAAATGGAGGCGGAGGCAAACATCCCATGCGGAATGAATTGCGTCCGCCAGGGAAGAAAAATTAGAACCAGAAATCTTCAACTACTTTTGGAGCAGATGGCGTTTCAGGCCCGTCCTCAATGAGAACAGGAACTGATGATGTTGAAGCGGTTTCAGAGGCAACTTTTACAGTTTCTTTGACAGAAGCCATAAAGGTGCTTGCTTCAGGAGCCGGATTCAGAACATCTTGAGCAACTTCGACAGAAGGTGCGCTATCAAATACATCCTTTGAGGGATGGTAGTTAGAGAGGAAGTCGTCAAAACCGGGAAGATCATTATCTTCTTCGGAAGTAACAGCGGATGTTACGGCAACGGGTGCTTCGACAGGCACTTCATTGACAACGTCAGTAAGGGATGAGTCGGGCATTACTGCATCGTCATCTTCTCCATCAGATCCGGTCATAGCCATTGCATCTGAAACCGAGATTGACTCCATTTGCAACAAACCACTGCCATGACGTTTGATCTTGTCCGGATCGGACAGCAGCAAACCCAGGTGAAACAGGCTGTTAAAAGGACTGCCGTTATACGGGCCTTGTTTGGGCAAGGCATCCAATACAACATCGATTCTATCGACAACCGGCATACACCGATGATCAAGAAAACCGAGGCTGTCCAACTTATCCCGCATTCTCCGAAAAGCATTGAGGGAGCGGCCGGTCACCGTGTCCTTACCGACGAAAGATCGATCGATAAGTTGACTGGCTTCCTGAGCAATTTCATGGAAAAGCTGGTCGCTCATGGAATAGGTGCGACGCGTCAGAGACTCGACAGCTGCCGGCGTTGAATCCGGCAAAACCACCTCGGATTGAGGAACGGTTACGCGAAAGACAACGTAATCGAACCGCAACTTTGCCGCAACGGAATCAACTGGCTCAATGGCACGACGAATTGCGTCACCAAATTCAGCATGACGCGCGATCCATTCTTCGGTGTCCTGATGGTACGTGGACAGAAGCTGGTCACGGGCTTTGCTAAACTCTTTAGACAACTCATCCAGCTCTTGAGTAATTCGAGGAATTTCATCCCGTGGATTAGCAAAGCCGCCGATGAAACGCGTACCTGACTGAAGGCAAATTCTTTCCGCTTCCTTTTTGATGCGGTTGAATTCTTTCAGCTTGTCGGGATCAATGGTCTTTTTGGTACCGAGATAAGCCAAATCTTCCGGCGGAAGTTTGGAACCATCGGCTAACACAAGATCCTCAGGTCTTAATTTTTTTGAGCTGGTCCAAAGATTAATGTCGAGTTTAACGACATCGATTTGGTCCAAAATCATTTCTGCCTTGTGTGACATAACTACCTCCAAAAAATGAATAAATATGGGGCAGCACACGACCCAATGGGGCGATAGACTGCCCCTTTAGGGATAAGCAAAAGTTACAAGTTAAAAGTAAAAATCGTCCTGAGAAGATGAGACAAGCGATAAATCGATGCGCTTCTCAAGAAGACCGAGTGATTCAGCAACAGGTCGGACACTTTCCAAATCGGTATCGAATATTGACAACGCTTTGGATTCGAGCTTTATCTTGTTACTGATGTCAACACCATCATCATGGGATAAATGAATGCTAACTTGTTTGGGCGCAACTTTCATCATAGCCATAAAAAGCAATAATGAAGCGACACCTTGTTCTTTGAATAGCTTTCCTGCATTAGACAAATGGCCATTAAGCATGGCGTGCAGGAAGTCTTTAATCCAGACAGAAGGACCAAAGCAGTCGGTAATTGCACTGCTCATTGCCAAAACATTTGCATGAAATGTCCCAATGGCTTGAGTGTCTGAAAGATCTGTCTGTTTGATCTTTAGGCGCCAAAATAGACAAGACTCTTCGGTTGGAGACGAGTCCTGGTCAAGTGGTTTGGACGATGCTGACGAAATTGTACCGTCGTCATCAATCAATACCTGGCCAATGGACTTGTACCCTTTTGAGACCTTTGATTTGATATGCTCATTCATGGAAAGCCTATTTTTAGCGAAGGTCTTGGCCTGAAGCCGGGTACCCGTTTTGCCCCAACGAGAAGTATAGGTACCATCACCGTTATCACGAACAGCCCAATCTTTGGTTGAACGATCCGGATTAGTGAAGCGATAAAGATCGTAATCTAACATTACGCATCATCTCCCCAGGTATCACCAAATACATCTTTGGCAATCCTGTGAATGGCTTCGCGCTGAGCAGGCTCTGCACGCAAGGTGAGCGCACGATCCAACGAATACGCCAGCGCATTGGGAGCACGCTTATAAGCAATCATCAAGTGTGTCCAGCGTACCAACGTCCGGGTTGACATGGTGATACTCAATTCACCCGCACCATCAGTAGAACCTACAAAAAGTCGACGAATTTCATTGGCGACTTTAATCATCTTTTCCGTCAAGTTTTCCATGACGGAATCGAAAGGGACACCCATTCCGGTTAAAACCGACTTGAGAATGGATTGCTCGATAGATGCTTCTGGGTAACCCACTTCCATTAATCTGAATCGATCGAGGAAAGCGAGGTTTTGCTGCATGACACCTTGATAAAGTCCGGATTGATCGCCTTGACCAGCGGAGTTGCCGGTAGCAATCAAACGAAATTTCGGGTGATTCTTTATGATTTCGCCACCGTTTTGAGGAATGACCAAAGGTTGCCCTTCGATAATATCGTTCAAACCAGACAGTTCAGAGGGATCCATCAAATCGATCTCATTCAAGATCAACAGATGTCCGTCTCGGACGGCCTGAGCCAAAGGCCCATGGATAAAAGACATAGAGCCGTTAACCAGCATGAATTGACCGATCAAATCGTTCAGCTCAAGACGACCATGACAGGTGACTTGTTGAACTGGCCAGTTCAAACGGGCAGCAACTTGGGAGATCAATGATGTTTTTCCGGAACCGGTAGGACCGGTCAAATACAACGCGTCGCCAACAGGGTTGGCGATGTACGCCAAGATATCCCTGAGGTGTTCATTTCTGAACACGTAATCCTTTCTTGCCGGAATTGAAGGATGCGAAGCATCTTCAAAGCCGTCAACAGTCATCGCTGCAGGTGCGGCAATGGCGAAAGTTTGGCCGATAGGGAATTTTTTTACATTCATGGCGTTTCTCCTAATTCAAGAAAAAAAGGGGAAACACCAGCGCCCATACCGGGAGAAGTGTTTCCCCGGTGGGTAAAGGTAAAAATCACGCCGAAGGCGCTTAACAGGTTCTTTATTTTGAGTGCTGAATGGGCACTTGCTTTTGAGCTCTCTTAGAGAACTACAAAAATTCCGTCTTTCCACAATGCACTCTGAAAGCACATTCTGGGAAGACGGTATGAACATTATGCACGATACCGGCTGGCTGTGAAATTCGAAAGACGCCATTTTTAGCACGCCTTTTGTTTGAAACTTGAATATTGCCTATGGTTATTAAGAAATGAGGCCAAAAAAAATCAAAAGGGGCGTTTTTAGCGCGTCTTTTACCCCTCACCACCGTAAGAGCAGCAAACAAACGAGTTAATCATAGAAAATGTATGACAGACGGTAGGTATAGGTCGCGGGTTAAAGCAATTTTCGGTAGGTTTAGGTCGCGGCATGATTTTTTCACTGGTTTTTAACTAAAAAATCACAAGTGAGTCGGTAGGTATAGGTCGCGGTTCGCAGTTTTTTCGGTAGGTATAGGTCGCGTGTCGTCTTTTTTTCGGTAGGTTTAGGTCGCGGCATAGGTAGGAATATGTCGCAGGTTGGTAAAAATTGCCCTTAATACAGCACTATTCGGTAGGTATAGGTCGCGGGTTAATTTTGTAAGTACTTGAATAATATTCATTAAACAGTGTTTTTTTCGCCCTTATCCTTTTAACCTTATTTTATCCTTCTTTTAACCCTGCCGATTGAGGCGTCAGTCAAATCTTACCGGGTGAAAAGTCATCACAATTTTTTTGTAAAACGGCCGGTGGTTTTTTATGAGTAGGGATTTTTTGTTGGGTGTCTGTTCAACATTGCCAGATTTAAGGCGGATTCCGTAAATCAAATCAAAAGGGGCGTTTTTAGCGCGTCTTTCACCTCGATGAATTTTTTAGATGGCACTTAGGATGGCCGTATGGTTGCAACTTAATACGGTAGGTGATACGTGGAAAAAATTAATGAGAAAGTAAAAAAGCTTCAAGAATTAGCGGAAAGCAAGAAAGAGGCAACATTGCCACAGTGGAGTGATGCGAGCAGAGCAGCGCCGAATGAGATTGTCAGGTCAGCGCTATTCAATGCGCGGAATAAAAACAAGGAAAGGACTTATTTGAAAAATGCGGATATTGCTCTAATTGGAACCGGCCGCATCAGGTATACGGGCGAAGAATTACGGCAAGACGATGAGACGGTTTGGTTGCAGATTTTACATATGGCCAAAGACAAACCTCTAGAAGATATCATTGAATTCAGCGCCTATTCGATTCTAAAGTCATTAGGTTGGGGAACTACGGCCTTCTATTACAAGAAGCTTGAGGATTCGCTCAACCGGATGTCTGCTACGAATGTTGTTATCGAATCAGAGCGCTTAGGAAAAGCTTGTGGAGTATCCATTATCCGAAAGTACGAAAAATCAGGGGATGGGTCCAATTGGCGCGTTTGGATAGAACGGGAAATGAAGCATCTGTTTGATGGCAGCTTCTATACGCTAACTGAATGGCAACAAAGACTTTCGCTTCCTTTGGGAATTGCGACCTGGTTGCATGCTTATTTGGCGAGCCACAAAAAACCCTACGATATCAAAATTGAAACAATCGTACACGGCGCTGGATTAACTATGAGCGAAAAGAAACATGCAACGGAAAAAATAAAAAAAGCGTTGGTGAGCCTTGAGGAGGTCGGATTTTTGAAGTCCTGGAAAATTGAGGATGGGAAGCTAAGCGTTCAAAGAGCAAGCGATCAAGCCTAAAAACTATCGTAACTTGGGCGACGCTATCGTAACTTGAGCGACCGAAGCTATCGTAACTTGGGCGACTTGACCCCCAAAACTATCGTAACTTGAGCGACTTGACCCCAAAAACTATCGTAACATGACCGACCCACTATCGTAACTTGGGCGACGAAATTTAAAAATTTATCGTAACTTGGGCGACCCACTATCGTAATTTGGGCGACCAAGAATGTGCCTGACTCGTAACTTGGGCGACCAAACTATCGTAACTTGAGCGACTTTTTTGGTCTGTCCGATAGCGTTCAATTCCACGTCTGACAAAGGCTACAGAGGTTTTCATATTTTTGCCTAACCATTCTTTAACCATTCTTTAACCTTTTTTAACCAGCAAGACAAAATCGTCAGGTCTCAAAATAGATATAAAACTGCAGGGTACAACGTACTATTTCAATCAAAATTTTTTGCTTTACAGACTGATAATTGCAGGTTAATTGGCATAATCGAAGTGCCTATAATCCGGATTCCCCCAAAGTGTTTTGGTGGAGAGTCCAAAGAACTGCAAATCAACATCTGAACCGAAAAAACAAAAGAGGCCGAAAAAGCGCGTCTTTCACCCCGATGAAACCCCCATTCTCCTAGTAGGATCATTCCTAACCAACCAGGAGAATTTTCAATGCCCTCGAACAATGCGTCATCTCAAACCAGCCACCTTTACAAACCAACGGATATAGGCCGCCTGCTTTGGCTGGCTGCAAAGCAAATAAATGTTCCAGATCCGGAATTTTCTCACACAGACAACGTTCGTTTTGCTATGGCTTTGTATTCGGGCTGTTACGTCAACCATATCCCGTTTCATGACATGGTTGACTGCGTAATTAATGCGCTCACGCATTACTACCAGCATGCGGGTATTAGTGATTACGAACTCAAGGATTTGTTTAATCCGCTCAGAACAGATTATGCACGACTCACTAATCAACAATGGGACCAGGATCAGGCTTCTGAAAAAATCATCTCAGCCTGCATGAATCGTTTGATGCTGGCCCAAGTTAGCGATGGTGACAAGCTGTTGGTCGATCTCAGCGGTCCTGGTGTGGATTACGAAGCGGTGCTGCATCGAATCGAGCGTGAAGTCATTAAAGAAAAAAAAGAAAATTCGGTAATTTCGTGGTCGATAAAAACGATCCGAGACTGCCGAAAGTGATTTTTTGAGACTTGCATTCCCGGCAACCTGTTTTAACGTGTTTCCAACACACTAACAGGAACCTGAAATGACTATGATTTCTGAATCAATCAAATCGACGATTCAATCACGCCTGCTCGAAATGGTCGAATCGCGACACGAGTTAATCAAGCATGCGAAATTTTTATCCGATTTAGGTATTTCCGTTAAAGAATCCAGGCTTTATATTGGTGAATGTTTTGAATCCGTTGCGGAAAACTATCTTTTCAAAATTTGCAGTAATTTGAGTGCCCAGCATGCCAAGGGAACTCCTGCGAAGGTGTCTTTGAATTCTGATTGGTACAAAGTCATCACGAATCGGAATCGCCGAGAATCCTTTGTCGAACAGTTTTGGTCGCCTACTGATGATGATCTGGATGCTGATAAAGCGCTAATTGGATTGTATTTGGCTGAGGTGCAATTTGATGCAATAGTGAGTTCAATAAATGAACAAGTAGGCGGCCTTGAAGAAAAAGGGCTGAACATACTGGCAAATAAAATCATCGATCGTCTGAACCTGAAGTGCGAGCGTCATTATTACGAGCCTTACAAAAAAGCCGGACGCATCATTTGTCAAACCTGGTCAGTTAATTACCACGACGCCTATTCGAAAATAGACGAGCTAGTGGCCTTGAAGGATGCCTTTAGTATCATTGAGAACGAATCCGGAGTGTCATTTGGCGTTGCAATCAGCGAGTATATTTCGGCTATCAACGAGCTCAATTGGTCGCGTGCAAAAATCTCCTCACGGTCAGCGTTTGGCAAAGGCGGTCATCTTGAAATAGTTTGTTTCAAAGAGAAGCACGAGTATCGATTCAGCATTCAGGCATTCAATGCTTTGGTGGCGTTCTTGATGCTCAACGGAGAAGCAGAAGCGGCACATCGAATCATCGAAAAGACGGGTTTGCAGGAGGCCGCATAATGCTAACGCGCTACCTACCTTTAGAACTCGATCAGATTCAGTCAAGAGGCCGCGCGGCTTCAAAAGCCCGTTCACTCGCCGCCTTGCATGACAAGCGCAAGGAGACACTCTCTCAGTTTTTTAGTCCCGATTGGCTGGTTGGGTTTATCTGGCAAGCGCTATCGTCCGCATTCATTAGCGACGGGAGTTATCGGCTACTGGACAACAGCGTTGGCAGTGCCGGCATGTTCCGCTATGCCGATCCCGAGCGATTTCATTTATGCGGCCTGGATGTCGATGGTCAGTTGGTCGAAATGGTCGCTGAAATCCTTGATGGAAAGGGGTACATGTTCGATTTTGTTCGAGGGGGGATGGAGGCGGTCGAAATGGACAAATTTAGTGCAGCGCTCATTAATCCGCCCTTTTCGATCCCGCTGGCGAGCCCGTTTTTAAAGGCTTATCCAGGCGTAACCCATTACGGTAAATACGGGCCTGACACGTCGGCTGTGTCTCATGAATACGCCTTGGCGCAAGCGTTGTGTCATTGCGATATTGTGGCGGCCGTCCTCCCCGCAAGCGTTCAGACGGTTGTCAAACAATCGCCTGACATGACGGCAAGATTACGAGCGGTATTTGATCTGCCGGTCAACACATTCAAAGAAGAAAAGGTCGACTCCGTTAACACGGTATTGATGATATTCGGTAAACGTCTTCAAGGTCCGGCTGCCAATGCACCGGAACATATCCGCATTAAAACCGGCGCAATCAAAGCAGGTTCGGTACCCCCCTCGCTTTATCAATTGAGTTGTCGGTCTGTCGATGATTTGGGACGCAGCCGGAATCCCATTCGCGTCATAGGTGTTGAACCAACAAAACCAGTCATTACGACAGCAGTGACCGACAACAAGGCAGTTATCCTTAAAAAATCGGGCCGCTGGATCAAACTGGAATTTTCCGATGGCGCCACGGAAGGCCGCGTCAAGAACGCGATCTATCGAGCACGGCTCTTTTCCAATCACCTGCATAAGTATCCAGCGAAAACCCGTTATGCCGGTCAGTTTCAATTAAATCTGGATGTAATTAGCATGCAGGAAGAGCCTTTTAGGGCATTAAATTCGGTATGCGAAATCATCCGGTCAGCCGGTGGCGAACCGGTTATCACCAGGCAATTGATCGAGAGTCTTAAAGCGATCATGGTTGAAAACAAAACAATGGGGGTTCCATTCGGACGCATGGTTTTCCGGAAAGGCACACCGGAATTTAAAGCGACTGCGAATAAGATGGCCTTGATCAACCTGGCGCAGAAAGGCGCGGTTGTATCAAAAAATGAGACGGTTACCGCGAAACGTGTGGATAAAGGGTTCGTTGTCCAAACAAGACGCGGGGAATTTGCCTGTGATCATGACACGTTTTTTGGGTTGTTCGAGCCGGACAAGACGGTTGTGGATGCTGGGTATTGGGAAGAAATCTACCCGCCCATCGAGAGAATGTATCCCAAGGAAATAGGCAGATTAAAGACGAAAGCGGCGCAACTGGGGATCGATCAATGGCTGACTTGGGACTATCAGATAGAAGACCTTTGCGAGTTAGCATTCAAGCCCCATGGGGCTATTTGTGGTTGGCAGATGGCCTTGGGAAAATCTCGTTTGGCAATTTCATTGGCACTGCTTCTGAATGGAAAATCGCTGATCGTTTTGAAATCCCGGCTGGTATCGGAAATGGTCAACGAGCTTAATCTATTGGGGATTACGGATTTCAAAGTAGTGAAATCCAAGGCGGACACCGAGCATTTGGGCAAAGTGAATATTGTCAGTTATGAGCGTTTGAAAAGGGCGATCGACCCGAGAACGCCCAAGCTGACCTTGGCTAAGTTTCTGCGGAAGAAAATCAAAAACGTGCTATGCGACGAAGGCGGTTTGCTGGCTAACCATTTTTCCCAGCAAAGCAGGGCATTATGGTGTTTAGGCGCCAAACGCAAATACATCCTTGATGGCACGCCCTGTCCCAATTACCCTCGGGAAATGCAAAATTTGGCGGCCTTTGTCGCCGGTCAAGAACGGTTTTACCAACCTTATTCGATGAATGGCGGTTTCATTGAAAAACGGTTGTTCAATAGTGCCGAATTCCAACCCACCGGTAGGGATGAATTTACGCGTCGTTACGTTACCCTGGAATGGGCTACCAACGAATTCCTGAACAGTCATGAGCGAGGGGCCAAGCGTGAGGTGCCGAAGATCAAGCAAGCCTTCCTCCAGGATTACCGGGCATGGGTGGCGCCCATCATAAAGCGCCGGGTTCAACAAGAGCCTGCCGTCAGTCGCTATGTGACTTTTCCGATACCCACGCTGTGCGATCCGATCAACGTCGATTGGGAAATCGATCATTTGCTGCTTTATGTAAAAACAGCAGAGGAGTTTGCTAACTGGTACAGGCAACATGCCAAACAACGGGGTGAAGAAGGCAAGGGTTTGAGTCTGACGATGATTTTAGCCAGATTGGAAGCGTGTTTCAAAGCCGCCAACGTGCCAAGCACAGTATCCGGCTATGGCAAAGGCTTTCAATCCCTTACCAGTAAAGAAATAGCTTGTATCAACCTGATCAAGCAAGAAATTGACAAGGGCTTGCGACCCATCGTATTTGCGAAAAATCCTGTGGTATTAAGGCGATTATCGGCAGAACTGAACAAAATGAACATCAGCAATCTTGTTTTTACAGGGGAAGACACCATCGCTAAACGAACGGAAAAACTCAACCAGAGAATCCGTAACGGAAGCGATCAAGTCATGCTAGCCAGTTTCGGTGTTACTCAGGACGGGTTGAATCTACCGATGCTCAACAGCGTGATTTTGTTCAACAGATCGTTTAAATCAAGGGCTGAGTTTCAGGCGATCTATCGTTTGATCCGGCCTCAGCAAAAAAGCGAAGTGTCCTGCTATTTCCTGCACCTGAAAGGCTCGATAGATGAGTACATGGGTCAGTTGATCAAATGGAAAACCCTGGCCAATGAAGCAGGCCTGGATTATGGCGAGCAAAGCGACAAAGAAGATTTCGTGCATTTTGATGCGTTCGTGTACCGTTTTTTAAATTCAATCCCTGAGCTAAAGGAACGAATTGACGCTTTGAAAAAGCTTGCGGCTTGAAAAAAGAATCAAAAACTACGAAAGAGGTCGAAAAAGCGCGTCTTTCCAACTGACTCATTTCGAATATTAAAATTAAAATATGACCAACAATCGCGTAGTTAAAAACATCAGCCTAAACGAAGCAAGCCGCGATCTAGTAATTCAGTTTCGAGGCAGTTCGTCTGCCATTGAAGCTAAGGCGCTGGATTTTAAGAAAGACAAGCAGGGAAATATCGTGTATTTGCTGTTGGATCGTCTGATTCATAAGCCGCACGAAAGCGTATTCGAATGCCATTTAAAAGACGAATGGGTGGATGGTTTTTCGGTTTCTGGCTGCGTGGTCAGTGAATTACATAACTTGGCGAAAAAGGACTGAAATGGGCTTGCATTATTTTCCGGACGAATACAATGGACTAAACCGTCTTTTGAACAAAAGGAAAAGCCGATGAAATTCTCCGTAAACCGGGAGCAGATAGTAGGTCCACTGCAACAAATAGCTCGCATCATTGATAAAAGGCAGGCCTGTACGATCCTTTCGAATGTACTTCTCCAATGTCGTGATAGCAAATTGGTTATCACGGCTACAGATCTTGAAGTTAAGATCGTCATTCAATTGAACCTGAACGATATCCGTGTAGAAGGCAATATAACTTTAGATGCACGAAAGGTATTAGATATTTGCAGGCTGTTACCTACCGGTTGCGATATCAATTTTGATTTGGAAGGGGACAAGATCAATCTGTCGTCAGGCAGTTGTATTTATTTACTGAACACGCTACCGGCTGATGATTTTCCCGAATTCACTCACACCGAAGCAGAGACCTGCTTCAATGTCAAAGCAGAGAAATTGAAAGACGGCCTTGATAAAACGGCTTTTTGCATGGCGATCAACAGTGAGAGGAATTACTTAAACGGGATAGAAATGACTATCAATGACTCCATGCTCAAGCTGGTAGCATCCGATGGTAATCGCTTGGCTGTGTACAAGGAAGATATTGGGTCAACAGGGCTTAACGCAAACATCATAGTGCCCAAAAAGGCGGTTCAAGAATTAAGTTGTTTACTTGATGGATTGGAAGAAGATGTAGAAATTAGAGTTTCGAGAAACACCCTTGAGGCTTTATATAAAAACGTTGTTTTTTCTTCTAAGTTGGTGGCTGATAAGTTTCCGAATTTTGATCGCATAGTGAATCAATTGTTTTTGAATCCGATAATCGTAGATCGCGGGTTGTTAAAAGACTCGATAAAGCGGGTTGAGGTACTTTCCAACGAAAAATACAAAGGAGTGAGCTTTGATATAAAAAGTGCTTCGTTGAAGATAAGTACCGATAACCCAGAAGCTGATGAAGCAGAGGAAGACTTGGTTGTCGATTATCACGGCGATCCTATTTCAATAGCCTTCAACGCAAAATACATGCTCGATGCTGTGAATAATATAGATGGCAAAGACGTCAAGATGACGGTTGCCGAAAATGCCAGCGTCTGTTTTATTGAGGGTCAAAGTGATTCTCTGTTTTGGTACCTTGTGATGCCGATGCGTATCTGAGTTGGAGGGAAAATGCCTATTAAAACTATGCCACATCCAAAGTTGAAACGTGATTACAAGGGAAAAAGAGTGAGGACGACAAAAGATGTTTCAAACGCGTTTTGGCAAGTCCCTGCATGGAGTTTGGCGACAGTAACTGAACAGAGCCCGAAAGGTTCGTATCTGACATTCGATCCATGCGATTGCTGTGGAATATCAGCGCGAATTAGTAATGTTCCTGCAAATTTCATGGAATTCGTTATTGCATATTCTGACCCAACCTGAACACCCATTCTGATCCAATCTGAACACCTATTCTGCGTTAATTTGAACACTGATTCTGGTTTGAAGCTGAACACTTTTCTGGCTTTTCCAGAATCGGTGTTCAGCATGCCAGAATGACTGTTCAAGTTGCCAGAATCCCACCTAACGCATTGTTTATCTAATCAGATTATCCTTTCCACCTTTTGTGGAGAAGATAATGTCAGCCAAGAGAACAGCCATGCGAAAATTACGAGAAGTACTTAGACTCAGCTACAGCGCCGGATTAAGTATCCGGAAAATCAGTGCCAGTACCAAAATCAGTGTTGGCAGCGTTCAAACTATCTTAAAGCAGGCCGAACAACTGAACATCATCTGGCCGCTACCGGAAGATTGGGATGATCAAGCTTTAGCCCTGAAATTTTATCCCCGCTCGGACGCCCAGCCTTCAGCCAAATTCCAGGAACCGGTATGGACAGACGTTCATCTGGAGTTGAAGAAAAAAGGCGTGACCCAACAATTGCTCTGGGAAGAGTATGGCCAGCAGTATCCGAATCGTTGCTACAGCTACTCGCAGTTCTGCGCCCGTTATGCCGATTGGCGGAAGAAACAAAAACGTTCCATGCGCCAAACCCATCGTGTCGGTGACAAGTTATTTATCGATTATGCGGGCCCCACAATGTCCGTGGTCTGTGCCGCGAGCGGCGAAATACGTACCGCGCAGATCTTTGTGGCGGTGTTGGGGGCCTCCAACTACACCTTTGCCGAAGCGACCTGGAGCCAAAGTCTGCCGGATTGGTTAGGCAGTCATGTACGGGCCTTCGAGTTTTTCGGTGGCACGCCAGTGATGCTGGTCCCCGATAATTTAAAAAGCGGGGTGACTAAAGCCTGTCGTTACGACCCCGAATTGAACCCCAGTTATCAACAGTTAGCGGCCCATTATTCTGTCGCGGTGATGCCTGCCAGGCCCTATAAACCAAAAGACAAGGCGAAGGCCGAGGCCGGTGTTCTCCTGGTCGAACGCTGGATCATGGCGAAACTGCGCCATCACACCTTCTTCTCGTTGGCAGAGTTAAATCACTGTATCAGCGCCTTATTGACCGAGCTCAATCAAAAACCCTTCAAGCAAATGCCCGGCAGTCGTCAGCAATGGTTTGAAACGCTGGATCAACCGGCCCTGTCGCCGTTACCCCAGTACGCCTATCAGTACACGGACATCAAAACCGCCCGGGTCAGCCTCGATTACCACCTGAGTTATGACCAACATCTCTATTCGGTGCCGCATCACTGCGTAGGCGAACCGGTTGAGCTCCATGCCGGTGACAAACTGATCGAAGTCTATTTTCACCACAAACGTATCGCCACCCATGTCCGGAAATATTATCCCGGCATGACCACCGAGCCAGGGCACATGCCGGAACAGCATGCCCAGCATCAGCAATGGACGCCAGAACGGTTAATGAACTGGGCGCAAGCGATAGGACCTGAGGTGCGGGTGTGGGTGCAGGGCCAATTACAGCGTAGAGAGCATCCAGAGCAGGCTTACCGCGTTTGTCTGGGGTTATTGAGCCTGAATCGTAGCTATGCCTCCGAGCGCCTCAATAAAGCCTGTGCGATCGCCAATAAAGAAGCGCTGTTCAAATTGAAAAACGTCAAAGCCATTTTGCAAAGCAACCGGGACAAGTTGCCGGAGACATCATCGGTACACCTTTCGTTATTACCTCAAGACCATCTAAACATTCGTGGCGCAAAGAGTTTCCACTAATCCCTAGCGCCTCAAGCGTTGAGCAAGTAGGGTTTACAGGATGCCCTGCCTGCTCATTATTTTTTAACATCTCAATACAGGACATTATCATGCTTGAAACCACCCTCGGCCAACTCTGCCAATTAAAACTGAACGGTATGGCTTCTGCACTGCAAACCCAACTGGATCAACCGGGCACCTATGAAGGCTTAGCCTTTGCCGAACGCCTGCAATTATTAGTCGATCACGAAGACCTGGCGCGTAATCAGCGCAAACAGGACCGCTTGACACGCGCCGCCCAATTCAAACTCAAAGCCTATGCCAAAGACATTGATTATCGACCCACCAGAGGCTTGCAACAGTCACAAATGGCATCACTACTGATGTGTGACTGGCTCAAAAAAGCCCAGAACCTGTTGCTAACTGGGCCCTGCGGCACGGGCAAAACTTATATCGCTTGCGCACTCGGCCATCAAGCCTGCCTGAAAGGTTTCAGTGTTCGCTATTACCGACTGTCACGTCTGATCCTCGCATTGACACAGGCCAAGGCCGACGGCAGCTACAGTAAATTGCTAAAAGCCATCGCCAGTCTGGATGTGCTGATTATTGATGATTGGGGGCTTGAACCTTTAAATGACGCGACTCGAAATGACTTGATGGAAATAATGGATGATCGCTATGAGCAGTCGGCAACCGTCATTATCAGCCAATTACCGACTGACCAATGGTATCAAGCGATTGGTGATAATACCTTGGCCGACGCTATTTTAGATCGACTAATGCACAATGCCCACCGGATCAATTTACAAGGAGAATCGATGCGAAAAAAAATGAATTCCTTGACCCAAGTTGAACACTTGGAGTAAAAATTCACGTCCACCGATGCGTTAGGTTTTAAGTGTTCAAGTTCTTCCAGAATCAGTGTTCAAATTAATCAGAATACGCAGCAATTGGGGTTTACGGTGACGAGTTCAATCGGGGTCTGGCGGTGGCTGTTTTAACTAATGGTTAGTCGGTGTCTGTGCAATGTACTTTTGCCATTTAATTCGGCTATTTTCAAAATGAGAAGGTATCGGGCCAATTTTCCGAGAGTAAAAAGGAGAATGCAGTGAAAAAAGTAATTCGGTTAGTTTTAATAGCTACGATAGCTTTTGTGGTTGGGTATGGTGAGTATCAGATATACTTAAAAGGGCCAACGTATGCAAAACCGCAAGGCGGTATCGTCTTGTCTGCATTCGAATCGAAAGGACGTTCATCTTCCTGGTTTGCGACTGTTAAGTTTGATAATGGGGACTATCAAAAAGTTAATACAGGGCATACAGAATATAAAATCGGGGAACGCTTTACAAGTACGCTGTCCTGGAACCCTATTGTAGGTGTGTCAGGGTTTGCTTATGCATGGAACCCCGGTGACTGGTACATTTTTGCAACAATGCCAGCGATATTATTTAATTTACTTTTACTATTAAAACTATTCATTTCGATATTTGTATTTGCTTTGGATTGAGCAGAACGAAACTTTAAACTTCGGCTATTTGCATTCTGGGGTTCGAAATCAGAACGATTCATGTTTTTTAATCGCGCTGTTTTGTGCAAAACAGGGTTGGATCGTTGATGAACTCGGTAGCTTGTTATGTGCAATAGTTGGTTGGGCTGTCAATGCTCGTTAACGGCCAACAGCTGCCATTCGCGATTGCCATCAGCGGTCATTAAAATTGATGATTAACTATGCTCTGTTGTTATCGGGAAACTGTTTTATGCGCATTGCCATGTTAATCGCTACTATATAGCAAATGCTCTTGAAATAA
>NZ_JAUSBX010000124.1 GCF_030651835.1 Methylicorpusculum sp. | reverse complement strand
AGAAAACGCGAGTCCTGGTAAGCATGGTTTTTGATAAACTCCAGAATCAGCGCATAGCTTTGTTCTTGATGACGATAAATGGAGAACAGCAACCGGTCGCGTTGATTGAGCCTGGCTCGGTACAAATTATCGCCGACTTTTTTAACCTCCGCCGATTTGAAGTCATCGTCTTCCAAGTAGCTTTGCAGTTTGGCGAAGCCGGGAATAGCTTTGGGATTGAGTTCGTTGTAGACAAGGACTTTCATGAAACGTTTATCGGATAACGGGTACGCTGAGGAAGGGTATAAAAAATAATTTCTTATGAATGCTGATTATACCGGCTTTCACCCAGCCCCTCCTATCCTGGAGATGAGACTTCCTCTGCAAACATTCAATTAACCATTGAACCCTGTATTGTTATCATTATCTTCTACAATATTCTCGATATCAACCGCCTGATTCCAGCTTCTCCCATTACTAATGTTACTTTTCAAGTGTTTCAAAGCTAAGATTGGCTTTTACGCCGGAGGTACATGATTTAGTCATCCTAGTCGCGATGTTTTTTGCCTGTATCGGTGTTCTCATCGCCTATGCACAAGGGTTCAATATCGGACTGACTATGACCGACGACTGCTGGTTGAGGCGGTCAGCTCACGGCCAAAACCGGTCAGCCGGGGTAACTTTCCAATTTCAATAGTTAAGGTATCTTTTGACTCAGTTGAATGTCCGGTATTGGGCGTGTAAATTGATATTATAACTGCGTCACAACTACCAAAACAGGCTACTGATGATTCGAATTTGGCTGGCAGCTTTAGAATGCATATCAGCCCTTGAGTTTTGTTAAAAATGCTTGATTGCAAGACCTAGCACCTTCTATTGCTTTTCTAAGTCGGTGTCAGCCATTTCAGCCGGAGCACGCATAGTGCATTGGTTAACTTGGCTAAATTAACAAAATGGATGCCATTCTTTTGCAGGCTGGGGTTGTTGTAGTTTCAATACTTGACTTGACCTGCTCGGCAGCATCATTACCGATAGGAAACTATGTTATTTTCAGTATAAAACACGGCAAATAACATAGTTTGAGGTCAAAATTAGACAAATAAAATCTTGATTAGATAAATCAAGCCTTTTGACAAGCCTTTAAAAGTGGCGCATTTATTGCTTTATTTTTAAGAGCCTTCCCGATCTACGACAAGGTCTTTGAATTTTTATTCCTATTTTTGGGACTTTACTGATCAAACATACCTTTTAGTGATTGGCAGCAAAGGAACAAGAAATAACAGCAATGGAACAATCTTAATGAAACATTCTTTTACACAGTGTGTGCTACTCGCATCACTTGCTTTATCGACCAATGCAAATGCTATTTCACTGAGTGCCTTAACAGGCGGAACCTTTACCTTTAACCTGGACAGTGCCGCCCTAGGAAACTATGTGGGTGGCAGTACTTTGGGGACTAACAACTACTACCTATCTTCATTTTCCAATACCGCAGCTTCCGATCCCACGGTAGTCACAGCTGCTGCTTTCTCTTCTACTATCGGAGCAACTCCAATTTCAGCGACTAATTTGGTACATGACCTTACCCCAATCGGTACTAATCCAGTCGGTCAGCTCTCCGGTCGGCATGTTCAAGCAACCACTGCAGGCTTTAGTATAGATTCAAGCACACTGGCTGGCGTTGCCGGTGAAAAGCTGGGTATGACCGGTATGCAAGGTTTTTATATTCCGAACTTCAACGGCAACCCCAGCAAAATGTATACTGGCGATTTTTCGCTTCAGTTTGACTCTACCCGAACCAGCAATGGCACATCAGGGTGGTACCTGAATAATAATTCTGCTTTCACCCTAGCCGCCTACGATTTAGCCAATTTAAAGGTAATCGTTACCGATGCGAATAACTGGCTATTGACTGGCGACCTGTTGGTGGCCCCAAGCTTAGCTAACATGCTTGCAGGGCCAGCTTATACTGATGTTGGGGGTTTTCAGTTAGGAGTTGGTTCGTATGGGGTATCCTCCGTCCCAGTACCCAGCGCAGTTTGGCTGTTTGGTAGCGGTCTGTTGAGCCTGCTTGGGGTTGTGCGTAGAAAGTCCGTGGTTGCTGCGGCATAATATCAGTTAGACAGAATGGCCTGGAGTCTAAGCTTGTGCCAGCTCCAGGGACCATTCTTGTAAGTGTCGTCTTTATCTTCTTCGAAAACCGACGCCTTTAGCTATCGATTGGGTATTCGGCAATCAAGCGCACAGCTCAATTCCAACCCCATCCTTTTAACCGCAATACAATCGCAACAGATCACGTTATTAACGAGCGTTAATCCTAAAAAGAGCGGTTGAATCCACTAAGCAGGCGCTGACAGGCATTCCGGCGACTGCAATTGACGCCCCTTGAGATACTTAACCAGCGCTAAACTCAAGATTCGGTACCAGCGCTGGATCGCTGTCAACTGCTCCGCA
>NZ_JAUSBX010000062.1 GCF_030651835.1 Methylicorpusculum sp. | reverse complement strand
CCTTCCTATTTTATTGGGTGTAGGTGCTTGATTTCAAAGGACGCATGAATACATCCTTGTAGCTCTCTGCAACATCCCTGTTGCAGAAGCCTTTTCAATCAATCACCTACACCTTCTATTTCAAGCGGGCGAGTAGTTACGATGCTTACAACACCGGCAACACCAAGGTCCGTAACGCTTTAATCAAACTCAACAGCGGCAGCAAACTGTTGCTGCTGGTTTGACACACTTCCTTAAAAATCCGCTGATAACGGGTGAAGTTATTTTTATAGACAGCATCATTCAACAACCTGCCAGGATTTGCGTGACCGGTTTCCAATGCCTTTTGAGCCAATTGAGCCAGCATTTGCTTAAGTTCCACACGCAAGTCATCGGCGGCTTTCCTCTCCCAATAGTCCTGTAAAATCATGGCATCCAGCCGTTGCATAAGCTTGTCAATTTCAAGCAGCGTCATTGACTCGTTTAAAACCCGATAGACTGTTTCAAAATCGCTTTTCGTTTGGTTCATCAGATAAACAATCAACGGAAAATCATTCATATAAGACATGGCTACGCACCGTTGAGCCAGACTTTCGGGTATTCCGCCCTGCACAAATTGATCAGTCTCTGTGTCACATTTGCCGGATTCATTCAACTTTCGTAAATAAGCCTGAAAACTGAGTTTATAGGATGTGATAAGGGTCTTATCGGGTACTACTTTCTGATTATTGATCAGTGACCATTGGCTCAATTGTGCCAGTGCGTTTTCCAATTTCAACAGCAAACTGTATTGATCATCGGCCGAAACGCGGTTATCGAGTTGATAGATTTGGTCTCGAAGATAATCCGCCTCAAGCACCTGTTCAAACGTCAGATAGGCGGTAACGCTTTCGATCAGGCGGCATCGATCAATATGCCAGTTTAAAAAGGTACTGCCTGCCTGATTGATGATTTTATTACTGATAACAGTGGCTTTTATAGCTTGAGCCAGAGGATGTCCGGCCAAATAATCGCCATAATTCAAAACGATCGGATCAGGAAAATAAGACTGCAGATACTGATCGAACTCCGGCAAGGCAATGTGAGCGGACTCGTCCATGATCTCCTGAGTCAGCATCATTTTACCTGCCGCCATTAAAACAGCCAGTTCCGGTCGGGTAATGGCCTGATCGGTCCGGGCCATTACCTCTTTATTCAAAGGAAAGGCCTCGACCAGCCGATCCAGGTATCCGGCACCTTCCAATCTTGCGGCCAGGCTCAAAAATGAGTCGGCACTGTAAAATTTAATTCGAAGCCGCTCCAGCGATATACACAAACTTTGCCGGTAATTGTCAGCCAGCACGCTTTTGCAGACGTCATCTGTCAGCGCTTCAAATTCCTGCTGATAGTCCTTAATCACCTGTTTCTTTTGCAGTCCGGTCAACAGGATTTTTAAATTGACTTCATGATCCGAGGTATCCACTCCAGCTGAATTATCGATGGCATCGGTATTGATGTGACCACCGGCCAAGGCATATTCAATCCGCGCTTTTTGGGTGAAGCCCAAATTGGCACCTTCACCAACTACACGAGCCTTCAACTGTGCGGCATCTATACGCACCTCATCGTTATTTCTATCGCCCACCTCCTCATTTTTTTCTGAAGTTGACTTGACATAAGTTCCAATGCCGCCCAGCCACAACAATTCGACCGGAGCCGAAAGCAGGAAACGGATTAAACTCGCGCCATCCAGCGTTTTATAGCGTATTCCTAACCATTTACGCAGTTCCGGTGAAATCGGAATATCTTTCGCTTGCCGTGAAAAAACCCCGCCGCCTTCAGAGATCAGATCACGGTTATAATCGTTCCAACTGGACCCCGGCAATTCAAACAGCCGTTGCCGTTCGATATAGGCCTGCTCTAGATTGACCGGATCCGGATCAACAAAAATATGCTGACCGCTGATGGCCGCCAACAGCCGGATCTGTCTGGATTGCAACATCCCGTTTCCAAACACATCACCATCCATGCTGCCTACGCCGACAACCGAGAAGGGCTCATTTTGTATGTCTTTATTGATTTCCCGGAAATGCCGTTTGACACATTCCCAGGCGCCACGAGCAGTGATGCCCAGAGATTTATGGTTGTAGCCGCTGGAACCTCCGCTGGCAAAGGCATCACTCAGCCAGAACCGGTAACGTAAGGAAACGGAATTGGCCAAATCAGAAAATTGAGCCGTCCCTTTATCAGCCGCGACGACAAGATAAGGGTCAATATCATCGTAACGAACAATACCCGGCAAAGTGTGGGCTTCCTCACCGATATAATTGTCGGTCAGATCAAGCAAGCCCTCCATTAAAGTCACATAAGCCTGTTTGACGGCCGCTTTAAAGTCTTCGCCAATACTTCTTGATTTAACGATAAAGCCGCCTTTGGCACCTTTAGGAATAATCAAGGCATTCTTGCTCATTTGAGTTTGCATCAACCCCAAAATTTCAGTTCTGAAATCATCAGGCCGATCCGACCAGCGAATGCCGCCTCTTGAAATCTTACCGCCTCTCAAATGAATCCCTTCCATGGTCGCCGCATGGACATAAATTTCGTTCTGCGGTTTGGGTGCAGGTAAATCAATAATGCCCAAGCTGTTAATTTTGAATGCCACAAAAAAGTCATCACGGTGTTGACGGACATGGAAATTACTTCGCACCGTCGCATCAATCAGATTGAATAAAGTCCGCAACACCTTATCGTCATTAGCGTCAGTCACTGCGGCCATGTTTTCGAGTAACTGCAGTTTTAAGGGGAACAGCCTCTGCTCTTCGCGGGCCAGAGGATCATCACCTTCCAGTTCCGGATTAAAACGAGCGTCAAAATAGGCAAACAGATTTTTGGCAACCAGTGGATGATGCGTCAGCGCATGATTGAAACTGGCCATGGTAGTAGGATGGCCCAGTTGCAGAAAGTAATTACGATAGGCCCTGAGAACATCGATTTGCTGCCAGGACATACCGGTCAAAACCAGTAAACTGTTTAAAGAGTCATTATCTGCCTTCCCAAGCGAAATCGCATTGATTGCCTCCAAAAGACGATGTTTAAGCTTACTGAAGCTTTCAATCTGGGTTTTAGCGGCAAGAATCGTAAAGCTTTTAATAAAGACCGGAGTGTCCTGAATGTGAAAAACAAACTGAACCTGATCTTTTACTCTCAGCCCCAAATGCTTTAATACCGGAATGTATTCGTCCAGATAGTGTTCGTGACGGCTATAAAAGTGCAGCCGGTAGTCATGTCGGGCGTGACAGGGACTCAGTAAATTGACGGCTTGACCCCCTGTTTTGACACAGGTTTCTATGGACATCATGTCCTTGACCGCAAACCGAGGCGGCATCAACATTTGGTAGGACAAAGGAAAAACAGTCTGGTATTTTTGCCATAATGTCGCCCCTTCTCTGGCGCCAAAGGTTCTTTCAACCAACTGCCTGAATGATGCTTGCCAGGGCCTTATCGCTTTGTTTAATTCTTTGTCCAAACGGTCAACATCAATATCGATGACCTGAATAGTCGGCTGTAACATCGTATGCAAACCGATAAATCGTCCACAAGTCTGGGTATGGGACGATTTTTTTATACGGCAATTCAGCAAACCTGAAAGCTTGCGTTCAACGTCTTGTTCGATATTCTGACGGTATAACTGATTGGGAATAATGATGAGCAACGAAATGCGATCGGCATCAGGGCTGGCGAGTATCAGACTCTTAACACTTTCAGACCGGCAAATGTAACTTTTTAACGATTCGATCAACAAATAAAGCTGAGGTTGCTGGAGTAAAAAACTCTCAATTACCGGAAAAACATTAAAAATATCCTTGAACTGATTAAATTCATAACTGTTTTCTTCAATACCCGCCTGTTTTAAAGCCAAAGCAAATTTTTGGGCTAAAAAGGGGACTTTGCAAGTCAGACTATTAAGCTCATTGGCATCCAGTTCGCCCCAAAATGCATGCTCTATCCACCCGCCTTCTTTATTCTCGGTCCTTAACCCCACGTATACCAGCGATGAGGGGCTCATGAAAGAGCATCCGGCAGGCAGATAATCGATCACAAAGGGAGTTGAGCGCGCTAAAAGATGCTTTAAGTGTTTTAGAAATAATTGTTCTTCATTGGGATCTTTATCAACCGGGCAAAAATGAGGAAATATCGGCGCCAAATCTGAATCAGGCGTCAGCTCCATCGCTTCAAGCAATTTAAATGCGCCCTGTTTAAACCATTTTAGTAGCGGCTGGTAGTCGGCGAACGCGTCAAGACCTATCACTTTTGCGAGTTTATCCTGAAGCTCCGGACGGTTTTCTTCCCATTGAGCCGACCATTCAAGAATAGCTTTGATACGCTGAGCGATGGTTGTGCGCAATGATGCGTCGGTTGTATCTATTTTTATCAGCATGATCAATTCGTGAAGTCCGGATATGGATTTCACATCAACACTCAGGATCTGCTGTTCATCACGCTCTACATTGAGCACCCGGTAAAGAAGCAGTTCTAAGGGTAATTTCCGGCTGCTTTGCAAAGCCGTGATTGATTCAACTATATGCTCTGAATGGGCACTGACAATTGCAATAATTTCCTGAGCTTCTCCTGGAAGACTCAGCGCTCTGAATAGATATCCACCTGATTTATCAGTCAAAAAATCCGCTAATTGATCGATAATCGACGCAGATAGCGGAACGGGTAGCAAGAAAAGAAAGTTGTCCCCAGTCAACAACAATTGAGTCAACCGATTCAAGATACATCGCTTGACGGTGTTGAGCTCATGATTGTGGAGTGCACAAATGGACTGGATTTTTTGTTTTTGACGAGCTGATTTTAAACTCGTTTGCCCGGCGGTTAGACGCACTTTCAAAGTCGCTCTCCTTATCTGAGTTTTTTTCTTATTTCCAGAACATTGACTTCATCCAGTCGCTTATAACTAACCGAATCCATTAACGTTCTTATAAAGTAAATGCCCATGCCACCTTCCTGAGGGTGATCAAAATCAGGAATGGGAACATTCTCAAGATCAAAGCCCTGACCATGGTCGTAAACTTTGATTTCAAGTATGTCGTCCTGGATATTGATCGTGATTCTGACTTTATCCTCACCTTTAACCGGAGACCTGCCTCCAGCTGAGTGTTTAATCGCGTTGGTAGTCGCCTCTGTCAGAACCAGATTGAGCTGATAAGCCAAGGCTTTTTTATCACCGGTATAGTTATCTATTTCCTTGCCAATTCGCTCGCCGATGCTGCCGATCAAATCCAGATATTTGGTTTGTGTCGGAATAATTACATCAACCTGAATATCTGTATTGTCCATAGCAACTCCTAGGATTCACCTGCAAAAACTTCGTCAACATCATTATAAATTTCAAAAACCCGGTTCAGGCGAGTCAACTCAAACATGGACAACACCTGTTGCTGCATGTTGGCTAACGCAAGTTTTCCCGCTTTAGCTGAAGCCTGTTTGTATCCAGCCAGTAAAGCACCTAAGCCCGAACTGTCGACAAATTTGACCTGGTCCAATTGCACGATAATGTTCAAATTGCCTTGTTCGATCAAATCCAGAATCCGTTCTTTCAATTCTCCGGAATTATGCGCGTCAACACGTTCCTCATTGATTTGGACAATACAGTAACCATTTATTTCATGTTGTGTCAGATTCATAGGCGATTATTTGGTTAATTTAAAGTTGTTTAAGCATTTTATTTTTCAACTTTTTATTTCATTGTTTCTTAAAGTTCCCAACAGAAGATACTTGATCAGTCAAATTATGACGATCCGCCTGGATAGTATTTTTTTATCATTAAACTCTTAACGTTCCCAGTGTTACAGCTATTTTTAAAATTTAAAGTAAATATTTTTGTGTCATAAGTACAAAGTATAAACATTCTACAAGTTATATTGTAAAGGTCTCCCAAGTAAACTCATCGACTCTTAATAATTCAAACGGTTCGGCAATCTAATCCTTGTTTTTAGGCCCATAACAAAAGCCACTATTGTTATCAAGTTGTTTTTGCTAGAATCAGGCCGATTTTGTTTTCAAACAAACGAGGAAATACGATGATAAAACCAATTTTTTATGCCAGTGTGCTGTTATATTCGATCAGCATGACTGGAGAAGCCATGGCAGATTGCACAACGAACCGAGTGAATGGAGGTAACACATTAAATAGCTTACTTTCAGGCAATACTATCTGTGTCGCTAAATCAGGCGGTGGTTGGGAATCGCAGGAAGAACATCTAGCTAACGGTCAATTATGGGATTACAAACTTGGAACCGGTGATGCAGTAGATCCAAGAAAACAACTGGGTACTTGGTCAGCATCTAATGGAAATAATGCAGCAGTAACTTATACTTATACTGCTTTTGGCACTCCGGCGGCCCATACATATCAGGTTTATTCTGCAGGAGGGTCGAACTATGATTTTTGTAAAGGGAGTACTCTTGTAGCGTCAGGCACTCTCAAATCTGGAACAGGAGCTGGTTGCCCGTAATACTCTTAATTAAAAAGTGACCTTTACTACAAACCCCTTGTGTACAAATTATTTTACCAAGGGGTTTTTAATTTCCGGCAATTCCATAAATAAAGAATGTTTTTGCAGATTTCAGACAATAGCCTTCCCATTTCTCAATGAATCGCACTTTTTTCTTCGCAACGGCGTTGTATTTAGTCTTTGTCATTTATGGCAGTCTTGTCCCTCTTGATGCGAAGGACTTGCCTTTAGAGACAGCAATCAATCAATTCAAGAATATTCGTTTTCTGAATTTAGGCGCAGAGTCCAGAGCCGACTGGATCGCTAACATCTTGCTTTATATACCACTCGCCTATGGCGCCTGTTCCAGTTTTGGCCATATCAATTCTCGTCTGACACGTCTTTTAATCGCGATTTTTGTCTTTATATTTTGTGTTGCCCTAGCCATTGCTGTCGAATTTACTCAGCTTTTTTTCCCTCCGCGCACTGTTTCATTAAACGATTTAATCGCCGAAACCCTGGGAACAGTTATCGGCATAGCAAGCTGGCTTTTTTTGGGTGACTATTTTACTAACCTGTACCGCAATATAGGCCGTAATAATTTATTTTCAGCGCAAGCGGCCATTATCTTTTATTTGCTGGTTTATATATCGCTCAGTCTCTTCCCTTTTGACTTTGTCGTATCTTTTGCAGAATTAAATACTAAATTAGCGAACAGCAATGATGCCCTTTTTATTTCCTTTGATTCATGCAGTAGGGAACCCGTTCGTTGCGGCGTTAAATTACTGGTAGAAATGCTGGTGATATTGCCTTTGGGAATCCTGTTCTGCTATTTACCCTATTTAACCCACCGCCTGACCATCACTTTGCTATTTGGTTTTTTCTTAGGTTTAGCTATTGAATCAGCGCAGGTCTTTTTATTATCCGGTTCAGGACAAGGCCTATCAGTTGTTACTCGAATGATCGGCATGGGGTTGGGTGCGGTGATTTTTACCCAGGCAAAACAACTCGATTTCGACGAGTTGATGCATCAGCTAAAGAAGGTTATTTGGTTTATCGTGCCGCCTTATGTTGTCTTGGTGCTATCAATCAACGGCTGGATTTCAGCTGAATGGTTATCACTTGAACAGGCATTAGAAGAGCTAACCGAAACTCGTTTTTTACCGCTGTATTATTTTTACTACACGTCTGAAGGTGTTGCTTTAGTTAGCTTGCTCAGCAATCTGGGAATGTATTTACCTGTCGGCATATTGTGTTGGGTAAAATTTTTTAAATCCAATCAAGAAGAAAATAAACTTCAATCACTGCATTGGTTTTACGCAGGTCTTCTTGCGGCATTGTTTGCCTTGTTGATCGAAACAGGAAAATTATTTTTAGTCAATAAACATGCAGACCCGAGCGATATTTGGCTTGCCTTTGCCGCGGCATCCGGATGTTATCTATTCTTAAGCCATTTAGTGAACTGGCTTAAAACCCGGAAAACATCTTTCTATCAAACTCAAGCTGTCGACAGTCACAGTAACCAAATTCAGGTCGAGGCTCAAACCACCGAAAATAGCATTAATTCTGAACTGCCTACTGAGGAGACCGATAAAAGATGGCGTATCGTTTCGGTCATACTATGGACCATCCTGGTTGCCGCCTTGTTGGATTACCCCATTGCTGCACCCGGACTAGGGCTTTTTTTGATCGCCTACACAGCGCTTTTGATTTTTTTTCCTTTCGCGTGGCTGATTGTTATCCCGGCATTATTACCCATTATGGATTTTGCGCCATGGACAGGACGATTTTTCTTTGATGAGTTCGATTTGGTCATTCTGGCTACTTTGGCGTTTTATTTTTGGCAAAAGCCTAAATGGAATCAAAGATCACTGCTGTCGATTCCGGCCACTTTATTACTGATAGTGTTCGCTGTTTTATACAGTGTTAGTTTATTAAGAGGCTTATTGCCTTTGCCAGAACTGAATGCCAATGCGTTCAACAATTATTACAGCCAATATAACAGTTTGCGTGTAGGTAAAGGCTTCATTTGGAGCTTGTTGCTTTTACCTTTATTACAACTTGCCGTCAGACGCTATCGGCTTGCTCCCCAATACTTTGGTTACGGCATGCTATTGGGTTTAACGGGTGTATCGGTGTTTGCCATTTTCGAACGCATAGTGTTTGTTGGTTTATTCGATTTTAGCAGCGACTATCGAATCAACGCGTTATTCTCAAGTATGCATGCAGGTGGCGGTCATATTGAATCCTATCTAATGTTGAGCCTGCCGTTTATCACGTTATTGTTTGTTAATACAAGGCAAAATCTGGTTAGAATTCTATCCGGTATCGCTCTATTTACTATTGGGCTATACACACTGCTAGTGACCTTTTCGCGAGGAGGTTACATCGGTTTTGTCTTTGGATTTTCGGTTTTATTGATTGCGCTCTTGATCTGTTTTAAAAATCAATTACGTGTCAGTAAAAAGCCGATATTGATATTGGGCCTTTCGGCAATCGGCGTTTTAGTAGCATGGCCTGTATTACAAGGCGATATGATTCAACATCGGTTCAGCGTTGTCGACCAAGATCGTGAAAGCCGCACTTACCATTGGCAAGATGCACTGGCTATAAGAAATGATGATATACCAACCTTGCTATTTGGCATGGGCTTGGGCAGCTACCCCAGGACTTTCTTTTGGTTAAACACTGAGAACACTCATCCTGCCACCTATGAAATTGCTAACGAAAACAGTAATAACTATTTACGCTTACGTGGCGGCGACTCGTTGTTTTTGGGTCAATACCTGAGTATCGAGCCCCATACGCCCTACCGTCTGGTTTTCGATTTACGTAGCGAAAACCAGAACATGTCCTTATCCAGCTCGCTTTGTGAAAAATCAGTTCAATATTCATTTCGTTGCAGCACCGTTATAACAAAAAGTAAGCACAGTGATTGGGAGCATTTCGAACAGGTCATTAACAGCAATGATGTTGGAGAGCCGGTTGCAGCAGGTTTACTGAAACGTCCGGTAAAGTTGACTTTTTACAACGGTAATGGCCGGGGAAAACTGTTGGATGTTGATAATATCCAGCTACTGAATCCGTCAGAAACTAATATATTAGCCAATGGCGATTTCAACGAGGGGAGAGATTTCTGGTTCTTTGCTGCCGAAAAACATAATCCTTGGCATATCTTTAACTTTTGGGTCCATTTAATATTTGATCAAGGTTGGCTGGGTGTTTGCGCATTTATTTTGTTATTTATCAACGCAATCTATAAATGCTACCAGCAATTATCAAGACAGAATGTTTTTGCCGCAATTTTATTGTCATCGTTTACCGGCTTCATGGTGGTAGGCTTTGTAGACAGTCCTTTTGACGCCCCCCGATTGACATTATTGTTCTTTCTAATGCTTTTCTTTGCTTTACTGCGCAGACCTAGAACTTGGGCAAAAATGGAAACTGCTTATAAAGCTTAATACCAGCGATAAAAGTAAGTAGCCCGTATGAATAGAAATGTAATACGGGCTATCCCGAATTACGCTCCAATTTATCCAGGCTACACATTTAGCTTTTGGGCACACATCCTAAAATGCGCTACCCGTTGACCTTGGGTTTAATAACCCCAAAGTACTTTATTACTCTGAATCAGCTTCGCTTTCAGATTCTTTAGTTGCTTCGTCAGAAGCAGCGGGTGCTTCATCCGTTTCAGGAGCGGCTGCTTCAACTGCTGGTTTAGCCGGTGCTTCGTAAGGTTTAACAGTAAAGCTTTTAGCTTCTGCAAATACAGTTGAACTCAACAATAAAGCAGTTAAACCAATGATTACGCGGGGCATTATAGTGCTATTCATTATTTTTTCCTTATTTTGAAACATTAAAAAACAGTAACTGCCCGCCCCCTCCAGTTCTATTGTGTATAGATGGATGATTGAAAAAGCATCAGCAACAGAGATGTTACAGGGTCGTATTCGCGTGTCCAATCAAACACCTACACGCTCAACTCAAAGCGGGTGAGTAGTTACAAAAAACAAGAATTTAAGAAATCGAAAAATTCAATCTTCGCTAAGTGACTGAAAACGGCTAATAAAGTCATCAGGGGAATATAATCAGATCGATAACAAACTTGATTTGCTATCGTTTTACGGAAAAATGACGTTACGTCATCACCAAAGAAAATCCAGAATATCTGATCCTTGTTCATCGTTTCCAGTTAGAACATCTCTTAAAATCCACATGGCATTTTGTACCATGCATTACTTATACACCTATAATGCCAAATAGTTTCGTATAGATTGTTTTTATATTTAGAATATAAATTGTAGAGTGCATTTTTCAGCTTTAAAAAATGCCCACTATCAAAAGCTCAAGACAACTCTTCAATGAGTTTACTAAACCCAGAATCCCAAATTGGCATTTATCGGCCAATCCACTTAAAATAGCCGCAATTGAAAACTGACTCGCTAATTTATCAGCGCCTTGGATATTTAAAGCTCACGGACTATTAAATGATTGACTATAAACTGACTCACCTTAAACAACTGGAATCCGAAAGCATTCACATCATAAGAGAGGTCGCTGCGGAATTTGAAAAACCCGTGATGCTCTATTCAATTGGCAAAGATTCTGCAGTCATGCTGCATCTGGCGATGAAAGCCTTTTATCCCGGGAAACCGCCCTTCCCGCTGATGCATATTGATACCACCTGGAAATTTCGCGAAATGATTGAATTTCGCAACAAGCTAGCCAAAGATCTGGGCCTGGAACTGTTGGTTTATATCAATCAAGACGGCGTAAATCAAGGCATGGGGCCTTTTACTCACGGCAGCAAAAAGCACACGGAGGTGATGAAAACCGATGCGCTCAAACAAGCACTGGATAAATATCAATTTGATGCGGCATTTGGCGGCGCCAGACGAGACGAAGAAAAATCGCGTGCCAAAGAACGTGTGTATTCATTCAGAGACAAAAATCATCGCTGGGATCCCAAAAACCAGCGTCCCGAACTATGGAATATCTATAACGGACGCATCGACAAAGGCGAGAGCATTCGGGTTTTCCCGCTGTCCAACTGGACGGAATTGGACGTATGGCAGTATATCCATATGGAAAACATTCCTATTGTCCCGCTTTATTTCGCCAAAGAACGGCCTGTCGTCAATAAGGATGGCATGTTGATCATGGTTGACGACAACCGCATGCCGATTGGTCCGGACGAAAAAGTTGAAATGAAAATGGTCCGCTTCAGAACACTGGGCTGTTATCCATTGACAGGAGCGGTGGAATCCCATGCAACCACCTTACCTGAAATTATCCAGGAAATGCTGCTGACTACCAGTTCCGAGCGTCAAGGCCGTCTTATAGACCACGATCAGGCCGGATCCATGGAGCAGAAAAAGCGCGAAGGCTATTTTTAATCGTCGGCAGTTCCAGCCTTTCGAATACGCTGTTTAATCACTCGTTAGCACCCAGATTTCAGGAATAGTTTCATGTCCCACCAATCAGATCTTATCAGTACCGATATTAACGCTTACCTCGCCCAGCATGAACGCAAAGAATTATTGCGCTTTTTAACCTGCGGCAACGTCGATGACGGCAAAAGTACGCTCATAGGCCGGCTTTTGCACGACTCAAAAATGATTTATGAAGATCAACTCGCAGCGGTAAAAGCTGACAGTGTCAAATCAGGCACGACGGGTGCCGGTCAAATCGATTTGGCTTTATTGGTAGACGGATTACAGGCCGAGCGGGAGCAAGGGATTACGATTGACGTTGCTTACCGTTATTTTTCGACATCGACTCGAAAATTCATCATCGCCGACACCCCCGGACATGAGCAGTACACCCGCAACATGGCCACCGGCGCTTCAACCTGCGATTTAGCCATCATTCTGATTGATGCCCGTTACGGTGTGCAGACCCAAACCAAACGGCACAGCTTCATTACCTCACTGCTGGGTATCAAGCATATTATTGTCGCCATCAACAAAATGGATTTAATGGCTTACAGCGAAGAAAAATTCAATCAAATCAAACAAGACTACTTGAACTTTACTGAAAGCCTGCACTTGCACGATGTTCGATTTCTCCCGATTTCGGCTTTAAATGGTGACAATGTCGTTAATCCTAGCGAGCACATGCCCTGGTACACAGGAAAACCGTTAATGGAATTATTGAATTCCATTCAGATTGCCACCGATCATAACTTTCAGGATGCCCGTTTCCCGGTACAATTTGTAAACCGTCCCAACCTCGATTTTCGCGGGTTCTGCGGCACGATTGCAGCAGGCGTATTTAGTAAAGGCGACAAGATTACGGCCCTACCTTCCGGAAAATCCAGCAAAATCAAATCGATTGTGACTTATGACGGCGAATTGGAACAAGCTTTCGCTCAAATGGCTGTGACTTTTACGCTGGAAGATGAAATTGACATCAGCCGCGGCGATATGATTGTCGGTAATGAAATCCAACCGATGACGGTAGCCGATAAATTCAAAGCAACCATCGTCTGGATGATAGAAAAACCGCTGGCACCAGGCCGTCAATACATTTTCAAAATGGCCTCACGCAGTATTTCCGGTTCGATCGCGATGATTCATCACCGCATTGATGTGAACACCCTGGAACACCATGATGCAACCGAGCTCAAGCTCAACGAAATCGCCTCATGCACCGTCTCGGTCAATGCACCGGTTGTTTTTGATTCGTATAAAAAAAGCAAGGGTACCGGTTCGTTCATCATTATTGACCGCCTGACCAACGTGACCGTAGGCGCGGGCATGATTACCGACAATGCCGACGAATCGGAATTACTCCCGGTGACTGCTGAAGAACGCGCCGCCCGATTCGCACAAATTCCCAGCATTATTCTGCTAACCGGCGCAAAGGCTCAGGAAACCGCTTATATTCTCGAAAGAAAATTGTTTGATAACGGTCATGCCGCGACCGTACTGGAAACCTTGCTCACAGAACCCAAAGAATTCGCCGAAGCGATCAAAAATGCCGGATTAATGTGTTTGTGCGTGGGTCTAAATTACGAAATGGCGGATTTGAGCTTTGATACAAATTCCTTATCGGCAGACGAAATTCATGCCGAAATGAAAATCGAGGGGCTTATTCACTGATAATGACTAGGGGCAAATACCTCAATACCAAATGCCTTTATCCCTCTTCCGGTATCAATTTCAGGCTATGGGGTCGCCGTGTGAACTTCAGTTTTACAGCCCGGATGAGCAACGTGCGGATATAGTCAGAGACCATATAATCTCAGACGTTAAACGTATTGAGCATAAATACTCGAGATACCGTGAAGACAGTGTGTTATCTGAAATTAATCGGGCTGCATCAATCGGCAGTAGCGTTTCCATAGACGATGAAACTGCCGCCTTATTAAATTACGCCAACACCTGCTACCAGCAAAGCCAAGGCTTGTTCGACATTACATCCGGCGTGTTGAGAAGAATCTGGAATTTCAAAAGTAATACCTTGCCAAGCAAAGCGGAAATCCGGAAAGCACTTGAACAGATCGGCTGGCAAAAAGTGCAAATACACGGATCGGCTTTGAGTTTTGCCGTCAAAGACATGCAATTGGATTTTGGCGGAATTGGCAAAGAATATGCCGTTGATAGAGCTGCAGGGATTTTTTATCAACACGGAATTGAGCATGGCGTCATCGATTTAGGCGGCGACATCAAAGTGCTCGGCCCTCATTCCGATGGGCGGCCTTGGTCAGTTGGAATTCGACATCCCCGAATCCCAGGGACGCTTCTCACAACTATCAATATTTATACAGGCGCACTGGCTACCAGCGGCGATTATGAGCGCTGTATCGTGATTAATGGCCGACGCTACAGCCATATTCTAAACCCCAAAACCGGCTGGCCTGTGCAAGGGATGGCGAGTGTTACGGTAGTGGCCGATCAATGCGTAGTAGCCGGCAGTGCCTGTACTATTTCGATGCTAATGGAAAAAAACGGCGCAAAGTGGATAAAACAGCTGGGCTTAGCCCATGTATGGATGGATCAGAGCGGAAAAACAGGCGGCAATTTGGTTTAGAAAAAAAAGTTGGAGCTTTTCATAATTCAGCTTGTAAAACGAAAACCATAATGATCAAAACAACAGAATGTCTGCTGTGATTATAAGAATAATAAAGTCGAAGCCCATCAAATTTTTAAAACGGTGCTCCGAATAACAGTTAGATTTCGGAAAGCATTTGTAAATTGCCAGCTTTATTTAAACGCAAATTAACTTTTTCCTATTCATAAAAAAGGCGGAATGGCTTTGCCTGTTCCGCCTTATCTAGTCGCAAAAAATTAGGCGCTTAAACCTGTCTTCTTTTTACCAAAAGAAATCAAACCAAGCAAACCGGTGCCAAATAACCATGCGGCAGCTGGAACAGGCACTTGACTGACCACAGCAGGTCCCACTTTTATATTATCCAAAGTTAATTCAAACTCTTTGCCATCGTCTGGCGTTTGCGGGTAGCCGTTAAAGTTAATCCAAACCGCATTGATATTTTGAAAAGCAGGATCAAGAATCAGTTCGCCATTGAAACCATTGGCTATTTTCTGATACGCGACCAGCGTGCCATAATTGGCGCCGTCGCCCTGGTCCAAGCCGGGATTTAAAGCAGTATTGAAACCGAGAATATTCCAAAAATCAGCTTCTCCATTATCCGGGTTTTTGTCGTTGATGGGCGCTAAAAAATCCATTGAGATCAAACTAAATGCACTGCCATCCAAAGCTCTCATATAAATACCAGGGGAATCGGCATGATAGCTCAATGCTCGGTTTCCTGCATTGCCTGCTCTATGGAGATGCGCAGTCGAATTTGAGGAATCCTCAATGATACCAATTACCATGTTATTTTGATAAATACAGCCCTGGGCTCCTGCTCCAGCACAGTTACCGCCTGCTATCGGAGTGTTGTTGGCAAAACCGGCATAGGAAGCTAGCCCCATGATAACATTGCCACTACCGCCAAAATCAATGACTGTTTCACTGACTACTGTCGCACCTGCAGAACCTGCTACAGAGATTAACGCTCCAAACATCAGGCCATTTAACATTTTTGTTTTATTCATTTGTTCACTCCATTTTTGTATTAGGATGATGCCTATCATTCGTTGACAAGACAGTACGTAATACAGTGATTTAAATTTAACAACTTAACGATCCGAAAAAAATCGATTCAGCATAATTATCTTTCAAGGCTTGCAACCCTGCTATCTTCTGATTTTCAGATTAGCTGGAGTTTTCCACACCGGCCTCAAAGCGGGTCTAGCGATACAAGAATCAGTAAAGCAATATACAAGCCAGACTCGATGATATTCACCCGTAACGAATTTTACGCTATTACATCGTCGGCCTCTAAGGATTTCTCAACAATGACTTCTCTTTTATAAAACGGGGATTTATTTTCAAAAACCTCCGCTAGCCTCTTTTTTCAAGGAGAGGCCAATAAAAGTGACTTTCTGTTTCCCCAGAATTTCAGGTTATTATTAACAAGGATCCTAACTTAATTTTCTGATGATTTTGAGTCACATCGCCATTAAAACCAACTTAAAAAGCACCCTATTAATTTAACTATGTTATATACCGTATTTTAATGGGTCATTTACCACATATCCTCCCCTCTTTATACCTTCCTTTTCTTCATTCGGAGGAAATCATAAAGCATAGGTATGACAATAAAGCCTAAGCTGGAGATTTATTAAGCTAAATGGGGCTAATAACATACCCGTATGGAGTTGCTAAACGTAGTAGCAGAGAAGACATACCTGATTTAATTCAATAACTTTAGCCTTGATTGCGAGGATTTAAAAGCCATAAAGCATCCGCCTTTTCAACGCATTTGGCTTAAACCCACTCAAAATGAGTAACTAAGGAATAAAAATTGCTAATAAATTGTTTTTTATCACTTAGCAAAAGACATATTAGCCTGACATGAAAAAAACTTTAATTCTCATCGCCGTTCTCCTCAGTTCCGCAGTTCATGCTGCCAAAGAAGGCGAAGTATTACCGCAATGTCCGGACGCAATTTACGGCAATCAGGATCGACTCGATTTTACCGCTTATTCCGGCAAAGTCGTTTTAGTCGATTTTTGGGCTACCTGGTGCCCGCCCTGCAAAAAATCGATGCCCTTTTTAAACAGCCTGCGTAACGAACTTATCAACCAGGGATTTGAAATCGTGGCTATTAATGTCGATGAGAATAGCGAGGAAGCCAAACACTATCTAGCCCGAAACCCGGTGGATTACCCGATAGCTTTCGACCCAAATGGCAAGTGTCCCGGCATTTTTGATGTCAAAGCAATGCCGTCATCTTATCTGGTCGACAAATCGGGAAAAATTAGGCACGTCCACTTGGGGTTTCGTGACGAAGATCAGTCCGTATTAAGAGAACAAATTTCCGCATTACTGGCTGAGTAATGATTAGAAAAAACTTTTTTTACAATGCCTGCCTACCAGCATTGGTTGGCAGCACCCTTTTGATTTGCCAAGGTTGTAGCAGCGTTTCTGCGTGGGAAAGAGGCAATCTCGCCAAAGAAACGATGAGCATCAATCCTACGCCGAATTTGAATGGCTTCCGCGATCATATTTTCAGCAGCAAAGAGGCATCACAAGGAGGTCACAGCGGCGCCGGAGGCGGTTGTGGCTGCAATTAAAGCGGATAAAAACAAGGCCCTGGCTGCTTTGACTACGGCCGCATTATGCCTGCCTGGACTTGATATCTCAGCGGCAGTACCTGCTGCCCAGATAACAGGGAATGCAAGTTACGGGCGTTATCAGGAAAGCGATAACCGTATGAAGGTGGATATTTATCATATCGATGCCACCATTCCGTTATCCGACCGCGTAGAACTTGCCTTCAGCCTGGATAGAGACATCTACAGCGGTGCGACACCGG
This sequence comes from Methylicorpusculum sp., assembly GCF_030651835.1. Taxonomy (GTDB): domain Bacteria; phylum Pseudomonadota; class Gammaproteobacteria; order Methylococcales; family Methylomonadaceae; genus Methylicorpusculum. The sequence continues at coordinate 48,178 of NZ_JAUSBX010000062.1, read as the reverse complement.
CGTTCAGCATACCGGAAAGCCTGACTAATTTACCTAAATACAAACAAAAATCTGACGGGACTTCGGCCAATGAACTGAGCTATGTCGATTTAATATCAGCAGCATCGGGCGGAGTCACTGCATCAGGACTGACCGTACTCGGCGGACTCAACGGATTTCAAGAGTTTAATGACAATTACAAAGCCGCTGATGCCACTATTACTTCTAATCTTAACAATACCCTTAGCGCCCTCGTTCAAACCAAAGATATTACCAAAAATACGCTTAAAACCAGTTTCAATGCTGATGAGGACAGTCTAGAACAGGATTATGTGGGGATTTTGGCGAGTTTAAATCCTGCCATTACCCCTGAATTCGATGAGTACAAGAATGCCAAATCAATCATCAGGGCCAACATAGAAACTCTACCAGTTAGTATCATTAAAAATGAATTCACTGTCGATTTTGGTGGCACGGGCAATATTATAATGGGGCTAGCTTCCTATGCCGGTTTTGCCAACAACACTCCGATAGCAGGCGGTAACTGTGCTGGAGCAGGAGCCCAGGGCTGTATTTATCAAAATAACATGGTATTCGGTATCATTGAGGATTCTTCAAATTCGACTGCGCATCTCCATAGAGCCGGCAATGCAGCAAACCGAGCATTAAGTTATCATGCTGATTCTCCCGGTATTTATATGAGAGCTTTGGATAGCAGTGCCTTTGGATTGATTTCCATGGATTTCTTGGCTCCCATCAACGACAAAAACCCGGATAATGGCGTTAACGATTTTTGGGAAATTTTGGGCTTCAATACCGCCTTGAATCCTGGCTTAGATAAGGGTGACGGCACCAATTACGCCACGCGGGTCGCTTATCAAAAAATAGCCAATGGTTTCAATGGCGAACTGATTCTTGATGCTACTTTTCATAATATCAATGCGGTTTGGATTCACTTTAATGGCTATCCAAAAACGCCAGATGATGGTAAAGAATTTGAACTGACGATCGACAATATCAAAATTGCCCCTCCTACTAACAATACTGCTGCACTTTACGAAAAGCAACTAGCTGATTTAAAAGCTAACTTTTATAGTCAGTTGGGCACTCTTAGCTCTAACAATCCCGTTGAATTCGCTAATTTGACCCAACTCTTCAACCAAGAATTAGCAGTGATTACCGGTGAATATCAAGCCGCGCTCTCAACGGCTGAACAACTGTATTCGCAAAACTCCGAGCAACAAAAAGCCGCGGCAGACGCGCTCAACGCCCAAGCTGCGATAGATTTTTACCGGCTAGTCCTTAACAAAATGGTACCTACCGGCACTCCTGCCGTGCAACGCTTTCAGATCCAACCTCAGGAAGCGCGGTCCATGCCGCAACTCACTGCCAAATACTATTTTGATGCGACCACCCTGGCTTTATCGGGCGGACTGTCCGATGAACCGGACTTTTTATCTCACTTTGGCTCCATCAATGTCAGCCACGAGTTTAACGACAAACTGACGACGATTTCCGGTGGCTATGGCATGACCAGCAATTCGATCACGCGTAACGGGGGACATACCGATTCACACCACGGCGATGACCCAACGCATAATCCCACAGATTATACCGACCTGAACGATGACAGCGATTTTCATAGCTTTAATGCCAGTATTGCTCAAGTGCTCTCCAAAAACACCTTATTCCAGTCAACCGCTAATTTTAGCCATCAACGTGGTTATTTGAGCAATCCCTACAAGTATGTCTATGTTAGAGGTGAAATTACTCCTGAAGAATATTACCAGTTATGGCATGCTGAACCGGGTGAAGCTGACTGGAAATCAGTCACTGATCTGGAAGTCGTCGGCTTGGAGCTGTTCCGCGACAAACGTCCCGATCAACGCAATATCTGGTCTTTTTCTAACCGTATCAATCATTACATGCCGCAAATGGATGCTACGGCGCATCTGGATTACCGTTTTTTTATTGACGACTGGGGCGTCAACTCGCATACCTTTGAATTAAAGTGGTATCAATCTTTGCCTGGAGGTTTAACCGTTACCCCGGGGATTCGCTATTACTCGCAATCACAAGCCGATTTCTTTGCACCTTATTTTCTGTCACCCAGAGCTGATGGCAATTATTCCAGTGACTTCCGCTTGTCTGCCTTCGGCGACCTGAGCGGCGGTCTGACTGTCAGTAAACAGTTTGCCCGCGGCATCAAAGTGGAAGCCGGTTTTGAATATGTCACCCATTCCGGCTCACTGAAGCTGGGGGGTGGTGGCGTCGGGGATTATGCGGATTTTGATTATTTTCTGGCTCATGCCAATCTCAGTGTCGACCTTTCAGCCAGGCAAATGGGCGCCGGCGATGACCATAGCGGGCATCACATGCACCACCACGGCGCTCCGGTGCCGGCTGGAATCATGTTCGGTCACATGATGAACAAAGCCGACGATATCATGGTAGGCTATCGCTTTATGTACAGCATGCAGGACGGCTCAATGTTGCACGGCAGTAATAAAGTGAATGATCAACTACTGATCAGTAACGCATGCAAAGGCTTATCTAACGGTTGTTTATACAAACCTGCCGAAATGAACATGCAGATGCATATGCTGGATTTGATGTATGCACCAACCGACTGGCTAAACTTGATGGTTATGCCGCAGATCATGAGCATGGATATGACCATGAGCGAATCGCTACAAGCAGGTGGCGATGACAGCCATGGCGGAACAGAGCACACCAGCAGTGATATCGGCGATACCGTAATTACCGCATTGGTTAAAGTAGCTGACACGGGTAATCATAAGGTTCATTTAGGCATAGGCATGAGCGCACCGACCGGCAGCATAAACGCCAAGCTAAGCAGCGGCACCTTGCAAAACAGCGGCAGTTCGACCCAGGTTGAACCCGGCACAGCGGTATTGCAAGACTATGGTATGCAGTTGGGTAGCGGCACATGGGATTTAAAGCCCAGCCTGACTTATACAGGGCAAGCAGATGAATGGGGCTGGGGAGCACAGTTGAGCGGCGTCAAGCGCTTGGAAAAAAACGATCATGGTTATGCCTATGGCGATATTTTTCAGGCTACCGGCTGGGGCAGCTATACCATTTTTAACTGGTTGTCCGCGTCCGTCCGAGGTATTTATACCTGGCAAGACGAGATTCGCGGCGAAACCAACCAGCCCCATGACACAACCGCTACTGTCGATTATCCGGCTAATTACGGCGGCAAAACATGGGATATCGGCTTGGGTCTAAACGCATTCATACCTGCCGGCCAGTTTGCCGGGCACTCGGTCAGCGTCGAATGGTTGCAGCCTGTCAGTACGGACGCCAATGGCTTCCAGCTTGACCGTCAAGGCGCTATTTCAGCGAGCTGGAGCTTTATGTTTTAGCCAACTTCTCAATTTCCTAGATAAGCATTTTGACTTAAATTTACAATAACTACTTGCCTTCTTTGAATTGAGGGCGTAGGTGCTTGATTTCAAATGACGCGTGAAACCATGGCTGTTGCAGAAGCCTTTTAATCAACTACCTACACCCAATAAAATTCGAGAGAGCGAGCAGATACAATTTACAAGACTATTGCTCACTTGAGACAGTGATATTAAAGTTTCGAGTTGAACAGTCACCAAAGATTTTAACCCCCAACCTATCCAGTTAATTTGACAGATTCCAATCCAGTAAGCGAACTACTGAGTAAGGCTCAATTTTACGCATTACAACAAGGCAATTTTATTGCGGCAGAACAGTGTTTTAGCCAAGCCTTACAACAATCACCCAATAATGCCGAGGCTTTGGCGGGTTTAGGCCAATGCCTTTGTTGGCGAAACCATAACGCTGAAGGACGCCGATTATTAGTTAAAGCGGCCAAACAGTTATTAAGAAAACCTGATAAATCCCGCGCAAAAGCTTTATTAACGCTCTCAGAACAATTGCAACATCTGGGTGAGCTGGATTCTGCACACCAACTGGCCAGAACTGCCGTGCAATTCTTACCCAGGAGTGCGGCCGCCTATCATAATCTGGCAGCCTGCCTGCATAGAATGAATCAACTCAAACAGGCAATTACCCATGCACAAAAAGCCTGTCAATTAGCTACGATCAACGACGCTTCAGGCAGTATTATTCTACTCGCCATCATCGAGATTGAATTAAAGGATTGGGCTACAGCGCAACTACGTTTGGAAAAACTGCTTGAGACGGAGCATGATCCGGAACAACGTGCCAGGGCCTGTCTGGAATTGGCGAAAGTCTATGACAAACAACATCGTTACGGTGAAGCGTTTGACTTGATGAGCCAGGGAGGAGAGTTGTCTCGACAGCTACCCGCAATTCAACAATTTGATGCTGATTTTATTTTCCAGCAAATTGAGGCTTATAAAAAAGGTTTCGACAAGACCTTATTGCAGCGCTGGTCAATATTAGAACTCAATGATGCGCTGCCCATGCCCGTCTTTATAGTTGGTTTTCTTCGTTCGGGCACCACATTAACTGAACAAGTTCTGTCTGCTCACACGAATGTTTTAACCTCCGACGAGAATAGCCTCATTCAGGAAGTCATCCGTGAAATGGAACGTATAACCGAACTGAAAGGCGATGTCCCCGGCGCATTAAGACGACTGGATAAAGATGATACCCTGTATTTGCGTCAATTCTATTGGCGGCGTGTCGCTGAGGAATACGGCCCGCAGGTATTAACGCTACGCTTTATCAACAAAGTGGCATTGAACAGCATTGAAATAGGGTTTATCAGCACGCTGTTTCCTGACGCCAGGATCATTTTCGCATTGCGGGATCCCAGAGATATATGTATCAGCTGTGCTCAACAAGCTTTCACCATATCGGCAGGTACTGTAAATTTATTGTCGTGGAAAGGCATAGCCACGCAATATGCTGCTGTTATGGATTTATGGCTGAATCTGCGTGACCATATACAGCCCGTCTATCTGGAGCTGCGTTACGAGGACACCGTGCTTGATTTTGAAACCAGTTTTAAACGCGTTTTTAACTTGCTCGCTTTAGACTGGACCGAAGAAGTTACCCGCTTCCATGAGAAAACTACAGGCCGATTCATTGCCACTCCCAGCTTCTCCGCAGTTACTCAACCCTTATATGCTTCCGCACTGGGTCGCTGGCAAGGCTATACAGAATATTTTGATGCGCTTGAACCTATTCTTGAACCTTATATTAAAGCGTTCGGCTACGAAACAACAAAATAACAAGCTTAAAAAAACTTACCTTAAAAAAAAGCCCGCTTGAGAAAATCTTAAGCGGACTTATAAGCCTAAATTATTTTAGGGGAATATTATGCGTTTTTGCGGCGCCCTAATCCCACCAAGCCTAACAAAGCAGTACCGAAAAACCATACAGCGCCTGGTACCGGAACCATTGCCGGCGCCGCTGAGACATTGAATGTAAATTGTTGTCCCGTTCCACATACGGCGGCGGGCGTTACATTGGTTGGACAACTGCCTCCTGTAGCAATCAGATAATTACCGGCTTTTAAACCGTATAAAATCATCATCGCATAATCGGCGTTAGCGCCCACCATAGCATTACCATTTCTGTAATAATCATTGGTAAAACTGGTGCTGGAAGCTGAAGGATTCGTCAACCAGGATAAACTGGTCGTATTTAATGCGCCATTAGAGACGCTATCAGTTACTGGATGACCGGTAGAGGTTTGATTGAATCCAGCCAGTGGCTCAAAGGAGTTGATTAAAGTGTAAGCAGGTCCTGAGTTGACATAGCCAATCCAGCCTTCATGACCATCCAGCACACCGGCTCCGCCAATAACTCCATTAGTGAATACCGTGGCTAGATTACCAGTACTATCCAAGGCCACTTCATTGGGTCCTCGCGTTGGATTCCATGCATGCCCAATACCAACGACCGAGCCTGTGTCTATTGAATTTGCACCCGCAGTCCAAATTGCAAAAGCAGGGTTATCAATGGCTACAGTTCCTGAAACGCCCAGATTTCCACGCCCCGTCATCTGCATCTGCACATCGTACGTTTTGCCATCAATAATATCCTGAGCAGAACCTATTGTTAACGTTAAAAAACGTGCAGTATGAACCCAACCCTGATTTTGTGCGGCATAATCCGAGAACGCTTTGAAAGGCGTTGTGGAATTGAATGATATGTCTGTTCCCGTATAAGTACCTAAAGAAAGACTGTCATAAGCACTAGCCTGATTTGAAATACCGGCCATTACCGTTAATCCCAATGCTGAAATCACCGCTTTACGAAGTTTCTGTTTTTTTGTTTGGTACATGTTTTTGCTGCCTCGAGAAAATAAAAAAGGGTCACTGACCGCATGCCCGTTTATCGGTTGATATAAAGATAAATTAAATTGTGAAGAATCCAAACCTATTCCCGGTATCAGGCTTAAAAGTTTGAATTCATTAAAATTTTAGAAAAAGCCCAGCCTTAAAAAGTCAAACTAAATTAAGCATTTTTCATGCCAGTTTTAAATTACAGCTTATTCAATCACTTACGATGCATTTAAAATACCACAAACTCATACTGAGCCATATGCCTCACTCACTGTGTGATATGACACATTATTTTAAATGACTGCCCATCACATCACTGAGCGAGATGAATCAACTCAAGTAAAAGGCTGATTTTTCAAAAGAGTGACGGGCGGGAGTGAATAAACGACTGTCTTAGCATGCTATTCATCCCGCCCTGTAATAGCGAATCTGGAAATTGCAGCAGTCAAACCCTTTTGCTGTTTAAACTTTGTTTTCTCAATACAGGGAGAGCCATAACAGCCGAAGCAAATAACCACAAAGCGGCAGGAAGGGGAACAGTAGTCGCTTCAGCATACCCATGAATATTAGCGTCCAAAATTACAATCTCCACTTCACCCGCTAAAAGAGCAAAAGAAAAAGATTTTTTACCTTCAATTAACTGCTGATTCACGCCGCCATTTAAATCCGCCCAGGCATTCGAATAATCATTACCGAAAAAATCACCGTCTACGTGCTCATAAGCGATAGAAACCGTTGTCTCAGCAGTTTGACCTTCAGCATTTGCTGACAAGCTGTAGTCAATCGACAATCCTATATCGTAGTCAAATCCCGATTCGTTAATAAACAACAAATCAAACAAGGCAAAATAATTGACCGCACCGTAACCATTTGACACAACCCCATCAACTTGAAATGTCTTGGAAAAACGCCCCCCATTGCTCAACAATTCGGTTGATTCTGGTGTCAAAGGCATTGCCGTGGCCGAGCCGATCCCATTTAATGCTAAGTCATTAAAAGTTTGCGAGTCATCCAAAACGAATGAAGCAAACACGCTTAAGCCATCTAGACTAGCTGAGCCATCCCTGTTAGCAATACTATCGATGGTAAAATTAACCGTCGCAGACCCACTGAAAGTGCTTACCGCTTCAGCGTTTGAAGCAGCCAACAAAAGCAAACCTGCCAAAAGAATCATAGGAGAATTTTTTGTGTTGCTGATAATTTGATTTTTCATGTCATTGTTTCCAAAAATAAAATTCAGCACCAGCCCGATTGAATCAGGCCAGTGCTCTTATCATTAATCCGCAAAATTTGCTTCAAAGGACTGGATAGGCTCAACACTGCCGTTAGCACCAACAGCAGGAATAACTTCAAACTCCTGTTTGGCGAACTCGGGGCTGATAGGATTGCCCGTTTGAACAGACGATTCATCGCCGGTGTGTCCATGAGGAATGACAATTTCAGGGTGATCAAATGGCGCTCTTTGGTAGCGAACCCGCTCATCGGTTAATGTTTTTAAAAAGGCTATTAAATCAGCCCTAAGTGTTTCGTCGTACTGAAGATCAGACATCGGAAAAATAAAGGAATGCGTGTTATTGCTGGCAAAATTCCCGGCTCGGCTATAAAACTCAATCACTTGCTCCAGAGTTGCCATACTGCCGTTATGCATGTAAGGTCCTGTTAACTCAATATTTCTTAGCGTTGGTACTTTAAAGGCAGCTTTAGTCGCAATATCCATTTTTTTGGATGAAGGATCATTAAGATTTAAAGTTGCCGCATCTTTAGTAGGGATAAATGCCCAAGAGGATTTTCCTACACCGAGACAGTTCTGACTGCCATTTGGATCGACCAACAAACCATCAACCAGCGTAAAATGGTTCGCATTACTTACAGTTGCATTCCTGGCAAACGGCGCAACGAAATCACAAGGACGGGTTTGGGATACACCGGAATCCATTACGCCGGAAGAAATTCCACCGGTGGTATCGCCCGCCAAATAACGGCGATATTGATCAGAGAACGATAACGCATTTCCTAATCCATCAACACCTGCCAATCCAGGATCACCGTCCGGATCTGCTACACCTGTGTTAAAAAATCCAAAGTCCATTAACTTGGCACCACCACCGAGTCGGGTGTTGTCATGACCTATCACATTTCGCGATAAGTTGGCGCCATAAGATTCCGGCAAAGGCCCGAACGCTTCAGGATCAGCCTCTAATATCATTGCGTTTGTAACGATGGCAGCCGAGGTTAAAACGGAACCGGCATGACAAGCGTTGCAGTGGAGCTCTCTAAATAAGTTGAACCCACGTAACTCTGACTCATTCAGATCAATGGGCGTAAAGTCGGCATTCCGTCTACTCAAATCAATAGGAGCCTGATCAGAGACCAAAGTGGCCTGATAAAGCTGTAATGCCAGTCCGAAAAACATGGAAAAGTTAGCTTCCATCTGATTGTAGGGTAACCCACTGCTTGCGGATGGAGCCCCAAACTCGCCGATGCGCGTATAAGACCAATACTTTTGATTGAACGCTTTTTTGATCATGGCCGCATAGGTAGTATTAAGCCCCGGCTTTAAAAGACTTGATGTACTCAGACTCAGACCACCCAAGACGCTATCTTGATAATGCACTTTCTGATTTTCCAGAGGGCGCCGCGACAACAACTTTCGTCCTAAAGCTGAAAACGTGCGGTTCCGGCAACTCATTTCCAGCTCATCCATCGGCGGTCCTACTGCCAAAGAAGCCAGTGATGAATTGATAAGTTGCAAACGTTCTTTTTTTACTGATCTTGTATTTAGCTTAATCCACACACCAGCATCAGGATCTCTATTTCCCCAAGGACTACTGCCATTGAAAGTATTGTTTGCACGGCCATCCCAAAAATTTCGGTGATTGAAAACGGCATTGATCACTGTTGGTGTATTTCTTGGTTCAACCCTACGCGTCCCTATACCGTTAACATGATAAATAGGATCAACCGCTCTATCACATTGATCGACAGTAATTCCGGTTTTGGTAACCCCTTTAAATTCTCCACTAAACGTTCCGGCTGAAGAAACAACATCATCACTACTAAATTTAACAACCCCTGTTAAACCGTTTTCCGGAAGCTGGAAAGGGTCCTCAAATTGATGAAACGGAAAATCGCTTTTGGTCAATGTATAGTTGGGGCCGCCTGCCGCTCCCGAAGCGGTTGTTTGAAACGTTTGTCCTGAAGGTTTTGGGCTTCGCAAACCAGGATTAAGTTGATTTTTTACTCTATCATCAGCCCCGGCATGATAATGGCATGACGCACAAGCCATACCATCACTTCCGACATTCGCATCCCAAAACAAGGCCTTACCCAACGCAATAGCCTCAGCTTTGTTGACCACAATAGGATCAGCCCCATCTAGCAATCCAGGCACAGGCGGGATAGGCGCACCCTGCAAAGAAGCCGGAAATGGCCCGTGAGCATTCACTTCTTGCATAAGCATCATCATGCTTAATAAAATAAATGTTTTGTTAAATCGCATGTTATTTCCTTAGAACGGGTATTTTTATAATTCGTTAGCCGGGAATTACTAAGCAATAATCCTGCCACGTAAAAATATATTAAGTGCTTGATTTATTACGACTTTATAAATATAGACAAAAATATTTTACTAAAAAACTATGTCATATGACTTATTCAGCAAAATAAGGTAATCAGGATATGGGGTAAAAGCGGTGAAATGCGTTGGTGCATTTCTTGTGCAGAAAAATTGATAACTCTTAGAATTTGAGTGTTTTAAATGAGACTTTAATTTTAATGAAACTTTAGATTACTCAACACCACCTTGTTTCGTCCCTCAGATTTGGCTCTATACATAGCATCATCGGCCGCTTTGATCATATCGGCATAAGTCGCAAAGGACGCTTCGTAAACGGCCACGCCAATACTGACGGTCAATGCATGACCACGAAAACGCTCACTGAGCAGTTTGCCTCTTTGCTCGATCTCCCTTCGGATACGCTCTGCGTAGTTAAGCGCGCCTTTAGAGTCAATATCGCGCAAGACAAACAAAAATTCTTCGCCTCCGTAGCGACCGATTAAATCACCGGGACGGGTCATTGATCGCAGAATATCGGCGACGATTTTTAATGCGTCATCACCTGCCTGATGCCCGCAATCGTCATTAAACAGCTTGAATCGATCGATATCAATAAAGCCTAATACCGTTTTTTCAAGTACGGCTTTATCGCATTTAAAAAGCTTGTCCAAAAACTCATTGATAACGCGCTTGTTGAATAACTGGCTTAGAGGATCTATTTGTGATTTTTTTTGCGCCAGCCGGTAAAGTTGGGCATTTAATAAAGCGACGCCCAATTCACTGGCTATAGGTAACATCTCGAATATCTGATGGGCTTCTAAGGGTTGATGCGTCAGGGCATTATCCACATAGATAAGCCCAGCCATCCGCTGATGACGCTGAACGGGCAGCACAATACATTCATCAACCGCAAGACGGTGCAGCATTTTTTCATCTTCAACACTTTCATTTTTGATAAGTACCGGCTTTTTTGTGCGTAAACATTTCAGTAGTTGACCACTGATAGCACTGATCGGTATTTCAAATATCCCCAAGTCTTTTTGCAGTATGGAACTTGGCCACCAATAAGTTGCAACCAGACCCCTTCGCTTCGGGTCGACTTTAAGCATCATGACCCGGTCCACATGAAAATCATTGTGTATTGCTTCGAGCGTCCAAGGAATAAACTCATTGGGATCAAGACTTCTGTGCGGGATCGTCAAACTTGAAATATTAGGCGCCATGAGATCAGCACCTTTTGGTTTGATTCGCGTTTTGCTTTCACCAAAATACGATAATTTTAATGTTGTTTTTACCAAACTTGCCCGCAAGCGGCTCACGTTAGGAAACTGGATACCATAAAACTCACGTGTATTCAGCATATCTTTATCCACTTGCTCCAGCAGACTTTCCAAATCCAGTTTATTGATATCAATAATTTTAAATACCTGTTCCGGCAGCACCGGCACACTCAAATTTGCAGCTGAACCAATGCCCTGCATACAGGCTATATAATTTGAGAAAGCAACGATCGCAATTTCAGTTTGATACTGATGGTATTCGGAAGAAGGCGGAGGGAAATCATGATGAAATGCAATGATAGCTGTTAAAGCTGAGGGTAAATGCCATTCCAAACAAAAGTGATGACCAATTTCAGTGTGAGATAAGCCAAAAAATGTTTTCTCACTTTCCATTTGGGCACAATCCGTTTTTTCCACTACCGATAAATAATCGCTGTATGAAACCTCGCCGTAGTTTTCCACAATGATTTTACCAATATCGTGTAATAACCCCCCGGTATACAGCATATCCGGGTCCGGATATTTTAAAGCCACACCGATTCTTTTACTTAATGAAGCGACAAACAGACAGTGTTGCCAGAAAAATAATTGATTAAAAAGACTTTTAGTTCGATTACGGATCAACTTGTTGTACATCAATTGATCCATTGCCGCCTGCCTGACTGCAGAAAACCCCAGTAAGTTGACGGCATGTTTGATCGATGTGATTTTTTTGGGGAGGCAAAAAGCAGCAGAATTGACTATCCGTATCACTTTTGCAGCCAAGGCAGGCTCAGTCTCTATCACTCTGGACAAATCCTTAACTTTGGACGTGTCATCATTGGTCAACTTCAACAATTTCAGTGCCGCAGCCGGAATTAGTTGCAAATCTTTGACGGGTTTTTTAAGAATAGATCGGGCTAAACTGTTTGTTCTTGTTGAACTCTCAGTTGTTTTGTCAACTTCAATAGGATTGTCATTTGACATGTGATAGCGATCCGTCTTACAAAAAAATGTTATGGCAACTGAACGTTGATATACGATTGAATCAATTGTTACTGAAATAAAGCCTCAATATGGCCAATATCATAAGGATATGCAAAATCTCTAGCCTTGACAGTTTAGCGGCCTAAATCCCCCCGATATTTCAAGCCTGAATCCATTGGCCACGAACTGCGACAGCACAAACCATCAACTGTAGTCTGAATTCACCTTAACAGGCTATAAAAAACATTTAACCTTAGCGCTTATTTCCTTTTACCATACGTAAAAATATGAAATAAGTTTATTTGAAATTTAAATCGATAAATGAGAACCGTGATACGAAAAAATAAAATCCAGTTTCTTTGCTGGATTTAATCTGAAATCTCGTTGAGTTGGGCAGGAAAGAAAGAAAAGAAGCATCATCTCTTGTGTCAGAATTTTAAAACATGACACATTTATAAATTAAATTTTGCTTCCAAGAAAAAACTCCCGCAACAAAGTTTTGCGGGAATTAAGGTGTTAAAAATAAAATAATACATGTGTTTTATAAGCAAAATAGTTGTTCCAACTTTTGATACTCATTATTTTTTTTGAGATCGAAGCCTGCGAGACATAATAATGTTGCTATATATCGCTGATGTTGCAAACAGAACAGTTGAAATAATAAATTGGCCTGAAATAAATGCAAAAATCCCTGTAAAAAACATCAAACCAATAATAACTTCATATTTGTTATAACTCATCATTTAATCCTCATGGTAGTTTTACACTATGTGTTTGAAAACACAGATTAAACTATAAGTACGTAAGTCAAAGTTAGCAACACGTCATAAATTGATAGATTGTTTACTGATCAAAAACAATTTTAATTAATTGCGCCGTCAGCGTTTCAGCAAAAGCTTTCAATTACCTTGCAAAAATTATCAGCTAAGGTTAGTGTTTTAAGAAACTCATAGAATCTTTTATATCATCCTATTTTCAACTAGCGGCTCATTTCAAGCTATCGCTTACCTCTATGTTTCCATTCTTCGTTCAAACGACACGGTTATGAATAAAATTGAAAAATTCCTGTTTCATAAGATTTTCAATCATGCCGGGTAATGCTTTTAGAACGGATTACTCTGGGTAGAATGTTAATTTGTCTGTTACTTCTCGCATCCCATGTTTTTAATCGATAAAATACAACCTAACTTGGATGACTTAAATAACTACCAAAGGCGGGTGATGACACTTTCTCAATCAGGACTCGATTCCACGGTCAATCTGTCACAAGAAGAGATGCTTGATATCAGCCGGCAAATCAGCCAAACATTTTCACCGGACCGGTCAGAAATCGTATCGAATGATCGGATCAATAATGGCACCCGAACCAATCCATCCAACCGTAAGCTTGCCCGTTCAACAACCGGCCCCGAATTAAAATTACCGTCCAATGAGTTGCTGGAAATCAGCCAGGCCGTCAGCCGGGATTTTGCTCCCTCACGCAGCACTGATAAACCAGAGCTGTTACTCATGCCTGTCGATCCCCATCATGTCCATGCGGTATGGTCTGTTGAACCCGCACAACAAAATGCGCCAACAAACACGATCAACACGCCGCATCTAACGTTGAGAATTTACTGGCTGCCCGATAATTCGATTACTTTTAACAATTCCAACTTATTTTTTGACACCCCACTCCCCCAACATCAAAACAGCCAAAGAATCCGGATTCCAATCTCCGACACAGCCTATACCGCCGTTATTGGAGAAAAAGGTCCCAGTCACTCGCTGCATACCGTCGCTGAATCCAATATTGTCCAGATACCGCCTGAAAATGGGCACTCTGCTATTCATGTAAATACGCATCATGCCGATTTAGCTGAGTACAAACAAACTCATGAAAAACCAAGCTTAAATACAGATCATTATTCAACGAATACGCCTTTTGTTTTTATCGATAAGAAAACTCAGTATGAACATCTGTTTTTCACAAAAATGAGAGCGCTGCTGGAAGCAAATCAAGTGGACAAACAGCACACTAACGAGACATTTTCATCTTTTTCCCAGACCCGCTCTGAACATTTTATTTTTGAATTACATTGATTAACAGGACATGAAAAAAGGATACTTGAGCATCATTCTTCACGCACATCTGCCTTTTGTGCGCCATCCGGAATACGACAGTTTTTTCGAAGAAAACTGGTTATTCGAAGCCATTACAGAATGCTATCTGCCTTTATTAAATGTTTTAGAACGATTAGAAAAAGACCGGATTAATTATCAACTGACGCTCTCTTTATCGCCTACATTGATATCCATGCTCAGCGATGCGTTGTTGCAGTCACGGTATCTTGAGTTTTTACACCGACAGATAGAGCTGGCCGAAAAAGAAATTATCAGAACCCGCAGCCAGCCCGAATACCAAAAGCTGGCCCGTCTGTACCGACGATTCTTTGTCAAATCTTGTTCCGATTATCAAGATCGTTATCAAGGTGATCTGCTCAAGCAGTTTAAACGGCACCATTCGCTGGGTAATTTGGAATTGATCACCACCGCAGCCACACACGGCTATCTTCCTTTGCTGAATACCAGTGAAACCGCTGTCCGCAATCAGATAAATGTCGGCATTGACACTTTTAAAACTCATTTTGGTTTTGCACCGACTGGCTTCTGGCTACCCGAATGCGGGTATTATCCGGGCCTTGAAGACCCTTTGAAAGAAGCCGGTATTACTTATTTTTTTGTCGACAGCCACAGTTTGTCATCCAGTGATCATTCAATCAAACAGACGGTCTATTCTGCACACAGTTTAAATAACGGAATATCAGTTTTTGGCAGAGACCCGGCCTCTTCAAAACAGGTTTGGAGTGCTCAGGAAGGCTATCCTGGAGATTTTGCTTATCGTGAATATTATCGAGATATTGGCTTTGATCTGGATTTAGAGTATCTAGGGCCTTATATTTTGGATGGCATTACCCGCATCCAAACCGGCATCAAATACTTTCGCATTACGGGAAAAGACAACGAAAAAGAGTTGTACGACCCTAAGCAGGCGCTTAATCAGGCCTATTGTCATGCTCAACACTTTATCCAGCAAAAACAAGAGCAAATCGATGCTCTGACGGATGAAACAGCAACACCGCCGATCATCGTCGCACCTTTTGACGCAGAGCTGTTCGGACATTGGTGGTTTGAAGGGCCTTATTGGCTTGAACAAGTTTTACGCCTGGCTGATCACCCTGCTTACGGATTGAAAACAATCAGCTGTCAGCCTTATTTGGAACAATTTCCGGCTAGCCATGACATTACGCCAAAAGCATCATCATGGGGTGAACACGGCTATTCCGAATACTGGATTAACGAGACAAATGACTGGATCTATCCGTTCCTTTCTAAAGCCCAAGCCCAGATGGAAAGATTGGCCTGTGACCTTTCCCGTCTCACCGTGGACAATTTACAAGAGAGAACATTAAATCAAGCCGCAAGATCGGTGCTGCTGGCCCAAGCGTCGGACTGGCCGTTTATCATGAAATCGGGTACCGCTGTCGAATACGCTAACAAACGCATTACAGATCACTTGGCACGATTTAATTATCTTCATGACAGTATTCGCAAAAATCGTATTGACGAACGCTATCTTATCGCATTGGAAACCATGGACAATCTGTTTCCGAACATTAATTTCAGATCGTTCTGCCCTAAGAAAAACAATACAACCCCCTATTAATCCGGAGACGGACAGGCAAACCCTATGGATGACACACCATCAAGCCACGAACTGCATCATGAAATATTCGGTTCCATCCTGGATAGAACCGAGATGACGCCCTATCTATTGTTGCCGGCAAAGGATTATTCAATAGCTCTGAAACAAGCCGCCAAAATGATGGGCAACAGGGGGTTTGATACGGTAAACAATGATGAACTGCAAGCCAGTGAAAAAATCAGGGCCACTCAATACATCAAACAAACATATAAGTATTTTTTCAATTGGATGTTTCCTTTTGTGAAAAATCAGTTGAACGCGCTTTGTGAAAAGGCGGGTGCTAATTTGGCAATTTACCGACAATGCCTTCAAACCATCGGTCAATTTGAATTAACGTTAAATGATCCTGATTTTCAACACTTAACACTTGAAGACCCCAGACATCTCTTTCTGTTAGCCTCTTCGGGCAAATACCCTAAGGTATTCCATGGTTATCATGACCGGAACATGGAGGTCCCGAAACATTGGCAGGCAAGCGCCTGTGCCTTGCTGAAAATGTGTCATTTAATCAAATCGGTTGAGGAAGACAGTCAGGATATCAATGACTTTGCTCAATTAGGCTTTTTTTTGGAAAGCGAAAAACAAAGTCTGGATGATTTATTCATTTATGACTGGGAAAATCCCCGCCATATACCCGAATGCGAATCCGCGCAGAATGCATTCGTTAAAATATCCACTTTTTTCCATAAATTAAACGAATCCATTTGCCATCATAAAAATCATGGTTACGTCGTGTTCGACAGCGGTGATGGCGTCAGAGTAAAAATCATCGAGATCAAAGCCCGCTTGAAAAGTCCGGAAAGCATGTTCACAAAATTGGGCAAAGACTTAGAGGGCGAAGCCTATGACATCCGGGATATTTTGGCGCTAACCTTTATTCTCAAGGATAAAAACGATACGTTGAAACTCTTTCATGCACTACAGAAAAGAGGCGTTATATTGCAGGAAAATACGGCATCCCATTCGATTACACAAACTCTGTTCGATACGCCAGCCAGCATGAAAGAAGCGGTTAGAAAACTGATGATCAGTTTATCCAGAAGTGCCGGCCGGCAGGATGAGCCGGATGAAGAAGAACTGGCAACCCAGGCACGAGCATTCTATGAAGCGCTGAGTGTCAATGCCGCAAAAAACGAGCACTCATCGCAAGGCCATAGAAAATTCCAATGCAAAATAACGTTCTCCTTGCCCATCCATAGAAAAGCCGATACGCATGAAATTCTGGTCCCCGGAACACCTTTGTACGCGAGAAGAAATCAAATCAACAAAATTACCCAGCAACATACCTTAGGTGTTGAAATCAGAATATCTGATGAACAAAGTTGGCGGGCCTCAGAACAGAAAGGTGAATCGCATCATAACGCCTACAAATTTCGTCAAATTATGGCCGTCATGAATAGGATATTTAAAAACCAGTTTTACTTCCCTGAAGAAAATATTGCTCAACTCAGACAAGATCAAAATCAACTGTTTGGTTAATGCCATCGCAAAGCATCCGCCCTATCTAACTTAGGCTTTGGCGCGGCGCCAGTTTAAATGTGCATCCCCTTCTGCGTAAGCGAGTATGTGAACCTTAAAGTGGACCCCAGATTCTGAATAGTGCTGAGACAGTCAGCCAAGCCCTTATTCCGCCCTGTACGCTTTTTTCAAGATAAACGCATAAAAATCTCTCATTCAATCGCTTAATTTACAGCGCATAAAAAATTAAAATAGGTTAAATAACACAGCGCCCTGTGTCATATGCCCTGTTGCATAAAAAAGCTTATCCCTCCACTTCAAAAAACACTCGTAAACGTTACAGTTAAATCAGTAACCATATGGTTTATAAGGCTGTTTTTCTATAATGGCCACAATTTTGCTAAGTGTTATCCCAAAGAATTTTAATAATTATTCGGAGTTAGGCTCTGCGAGCCAACCCAGCCTTCACGGTACATGACATTGGCTTTGTTGCTTCGCTGAATAGTTACTAATTTTAAGCACTCAATTTGACGACTTCCGTAAAGCACTGAATAAGTCTAATTATTGAGTTTCCCTATTCACCTTCCAGACCCAGATTATTTAAGCATGAATAAAAAAAAAGCATACACACTAACAGGCGTATTGACCCTCCTCAGTATCACTGCATTTATGTCTTTTCAATCTTCACCTGAATTCAGTGATGAACCGGTGCTCGGACATGGCAATCAAGACGCGTTAAGCACAATATACAGTCAGTGGAAAAGTAAGTACGAAGCGAGTGGCGGCAGCCCTACGACACTTAAAATCCCATTAGCTTACTCTCGCATTTTTTCGACGAAGACAACATCAGCGCGAGGACTGTTCAAACTGGATCTCATGAAAGGCGATATATCCGTCCAGGTGAATGGGCTCGATAACAAAAGCTATGACCTATGGCTAGTCGATAATAAGGAGGGCGACCAACAGACAGTAAAACCCGAACTTGCTGACGGCTATTACCGGGTTGGAGAGCTCAACCACAAGGGTAACTCTGCCGAGTTGATTACTCACTTAAAACACGATGAGCTGCAAAATTTTAAAATAGATATGCTGGCCATCACACCCTCCGGCATGAAACCGGATCAAGCAATTGTCATCAGTGGCGCACCTGGCGCATTACAACGCCTGTATTATTCAGACAAGCTATGGGCTTTGACTC
This sequence comes from Methylicorpusculum sp., assembly GCF_030651835.1. Taxonomy (GTDB): domain Bacteria; phylum Pseudomonadota; class Gammaproteobacteria; order Methylococcales; family Methylomonadaceae; genus Methylicorpusculum. The sequence continues at coordinate 29,721 of NZ_JAUSBX010000062.1, read as the reverse complement.
AAGTGGGCGAAGTCATTTCAAAACCTAATTCACAGATACCTTTTGAGTTTCTATTACCCAAATCCGCGCAGGCAGCCAATCCAACACAAACCAACCTGGCCAGCGTACTCGGCGCAGAAATCGCTGAAGGACGCCGATTATTCATCAATGAAACCTTCAATGGCAACGGCCGCACTTGCGTTACCTGCCATAGACTGGATAACAACCATACCATCGATCCCAAATATATTGCCAAGCTGCCTAAAAATGACCCTTTGTTTATTGCCGAAACCCGACCCGCTCTCAAGGATTTAGAGAAACCCAGACTGATGCGGGAAATGGGCTTGGTGCTGAGCAATATCGATGGATTTGACAAGCCCGGCGTTATGCGCAGTGTCCCTCATTTACTGGCACTATCGACCAGCATCGCGACTGAGCTGGTCGCCAATAAAGGCGAATTTCCACAAGATGAAGAATTTGTACACGCCTTGGGCTGGTCTGGTGATGGCTCAGTCGGCAATGGTTCCTTGCGTGAATTTACCATCGGCGCAGTCGTTCAGCATTTTCCTAAAACGTTAGACAGACAACCAGGCAAAGACTTCCGCTTACCTACCGACGCGGAATTAACCGCACTTGAGCTGTACATGCTGTCGTTAGGACGCAGTGAAGACTTGAATTTGAGCAAAATGACCTTCAAGTCAGAAATCGTTCAACGCGGAAAAGTTTTATTCGACACCAAAGAAAATCCGGTTGACTCGTCAGGGAAACCGATATTCGGTAAAACAGCTAACTGTAACGGCTGCCATTCCAATGCTGGCGCAATCAGTTCCACGACCAACGGGAATCCTACCCGTGATACCGGCGTAGAAATGATGGCGGATCAAGCCGCAGTCCTGATTGATCCCGACACACCAATGGACGGCGGCTTCGGTACCGATCCTCATGGCGATTGCAGCAGCCTTTTACGCTCGCAACAGGAGGAAGACGCGCCTTGTAACTATGGTGAAGGACGTTTTAACACACCCACATTGGTCGAAGCGGCAGACACGGCGCCCTTCTTTCATAATAACAGCGTCAATACAATAGAAGAGGCCGTTGCCTTCTACAACACCGAGGCATTTAACAATTCTCCCGGACACCTCACCTCTTCTCGCAAAGATCGCCAAGTCAAGATAGGCTCATCGCAAGTAGTTGCGGTTGCCCTCTTTCTGAGAAGCATCAATGCTTTGGAAAATATTCGTAACTCCAATCATTTGCTGGATCAAGCCATGAAACTGAATGCCGCAAACGGAAGAGAAATGGTTAAGCTCGCTATGGCGGATACCGAGGACGCCATTGAGGTGCTGACTGAAGGACAATTATTACCCTATCCCGAAGCGGTAAATAAATTGGAAGCCGCCTATAAACTGGAAGCGGCAGCGGCACTGTTACAAGTCCCAACAATCAGGAACCCCATGCTGAGAAAAGCCAGAGAATTAAAATTGCAAGCCAGATCACTGATAGTCGATATCGCCTCATAATTTGGATGCGTCACCTTACGCCAATGGCACTCACTGCCATTGGCGCTCTATCAATAATCCTCCTCCAGAAGCCATGGAGCTTTGACAAATCTGCAATCATTGCAAGGTTTAAGCCTCGACCCTGATTTAATCACCCGCACTTAAAAAATACTCTTAATCATGTATCAACTGTCACTTTGATGGACTAAAATGATGATTAATTTTGAAACTTGGAAAAATCATTTCAGCCACGAAATTCACAAAAAACCCGAGAAATTACAAATCGATGCTAATCTGCAGGTCACTTAAAGCATGAATAGCCAGAACAAGAAGATACTCACCGTGCCATCCTCTCTCCCTGGAGCGCCTCCTATTGAGGTATATAGGCTATACATTCGGGTTTCTTTAGAGTCATGGATCAGACCTTTCTTGCTTTAAATCTGCTTACAAAGATTGATATCGTTTAATTAATTAAACTGTCCGTTTGGGTTAGGCGACAACCCAAAGCCAACAGATGACCTTTTCGAAAGCTGTATGCTTCAATTGTTGGGTTAGATTCTTCAAGCAAACCTAACCTACACGTTGCATCACCTTAGCTTTGTTGCTCCGCTGAATAGTTTCAATTAATGATTAATTTGCAAATAGAGTTGGGGCTACTTTAATATTTGGCAATAATGATTTCCAAAAACCCTACACTTTCACTCTAACCTGAAAAAAGTGTCACGATACTTCAATTCCGCTATGCAGCGCTGCCGCTAACGTCTCATCCGGCCTGCATGACAAAGTATTTAAACCATTACTCTCACAAAACATAGGGACCCCCCAAATGAAAGCTGTACTCTTCATCAACCGGTTGCTGCTGGTTACCACGCTTGTATTTCTTACGGCCTGCGGCAGTTCACAAGAGCGTGAGCAAAAGTATCTGGAAAAAGCCCAGGCATTTTACGACCAGAATAATCTTGATAAAGCCCGTGTAGAACTGAAAAATGTTCTGCAAATCAACCCCAAAAATATAGATGCCAATTTTCTTTTGGCGGAAGTGGAAGAAAAAAGCCAAAACTGGCAAAAAGTTTTTGGTTTATTGTCCGCCGTGGTTGAAAGTCAACCGGATCGTTTCGATGCTCAAGTTAAACTGGGCAAATTATTTTTAATCAGCGGCAACATCGAGAAAGCGGAAGAAAAAGCCGATTTAGTCCTGGCAAAAGCCCCTGAAAACATTGATGCGCTGGCATTAAAAGGCGCGATATTCCTGCGTAAAGAAGACCCCGTCCAAGCTAAGGCGCTTTTTGAAAAAGTCTTGGCACTGGAACCCGGCCAACAAGATGCGACCTTATTGATGGTCAAAATTTTGGGTGACGAGAAAAAAATTGATGAAGCATTGCAATTGGTTGAATCGTCTTTAAAAATTCATCCTGATGCGATCAATCTTGCACTGGTTAAAATAAATATTCTTACTGCTCAAGGTAAAAAAGATCAGGTTGAAGCCGAGATGAAAGCCTTGACTGCTCAATTTCCGGAGAATGACAATTTAAATTATGGGTTAGCCAAGTTTTATGCAAGCGATAAACGTATTGATGAGGCCGAGCAGGTTTTAATTAATTTAATTAATAAACTGCCTGAAGCTGATGGCCCGAAGTTAGCTTTGGTCGATTTTTTGATCTCACAAAGAAGCAAAGAAATAGCTGAAACCAAATTACTGGCGCTCATCAAGGAAAACCCTAAAAACTTTAGCCTGCGTTTTGCCTTACTCAGAATCTATCAGGATCAACCGGACCGTATCAAGGAAGTGCTGAATAGCATCGTTGCGGATGATCCCGCCGGCAAACATGGACTTGACGCACAAACTCGATTGGCTGCCATCGCAATCAGCGAAAAAGACATGGAAAAAGCCCGTGGGATTCTAGAAGAAGTCATCAAAGCCGATCAAAAAAATAGTAATGCGCTTTTGATGAGGGCAGGCTTATTTCTTAACGAGAAAAATTTTGACGCCGCCACGGCCGATTTAAGAACTGTTTTACGTGATGAACCGGAATCCGAAAAAGCCTTATTATTGCTGGCAAGTACCCACCTCCAAAACGGAAAAATCGATTTGGCCCGTGAATCGCTTGAGAAAATCCTGGCTATCAATCCCAAGAATTTGATTGCATCCCGCGACTTGGCCAGATTGATGGTAAGACAAAACCAGGCCGACGCGGCATTAGCGCTACTGGAAAAAACGCAAGCGAATAGTGACAAAGATGTCGAGACTGTCGTTATGTTGGTCGATTTATACGGGCAACGCAAAGACTGGCCCAAAGCTGAAGCAGCTGCCCAATCGCTGCTGGATCTGAGCGAAAATAAAGAGTTGGCCCATTATAAAATGGCCCAAGTCAATTTAGCGCAAGGAAAGGCAAAAGAAGCAACTGATGAATTCAAAAAAGTACTGGAAATCAAACCTTTTGCTATCGATGCAGTCAGCGGATTGGTTAACAGTTACTTGGCGCAAAAAGACATCAAACAGGCCGAAAAAACGCTGGATGACATATTAGCAAAACAGCCGGAAAACGGTGCTTTCCTGTCCATGCGCGGCGAAATCTATCTCAAACAGAACAAATTTGCCGAAGGCGAGAAACTTTATTCTAAAGTAGTAGAACTCTATCCTAAGTTTGAACAAGGCTATCGCGATCTGGCTTCTGTTTATTTAAGACAGGAACAAACCGATAAAGCACTTAACGTTTATGAAAAAGGATTGGGCGTATTACCCGATAGCGTTCAGCTGTTAATGGAATTTGCAGCGATTAATGAAATCACCAAAAATACTGATGCAGCAATGGCTACTTATGAAAAAGTGCTCACACTTAAACCAAACCATCAGCTTGCTACCAATAATTTAGCCGCATTACTGGCCAACAAAGGTGGTGAAGAAAATATTAAACGGGGATTAACGTTAGCGCAAATCTTTAAAAACTCGGATTTCCCATCATTTCTGGATACCTTTGGCTGGTTGAGTTATCTGAATGATCAGACAGATGACGCAGTAGCCGCGTTAGAAAAAGCCGTTGCGAAAGAAACGCGAATTCCCGACCTTTATTATCACTTGGGCATGATCTATCTGAAAAAAGGACGCAATGAAGACGCAAAACAAGCATTTGAAAAAGCGCTTTCCCTCAATACCGCTTTTGATGATGCCGATAAAGCTAAAACTGAACTTGAAAAACTGAAAACAGACTCATAAACCTTATCAAAGCTGCTTGGCCTATCACCCGTAATAATGCGGGTGATAGATTCAATGATTAACGCTGTTCGGCTCAAAAAGCGTTAAATCCCAAAACTTAGTCCCTTACACGAAGACTGTATTGTTCAGCAACTTCCCGTGAATTTCGCTTTAACAAATAAGCGGCATCAAAAGATTTCAGGTCAAATCACGCAATTTCTTTATGGAAGTGTGTCATATGACGCATTACAGAATTTTCTCTTTTCCTAAAAAAAATGATCTGAAGCCTCAATAAATAAATCGGTTTTAAAAACGTCACGTCACTATCAAATGATTATTTTAATTTCAATATAATCAGTCACTTATTTTTCCCTTAAAAAAAAGAAAATTACACTCCCCTTTTTGATAATTATTGGCTCACTAATTGCTTAATGCAAGATCATACTGACTTAATCAATTATATCAGTAGATCGCCACACCTGTTGCGAGACAGGGCCGGAAAGCCTATGGGTCTTGAATCATTTGATTTCAAGATAGCCGGGTCGCCTCCTTTCAAAAAGGAGGTCTGCTTAGCTTTGCGTTTTAATGAAGCCGGCAGACATCACTTCTTTTATTAGCAAATAATCCATGAGGGCTCTAAAAGTGATGACAACTAAATTAGCAAAAGCTGTATCTATGGCAATTGCAGGTTCAGCCTTAACAATCGGTTCCATTTCAAGCGCATCTGCGCACGTTATGTACAATATTTTTCAAACTGCCTCACCCAGTGCAACAGATGGCTGGGTCCGTATTGCCGATACCAATAATGATGGAAAAAAAACCGGCCCTGAAAGCCAGGGCAATAAAGGCAGTGTCGTGCCTTGGGTTGGCACTGCAGGCAATGCATTGCCTTTTGGTTACACCGGTTCATCTCATTTAAACTGGGCGGCTGCGCTTCATTCTGCAGGCGATACCTATGAAGTATCCACTCAAAATGCATTAGATAGATACGGCTTTAAAGCGGAAATTGATACCGGCGCTGGCGCTTGGCAGGATGCCGATGGCCCTACCGGATGGAAGCACCAAACCGATATCGGCTTAATCAAAGCGGATGAAGACATGTGGGTTACGTTAAAACCGTCAGTGGTTACCGGAACTGGATTTGATATTCAAAACTTCGGCATCACAGTATTTACCGGAATGGACACCAACACCGGAAACTACTCTCACCATGGCTCTTGGAATAATGCCACTAAACCTTTTACCAGTGACAACCCGTTCGGAACAACAGGCCTCACTTACTTAACTCACAGCGGAACTGTTGACGCGGATAATGGGTTGTCATTCTTAGCCTTAGCCGGTCAAATCTATTCTGTTTACTTGGGAGGGGCAGGCGTAGGCCGCTGGAACGCAAATGTCGCTGACTACAAACTGGAAATCAGCACAGCTGCAAACACGTCACCAGTTCCCGTCCCTGCGGCTGTCTGGCTGATGGGTAGTGGTCTGGTAGGCTTGATGTCATTTGGCCGTAAAAAAGAAAAAACTGCATAATCGCTCAAATACACCCATTCAATAAGCAGCTCTTCCGCCGGACTAAAGGATTTTATCTCAACTGTTCTTAAAGCCTGTTTAAGTTAACAGACCAATCAAGAACAACAAAACCGGCGAGCCAAGGATGGCTTTTCCTGCTTAAATCCGCAATTCACCTGGGTAAAAAACCACATAGTTTCAGCAATTCCCAGTTTGATATTTTCAGCGTCATTTTGGGCGGGAAAAAGCTTTGCTGGAATGCATCAACAGCGCTACTCGCGAGGTTGACAACAAGCCTCAAAGTCTCATTAAAAGTTCAAACCGGAAATTGCCGAGAAGAATACGGCGGGTGGAATCAGAGCAACTCGCATTGTTCTTAAAGATCAATCTTAAAGTCCAAGCCATAGGCTATGAGTGCCATCCATAAATAAATAAATAAATAAATAAATACAGATTAAACCTATGGCTCTGGACGATAAGGCAAAAAAGACGGCTTATTTAACCTGTTTTTTTATGACAACCTTGTCATCAATAATTAACTCGGAAATGCCTCCGAGCGTTAAATGTAGCGTGCAGGAGGCGTTTTTGAATTTTTCGGTTTCACCTTTGTACATTAAGGTGATGAAAGTGGATTTATCGGATTTTGTCTCGGAAGGAAAATAGACCTGCTCTCCGGTCTCTTTTAATACCGCAGCCGGACATTTCTGGCCAGCCATAGTCTGCATCGAGCTGTACGAAAGCATCATCGATGATGCTTCCATCTCTTCCGGGGTCTTCTCCTTACTGGTACCCACAATCAGAAATCCAATAATGATGACCCCTAAGACGGCTCCGATTATTTTTTGTGTTTCAGACATAAAATGTCCTCATAAAGTTTGATTAAGAATTAATTTAAAACAGAACTTTCATTTGCCAGATACAAACCGGCAGAAAATTCTATGTCATTCCGGTTGACTCAGCAATGCCGCCAGATAATAAACTTACAAATTATCCGGATTAATCAAAATTCAACGCCCTGCTCCGCTTTAATCCCTTTCGAAAAAGCATGCTTGACCGGCATCATTTCCGTGACGGTATCAGCAATTTCTATGACTTCAGGCGATGCATTACGCCCTGTTAACACCAGATGTAGCCATTTGGGTTTGTCGTTGGCAATGAAGTCGGCAATTTCCTGTCCGGAAATCCAGTTATAGCCGCAGCAATAATTGATCTCATCCAGCAAAACAAAATCAAACTCTTCGGACAGAATTTTCTGCTTACTGAATTCCCAAATCTCCCGGCTGGTTTTAATATCCTGCTCCGGATTTTTGGTGTCCCAGGTAAAGCCATCACCAAGCGCATGCCACTCGATATTGTCAAACTTCTCAGCCGCCCTCTGTTCACCGGTTTGCCATTGGCCTTTGATAAACTGAATGACACAGACTTTCATCCCCCATCCCGCTGCCCGAAATACCATGCCGAATGCACTTGAGGATTTACCTTTACCCTCACCGGTATTGACTACAACAATGCCGTGGCGTCTTTCTTTTACTTTCATAAATGCTCCTTGAATAATGCGGTGTATTGTAATCTCGGATAGCGTCATCGATTAAATCATTTCATACTTTTCAGCGATTCCCTGTTTGATGAAAAAAGGGATAGGCGTAAGCTTTGCGGGAATGTCGGCTGCAGGGATGCTGCCGTCAAGCCCCCATGGATGGGTCTACGGCGTTTCTCGCAAGGCTTACGCTGCCCCTCAAAACCACATTAAAAGTTCAAACTGGGAATTGCTGCATAGACCTCCTAATGGTGAAGATCACGAATTACTTGTTTTTCATCCAGCAGTCTTAAGCCCTCACTAAAGAAATGTTTTTTAGACACCTTGCTCTTGTTAAAATGGCCCCTTCAAAAAACACACTTATTGAGATCCATGGACGTCATAAAACGCATCGCAGAAGAATTAGCTGTTTCTCTCCATCAGGTCAGTGCCGCCGTTTCACTATTGGATGAGGGTTCCACTGTCCCTTTCATTGCCCGATACCGTAAAGAAGCAACGGGCGGATTGGACGATACCCAATTAAGAAACCTGGAAGAGCGGTTAATTTATCTGCGCGAGTTAAACGAGCGTCGAACAACCATTTTGGACAGCATTGGCAGCCAAGGTAAACTCACTCCCGATCTTGAGCAAGCCATACAAAATGCGGACACTAAAACACTTTTGGAAGATTTATACTTACCGTACAAACCCAAAAGGCGTACTAAAGCGCAAATTGCCCGCGAAGCGGGACTGGAACCTCTTGCCGACGCGCTTCTGGAAAACCGCAACCTGATCCCCGATGAAGCGGCGCTCGCTTATCTCAATAACGAGCTGGGTATAAACGACAGTTCGGCCGCATTGGAAGGCGCGAGGCAAATTATCATGGAACGTATTTCAGAAGATGCTGCATTGTTGTCGGAACTAAGGGAACGGGTCTGGCAAAAAGGCATCATGCATGCCACGCTCGTCCCGAATAAAGAACAGGAAGCCGCAAAATTTAAAGACTATTTCGATTATCAGGAAGCGATCGATAAAATCCCCTCGCATCGTGCCCTCGCTCTTTTCCGTGGACGCAATGAAGATTTGCTTAATCTCTCGCTAAAACCCGGAACAGATGAAAAGGAAGAACATTTACGCTGCGAACAATGGGTTGCAAGACACCTTAATATCACGGACATCAGCAAACCCGCCGAGGCCTGGCTGGCCGAAACTGCGCGTTATGCCTGGAAAATCAAGCTTTACACGCGTATTGATCTGGACTTGAAACTCAGACTAAAGGAAGCCGCCGAACAAGAGGCTATACGCGTATTTGCAAATAACTTACGTGATTTATTACTGGCAGCCCCTGCCGGCCCAAAAGCAACAATGGGTTTGGATCCAGGTATTCGAACCGGAGTAAAAGTCGCAGTCGTCGACCCTACCGGAAAAGTCCTTGCGACCGATACTATTTATCCCCACCAGCCAAAGAACCAATGGGATGAATCGATAGCTCGGCTGGCGCGTCACATCAAGCACTATCAAGTCGATCTGGTCAGCATCGGTAATGGCACGGCATCTCGGGAAACAGACCAACTGGTCGCTGATGTGATGAAGCGCCACCCCGAGCTTACATTCAGCAAATTGACCGTATCAGAAGCAGGCGCATCCGTTTATTCGGCATCAGAGCTGGCGGCCAAAGAATTCCCCGATCTGGACGTATCGCTCAGAGGTGCCGTGTCGATCGCCAGACGTCTCCAAGACCCGCTGGCTGAACTGGTTAAAATTGATCCGAAGTCGATTGGCGTGGGCCAGTATCAGCATGACGTCAATCAGGCGCAATTGGCCCGGATGCTGGATACTGTAGTTGAGGATTGCGTTAATGCAGTAGGCGTTGATGTCAACACGGCTTCGGTCGCTTTGTTGAAACAGGTCTCTGGTTTATCTGCTGGAGTCAGTGAAAATATCGTCGCTTTCCGTGATCAAAATGGTCCTTTCAAAAATCGCGCGCAACTTAAAAAAGTACCTCGTTTAGGCGAAAAGGCATTTGAACAGGCCGCTGGTTTTTTGCGCGTCATGAATGGCACCAATCCTCTGGATGCCTCTGCCGTCCATCCGGAAGCTTATCCGGTCGTCGAAGCCATCATCGGAAAAACCGGCAAATCCATCCGTGATCTGCTGGGCCAAAGCAGTTTTTTAAGAACTCTAGAGCCCGCAAATTTTACCAATGAAAAATTTGGTCTGCCCACGGTCACCGATATCATTAAAGAGCTTGAAAAGCCGGGCCGTGACCCGCGCCCTGAATTCAAAAGTGTCAAATATAAAGAAGGCGTCGAAAAAATTACCGATTTAAAACCGGGCATGATCCTGGAAGGTGTTGTCACCAATGTGGCCAATTTCGGCGCGTTTGTCGACATTGGCGTTCACCAGGACGGTCTGGTGCACATATCCCATCTGGCTGATGAATTTGTCAAAGACCCGCGCACCGTTGTAAAAACCGGTGACATGGTATCAGTTAAAGTACTGGAGGTGGATGTCAGCAGACAACGTATCGCCTTGACAATGAAAAAAGATACACCAACACATGCGGTCAAACCAACACCCCAACCTCAAAACAATCATAAGGCCAAACAGTCTCCGGAAAAACCGCTTCAGGGCTCCATGGCTAATGCTTTTGCCAAGGCGCTGAAAAAATAAAACGCCGATGCTCTGCTATACTCTTCCCTAAATTAATCTGACCGGCAGGATTTGACATGACAAAATATCGACGCGTTATTGTGGGACTCTCAACCCTTGGGCTCTGCTCTTTTTTAAATTCCGCAGTACTTGCCGATACGTCTTTCCGCCCGGGCGGCAGCTATGGTGAAAAAATCGGTCATAAAGCATTGACCGGCTTTACCAATATAGTCTCCAGCCCTCTTGAAATTCCGAAAAACGTAATTAACACGACCAATCAAAGCAATATTTTCTATGGTTTGGTCGGTGGGACATTCAAGGGGATTGTAAATATGGGAGGTCGAATCGGCGTAGGAGTTGCCGACTTGATTACCTTTCCGCTTCCAACCCAGCCTATTGCCCAACCGGTTTATATCTGGGACGATTTTGATACGGATACCACCTACGGAGATACTTACAGACTGGACAAATCAAAACAGATTAGAAAACCCAGGCCCACCCCAATCGCCGAGCAGGTTAATGTACCGACGCCTGTGCCATCTCCTCCTGTTCAATATAACGAGACCTATCTGAATAACGATAATACACAAAAAATGGACGTGATTTTTCAAGACAAGATGATGAAATAACTGTTTTATAGTAACTTTTATGCGGCAAAAAGTGAGTTTTTCCCGTAAAAATCAGCGTTTACAAAACTGATGAGTTGATTCAAACCTGCTGTAACTGCTCTTAAATCGCAATCTTATGGAATTTAATCTAGTTTCGGCGGGGTCTATAAAAAACTGTCAAACCGTGGCGTCCATGCCGGTATGACAATTAAGAGGAATAAAGTCTGTAAGCTTAATGTGCTAATCGCTTATAAATCAAATGGGTTCAGGTCAAACAGTTTAAAAGTCCAAATCGAAATCTTCTATATCGCCAAATTCTTCTTTAAGCCTTCGTTTTTCCCAATACAATTCAATTTTTCTACGCGAGTCCACTTTGTCATAATTTGATCCTGCTTTTGCCTGGATCGAGCCCTCTGATTCGTCTGATTCGTCGACCGCGATAACAACAGCATCTTCGTCGTCATAATCCATATCTTCGGACAATACATCTGACGTAGAACCGGCCATAATTTTGCCTCCGTAATTAAAAAATGCTTTTTATCGCGATAATTTTGCAAAGTAAAGCGTTTTTTATTGAGCAACGCTTAATTTCTCTAGCTCGAAAACTCTTGATCTGCTGAATTTACCTACCCATTATCTCTTTATTTATTCTCAAGACTATAGTCCATGACTTTAACTCTGGTGATAACAAATAATGCGATAACCTGCCGGTGATTCAAATTAACTTGAAAATTTGCTCATAAACAGCGATTATCAAGATACTGTTTTAATTACCCAGAATCAATATCCAGTCTATGCGGAGGAAATTTTTAATGCTCATCCGTCGAATTTTTCGGCCTACCTTGCTTAATTGCTTCTTACTTTTTCCAGTTTATTCAGTCGTTATCTCTTGCTCAAGCACGCCGCCTCCTTACGAAGAAATTACCCGTAGCTCCTATGTAATTGAAGAAGCTCAGGAAGATGGAGCCCAAACCCATGCTCCGCTGGAGTTGAGACAAGCTCATCAAACCCTTGAAAAAGCCCAACAGGCATTAAAAGATGAACGTTATGAAGAAGCCAGAAATTTCGCATCTATCGCAGAGATTGAAGCAGAATTAGCCAAATCAAAGACAGAAGCCATTAAAAACAAACAGGCGGCGGAAGATATTCAGGAGAGTATCCTGGTGTTGAAACAAGAGTCGCTGCGTTATCAATCTGTTAAACAATAAGCAGTCCAAACTACCTATTTTATTTTTTCAACGTTGTAAAAAAACCGATGATGACGACCGCTAAGCTGACTTTTGTTTGTTCTTTGATTCTTTTAATATCCGCCTGTGCCACTCAACCTAATCCGGATATAGTAAAAGCAGAAATTCTGGTAAGGAGCTTGCAAAACGACCCCATCATTGCTGAAAAAGCACCGGTCGCATTAAGAGAGGCAGAAGAATCGCTTCATGCTTTAAAAACACTGGAGAATGAAGGAGCCGATAACGCTACGCTTCAGAGACAGGCCTACAAAACCCAGCTCAGAACTCAAATTGCGCAACACAAGGCCGACAGTGCGATTGCCAAAGAAATCATTACCCAAGCCCAATCGGAACGAAAAAATATTCAACTTGAAGCGCGGACCATGGAGGCTGATTTAAGAGCGAGGCAAGCTCAAGAAGCCCAGAAAAAAGCCGAACAAGCCTTAAGAGAATCCGAAGAAGCCCGACTTAAAGCCGAAGATCTGGCAAGACAATTAACTGAATTGCAAGCCCAAGCTACAGACAGAGGCATGGTCCTCACCTTGGGTGACGTATTATTCGATTACAACAAAGCTGACATTAATGAGGGCGGACTGCGTATTCTCACCAAATTGGTCGAGTTTCTTGAAAAATATCCGGAACGCAATGTGCTTATTGAAGGTCACACGGACAGCACTGGGTCTGATGTTTATAATCAGACTTTATCGGAAAAAAGAGCCGAAGCGGTTAAAGTTGCTTTAAATCACCAAGGCATTCACCCTAGCAGAATCAATGCCGTGGGTTACGGTAAAACCTACCCGATAGCGTCCAACGACACTGAATTGGGAAAACAACAAAATCGCCGGGTGGAGATCATTCTATCGGATGAACACGGCGTCATCAAAAGCCGCTAAAGCCGCCGGATATTTCATATTGCAGCCGGATTCAGTTCGTTTTTGACTTAGTTCTATGCGCCTCTATTAATTTGAGGTGGCTTCTTTTCAGCTTCAGGTCAGTAATCAACCTTGTCAAAAATACTACTTGCTATCAGACGCTTTGTTATTGCTGTTAGCCTCTTATTCATTGTCTTATCATTGGTCGCAATCGGTACACTGAAATATTTACCACCGCCCACTACTGCGTTCATGCTCATTCGTCATTTAGAGGAATTTGAACAAGGCAAGACCTTTCGTCCGATTAAATATGAATGGATAAATCGTTCGCATATTTCAAACCATGCCCGGCAAGCAGTCATTGCTTCCGAAGACCAGCGCTTTTATTCACATCGAGGATTTGATACCGAAGCGATTTCTCAAGCACTGACCCAGTATCAAAAAGGCGGCAAACTTCGTGGAGCCAGTACAATCAGTCAACAAGTCGCGAAAAACCTGTTTTTAACGCCCGCTCGCAACATGGGCAGGAAGGCCCTTGAGTTTTGGTTTACTGCCCTGATTGAGCTTGTATGGGACAAGCAGCGCATACTTGAGGTGTATCTCAATATTGCTGAGTTTGGTGATCATCTGTTTGGCATCGGGGCGGCCAGCCGTTACTATTTTGGAGTGTCCGCAGACCAGCTGACACCAAAACATGCAGCACTACTTGCGGCCATTTTGCCCAGTCCAAGACGCTACAGCCCGATCAATCCCAGTCCTTATTTGATCAAACGCCAAGCCTGGATTCTCAAACAAATGCATAATCTTAGGCATTGATAGCAGCAATTCCCAGTTTGAAATTTTCAGCGTCACTTTGGGCTGGGAAAAGCCTTTCGAGAAACGCCGTAAACCCCTCCTTGGGGGCTTGACGGCGGCATCCCTGCTGCCGACATCCTCGAAAAGCTTCTCCCAACCCTTTTTTCCTTCAAATTGAGAATTGCTGCATTGATAGTGCCATTACCCATTACAGGTTTAATTTATGTTGGATATCATACAAATACCCGTTTTAAACGATAACTATATTTATCTTTTGCATGATCCCGCATCTAAAGAAACAGCGGTAGTAGACCCGGCACTGGCCTCTCCGGTACTGGAACGACTCGACCAGCAAGGCTGGAAACTTAACTACATTTTTAATACTCATCACCACCAGGATCATGTAGGCGGAAATATTGAACTGAAAACCCAAACCGGCTGCCGGATAATCGGCGCCTATAAGGACAGAGAGCGCATCCCAGGCATCGATAAGACGGTGGCTCAGGGTGACTGGATAAAGCTGGGAGAAGTCAAGCTGCAGGTAATGGAAACACCAGGACATACCTCCGGCCATATTGTTTACCACGCTATAGAGGACCGGCTTTTGTTTTGCGGTGATACTTTATTTGCCATGGGTTGCGGCAGGCTTTTCGAGGGAACGGCAGAACAATTGTGGAACTCGTTAAAGTTATTGAGAGACTTACCGGATGAAACAAAAGTGTATTGTGCGCACGAATATACGCTTAATAATGGCCGTTTTGCTTTGACTGTTGAACCCGACAATCAGGACTTAGTCCATAGATTGCTCAAAGTAGAGGACCTGCGCAAAGTAAACGCGCCAACAATACCTTCAACAATAGGATTAGAAAAAAAAACCAATCCTTTTTTTAGAGCGGACAAACCCTCGTTGCAAACTTCCGTTGGACGGGAATGTGAATCGTCGTTAAGCATTTTTACCCGGCTGAGAGCGATGAAAGATAAGTTCTAATTAAACCGGAAAATTGCCCTGCACCATTGAAACAAAGAAGACAATCTTCAAAGACGGATAATGATGAAGCGAAAAACACGCCAAGCCACACTTAAAAAGAACATGACACCTAAAACACCCAGGATGTTCGTCAGTGTAAGCAATTTTGGCAAGTCGTATAAAAATGCAAAAAAGCCTGAGGCTTCTGCTGTATGAGAAAGTCCGTTAGCTAATCCGGCGGCTTGGAGATTTTCTCTAAAAAAATCATCTCTTTTTAACGCTTCGTCAAATCGAGTGCTCTCTCGGCCAAAAGAATAGTCACTGCCAAGGTAACCCATAGCTTGATAAAGCTTATAGGTCAATAAATCATCCAAATCATTGAGTGCTGATTTTAGGGTATTCATTTTGTGGATGGTCGCTTCGGTTATATCACCCAGCTGTCCTAAGTCAAGCTGGTATAAACCGGTTAAAGACCATTCAGTAGCTGGCAATAAATGAGTCAATTCACTGAAATAATTGGGTGAGCTCGCGGAGGCCTTTTTACTGGTTAATGTTTTCCCCCAGAGAGACGCAAAGCTCTGATTTATTGGGGAATGGGATTGATTCGATTGCTTTTCTGGAAGGGTTTTCTTTTTATCCGGTTGAACAGACGCGTTTTTAGTCGCTGTAACCTGAGGCGCAGACACCGGATTTATAAAAACCTTATAATTATCATCTAATGCGCCGGTTGATAAATTATGTTCAGCAGACAATACCGTATAGACCGGATCTTCCAGTAAATCCGGTTGCATGCTCTTTTGAAGGTCAATATGCGAGGCATAGAGATCGAATGAGCTTAATAGAAAAGTGATTGTTGTTATTGTTAATTTCACTTAAACAGTTAAGGATTGATTTCAGGGCAACTTCCCTGATCAGAAAATTATAATATTTAAAATAGTGAGGGGCATCTTAATTTAAACTTAAGATAAACCCTAATTTATATTTGACCCAATCACTTATTCAATACTGCCTATTGATAGTTGAATCCGCGAAAGAAAAGGCTCACTTTTGCTGGCAGCAATTCTCAATTTGAAGGAAAAAAAGGGCTGGGGCAAGCTTTTTGAGGATGTCATACTGCGGTCAAGACCCCATGGAAGGGTTTACGGCGTTCCTCGAAAGGCTTTTCCCAGCCCAAAATAACGCTGAAAATATCAAACTGAGAATTGCTGCTTTTGCGAGTCGGGTTCTTTATTCCTGGCCAACCCATACAGAATCCAAATTTAAAGCTTTTTTCAATCGGACCGCATAGGCCTGTGCTTCACTTTTTTCCACAAAACCAGGAACGGCCAGTCTGTACCACATTTCACCTTGCTTCTCTACGGGCACCACTCGAACAGGTATACCTTGACGCGCGAATTCAGCCGCTTTTCTTTCTGCGTACCAATCCTGACGAAATGCGACTAAATTGACCGCCCACCCTCTAGAACTGGAAGCTTTTGCTTTCCTGACGACCGGTTTCGGCGCAGGTTTCTTTACTGCTGGTCGAACGGTTTTTTTAGGGCTTTGTTGATCTACTGGCTTTTCTTGCGGCTTGATTGCCTCTGGAAGTTTTTCAGCGGGTAATGGAGCAGACTCATTAGTTTTTAACGCATCATTTTCTTTTATCTGCGCAGTCGATTCAGGCGCCGCTGTTTCGGTAACACTGACTTTCTCTTTTGAATCATCCGGCGTTTTACCTGTCGGTTCAGACGCTTTTCCAGCCACTACAACCGGGACAGATTCTGCTGATTTCTGGGCTTCCGCCGCCAGTTGAGTGGCCGGCAATACAGGAACAGGGTTAGTAGCCGAAGTCAAACTGGCAACTTGTTGCGATAATTGCTCAACGGTTGCTTTCAACTCATCCATTTCCTTTTGACCGGTTTTGACAATGAGTGCCCCCATGTCATCTTCCAACGTCGACACCGATTCAGAAACTGAGCTTAACTCTGATTGTGAACTCACAACCATGTAGGTAGACAGGGCTCCCAAAATCAAGCCAAGCATTCCGACACCCAAGGCTGAATAACTGATCGTTGGCAGCTTTACAATTTTTTCATCTAGTTGTGCTTTTAAGGTTTTCTGAGCTTTTTTGAGCTGCTCGAACTCCTCCGAATTATCGGTACCGGCCGGTTCAGCAAGTGCCGCCTGCTTATGTTTGATAGCTTCAAGCTCACTGAATAACTGACTGATCTGAGCGCTTACCGCGGCATTGAAGACAGATTCATCTTGTTTGCTGTCAACAGTTTCCTGAAATTCATCGACCGAGTCATCTGACAAGGCCGCCGGAACAGTTTCTTTCGGACGAGCAACCTCATCATCCGCAAACTCATCATCTGCAAATTCATCAATTTCTATATCGAAATCATCTAACTCGGACTCAGCACTTGCCATTACGCCTTGTGTTTCATCATCAAAAGCATCAGCTTCAGGTTCTTCGTCATCATCACCGATATCAAAGCTGGCTAAAGTAAAATCTTCGTCCAGAGCATTCATTGGTGATTTATCGGTTTCAATAGGTTCATCAGCCACTTTAGCCTCAGGAAGTTCAAGCAAATTATCCGATAGTGCATCATCAAATTCATCAATTTCAGCCATTACCGATGCCTCTTCAAAAGAGTCATCAAGCACATCGGAAACCAGGCCATCAAATTGATCATCATCTATTTCAGTTACAGCCTTGTCTGAGCGAATGTCATTTTTTTCATCAAGCGCCAGTTCATCGTCATCAAATAATGCATCCAAATCTTCGTCAGTCTCTTGCTCGTCACTGTCTTCCTTTGACGACAGGGAATTTTCCATCAACAACTTGTCTATTGCATCGTCATCATCCATGAGCTCGCCCACTTCATCGAATGATGAAGCCGCATCATCCAGCATTGAATCCAGATCTTCAGCAAAGCTGGGAGGCTTGCCTGCCGTTCTTTTTGGGGTTGAAGAAGCGTTGGTTTTGACTTCTTTTGAATCGGCCATAGATTTTCTCTTAAACTTTTCTTTAAAAATAATAGGGGAATTATAGTAATTTCTCAGACTAATGTTGAAATTAAAGGGCTTAAAGACATCACACCCAGTGCGTATAAAACACCACTAATATTCTGAATCAGTTGTATTTAGTGGTACACTTCGCCCAAAAACCATGGAAAAGAGACTATGCAATTAGCCCTTACCGTCTTAGGAAAAAGCCGTACCGCCTATATTGAGCAACTGTTGATGGCCATCAACCAGTGCAAGTGCGCCGTCCTTGAGATTAGAGCCACTGATCTGTCAGGAATGACCGCCGGATATCTGCTGGTGGAAGGCAACTGGAATCACATCGCCAAACTCGAAAATATTTTCGAGAACCTGGAAAAACAATTAAAAATCCAAATCTACAAATATCGGCAAGACAAGAAAGGTGAAAACCCAGCCGGTTTACCCTACATGATTGAAGCCATGACCATTGATCAAAGCGACATCATGCTTAATCTGATTGCTTTCTTGTCAACGCATAACATCCATATTATCGAAATTAAAAGCAGTCGGTATCTGGATTCTTATACGCAAATGCCTATTTTATCGACCAAATTAATTATCACCATCCCCTCCGATCAACGATTGTTGCAATTACGGGAAGAATTTTTAGATTTTTGCGATAACCTAAACCTTGACGCTATTCTTGAGCCCATTAAACGTTAGGATATTGATATGACAACCGTAAAACTAGGTGAATTCGTTCCTCCATTTGAAGGTGCGGCAACCGGAAACACTACAATTAAATCAGCAGACCTGTTGGGGAAAAATGTTGTGCTTTATTTTTACCCTAAAGACAACACGCCGGGGTGCACGCAGGAAGGCCAGGCATTTCGTGATCACATCACCGATTTTGAAACGCTTAACACGGTTATTTTAGGTGTGTCTCGCGACAGCGTAAAAATGCATGAAGGTTTTAAGTGCAAACAGGCGTTTCCATTTGAACTGATTTCCGATCCCGATGAAACGCTGTGCAATTTGTTCGATGTCATAAAGATGAAATCCATGTACGGCAAACAGGTAAGAGGCATAGAACGCAGCACGTTTCTAATCGATACGGAAGGCCGGTTGATCAGGGAATGGCGTAAGGTCAAAGTTAAAGGCCATGTAGAAGCAGTCCTGGACGCCATTAATCAACTCAAGGCATAAACAGACCTGAACCTGCCGTTAGACCCTCAAAAAAAACTGTTCGTCTTGGATACCAATGTTTTGATGCACGACCCGACGGCTATTTTCCGGTTCCAGGAACATAACCTGTTCATTCCCATGATTGTTCTGGAAGAACTCGATCATGGCAAAAAAGGTCTGTCTGAAGTTGCACGTAACGTAAGGCAAGTCAGCCGTTTTCTTGATGAATTGATTCAGGGGGCAACCTTTGAGACGCTATCCGAGGGCCTGCCGCTATCCCGCATCGAACATACACCTGACCATGAGGACAAGACTGCGGGACGACTGTTTTTTCAAACCAGTCAACTGTCGTCAATGTTACCTGAGTCAATGCCGGGGCATCTGGCTGACAATTCAATTTTGGCTATTGTTCTGGCGCTCAGCAAACAGCACCCGGATATCAGAGTTTGCCTGGTCTCCAAGGACATTAACCTGAGAATTAAAGCCGCCACGCTGGCGCTTCATGCCGAAGATTATCATAATGACCAAACCCTGGATGACATCAACCTGTTATACAGCGGCTCTTCAGCGCTGGATGATGATTTCTGGGAAAAACACGGCAGCCAAATGGAATCCTGGCAGCAATTGGGCAGGACTTTTTATAAACTTCAAGGCCCGCTCGTCGCAGGATGGTACCCCAACCAATACCTTTTCATAGAAAACGAGTCCAATTTTGAGGCGATTGTTCGCTCCTGCGATGGTAAAACGGCTGTTCTGGAACTAGCTAGGGATTTTCGCAACTCACATAATAATGTGTGGGGAATCACGGCCAAAAATAGAGAACAGAATTTTGCACTCAATGTTCTCCTTGATCCGGAAATCGACTTTGTCACGCTGTTAGGCACGGCAGGCACAGGAAAGACCTTGCTGGCGCTAGCTGCGGGCTTGACGTTGACGCTGGAAAATAAAGCCTACAACGAAATCATCATGACCCGCGAGACCATACCTGTTGGAGAAGACATCGGGTTTCTGCCGGGTACGGAAGAGGAGAAAATGGCACCCTGGATGGGCGCATTAATGGACAACCTGGAATTGCTTGGGAGTCAGTCAGGCCAAACCGACTGGCAACAAGGCGTGAGCAATAATCTGATCATGAATAGAATTAAAATCAGGTCGCTTAATTTTATGCGAGGCCGCACTTTTCTCAATCGATACCTGATTATTGACGAGGCTCAAAACCTGACCTCCAAACAAATGAAGACATTGATAACGCGTGCCGGACCAGGAACAAAAATAATCTGTATCGGTAACCTGAGCCAGATTGATACGCCTTATTTAACAGCAACAACGTCAGGTCTGACTTACATTGTAGATCGTTTCAAGACTTGGCCGCACGGCGCGCACATCACATTAAGACAAGGAGAAAGGTCTCGCTTGGCTGACTATGCTTCCGAAATTCTATAAAACAAAAATGCTGATCACCATTCACTTATACTTGAATGGTGTCATTGGCATCGCTAATCCGGGGCCAGGCTGTTAAAACCGCTTTAACAACGGTAGCCAGCGGGATCGCAAAAAACACTCCCCAAAATCCCCACAATCCACCAAAAAACAAAATGGCGACAATAATGGCAATAGGATGAAGATTGACCGCTTCCGAAAACAACAAAGGCACTAATACGACACCATCCAACGCCTGAATGATACTGTAGGCAATGACAATATACATAAAATTGTCACTGATGATACCCCACTGGAAATAAGCTATCCCAAGAACAGGGAAGGTTACCAACGTTGCGCCGACATAGGGAATAACGACCGACAGCCCCATCAATACGGATAACAAAATGGAGTAATTCAAACCCATTGCCGAAAATGTCACGTAACTGATAGACATGAGTATGATTACTTCGGCAAATTTCCCCCGGACATAATTTCCGATTTGCATATCCACTTCACGCCAGACACTTTGCGTTAACACTCTATCTCTAGGCAAAAACTGAACAAACCAGCTCAGCAAAACCCGTTTATCTTTTAAAAAAAAGAATACCATCATCGGCACTAAAAAAAGATAAATCATCGCAGTGACCAAACCAACCACAGAAGCGGCGGAAAACGATATAGCGCCTTGTCCGTAGGTCAAAATCTCTTTTTGTAAGGTGTACATAAAATCCCGAATTCTTTCCAGTGAAATGAATTGAGGATACATTTCTGGAAGCCGCAGAATTTCAAATTGGACGAGTTTAATAATGTCAGGAATATGATGAACCAGCTCTATGGCCTGCCCGGAAAGCATCGGCATCAAAATGAAAATAAAGAAGCCAAGCAACGCTAAAAAACATGAAAAAACCAGATAGACAGCGGGTAATCTTGGCATGTTGTGTTTTACCAATTTTTCGACCAGTCCATCCAATAAATAAGCCAGGACAACGGAAGCAAACACGGGCATCAGCAAATCAGATAAGGTTAGGATAAGCCCTAAGCTGATCAGTATGATAAGTAACAAGGCAACCGCCTGAGAATTTGGCAAAACCCGTTTGATGTAGTTTTTGATCAGGCGAAAATCAGGAAAATCTGGTTGTGTTGTCATTTTTTATAATAATTATTATTTTTCGCACATTCTACCTTAATAGAACTGGCTTACCGAAGTTTCTAAAGCCTGACAAGATTGCGGCCACATCGAAATTACCCAATTTTAATTACTCGCTAATGTTAGCCGATTCCCCGACTCATCTGATCTGCCTATGCTTCCAATGGGGTAAGCTGGCTCAGCAATTCGGTGATAAATATCAATTTTTCACCGACATCGGCAAACGGCTTTATAAACCGCAGTTTGTCGGCACCGTCAAATTTATAAATCTGAGCTTGGGTTTGTATGAGCCGGATCAGTTGATCCGTATTGATCTTCGGTTCTGACGAGAACACAAAGCGGCCGCCCGCTGCATTAGCCTCGATTTTTTTAATGCCGAGTTCGCTTGCTTGCTGTTTCAGTTCCGCAACGCTGAACAACGTTTTAACCGGTTCAGGTAAAAGCCCGAAACGGTCGATCATTTCGACTTGCAATTCCCGCAGATCCTCATCAGATTCGGCATTGGCAATACGCTTGTATAACACCAGACGTGAATGAATATCCGGAAGATAATCTTCCGGAATTAAAGCCGGGGCTTGTAAGTCAACTTCCGGGCCCATATCCAGCGGCGCATCGAGTTCCGGTTGCTTACCGGATTTCATGGCATTGACAGCGCGTTCCAGCAATTCAGTGTACAAGGTAAAGCCGATTTCCTGGATTTGACCACTTTGCTCATCACCCAGCAATTCTCCGGCGCCTCGAATCTCCAAATCATGAGAAGACAGCATGAAACCGGCGCCTAAATCACCGGAAGCTTCCAGAGCTTCCAGCCGCTTTATCGCATCTTTACTGATGGCGGCTTTGGGCGGCACAATAAAATAGGCATAGGCGCGGTGATGCGAGCGCCCTACCCGGCCGCGCAACTGGTGCAGCTGCGCGAGGCCCAGTTTGTCGGCACGATTGATTACAATGGTATTCGCGCTGGGGATATCGATACCGCTTTCTATGATCGTGGAACACAGCAAGAGGTTAAAACGCTGATGGTAAAAATCCAGCATGATTTTTTCCAGTTCGCGCTCAGGCATTTGACCATGCGCAATTTCAATACGTGCTTCGGGTAACAATGATTCCAGTTCGCGGGCCATTTTTTCCATGGTCTTGACATCATTGTGCAGAAAAAATACTTGTCCGCCCCGCTTGATCTCGCGTTGACAGGCTTCTTTAATCTGCGAATCTATCCATTCGCTGATGAATGTTTTAATCGCATGCCGGTTGGGCGGCGGACTGGCGATGATAGAAATATCGCGCAGACCCGACATGGCCATATTCAAAGTCCTGGGAATGGGTGTGGCCGTCATCGTCAAGATGTCTAGCTCATTGCGCAGTTTTTTGAAATGCTCTTTCTGGCGCACCCCAAAACGGTGTTCCTCATCAATCACCACCAGACCCAAAGCTTTGTATCGGATGTCTTTGGACAGTAATTTATGAGTGCCGATAATGATATCGACTTTGCCTTCCTCCAAATCACTGATAATGACCTGTTGCTGCTTGGGCGATACGAAACGCGACATGACTTCGATGCGCACCGGCCAGTCGGCAAACCGGTCACGAAAATTTTGATAATGCTGTTGCGCCAGCAAGGTTGTCGGCACCAGAACAGACACCTGTTTGCCACCCTGAACGGCAATAAAGGCAGCCCGCATCGACACCTCGGTTTTGCCAAAGCCGACGTCGCCGCAAATCACCCGATCCATAGGCCTTGAACTGAGCATATCGTCCAGAATCGCTTCAATGGCGGTTTGCTGATCCGGCGTTTCTTCGAATGGGAATGCCTCAGCAAAAGCCTGATATTCGGCATCATCAATCACAAAAGCATGGCCTTTTTTGAGCGCACGCTTGGCAACGATATCCAGCAATTCAGCGGCCACGTCGCGAATCCGCTCCATCGCTTTCTTCTTGGCTTTACCCCATTGATCCCCACCCAATCGGTGCAGAGGCGCATTTTCAGGGCTGACGCCGGTATAACGGCCAATGACATTCAGCGATGACACCGGCACATAGAGTTTGTCGTTGCCGGCATACTCCAGCATCAAAAACTCCTGAGTCACACCGCCCAGTTCCAGCGTTTGTAAACCCAGATAACGGCCCACCCCGTGCTCCTGATGCACGACCGGATCACCGATAGTCAACTCAGTGAGATTGTTGACGATATTTTCCAGCTCCCTGGCCGCCGATTTTTTTCTGCGGCGTCGCTGTTCGACCTTCTCGCCGGTTAACTGGCTTTGCGTGATAATAACTATTGCCGGATGATCCAGCCAGAGCCCATGATCCATAGGCGCAACCAGCAAACAAGGTGATTGTTCGGACTTGAGGAAGGCGTCCCAATTCTCTACCGGTTTGACACGGATACCGTTTTTGGCGAGTTTGTCCTGAACCCCCTCTCGGTGTCCGGCTGTTTCGGCGACAAACAGCACCTTGCCAGGGAATCCATCCATGAAGCTGCGTAATGCCTGGGCCGGTTCTTTTTGCTTGGCATCAATCGTAAGATCAGGCAATAGCCTGCACTTAAAGTCGACCGCACTTTCGCTTGCCAGCAGCGTTTGTCTTAACGTGATCCGCGTAAAGCCACCACTCCGATTCAGCAATTCTTCGGCTGACAGAAACAGCAAGTCGGGCGATAACAAAGGCCTTTCAACATCGTATTTACGTTGCTGATAACGGTCTTGTGCTTCCGCATAAAAACCCTGGGCATGGGTCTCGAAGGCATCGTTGGCAACCAGAACCGTGGACTTGGGCAGGTAGTCAAACAGTGTTGCCGTCGCTTCCACAAAAAGCGGCAGATAGTACTCAATACCCCCAGGCGTTATGCCTTTGCTGACGTCCAGATACAAGGTATTTTTGGGCGAACTTTCAGGAAAATGAATACGGAACGATTGCCTGAAGTGCTTGATCGCCTCATCGGTAAAGGGGAATTCTCGAGCCGGAAATAAATGAATCGCCTCGACCTTGCCTACCGAAAGCTGCGTTTCCGGATCAAAGGTTCTAATCGACTCGATATCCTCATCAAATAATTCGATGCGAAAAGGGACTTTGCTGCCCATCGGAAACAAATCGACAATCGAGCCTCTGACCGCAAATTCGCCATGCTGATAAACCTGCGACACACATTGGTAACCGACGCTTTCCAGCTTGATACGATTCAATTCAAGATTAAACAAATCGCCCAATTTGATCGAAAAACTGTTGGCCAGCACATGTTCACGGGGAGCCAAGCGATGCATCAGCGTTGCCACCGACACCACCAATGCGCCATGCAAAACCTGGGGTAACAAAGCCAGAGTTTTCAGGCGTTCAGAAACGATATCGGGGAGCGGAGAAAAAACGTCGTAAGGCAAGGTTTCCCAGTCGGGAAAATGCAGAATCGGCAGCTGATTTTGCAGAAAAAACGCCAGTTCATGCTCCAATCGCAAGGCCGTTTGATTATCCGGAGTCACGATCAAAAACAGTCGGTTTTCACGTTTTATCGCGGTAGCTAGAGCCAGCGAATCGCCGCATCCGTTTAATCCTGTCCAGATCAAGGGTTGCGAGGGAGATTTAGGAAGTTGAGCAGAGTGAAATAAATCAGGATTTTCAGGCATATCCAGGCGCGCTTAAAACGGTGATTCAAAAAGGCGTTAGTATACCTTAAACCGTTCGCAGCGGGTCAGCGTGTCAACAACATCGCGTCGCCGTAACTGAAAAACCGGTATTGTTGCTCAATTGCATGCTGATAAGCTTTCATGATGTTCTCATATCCCGAAAAGGCAGAAACCAGCATTAATAAGGTAGATTCCGGCAGGTGAAAATTAGTCAGCAAGGCATCCACCGATTTAAACTGATAGCCCGGCGTTATAAAGAGTTCGGTATCGCCAAAACCCGCTGACAAACAGCCTGATTGCGAAGCCGATTCCAAAGCCCGCACTGACGTCGTTCCTATCGCAATGACACGCCCTCCCCTGGCACGAGCCTGTTCAACGGCCTTAACAGTTTCTTCGCGTACGGCAAAATATTCTTTATGCATGATATGCTGCGAAAGGTCTTCAACCCGCACCGGTTGAAAAGTGCCGCTACCCACATGTAAGGTCACAAAAGCCGAAGGAACGCCTTTAGCTCTCAGCTTTTCAAGTATCTCTTCAGAGAAATGCAACCCCGCAGTTGGCGCTGCAACAGCACCTTCCTCTTGTGCAAAGACGGTTTGATAACGCGTGATGTCGGTTTGGTCGTCGGCTCTATCGATATAAGGCGGTAACGGAATATGACCGATTTGCGTCAGCATCTCCAACAGACTTTTATCGCATTGAAATGATAAATGAAACAGATCGTTATCACGCCCCAGCACGCGGCAACAATAGCCCTGCTCCAAGATAATTAACGAATCCGGCTTGGGTGCTTTACTCGCTCTGATATGAGTCAACGCCTGATCATCCCCCAAAACCCGTTCAATCAGAATTTCAACTTTACCGCCCGTTGCTTTTTGGCCAAACAACCGGGCAGGAATGACTTTGGTGTTATTAAAAACTAACAGGTCGTCAGAACTGACCAAATCAATAAAATCGGAAAAATGCTTGTCCCTGATCTGGGCGTTCGCAGAATCTAAATATAAGAGTCGGCTCGCACTGCGTTCAGGTAGAGGCCTTTGAGCTATCAGATGCTCTGGTAACTGGTAAAAATAATCGCTCTTTTTCATGGCATGCGATGTTACCAGTTTATTAAACTGAAAAATACCTCAAATATACGCTTGCAATGCGCCTAGTCTTTGATTATATTATCCGCTCTTTGCCGGGGTGGCGGAACTGGTAGACGCGCCGGATTCAAAATCCGGTGATGGCAACATCGTGCCGGTTCGATTCCGGCCCTCGGTACCAAAGATAAAATAAGGACTTAGGCTTTTTGGCCCAGTCCTTTTTTTATGCCTGAAATAATTTTTCCCCAATTTTGCCCCATTTCCAAAAAAACAACCGCAACACTTGCCGAAAAACAGTCGCAAAAAAACCGGCATATAACCGGCTTTGGATTTAGTGTCATAACATGCTTTTTTAAGAGTATTTTTCTAAAGCCTTAAACTTAACCCTACGAAATAAACAAATTAATCGCGCTCAGGTTTCCGGTCGTGGAGACTGGCTAGTTGATTATCGGGCCATGCAATACCAGCAATTCTCAATTTGAAGAGAAAAAAGGACTGGGGGAAGGTTTTTGAGGATGTCGGCAGCAGGGATGCTGCCGTCAAGCCCCCATGGAAGGGTTTACGGCGTTCCTCAAAAGGCTTTTTCCAGCCCAAAATAACGCCGAAAAGATCAATCTGAGAATTGCTGGAGCCAAGAGCAGAGAAGCGACGACAGACCAATTGGTTTTAATATTTGCCCCCTTTTTTCCTTTGTCTCTTGAATTTCGTGCTTGGCTTGAACGGGGTATGGGTCTATAGACCATGGCGCATAGGCTTGATCGGTCTTAAGGCCCTGTCCTGTAACCGATAACTGAGGAGAAAGATCATGCCGGAACCGCGTTTGATGTATATCCATAACCCGATGTGCAGTTGGTGCTATGCGTTCAGCGCGAGCTTAAAGGCGTTGCAGCGGGACTTGCCGCCGGGGATAGTGTTTGATTATGTCCTGGGCGGTTTGGCACCGGACACCACCACACCGATGCCGATTGAGATGCAGCAGGCCCTTCAGCAGACTTGGCGACGCATTGAAACAACGGTGCCCGGCGTGCAGTTCAATTTTGATTTCTGGACATTGACCACGCCGGTGCGCTCCACCTATCCGGCCTGCCGGGCCTTATTGGCCGCGAGGCAACAAGGTTCTGAGTGCGAGACGCGGCTGTTACGAACGATTCAGTCAGCCTATTACCAACAGGCCCGAAATCCATCGCTGCTTGACACGCTTGAACAATGCGCTGCGGAGGTGGGCCTGGATACGGTTGCGTTTGCTCGTGCTATACGGAGTCCCGCGATTGAGCAGGCTTTACAGCATGACATTGAAACGTCACGAGGCATGAGCGTAACGACTTATCCGTCCTTACGCTTGCTGCATGATGAGCAGCAGTCGGCGATTACCGTTGATTATTTCACGCATCAAACTATGCTGGCTGAAATAGCCGTTCTGCTGAACAGGGCGTAGCCGTTATCTTTTTAAATTGGCCGGTGATCCAAAAACAGACGTTCTGCTGCCCTCTTTCCTGCGCAGCACGCTGTTTGCTTATGTCCCTCACAATATAAAACACGCTGAACAGTTACAATCAGTGCTAATATGTCACTTTGAAAAGTGTACATTATTAAAGTAACTCACCATGACTCTTATCACACACCAAAATGCACGCGGCGGGGCCAGATCCGGCGCAGGCCGTAAAAAAGGCTCGTCGGTTTACGGTGAAACGACACAGGTGATCCGGGTCCCGGAAAGTATGATTCCGGAATTGAAAAATCTGCTGCAACAACGTCAACGGCAAAGTCAGCAGACCCCGGTTTCATTCGAAACTTTCCGGCCTGACAGAGACGCGCCGAAAACAGCCTTGCCTTTATTCAGCGGTAAAGTGGCGGCCGGCTTCCCCTCCCCGGCTGACGATTATATTGAAAAAACGCTGGATCTGAATGAATTGCTGGTGCAAAGACCGGCCGCGACTTTTTTTGTGCGTGCGGAAGGCGAATCGATGCTGGGTGCGGGCATTCATCCCAACGATATTCTGGTCGTGGACCGGTCGCTGGAACCTGTCACCGGTAAAATTATTATTTGCGCACTAAACGGCGAACTGACGGTAAAACGCTTAAAAAGTGAGCGTGACGTCATCGTGCTGGGCGCCGAGAATCCGGCTTATCCCGATATTGTCGTTCAGGACGGTATGGATATGGTCATCTGGGGCGTGGTCACCAACGTGATTCATTCGGTTTAACGGTTATGGCCGCTCAGACACGCATCGCTTTAGTGGATTGCAATAATTTCTATGTCAGCTGCGAACGCGTATTCAGACCCGATTTGACCCTCAAACCGGTTGCCGTACTGAGCAACAACGACGGCTGCATTGTTGCCAGAAGCCCTGAGGTCAAGGCACTCGGCATAAAAATGGGTACCCCGGTCTATCAGATCAGCCGCTTGATAATACAACATCACATCACGCTGTTTTCATCCAATTACACGCTGTACGCGGACATGTCAGCCCGCGTCATGACATTGCTGGAAAGCTTCTCGCCAACACTGGAAGTGTATTCTATCGATGAATCATTCCTGGATTTGACAGGTATCTGCGATAAGGATCCGCTCGCATACGGTCAGGACATCCGGCGCACCATTGTTCAAAATACCGGCGTCCCGGTCTGTATCGGTATGGGACCGACCAAAACATTGGCGAAACTTGCAAATTATGCTGCTAAAAAATGGCCTAAAACTGCCGGTGTCGTGGATCTCGCTGACACTGAGCGCAGAGCGAAACTGATGCGTCAGGTGCCGGTTAATAAAATCTGGGGCATAGGCACGCGTCTGGCCCAACGCTTGAATACTCGGGGAGTCGCTATTTTTGCGAAAGCTTGTTTTGGGCATCCCAGCCCAATCAAGCAGCAAAAAAATACGCGACCACTGATGCCTCCGGCGGCCCCGATTCGTCCGCGTCGCCTCGTTTCGACCCAACAAGGGGTCGAAACATTGGCTCTCGCATGACTTAACGCCCTTTCGCGATGCCTTGCAGGTTTTCTCCGCAAGCTACGAAAACCCGCCCGGCGCTACGGCTATCGGGGACTAAAAATCTTCACTTCGCTGGCGCTCCGTTTCCAAGATTTTAAGCGTTGGCTTCGGTGCCCCAGTCGCGGTCGCCTCGGATCAACGTCGGCCAGTGCTCACGCGGCAGGCGTTCCAGTAATGCCCATAACCCGGGGGCACTGTGCTTGGACGCGACTTGTTTGCCGCTCCGGACTTCCACATCCAGAATCAAGCGCAGGTTGGCGATCATATACGTGTGGTAGGTGTGCGACGGGCGTCCCGGTTTATGCGGGTTGTAACCGACTTCTGCGCCTTCCTGCTGGCCGTAAATCGTCTTTACCGTGGTATCCGCATCCAGAATCCAAGGCTCACTCAACACCGGTGTATAGACTCGCTGAAGGCTTCCTTGTAACCAAGGAATGACTTCCTCTTCCGGCGCTTTGCTGAAGCTGCGCCGCACCGAGTCTTCGCTGACCAC
>NZ_JAUSBX010000051.1 GCF_030651835.1 Methylicorpusculum sp. | reverse complement strand
CCTTTACCACCCAGCTTGCCTAACGCCGTTTGGATTAATCCGCCTATTAACACAAAGGGAGAAACTTGACCCATAAATACACAACAATTAGACACTAAATAAAACAACTGGGTGTCTCAATGTCATTGACACATTCCGAGATCGCCTTCGCAGATATGATCGTTCTGAACAAAACTGATCTTGTTGATCAGAAGGCGCTGAGCTCTCTGCAAGCCCGACTGCGCGACATGAACAAATTGGCGCAGATTATCCTGGCGAACATGGCAAATGCACCGCTTGACAAGGTGCTTGACGTCGGCGGATTCGATCTTGGTCGTGCGCTGGAAACCAACCCTGCGTTTCTGGAGCCTGAGTATCCTTTCGAGTGGGGTGGTCTATTCAATTTGAAGGCGGGCGAGCACACCCTTGCGCTTGACACCGGGCCGGATCCGGATATGTCAGCGCTGTGGACGCGCGTCGACGAGGCACTGCCGACCAGCCTGACTGTTCTAGCCGAAAAGGTGTTCCGCCATTTTGCACAGCCCGCGCACAGGGCTGGCAATGGCGATCTCATTACTGCGGGTGACATTCACTGGAAATTGCAGTTGGCAACGCCCAGCACGCTGCACCTGCAAGTACCTGCGGATGGCATATATGCCCTGTTTACCCAGCATACGCCCGAGGAGTTCGACACTCGTCTTTACGATGTAAACGAGCACGTGTGCGAGCCGGTGGATGAGCACTTCTTTAATGCAAGTCACATACATGACGACGCGGTCAGTTCAGTCGCATTCGAATTTGAGGGCAGCCTTGATCCCGAAAAGTTCGATGCCTGGCTATCTGTTCTGTTGCGCACAGACGGCGCCGACCTGTTCCGCATGAAGGGCATTCTGGCGATAAAGGGCGACGACAGGCGCATGGTTTTTCAAGGCGTACATATGCTCTTTGACAATATACCTGGTGCCCTATGGGGAGATGAGGTGCCCGGCAATCGTCTGGTCTTCATAGGTCGCAACCTCAATCGTGACTACCTGGAAGGAGCGCTTAAACAATGCCTCAGCTGATCGCGAAGGGTCTGCCCAAAGCGCGCCTGTTGTCCCAGACGGTGCTAAGTGAATCTTCAGCAGATATGGGCTGGTCATCCTGTGGAAGTTGGCTGGCTGCTGTCACGACAAGTGGTGTGGTCCATCTTGTTGATGGTGAAACCGGTGCCCAGCATACGGAATGGCTTGCCCATGAAAATGGCGCACTTGCCCTGTGCTGGCACCCCAGATTACCTCTGCTAGCCAGTAGTGGACAGGACGGCCACGTGCGCCTTTGGCATGTTGCTCCTGACCATTCCTGCGCGCTTCTTATTGACATACCTCTCACTGAAGATCCTGCCAACAACTGGATAGAACACCTGAGCTGGCGACCGGACGGTGCACAACTGGCTGCAGCTTGCGGAAAAAAAATACACTTGCTGGCACTCGACGGAACCCGCGAGGGAGAGTACACCTTTCCAGGTGGTACGGTCGGCGCGCTATGCTGGCGTCCCAAGGGGGCCCAATTGGCGGCTGCAGGCTATGGTGGTATCAGAGTTTACAATGTACTTGATCGGAACAGCCGATCTCAGGCGCTGAAGTGGAAGGGTTCATTGTTAAGCCTTAACTGGAGTCCGGATGCACAGGTTATTGCAGCCGGCTGTCAGGACAATTCAGTTCATTTCTGGCGTCTGCCCAAGCTGAGTGATGCCATGATGTCTGGCTTTACGTATAAACCGGTGCAACTTAGTTGGAGCAAAAATAGCCGCTGGTTGCTGACGGGAGGCAGTTCGCAACTTATTCTTTGGTCGTTTGACAAAAAAGGTCCGGAAGGCAAACCCCCCGTCACTGTTGATTTCCACCAAGAGGCTATTTGCGCAATTGATTTCGCCAACAGCGGCCAGATGTTGGCTACTGGGTGCAGAGCAGGAAAAATTGCATTCTGGAATCAGGTGGGTGACTCGACCCCTGCGTTGGAGGCGCAACTTGACAGTCGCGTGGAGCAGCTTGCTTGGTCGCCTCGCAAAAACGTCAAGCGACTGGCATCGACCTCACGTCACGGTACGTTGAGCTTGTGGGAAGCGATTGCTGCATGAATAAGTTATATGACCCCTGCCGCGCAATGTGACCAACAGGGTGATGCAAAACGAAGTGCGCGAGATGGCTATCGCGGTGATTCATCAAGGATGACTGACATGGCCGCAGAAGTGTTTATTCTGGGCGGCGCCCAAAGCGATTTCGCCCGTAACATTGATCGCGAAGGCGGCGGGATGTTTGAACTGTTCCGTGATATTGCCGAAGCCGCGTTTGCCGCGACAAGGATAGAGCCCAAATCGCTCGAGACCGCGCATGTCGGCAATTTCGTCGGCGAGCTGTTTGCAGGCCAAGGTCAGCTTGGCGATTTTTTCGGGCATGTTCATCCCGACCTGGCCGGAGTCCTTGCTTCACGCCACGAGGCAGCATGTGCGTCGGGAAGTATCGCTACCCTCGCCGCGAGTGCAAAGATCGAGGCAGGACGATACGGCCTGGCGCTTGTGCTCGGTATCGAGTTGATGCGCAACGTGCCGGGGCAGCGCGCCCCGCAGACAACACCGATGCTATGCGCCGTCTCCTGTCAGTTTCGTGTCTTACCGGATCGCAGTCTCTACTGCGTTACACAACAAGAGCCGAAGGTCTAACAAGTCAATGCAGCGGACGCCGTAACGACGCCGCTGATTTCAAACGTTTTCGAGGTTACCCTGTCTGATGGTCTGCTTTAATATCATTGTGTAATTTGGCTATACAATCTATACGCTGACTCTGAATGTCCGAGTTCGTTTCAATTCACCATTTCAAATACAGCTTATGAGTTCACTTACTCGTTGTTTGCTTGCTGAAAGATGAGATTTTTTAACATCTGGTCTGACCACCCTAATGGTCAGCTTAGGAAAGGAACTATTGACGGCTCCTGGCCGATAGGGTGAGGTCGCCAATGGCTGCTTTGTAGACCTCCAGTTCCAGAATCTGACTTCGGACGAATGGCGGCTTTGGAGAAGTGCGAATGTTAAAAAGGGTCGCTATGTAGAGTACGCAACTATGTAAAGCCGTGAATTGCTTCCGGTGGCAAACCCTGATTTTACTGACCTTTCGACCAATCCTCAGTCCGGAAACTTTACATAGTTTTGCCTGGATTCTGAGGTGAAAAATCATTTGATCCAGAAGATTCAATAGTCTTTGCTACCCGCCACCTATGCAGATAGTTGCTTGGGTGGCCAAATGGCACCATTCTTTGATGATTTCATCCCTGAGTTACTTGAATTTCACCACGTATTTCAGGGTTTATAGGTATCATCCAACTAGCGAGGAAATTACTCAGTTTCTTCAAGCATTAAAACTATGTATAGCATCTCTACTGGCAGTCATTGGTAACATACGGGGTATAGATTGCTTCTATACATAGTTGGGCACTATATGCATAGGGGTCGGTTTTTGTCGGTCGTTTGTCCATTTAATTGCGCAGTTTGAATGGCCGCTTTTGAGTAAATTCAAGTGACTCGTTTGGATCAGAATGAGCGGCTGGTTTAAGCCGTATACGTTGGTAGATTTGAGGAAGAATATGTAGGTCATTAGTAACTAAAATTATATCATTACAGCCTTATGGCGCAAAAATGAAGGAATCGTTGTCGTCTCCCTAGCGAACCCCTCGGAACAATCCCATGAACGATGACTTGAACAAGATTGTTGAATTGCGCCACGACAGACCGCACCAGTTTCTCGGTCCTCATCGCTTGCCCGACGACCAACGGCTTGTCATCCGTGCTTTTATTCCTGATGCGGCCGAGATTAGCGTTTTCATCAAACGGCCGATCAAAAAAATCGTCAACATGCAAAAAATTCATCCTGCTGGGCTTTTTGAAGCGCAAAGTGCGGCCAATGGCGATGGCGGCGACCTTGATTATGTGTTTCGGGTGACCGACGAGAACAACCGGCGTTCAGTGCTCCGGGACACTTACCAATTCAGACCGGCAGACCTTAATTCCGACCAAGAAGCACGTTTTTTTGCCGACGAACAAGGCTTTATATTCAGGCGTCTCGGTGCCCAGTGCGAAACCCGCGACGCCACGGCCGGCGTCCGTTTCGGGATCTGGGCGCCGGATGCACTGCGGGTTTCGGTGGTTGGTACTTTTAACCGTTGGGATAGCCGTTGCCATCCGATGCAACGAATCAGTGCGTCCGGTTTGTGGGAGTTGTTCATCCCGGACGTGAAGGACGGTGATTTTTATAAATTCGAAATCCGCACGTCGAGCGGCGACATATTTATGAAGACCGACCCTTACGCATTCCGCATCGAAGATGCCCCTGCGGCGGCTGCTATCGTTTGCGATTTGGAGCAAGCGCATCATTGGCAGGATGGAAAATGGAGAGAACAAAAAGCTTCGCATGGGCCAGCTATTTTCAAGTTCGATTTGGCGCAACAGACTTTTGCCGAGTTACCCGCCCTCACGGATGACGAGCTCACCCGGTTAAGGGAGCAGGGTTACAGTCATGTGGAAGTCCCCGCTTTCTGTGTTTGGAATAACGAAGACGCGACATTTTTTTCGCCCCATCCCGGGTTCGGCACACCGGCGCAAGTGATGGGATTGATCGACCGCTGTCACCGGCATGGTCTCGGCGTTCTAATCGGCAGCCTTCCTCTGCGGTTACCGGCGGCGCAAAAAAATCTCGTGCATTTCGATGGCGGGCATATAAATGAGTTACTGAAAGCTCCTGCGCAGAATGGGTTCTGCTCCGATCGAAATGACTCCGACTTCAAAAATTTATTATTATCTTATGCTCGTTTCTGGCAGCAAAACTATCATATCGACGGATTCCGGGTAGATGGTGAAAACTATTCCCTTTACCGGCATTTGATAGCCGCCTTTGCTGCGGAAAATGCTAGGCTCCTGTGGCTGGTCGATGGCATCGAACCGGCATTCACGCCTGCCAAAGAAGTGATCAAGCGTCTTTTTTTTAATCGTCGTCTGATTGATCCCTTTGCCGTTCTGGGGCCGCACAAGCAGCTATCCAAAAAAACGGCATGTATTCGCACTATTCTGCCGCACGCCAGGCAAGCTTACGTTTATTTTCCGGATCAGCCAGAAGTTTACTATGAAATGCAACCGATCTGCGAGACAGGATTATGGCAGACGATGATTCCTATCGGCCGTGTGGAAAATGCGTATCGGCTATATTCTTTTGAGGCGGACGGGCGGCATGACGATAAGCTCGATACCTATGCATTCGATGTTTCATACATCAAAAATGCGGACAAAAAGCTATTCGCGGACGGCAAACATTACCTTATTTACCAAGTGTTGGGTGCACACCAGCGGCATTGTGCCGGCGTCGAAGGCATCGGTTTTGCGGTGTGGGCGCCTAATGCCGTCGCGGTGAACGTTGTCGGAGACTTCAATCGTTGGGAAGGCGGCGGGCATCCGCTGCGTTTTCATCCGGATGCCGGAATCTGGGAACTGTTTGTGCCGGCGGTCAGCATCGGCGCGCACTACCAGTTTGAAATTCATACACACAACGGCGAGCGTTTGCTGAAATCCGATCCTTACGCATTCTTTACGGAAACAGCGCCGGCCACCGAAAGTGTGGTTTATCCGATTGAGGGTATTTACGCATGGCAGGATCAGGAATGGTTGGAGCAGCGGCGCAGGGCCAATGTGTGGCGGACGCCGATCAGCATTTATGAGGCTCATCTGGGCTCGTGGATGCGCGGACCCGGCAAGAGGCATTTGACTTATAGCGAATTGGCAGGCCGTCTGATTCCGTACGTCAAAGACATGGGCTTTACCCATATCGAAATTTTGCCGATTGCTGAACATCCGTATGAACCGTCGTGGGGTTATCAAGTATCAAATTTTTATGCGCCAACCTCACGTCTCGGCAAACCGGAAGAGCTGATGGCGTTCGTCGACCGCTGTCACCAAAACGGTATCGGCGTGCTGCTCGACTGGGTGGCCGGCCATTTTCCGAAGGACGCGCATGCCTTAGCCAAATTCGACGGCACTCACTTATATGAACACGAAGACCCGCGGAAAGGCGAGCATAAGGATTGGGGAACGCTGATTTTCAATTATGGGCGGCGCGAAGTGGATAATTTTCTGATTGCCAATGCGTTGTTTTGGCTAGAGCAATATCATTTCGACGGACTTAGGGTCGATGCTGTCGCATCAATGCTCTATCTGGATTATTCGCGGAAAGCCGGGGAATGGATTCCAAATATCTACGGTGGCAACGAAAATCTGGAGGCCATCGATTTTTTGAAGCATGCCAACTACGTCGTGCACGGCCAAATTCCCGGCGTGCTGATGATCGCCGAGGAGTCCACCGCATGGGTGGGGGTGTCCCGACCGACCGACTCCGGCGGGCTTGGTTTCGGCTTCAAATGGAACATGGGCTGGATGCATGATGTGCTCGGCTATATGCAAACACCGCCCGAATACCGCCCCTATCATCACAATCGGTTGACCTTCGTGTTTCAATACGCCTTTGACGAGAATTTCGTCTTGTCGCTATCTCATGACGAAGTGGTGCATTTGAAAGGATCACTATACGCGAAAATGCCGGGCTCCGAATGGGAAAAGTTCGCCAATTTACGGCTGTTGTTTTTCTTTATGTTTACCCATCCCGGCAAGAAACTGAATTTTATGGGTAGCGAGTTAGCCCAAATCAAGGAATGGAGCGAATCTGGCGCTCTGCAATGGCAGGTTCTGCATAACGAATCCCATCAACGGCAGAAGTTTTACTTTAAATCGTTGAACCAGCTGTATCGCAATGAACCGGAACTGCATGAAATGGACTGCAAGCCGGTCGGTTTTGAATGGATCGATGCCAATAACCACGAGCAAAGCATCATCGTGTTTAGCCGCAAGGCCAAGGACCCGCGTATTGCACTGATCGTCGTGATCAATTTTTCGGCGATTTCGCGCTTCGATTTTCGTATTGGTGTGCCTTATCCGGTTTCTTATACGCTGCTTTTTAACACGAACGACGTCAGTTTTGGCGGACTGAGTGCGCAGGAGCCGAAAACGACATACGCGGCACTGGACACTCCCTGGCATCAGCAGCAATTTTCGATCCAAATCGATAGGCTGCCGGCACTGACCGCAATCCTGCTGAGGCCAGTTTTACCTGGCGCTGTTGAATAAAAAAACGTAAAAATCTAATTTCAATGAAATTTATATTGAAATTTCATCTATATAAATCTATTTGTTGCTGATTTATTCAACAAGTTCTATCAGATATGGAGGTCATCCTTAGGAAATACTCATTGCAAGGTGCCACACACCGTTAGCTTTACGACATGGCTATTCAAAATAATTATTGCACCATCTCACAGTCCGGTTCGGGTCTGGCGATAGCGTAAAGTAGTCATTGATCCTGAAGCAGTGGTGACGGGCAAATCACGGCCAAAACCGGCCACTGAAGATGCTGGCGAATTTTTTCATCCCTAAGGCAAGCGAATGGCAGCTTTTCGGCAAACAACCTTGCTTCCTCTTTGGCTCGACCCGACCAATAAGCGAACCGCTACGTTGCGGTCGTAAGTGATCGTTCTTGAATAGATACCTGCCCCCCAGTCTCGCTATAGATGCTTGATTGCAAGATATGATCACCGTCTTTTTCGGCTATCAATGAAGCCGCCGTCTGGCTACATACCAAAATCCTGCCGCAAGGTTTTGACGGCTGAGCAGACGGTGCAACTGGTTCCGTTAACTTTGGTTAGTCGTTTGCCGGAAGCATTGATCCAAAAGGCGGCGGACGATGAGGATCGAGTGTGGCTGGCATTGTCTAGAAGGGATTCCTTAAATAATGCGAGTGCTGTTTTATTGAGCTCAAGGTTGATGCGTAAAAAATAGACAATCACTTGTCAACATGTTACGTTAGTGAGTAAATTTACTCACTAACGTAACATGAAATATACCCGTCCCCAAGAAATCCTGCTCAAAACCCGCCTCGGCGATCCGGTTCACTTCATAAATTTGCTCGCTGGTCCCAGGCAAGTCGGAAAAACCACCATCATTCGCGACATCATTTCGGCCAAGCCGACGCAAGGATACTACGTGTCAGTGGACGATGAACCTGCAACCGGCCTTGATCTGTCAGAAACGATATCCCCGCCGCAAAAGAAAGACCGAACCTGGTTGGCTTTCCATTGGCAGGAAGCCAGAAATCGCGCCTCCATCTGGCTTAAAACCACGCAAAGCAACGATACCTTTGTGTTTGCGATAGACGAAATTCAAAAAATCGAAAATTGGTCCGACATCGTCAAAGGCCTATGGGATGCCGATCGCGCCAACGGCGTGCCCATGCATGTGGTGCTACTGGGTTCCGCACCGCTGTTGATGCAAAAAGGCTTGTCGGAAAGTCTGGCTGGACGATATGAGACTCTGCCCGTCAGCCATTGGGGCTTTACCGAAATGCAAGAAGCCTTCGGGTTGACGCTCGAACAATACGTCTACTTCGGCGGCTATCCCGGTAGCGCCTGGCTGATAAAAGACGAAACCCGCTGGCGTCGCTACGTGCGCGATAGTTTGATTCAGCCTAATATCGAGAAAGACATCCTGCAAATGGTGCGCATCAAAAATCCGATGCTGCTGAAACAGCTATTCGAACTGGGTTGCCACTATTCCGGCCAGGAATTGTCCTTGACCAAGATGATAGAAAGCATCATCGAAGCCAAGCACACCGAGACCTTGGCCGATTACCTGCATCTACTGACAGAAACTAAGTTATTGGCCGGTCTGCAGAAATACGCCGGACAGGAAGTGCGCAAGCGGAATTCCGCACCCAAGCTGCATGTGTTCAATACTGCCTTGATGTCGGCGCTACAGGATTACAGCTTTGCCGAGGCACAAGCCGATAGAAGTTATTGGGGGCGCTTGGTGGAAAGCAGCGTCGGCGCACACATGCTCAATACCATTGACGAAGATACCAAGCTTTACTATTGGCGCGAAGGCAATCAAGAAGTCGATTTCGTGTTAGCCAAAGGCAAAAAGCTGACGGCGATTGAAGTTAAAAGCGCGCCCAAGCCGGTAGTATCCGCAGGGCTGAATGTATTTGGCGAGAAATATCCTCAAACAAAAAAGATATTGGTTGGAGCGGGCGGCGTGCCGCTGGCGGAATTCCTATCTCAACGCGCTGAAGATTGGCTGGAATAGCAAATGTTACAGCATCGCGTACCTCGAACCGTTACCGAAAAACCAACGGAAGATATCCGGGTAGAGAGCCGTCCTATCGCCGACTATAGAGATTATCCAGCATATGTATTGCTGGGCGAACCGGGCGCCGGGAAATCCTCGCTGTTCGAAGACGAGGCCAAGCTTACCGGCGGCTATTGCATTTCCGCCAGAGACTTTATCTATTTGGATAATGAAGAATGGCGGGAGAAAACCTTGTTCATTGATGGCCTGGACGAAGCCCGAGCCGGCAAAGACGACGCACGAACGCCACTGGATGCCATTCGCGGCAGACTCAATAAATTAGGTTGCAAACGGTTTCGTATTTCCTGCCGCGAAGCCGATTGGCTGGGTGCATTGGATAACAGGGATTTAGCTAAAGTCAGCCCGTCCCAAGAAATCGGCCAATTATATTTAGACCCGTTAAGTACTGGTGACGTAACGGCGATACTCGCCAATGATGACCGTGTCAGCGACGCTGATAGTTTCATCGCAAAAGCGGAACGCTACGGCCTGTCCGGTTTGCTGGACAACCCGCAAAGCCTGGATATGCTGATCGATGCCGTCAAAGGCGGGCGGGAATGGCCGTCGACCAAACAGCAGCTTTATCGGCTAGCATCCGAACAATTGGCGGCGGAATTTAACGACGGACATCGGGTTGCGAAAAAAGCCCCCGTTACTATTCCAGCGTTGCTCGATGCAGCCGGCTTGCTGTGCGCGATTCAACTGCTCGCCAACCTGTCGGGCTTCAGCGAAGGCTATGCCCAGCCGGGTCGCATCAGTCTTGATACCCTCGACCTTCCACCTGCGACCCGTGCCGCCCTAAAGACCCGCTTATTCAGAAAGGTGGGGGACGAATATAGCTATGTACATCGTAGCGTCGCGGAATATCTGGCAGCGCACTTCATCGCCGGCAAGATCAAGGATGGCTTATTGGTCAATCGAGTATTGGCGTTAACGACCGGCGTAGACGGCGGCATCGTCGCCGCGTTGCGCGGCTTGATGGCTTGGTTGGCCGTATTGTCGGAGCCAGCGCGCGACCGGTTGATTGAAATCGATCCGCTGGGCTTGGTGGTGTATGGGGATGTGCAGTTGTTTTCTACGGCGACTAAGTCGCGGCTTCTCAATGCGTTAATTAGAGAAGCGAAGACGACCGGTTTTCCCAGCCGCGATTGGCATACCACGGCGTTTTCGGCCTTGTGCACAAAGGATATGGCGAGCGATTTAATACAAATGCTCGGTAATCCGGGGCGTAGCGATGGCGAGCAATATTTGCAGTATTGTCTACTGAATGGACTGTGTTACACGGAAACGATTACTGAACTTAGCTCCGCCTTATTTTCGATCATACGCGATAAATCCTATGAAGATGGAATCCGTAGTACTGCGTTGGATGCCTTTATACATCAATATCCTGAGGATTTTGAAAGCTTGTTATCGCTCGCTGACGACATCCGGCAAGGCAAAATTGAGGAAACGGAAAATAGCTTACTGGAAACGCTGCTTGATAAATTATTTCCATACAAAATTACAGCAGCTAATGTATTTGACTACTTAATTCGCTCTAAAAACACTCGCACCATTTCTTATCATTATTTCTGGCAAACCACTTTTTCCCAGCGTTTGTCGGACGACGACATCCCTATAGTACTTGATCAGCTATTTAGCCGAGGGGCGGAGTTTCTCAAAACGTTACCTCACGAATATTTAATTGAGGTAGCCGGTCAATTATTGTTGCGCGGTCTACAGGTTCATGGCTCGATTGTTAGTGCAGAAAGACTATATCGATGGCTGTCCATCGGTGCCGACCAATACGGTCAAGGTAGAATTCAATATCAACAGCTAGAGAAAATTCGCGAATGGCTTAGTGTTCGGTCAGACCGATACTTTGATTTATTAACTGTTGGTCTCAAGCAAATAAACATCGTTGAAAATATCCATTCTGAAATTCGTGGCATAAATGAGCGCTTACGCAATGCCACGCCACCGGTCAAGCTCGGTTTATGGTGGCTGGATCAATGTTTATCCGAAACTCAATTCGAAACGAAACGCGCCTACTTTCAAAAGGCATTTTGGTCATTACAAAACAAGCAAGGGGACAGCGGCTTATCTTTGGATTATTTTGTAAAATGGCTAGAGGCTCACCCGGAATTTCTTGAGACTTATAGTAATTTAATTTTTTGGCCTATCGAAGATTGGAGGCTTAAAGACGCTGAATCAAGAAAAAAATGGGCTAATAGGCAGCATGATGAACTAAAGGAAAAACTAAATTTTTTTCACGACCATAAAAATCAAATTGCTGAAGGCAGCGCACATCCGAGTATATTCTATCAATTAGCGATAGCATTAAATCATCGGGTTACAGTCAAGGGAAAATCCCCGGACGAACGGTTATCTGAAATTCTAAATGGCGACGAAGTACTGATAACTGCCGCGAAAAGCGGTTTACGAAAAATACTTTTCCGACCTAATCTGCCTTTGGCTGAAGAAATATTCTCGCTAGCCGCGAAAAACCAGGGATACCATTATATTCGTTTACCTGTTCTGGTTTGTTTGGATATTCTTTACCAGGAAAACCCTGCCATCCTCGAAACACTCAGTGATGACTTGCTTAGTACTGCCTTGGCTTTCTGCTTTTCAGAAGGAGCTTTTAACGAAGCTTGGTTGAAATCGCTATGCCGATCAAAGCCGCAATTAGTGGCCCGATTATTTTTGGAGTATGCTTCCACACTATTAGCCGCTAAGAGCCAATTTATTCCTGGCCTACATCATCTGGCGTATGACCAAGAGTTTCGGGAATTTGCCAAAGTGACAGCAATCCCTTTACTCAACAAATGTCCAGTTCGTGGCTATAAAGATCATATTAGCCATCTTCATTATCTGCTTGAAGCCGCTATTGCAAACTCTGATAAAGCCCAATTACTAACCCTGGTAGAAAAAAAGCTTACTTGCAAAGGCATGGACCAAGCCCAGCGCATATTTTGGCTTGCAACCGGTTTGGTTATAGAGCCCGAGAGCTATGAGGCGGCGATCCGAGAAACAGTCGGTACAAATACCGAACGCATTAATCGTTTATCTCAGTTTTTATGTCCGAGTTTCGCATCAAAAATGTACGACAGGTACGATTTACCTATTTCGACTAAGCGATTGCTCATTGAATTGCTGGCCCCCCGCTGTCAACCAGTTTGGCCTAGAGGCGGTGGAATAGTCACTCGGGTAATGGAAGAACGGGATTATGTACGGTTTTTGTTAAACAATTTGGCAGCCAATTCCGCAGAGGACGCCGAAAAGGTTTTGGCCGATTTGCTCGAACAGCCGAAATTGATTGCCTGGCACACGCTAATCCGCGACGCCCAACAAACCCAACAAATCAGCCGCCGAGATGCGTTGTATAAACATCCTGATGCATTCCAAATCATCGAAACGCTGAACAACCGAAAACCGGCCAATGTCGCCGATCTTTCCGTTTTGGCGTTAGAGTGTTTGAGGCAATTGGCGGAAGGAATGCATACCAGTAATACTGATTGCTACAAGCAGTTTTGGAATTTGGACGGCAAAAGTCCGAAAAAGCCTCGATACGAAGAAGTTTGCCGAAACTATCTGGCAGATCGGCTAAAGCCCATGCTGGCGAAATATGGCGTTAATATTGAACCTGAAGCCATTCAGGCCGAAGTGAAGAGAGTCGATATCAAGTTATCTTTTATTCGAGACGACCGAGCTTTTTACTTTCCGATAGAAATAAAAAGCGATTACAACGTTGATTTATGGAAAAACCTTCGGGAGCAGCTAATTCGGTTTTACACCATCTCGCCGGAAACCGAAGGCCGTGGTTTGTATTTGGTTCTGTGGTTTAACTTTAAAAGGCTGCCGACTCATCCCCAAGGCTTGCCGCCACCCAAGTCTGCGACCGAACTGGAGGAAATGCTGAAGGCGACATTAACACAGGCGGAACGAAAATTAATCGACGTCTTCGTACTTGACGTTTCTGCAACAACACCAACAAAACCAAGCTAAAACTGCCTACAACCGGTTTCAAACCAACCCTGATTTAAAGCCCATGCAAGGAGTGTCCGGGTTTGTGTTAAAGCAAGCGCAAATCTCGCAGACGTCGAACGATGTTTTTGGAATTTTGGCCGTCATTGGTATGACAAGGGCAGCAGTTGTGTAACGGCTATTCAAATTTTGGACGACCGCTTAGCGCGGTATTCCAGTCACGCCCTTTATGCTGACCTAAGTCTGGTTTGGATCGCTTTAACACAGTGACGAACGGCCGCTTTCGGGTATCGGAATTCAATGACAGCTTTCGGGCGATGAATCTGAAGAGCGGACGGTCGCCAACCGACCCATTTTTGCCAGTCGGACTCATCCAAAGCGGTCAGTCAGCCAAATTCAATTTTGCGGACTAGAAGTCTACAAAGCGGTCATTGGCGACCTCACCCTAACGGCCAATACCCGACCGTCGAGGTCGCTTTCCAATTTCGGTAGATTAGGCAACCTGTAACCCAGTTGACTGTCCGGTATTCGGCGAGCAAATTGACATTATCACTGCGTCACTACGGTCAAATGCGAGCCGCCGCGCTATATGACAGTTGAGTCGATACCAGCCTGTCATTTTAGCTATATATGCTTGATTGCATAACTCTTGACTGGCTCCTTCACGACATTCCTTGAAAAAATTCAGGGACTCTGTCAGATTTTTTTGTAAAAAAGTGTGAAAAAGTGACTCAGAATTGTTGACCATTTTTGGCTCAGTTTAATTGGCCATTAACACCCGCATGCTTCGCCACGGCACGTCTGGATGCTGACCGAGAAATTGGCTGTAGTCC
>NZ_JAUSBX010000046.1 GCF_030651835.1 Methylicorpusculum sp. | reverse complement strand
CTGCGGAGCAGTTGACAGCGATCCAGCGCTGGTACCGAATCTTGAGTTTAGCGCTGGTTAAGTATCTCAAGGGGCGTCAATTGCAGTCGCCGGAATGCCTGTCAGCGCCTGCTTAGTGGATTCAACCGCTCTTTTTAGGTTAAAAGGGCTTGGACTGATCCCGTTGATGCCTTTGTTACCGGCTTGCCAATGGGCAGGAAAAGAGCTTCTTCCTTCGGAAAGCGAAGGTTTTTCCATGATCAGTCCCATCGAAAGGACGATTAACGATCACTCATTATTTACAGGTGATGACTTTTCACGACCTCATCAGATTCTGTGGCATAAAAACGCGTATATTGAATCTATCGGAGGATGGCCAAAACCCACTCGAAAAGAAGATTTGGTGATCATCGGGGGTGGCATGAGTGGGTTGATGAGTG
Organism: Methylicorpusculum sp.; assembly: GCF_030651835.1. Lineage (GTDB taxonomy): Bacteria > Pseudomonadota > Gammaproteobacteria > Methylococcales > Methylomonadaceae > Methylicorpusculum. The sequence continues at coordinate 13,441 of NZ_JAUSBX010000046.1, read as the reverse complement.
CTTACTTATTGCGTGACAAAAAACCGGTAATCTTGGAACAGGCCAGCCGTTTTGGCGGTAACGCCAAGGGTGAAGCCTGGAATGGCTTGCAATACTCAATCGGCGCAGCCTATTTAATCAAGCCCGAGCAGGATTCAGGACTCTATAAACTCCTCAAAGACCTTGGCATTAGCCATGATTGGACAATAAAGAGCGGCAGCGAAAGCAATGTCGTTATAAATGGTAAATTGATCGAAAACTTCTGGTCAGGTAACTCAGAACCCAATCATCAAGCCACGTATAAAAGGCTATATGATTATTTTATGTCGTTCATTACCGAGGGCGGTAATACCTTTCCTGACTACCCGACCCAAGATGCCGCTCTACGCCGCTATATCAACAAACTCGACCAGGAAGATTTCTACAGCCATTTGGAAAGAATAGTCGGTACCGCCCTTCCATCGCATCTAACCACATTGCTTGAACATTATTGCTATTCCTCATTTGCTGGCTCTTCTAAAGAAATATCCGCAGCGGCGGGCATTAACTTTTTTGCTGCAGAATTTTCGGATGTCGCGGTGTTTCCGGGTGGTAATTCCTATTGCTTATCCGGTTTTCCCCAAGGGTTATCCGGCAATACCGGCTATCCCAGCCGATCAAGCTCTGCTTTGCTCAAGTCCAGCACTGCCCTTGCGGGGGTCTGCACCGCTTATTTTTTTTATGCGTTTTAGACATAGACATTTTATTTCCGGGTCAAAACCTTAAAACTTCATTATTAAATTCAGTGACTTAACAACCTGGACGCACTCTTTTTTGTGAGGAAAAGCTGGGATTTAACGTCACGCAGTTGCCATTTCCTTGAGGATCAACTGTTGTCTGTCGTCGCTGTTGGACGCCAGTCCGAATGACACCCCCTGGTATAGGAAAACAACCATGACTCGCTGCGCACCGCGAGTAACAAAAAGTGCGCATTGATGTGCTGTTTCTACACCTTGCAGAAAGGTCAGTCTCTTGCATCCATCGCTCACCGTCGCGAGAACTGTGTCCGTAGAAAAAGTGGCATCGGGAGACCTTATGGCAGCTTGCCCTGCGGTCTCTCTGTGAGCCGGTTCGCCTGCTCGCGACGAAAAATAAGTAGTTTTGGACACGCCGGCCCACCTCAACACCGCCATGGGCCTATGACAGTGTTGAGGTGGGCTTGTCTTGATCAGACCCTATTCCATGTTAATGACTTAAGGAGTTACTGTGCAGGAGATCCATCCAGCGGTGCCCGATTTCACGGCGCCGGTTCTGAGGCGGGGAGCGGCCTCGTTCAGCCCAGACGCTGGCCCATGCCCAACTATGGCCTAGGCAGCCGAAAGCTCTTTGATGCCGGCCGCCTCGTCTTGCGGCAACGCTCGCCCAATGGGTTTAAAACGCAAGATGATTACATCGACCGTTGGCGTTTGTTCTGTGCCTATGCCCAGGCCCACGGCATTCAAACCATGGAGGCGGTCAGCCGAGACTTCGTGATCGGTTACGGTCAGCATCTGCAACGCCAACTGACTGCCGGGGTTTACCGCAGCGCCTCGTCGCCCAAGAATTATCTGTCAGCTGTAAATTGCGTGATGAAACTGGCCACGGACGGTGACTGGCAAACGGTCAAGCCGGGGTTGGACTGCGGCATAGCACGCAGGCAGTTCATCCCCCGGCACACTAAAGCCCTTTCGGAAACCCGGCATCGTCATCTTCAACAGGCCCTCGGCGATCGCCTGGCGCATTTACTGGCGCTACAGAGAACCTTTGGCTTGCGCTTCAAAGAGAGCTGCCTATTGAATCCGAAAGCGGCTTTAAAGCAAGCGGAGAAATTCGGCTTTATCGTCATCACGGCGGGCACAAAAGGCGGACGTCGTCGGCAAGTGCCGTGTGATGACCACGGGATAGGCGTGCTGAAGGCGGCGCTGACGCTGCAATGTGGAAACTCGATGATACCCGATCAGCAACTGAGCTACGTTAAATTCCGGAAAGAATGCTATGAGCAAGCCAGAAGCCATGGCTTTGCCTTTCATTCAGAACGGCATGCGTATGCGCAAATGCGTTACCGGGAACTGGTTAAAGCCCCCTGCCCGCTTGAAGCTGGCTGGCCGCATATGGGCAAAGCCAGCCGCAATAAAGAGATGAAAAGAAATGCCAAACTGGCACTAAAGAATTACGGCATCAAATTATCAGAAGCGTTACAAGTGCTATGTGAGCCTTACCTAATTGCTAACATCACTGACGCACAATACGAAAGATTGATTTCTTTAGGCGTTTCCGCATGGAATTTGGCCATTCTGCCTGAGCCAGATCGCCGAGCTCTTTTTCTCAAACAGGCACAAAGCAGCCCTGAGTTTCACGACATATCAGAGAGCGAACTCATCCAACTTATGACACAACAATTGCCGGAGACCGCAAGTTACGACCTTATCATGTTGACTATCCTATCCGGATTGATATGGCGTAAATTGGACCTATTCCCTCGCGATGATCGCATCGTTAAGAAATTTTGGTTTAAACGTCAAGGCCAAAAAGATCGGCTGGAAGTAGAGTCAATCATACCTGAGAGCGCCGGAAAGGGCAGCCATGAGTCAGAGTTCTTGGCCTAACGGCAAACCAATAACTTCGCAATGCTTGATTTACTCTGCCATAAACCGCATCTATCGGGAACGTCACGATCTCGATCAAAACCTGCACTGATTCTATCAGGTGTTTGTTTCGCCCGGCTTAATCGCCGATTCGTCGTTGGTAAGGAAGGATTGGTTCGATACCTAGCCAGAAGGTCATAAGAGCCAGACTAATATTACGCGGTGCCAAGCGGAAAAAAGAATATGATTCAAAAAGCCTTTAAAGATTGTGCCAAAAACAATCTTCCCCTTTCTGAAATTCTTCTGCCGATTTATAACCGTTATTAATGATTTAAGCTGTTCTATTACTGTTTCGTACTATAATAAATTCACATAAATCCCATTCAAATTCGATGCCGAGTGAAAGACGATGGAAGACAGGTGGTTATCCGTAGAAGAAATTTGTGATTACCTCGGTGTAAAACGGGATACGGTTTATAAGTGGATCAACGATAAATCGATGCCTGCTCATCGTGTTGGTCGTCTTTGGAAATTTAAGAAAGAGCAGGTTGATGCCTGGATTGAGGCCGGGGGTGCAGCGGAACACACTAAAAGGAATTCGGACCAGGAATGAATAACGCTAGATACAGCATGTCATTTACAACGGGCGGTCTTTTTCACCGGGAATCGTTGAAGTTTGCCGCGCTGTATCTTGACTTAGGTGAATGGGATGCAACACGAGAGGAAATGATCCGCCGGAACGTTTTGCAGGCAAGAACCTTGAATACGTCAAAACGAATCTGCCGAGAAATCATTTCTCGCCTAAAAACGTTGAGCCGTCAAGAGTTGGGCTTTCTCGTTGAGGCTAACAGGCAGGATCAAGCCTACCTGCTTTGGTTGGCGGTTTGTCGTCGGTACAGATTCATTGCGGATTTTGCAGTTGAAGTCATCCGAGAACGCTTTATCACCCTAAAATCCGATTTGCACCCCATCGATTTCGACGCCTTTTTTAATCGAAAGTCTGAATGGCATGCCGAGCTTGACGAAATTCAGCCATCAACCAAAAGCAAATTGCGGCAAGTACTTTTCAAAATGCTCCGTGAGGTCGATTTATTAACTGAAAGTCATCTGATCAACGCGGCTACCCTTAGCCCGGATTTGATTGAGGCGATTTGCCGAACTGATAGGCGAGAAATCATGTATTTCCCGCTGTTCGAATCCAATTTGAAGGAAATGGCACGATGAACAAGGACGCAGCCAAAATGGTAATGCAAGACAGGTTTCAACATCTTTTCGCTGTAATCTCCGGTCAACGCTTTTTGAAAAAACAGGGGCTTGGCAATGAAGTGCCTTTTTTCATATGTCCTTTTAAACCCGAAGAATCCGTAGAAATGGAACGACTTCAGCGGCAGCTAGTTAACCGTTTGGAACAAATCGGCATTCGAATACTGGAAATCAACCTCTACGATCTCTCAATTGAGATGCTTAAAAAAGAAGGTGATTTCGAATGGATTATCGAAAATGAAGCCAAAATGACCAAACCAAAACTTCAAGAAGAACTCCAAGGTATCCTAAGTGTTGAGCACGCGCTCATCCCGGCAATCGCAGAAATGATTGCAAATGCTGAATTCGATGTACTTTTCCTTACGGGTGTTGGCGAAGTTTTCCCTTACATCCGTTCACATAACGTTTTAAATAATTTGCAAAGCACCGCCAAAGAAAAGCCAACCGTGCTCTTTTTCCCTGGATCCTACACTCATTCGTTAGAGTCGGGTGCCTCGCTGGATCTTTTTGGAAGGCTTCACGACGACAAGTATTACCGGGCATTCAATATCTTTCACTGCGAAGCATAAACGAGGGAATCGTGACAACACTTAAAACCATTTTTCATAAGCCCGTTAATCGCCCAATCGAAGGGGTGATCAAAGCCGATGATGAAGCCAGTCTACGCCTTGAAATCGAAGAATATGTGCTGACCAACGAAGTCGAAAAACGGCTCGAGTCCTTTTTAGATGCCTACAACAACTATGAAGGGGCAAATGGTGTTTGGGTATCCGGTTTCTTTGGATCGGGTAAGTCGCATTTATTAAAAATGCTGGCTCTGCTTTTGGAGGGCCGGCAAATTGACGGAAGCTCGGCTCTTGAATTGTTTCTGCCAAAATGCGGTGACAATGAAATTCTAAGGGGCGATCTCAAGCGCGCGATTAGCATCCCTTCGAGAAGTATCTTATTCAACATTGATCAGAAAGCGGATGTCATCAGCAAGACCCAGATCGATGCCCTCCTGGCCGTGTTCGTTAAAGTGTTTGACGAGATGTGCGGATATTACGGAAAGCAAGCCTACATAGCCCAGTTTGAACGTGATTTGGATAAAGATAACCTTCTCGATGATTTCAAAAAGGCATTTTTTGACTTGGCAGGTAATGATTGGAACTGGGGATGTAGCCGTCCTGCGCGTGTTTCATCCTTTGTCGATGACGCTTTCAATCGCGTCACGCAACAAAATCAAAAGGATGTTTTGGATAAATGCCGGCAGGATTATCGTCTTTCCATCGAAGATTTTGCTGATCAAGTTTATGCCTATATCGAACGGCAAGCGCCCGACTTTCGCCTGAATTTCTTCGTTGACGAAGTGGGTCAATACGTCGCCGACAACGTCAAGCTGATGACGAATCTGCAAACCATCGCCGAAAGCCTGGCGACCAAATGCCGCGGCCGGGCCTGGGTCATCGTGACCGCTCAAGAAGACATGGGCACAGTTGTTGGGGAAATGGGCAAACAGCAAGGTAATGACTTCTCCAAAATTCAGGCGCGATTTGCCAATCGCATGAAGTTAACCAGTGCCGATGTTGCGGAAGTCATCCAAAAGCGCTTGTTGACCAAGAATGAGGCCGGCGTTGGCCTATTGTCGAACATTTACCACGCGCAATCGAACAACTTTAAAACCCTGTTTGACTTTGCCGATGGCTCGGTCACTTACCGAAATTATCTGGATCGAGATCATTTCATTCACAGTTATCCTTTTATTCCCTACCAATTCGCGCTGTTTCAATCGGCCATTCAAAATCTGTCCTTGCACAACGCTTTTGAAGGCAAGCACAGCTCGGTAGGCGAACGTTCCATGCTGGGGGTATTTCAGCAAGTAGCCATTCAAATTGAAGAACACGAGATTGGCCAATTAGCGACCTTCGACTTGATGTTTGAAGGCATACGTTCGGCATTAAAATCCCAAATCCAGCGGGCCATTATTTTGGCCGAGAACAATCTCGACAATCCTTTTGCCATTCGCCTTTTAAAGACCTTGTTCCTGGTCAAATACGTCAAGGAATTCAAACCTACCCTACGCAATCTCTGCATCCTGATGCTGGAGAGCTTTAATCAAGATTTACCCGTGCTTAAAAAACGGGTTGAAGAAGCCCTAAATTTACTTGAGCAGCAGACCTATGTGCAGCGAAATGGCGAGCTCTACGATTACCTGACCGACGAAGAAAAAGACGTCGAAGAGGAGATCAAAAATACCGAGGTTGAAACGACGGATGTCGCCTCAGAACTTGAAAAAATTGTCTTTGACCATGTTTTAAAGCAGCGAAAGCTTCGTTATGACGCCCTTGATCAGAAAACGAGCGGGCAGGATTATGCATTCACCCGTAAATTAGACGAGCGATTGTTTGGACGCGAATATGAATTATGCATTCATGTCATCAGCCCATTTCACGAGCATGCCGACAACCAAACGGCTTTGGTCATGCATGCTTATGGCCGCGACGAACTCCTGCTGGTTCTGCCCTCGGATGATCGCCTGGTGCGCGATATTTTGATGTACAAACGCACTGAAAAGTATATTCGGCAAAATATCTCCGTTACCCAACAGGAGGCGATTAAACGCATCCTCAATGACAAAGGTTTCCAGAACCGGGAACGCTATGCCGACATTCAGCAGCGCGTTCAACGGCTCATGGGCAAGGCTAAATTGTTCGTAGCCGGCAGCGAAATCGAGATCGGTTCGGAAGACGCTCAAACCCGAGTATTGCGGGGCTTCCATGAACTGGTTGCCCGCGTCTATCCCAATTTGCGGATGCTGCGTGGCATTAACTACACCGAAAATGACATCGCCAAATGCCTTAAATACGCCGAAGACGGTCTATTCGGTAATGATGTCACCTCGCTGGCCGAGTCGGAACAAGAACTGCTGGCCTTTATCCAGAGCAATAATCGAGGCGGTGTCCGTACCACGTTAAAAAGTCTGCTGGAAAGGTTTGAGCGTAAACCTTATGGCTGGTATTACGCCGCCGTGCTGTGCACCCTGGCCAACCTCTGTGCCCGAGGAAAAGTCGAGGCACGCACCGACGGCAATCTGCTTGAAGAAAACGAATTGGAGCGAGCGCTTCGTAATACCCATGGGCATGGCAATTTGGTGTTGGAACCCCAGGTTGAGTTCACCGCCTCGCAGCTACGAGTTCTTAAAGAATTTTATGAAGATTTCTTCGATACCCCGCCCCGTGCCAGCGAAGCCAAAGCCCTTGGCAATGAAACCGCTGAGGCATTCCAGGAACTCACCCAACAACTCATACCGCTAGCGGCTCAGACAGCCCGGTATCCTTTCTTGAGCGCACTCAATCCAGTGCTTGAAAAGCTCAAAGAGCTGAACGGCAAGCCCTACACCTGGTATCTGACCGAACTCGCTCGACAAGAAGACAGCTTGCTGGCCATGAAGGAAGGCGTGATCGATCCCATCCGTAAGTTCATGAGTGGCCCGCAAAAAGCCATCTTCGATGACGCGCGCACATTTGTGCAAACGCAAGAGCCTAATTTTGCCTACGTGATAAGCGATGTTCCGGCCTCGATTCAATCAGTACTGAACGATCCAACCTGTTTCAAGGGCAATCGTATTCAACAAATAAAAAGTGACCTCGATGCTTTGGCCCAGGAAATCGATAAGCTAGTTGAAGAGGTTCGTTCTCAGGCCATTGAAAAACTTAAAACCTTGCAGCAACGTATGCAAGGGCAGGAAGAATATAAAAAGTTACCCGACGTCAGAATGGCCGAACTGGATGCCCCGTATCAGGAGTTGATTGAACATATCCAACAGCAAAGCCTGATTGCAGTGATCAACGACCGTTTGCGTTATTTTGAGGAGCAGGGTTACCAAAAACTCCTGACTAAGCTAATTGATTTAACAGCGCCCAAACCAGCCCCTAGTGCGAAGTCAACCGATTTGTCTGAAGGTGATCGTGACAAACCTATTTCAGAGCCAAGACCGGAATATATTGCCTCGCGTCATATCAATGTTACATTTGATAAAGCCTGGCTGGCTGACGAAACCGATGTCGAGCGCTACCTGGAATCCATGCGTGAAGCTTTGCTTTTAGAAATCCGCAAAGGCAAAAGGATTCAAATCTAGGAGCTGCGCATGAATGAAACCGAGCGCCAAATTCTTGAACTCATCGGTCAAGGTGAAAGCCTGACACTTGAGTTCAAAAGCGACCTCAAAAGTCTGCCCGACCGCGAACTGATTGCCGCTGTGGTTGCTCTGGCCAATACCGAAGGGGGCGAGTTGCTGCTTGGCGTGGAAGATAACGGTGATATTACTGGCTTGCATTCCAATCATAAAAATCTTGCAAGTCTGCCCGCCCTAATCGCCAACAAAACCAATCCAGCCATAGCTGTCCGGGTTGAGCGCTGTGAGATACAAGGTTATTACATCGGACGTATCACTGTGCCAAAGTCCAGGCAGTTGGTCTCCACCTCGGATGGCCTTCTGCAGCGTCGTCGCCTGAAATTGGATGGCACGCCCGAAGCGGTGCCGTTTTATCCCCATGAATTTATTCAACGACAGTCTGCTATGGGACTAACCGACCCCTCGGCCATGCCGGTGATCGATGTCGCCGTTGAAGAACTTGACCCCTTGCAGCGACTGCGTATTCGTAATGCCATCAAAAAATACGGGGGTGATCAGAGTTTGCTGCCCCTGGCAGATAATGAGCTGGATGGCGCACTGGGTCTGGTAGTCAATGATAGTGGCCGGAGGATTCCAACAGTAGCGGGCTTGCTGCTACTGGGTAGCGAAATTCAGTTGAGACGTCATCTTCCCGCTCATGAGGTTGCATTTCAGGTGTTGCGCGGCACCGACGTTCAGGTCAACGAATTTTTCCGTAAACCTCTGTTGGAAACCTTCGAAGAATTAGAGTTACTGTTCCGGGCTCGGGTCAGCGAGGAAGAGATTCAGGTTGGCCTATTTCGGGTACCCATTCCTAACTTCGATCGTCGCGCCTTTCGCGAAGCCTTCGTCAACGCACTCGTTCATCGTGACTACAGTCGCCTGGGTGCCGTGCATGTCAAGCTGGACGACGAGGGTCTCGCTATCAGCAGTCCTGGTGGCTTCGTCGAGGGTGTTACCCTGGATAACTTATTAGTCGTCGATCCCCGTTCCCGTAACCCGCTGCTGGCGGATATCATCAAACGCATCGGACTGGCGGAACGCACCGGGCGAGGGATTGACCGTATTTTCGAAGGCATGTTGCGCTATGGTCGCCCAGCGCCGGATTACACCCTGTCGTCTCCCTACACGGTTTCGGTAAGGATGGCGGCGTCTGATGCCGACCTCGATTTCTTGAAAATGGTTATTACCCAGGAAGACCAGCGCGGTGACATGCCCATTGATTCACTGATTATTCTCTCGCGCTTGCGAAACGAACGTCGCCTAACCACTGCCCGCTTTGCCGGAATAATTCAAAAACCAGAGCCTATAGTTCGCGCAACGATTGAAAAATTGGTCGAAGCCGGATTGGTCGAGGCCCATGGATCAGGCCGTGGCCGGAGCTACACGCTGAGTGTCAAGTTCTACCGCCATACTGACCAAAAGGCCGCCTATGTAAGGCAGGTGGGCTTTGACTCCATTCAACAGGAACAAATGGTGCTCAGCTATATAGACAAGCACGGCAGCATAAAACGTGCAGATGTCATGGACTTATGCCATCTTACCCGAGACCAGGCGTACAAACTCCTTGCGCGCTTAAAGAAGCATAACGAGATTGATCAAATCGGAGACCGAAAAGGAGCGATTTATGAGCGCAAGCGCTAATTTATGCGCCAGACGCAAATATATGCGTTGGTTTATGCGTCCGCGCATAAAAGCGTGTAAGGCAAGTATCACTCCCATGTTCTCAGGGTCTTCCGTGGTTAAAAATGATTCGTGTGGATTAGTGTCTATTCGTGGTTCAAGGGAAAAATAATGGAAACCGCCAAACTCAAACGCTTTGCCCAATACGCCCGCCGCAGCCTTAAGGAACAAATCGAAACCAAGCTCAAGCAAGTATTGGCCGAAGACAGTGCCGCCCGCCGGGAAAGCGGCCAAGCCATTAAGAAATTAGAACGTGCGATTCATGATGACGGTAAAGACCAGGTGATCGAGCGCGTAGCCTACACGTGGTTCAACCGCTTCTGTGCGCTGCGCTTCATGGATTTGAACCGCTACAACCGTGTCGGCATTGTTTCTCCGGCTGATCCTGGGCAATTCCAGCCCGAGATATTGGCCGAAGCCAAGATGGGCCATATAGATGAGGAGATGGTACATGACAAGATTCGGCAGCAAATCTTTTCGCTACTCGATGGCAAAGTGCCCAGCCGCGATCCGCAAGGCGAAGCCTATCGGCTATTGGTCGTCGCTGCGTGTAACTACTGGAACAAATCCATGCCGTTCCTGTTTCAGCGGATTGAGGACTACACCGAATTATTAATGCCCGATGATTTGCTGTCGGGTAATTCGATTTTGGCTTATACCCGCGAATCGATGACGCCCGACACTTGCCAAAATGTTGAAGTCATTGGTTGGTTGTATCAGTTTTATATCAGCGAAAAGAAAGACGCGGTCATTGGTAAAGTCGTTCAAAGTGAAGATATTCCCGCCGCAACGCAATTATTTACACCGAATTGGATTGTGAAATACTTGGTGCAAAACAGCATCGGACGTTTGTGGTTAATGGCAAATCCACATTCGCATTTAAAAGAAAAATGCCACTTAGATTATTACATTCAACCCGCCGAGCAATCACCTGACGTTCAAGAAAAACTCAACGCTTTAATTCAATCTCGCATCGCGCTCGATGGTCAGTTTTTAAATCCTGAAACCTTAACCGTTTTAGACCCCGCCTGCGGTTCAGGTCATATTTTGGTTGAAGCCTACGATATTTTAAAAGGCATTTATGAAGAGCAAGGTTATGAACCAAAAGCCATTCCGCGTTTAATTTTAGAAAAAAATCTCTACGGTTTAGACATCGACGACAGAGCCGCGCAACTTGCCGCGTTTGCCTTGATGATGAAAGCGCGAGCCGATGACAGACGCATTTTTGTCAATCCGCCAAAACTCAACATTTTGTCTTTGCAATCCACTGAAAAATTAAATTTAGCGCAGCTTTGGCACAAACTCGATTTGTACAAAGAAGGCAAAATCGGCGCAACCAGTTCGTTATTTGAAGAACCACAACTGAATTTAACCGACGAAATTAACCGTCAAGAATACAAGCTATTGGCTGAAATTTTACCGTTATTTGTCGAAGCAAAAACCTTCGGTTCGTTAATTCAAGTGCCTACAAAATATGAAAAACCGTTAGCCGATTTACTCGCGCAATTAGAAAATTTAGAAATCAACGGCGATTCGTTTCAAAAAAATACCGCGAAAACCTTACAACCTTACCTTCAACAAGCCCACATTTTAGCGATGAAATTCGATGCCGTTGTCGCCAATCCGCCGTATATGGGCAATAAATATCTGAATCCGTTGTTAAAAGATTATTTGAAAAAACATTACAAAGGATTTGAAAAAGACCTATTTTCGGCTTCGATGATTAGGAATTTAGCGTTTGCAAAAGAAACCGCACAACTCGGTTTTATGTCGCCGTTTGTTTGGATGTTTATTTCGTCTTATGAAGAATTGCGAACGCATTTTATTGACAACGCCACGCTAACAAGTTTAATTCAACTCGAATACTCAGGTTTTGACGGTGCAACCGTTCCAATTTGTACTTTCACGCTCGACAAAACTCACATTCCAAATTACACAGGCAGTTACATTAAATTATCGGATTTCAAAGGACACGAAAACCAAGCACCCAAAACAATAGAAGCCATTAAAAATTCAAACTGCGGCTGGTTTTACAACGCAAAACCCGATGATTTCAAGAAGATTTCAGGTAGTCCTGTGGCTTATTGGGTGAGTGATGATGTAAGAAATGTTTTTGCAAAAAATTCTAATTTAAACGAGATAGCAAATGCTGTTGTTGGATTGCAAACAGGTAGCAATGAACGTTTTATAAGGCTATGGCATGAAGTAAAAACGAACCTTATTTGCTTTGGAATAGGAAGTCGTGAAGAAGCAAAAAATTCAAGTGCTAAATGGTTTCCATACAACAAAGGAGGCGAGTGTCGTAAATGGTATGGAAATCAAGATTTCATTGTAAATTGGAAAAATGACGGTGAAGAAATACGAAATTTCGTTGATGAAAAAGGAAAATTACGTTCAAGACCACAGAATATAGATTCTTATTTTCACTCATCAGTAAGCTGGTCGGATATAACATCAGGAATAGCAAGTTTTAGATATTTTCCAAATGGTTTCATTTATGACGTGACTGGAATGTCTGCTCAATCTGAAGATGAAGCTGTTTTAATGCGTGTATTAGCTTTTTGTAATTCTAAAGTTGTGCAGTGGATTGCAAAAACACTAAATCCAACAATGCACTTTCAGGTGGGAAATTATGCCAGCCTCCCTGCATTAGAAGATGTATTTTTAAGTGTCAATGTTTCAACAATTCAAACAGCAATCGAGTTAGCAAAAACCGACTGGAACAATTACGAAACCTCATGGGATTTCACCGAAAACCCGCTGATTCGCCAAAAACAACCCACCTTAAAAGCCGCTTTTGAGCAATGGCAAACGCAAAACCGCGCCGTCATCGACGAAATGCAACGCTTGGAAGAAGAAAACAACCGCCTGTTCATCGAAGCCTACGGCTTGCAAGACGAATTGTCGCCCGACGTGCCAATTGAGCAAATCACGTTGGTTCGCGCTGACCGCGAAAAAGATTGCCGCGATTTTATTTCTTACGCGGTCGGTTGTTTGTTTGGGCGTTATTCGCTCGATAAAACGGGCTTGATTTTAGCCAGTCAAGGCGAAACGCTAGAAGATTATTTAAAACAAATCCCTGAACCAACGTTAACGCCTTGTGAAAATAACGTGCTGCCGATATTAGACGGCGATTGGTTTTCAGACGATTTATCAGAGCGATTCCGTGAATTTTTGCGGGTGAGTTTTGGTGAAAAACAGTACGAAGAAAATCAAACCTTTATCGAAGCATCGTTAGGTAAAAAAATCGGACAGTATTTCATCAAAGATTTTTATAACGACCACATCAAACGCTACAAGAAGCGTCCGATTTATTGGTTGTTTTCAAGCCCGAAAGGCAGCTTCAATGCACTGATCTACATGCACCGCTACCGCCCGGATACGGTCAGCGTGGTACTCAACGACTACCTGCGCGAGTTCCGCACCAAACTCACTGCCCATAAAAATCATCTGGAAGCGGTCAGCATCAGTGCCAGTGCCACCCAGAGCGAGAAAACCAAAGCCCTGAAGGAAATCGAGAAGATCAATAAAATCATCGCGGAGTTGGCAGCCTACGAGCGCGAGGTCCTGTACCCGCTGGCCACTCAACAAATCGACATCGATCTGGATGACGGCGTTAAAGTTAAATCACCCCCGGCAAAGCCGGGGGCTTATATCTGTTAGCCCCTCAAAGGGGCATGTTCATGGACCGCCTAAAGGCGGATTTGCTTGCCCAAAGAGCGTTAGTTGCTCGTAACGTTCTTCTTCACGCTCTTGCTCG
>NZ_JAUSBX010000038.1 GCF_030651835.1 Methylicorpusculum sp. | reverse complement strand
TAATCGGGAATAACAACCAAGTAACCCCTGGCAGTCAAAGCCTGAGCGACAAAAACATAGTGTTCCTTGGTTAAGGTTTTACAACCACCCCAGCATCCACCATAAAAAAAAACGACGACCGGCAGCCTTTCTGGCTGACCGGACATCTTTTTGATTTCCGGCACATAAACATCCATGACATTCTGCTTTTCAGCGCCGTACGATAAATTTTCGTAAACATGATAATTATCAAAACGGGCTAGCAGGTTGACTACCAATAAGCCCGCACTGTTGCAACCAGGCAAAAGTGATAGCATGAAGAGTATTGCGAATGATCTGGTCGCCATTTTTATTGAATGAATGAGAAACGTTATTTATGTTAAAAAACAAGAAACAATTCAACTTATTTCTTTTATCGCTGGTGCGTTGGTGTTCAAGAAACTGCTGTTCGTGCTGCGCGATCAATGTTCTTAGTGAGAGAAAACCGTTAGGGTTCCCTAACCGGCATCTCATTTTACGAAGCAATTGACTGGTTTGGGACTGCTGAACTTAGCGACGAGTAGCCGCTTTCCGGAGAAGAATCTGAAGAGAAGACGGCCGCTTGGCGACTTCACCCTATCTATGACCCAGTCGACTGTCCGGTATTCGGCGAGCTAATTGACATTATCACTGAGTCATTACGGCCAAAACCGGCCACTGAGGATGCTAGCGAAACTTTTCATCCCTAAGTCCTGCGAATGGCAGCTTTTCGGCAATCAATTTTGCGTTTTTTTTTGCTAGACCCGGTCCAAAGCGCACGACTGCATTTCGGCCATCAGTGACAGCAGATGAATGCGTATCTGCTTGTCAGTTTAGCTATGGATGCTTGATTGTAAGACCTGGCCCTGGCTTTTACCGGTAACAGTCAACGCGGAGTAGGTTTCAACCGAAGATATCGACCCAAAGCTAGTTGAGCGCTATTCGGGCATGTGGTTTGCCCCAGGAAGCCTATACAAGAGCATGGAGAAAACGTTATGGGCTATTCGTTATGCTAGGGAAAACAATATCCACTGCTTTGGAACCTGAGGTGAGCTTCAACATCGTTATCGAATACGCCCGTAAGGTCCTCGGGTTCAAAGATGCTCAACATGCTGAGTACGACCCATACTCCTCAAAGCTATTCATTTCAAAACTGGGGGTGCTAATTAACAAAAGGCTCTAAAGTATCATGAGATTTATCCGCGAATTCAGCTATGATAACGACAACAACTGGCTGTACACTTGCCAACCGCGAAATGCAGCTAAGTTTTGTGCCGGGATCTCAGGTGGTTGCAATCTTCGGCGGTTTGTCCGCGACGGAACACTACTACTTCAATTTCGGTGTCAATCCAGCCTGCATTCGTGAGTTGAAGCGAGGACCACACTGAACGTTACCGGTGCAGGCATCGAAGGCGAAGTCCGTGTCTTGAGTATCCTCTCACCTGTTTTATTTGTACGTTGTTAGTGCCTCAGACACGCTCCAAACCTGAAATACTATCCGCGCTGGTTACTGCATTTCTTGGGGTTGTAGTTGGCCGTTTAGCCAACACTACGCTCGAGGCGCATCAACTTCATGTTAGTCACATCAAGGCAAATTTATTATGAAAAGCTGGAAAAACATAAAGCGCATGAATACACATCATAAATTGCAGATATTAATTTTCATGGTTGTGGGATTTAGCACTTTAACTACGACTGTGCAAAGCGATACAAACCCAGAAGAAAAAGAAAAAAAGCTTTTTATTGATGCTGTTGGAGAGGGCGATTGCAATGCTGTAAAAGCTTACCTTCATTCGGGAGTATCGGCAAACACAAAATTCTGTTCCTATGACGGTCGTGAAATTACTGTACTTATGTTCGCTGCATCCCAAGGGCATACGTGTACCGTTAGCTATTTGATTGCAGCGGGGGCAAATATAAATGTCATCAGCCATCCTTCAAATATCGAGTACGACACTCCACTGACTATGGCAATTAAGCGTGGTGGACTCGACACCGTTGATTTGCTCATCAAATCTAATTCTCGGATCGATGTTGCTGATGGCAAAGGACAGATTCTTGCGACTCAAGCACTAAATAATGCCGACGAATGGTCAGTGCTTCCTGGTCACCCTCCTAAGGAAGATGTGCAGAAAATGAGATCTTTGATTTTAGAAAAACTGGGTAAAAATCCACATACAGGTATCGAGTGGAACGCGATACAAGATGCGCAAGTACTAGGTCGTTGCGCCTCGTCTACACCTAAACAGGCTAGATAGTGGGGAAAGTCATTCGCTGAAAATAGTTGAAACGGAGCGTCAGCGAGTGAAGATTTTCCGCGTAGCTCCGATTAGCAATAGAGTAATCAGAGGAATGTCGACATTCGTAATGTGCTATTACATGAGCTAATCGCACCTACATCGGGAATGACCGCTTATATGCCGTTTCCTGTCACACCAAATTAAATTATATCTGTCAGCTCAGAGGCGATTGAACTAGGTGACAAATGGTCGCTTTCAGGAATCGGAATTCAATGACAGCTTTAAAATGGAATGAGTGGCAGCGTTCGTCTGGAATAGGTGGCAGCTTTGGACCGGAATACGCAGCCTGAAAAAAGACCTGCCTAAAGCATGGCATTTCGTTTTGGCATTATCTCCAGGATCGACTGCTGAGCGAAAACAAAATTCTACCCTTATCCGAGGTGATTCGGACTGCGGCTGCCTATGGCTAATGAGAAGTTACTCAGATGTGGGACTAACGTTCTGAATGTTCTATCAAATGCCTAAAGGACAAATTCATCCTGCGGTTGAGCTGAAGCATCTTGCTAATCAGGATTTAATATCGCATATCTTAAACGCATAACTCTTATACGCAAGTCAGTATCATGAGTTCCCAGTTGATTGCAATTCATTGATTTATAGCTCTTCCGCCACGATTTGAGTGGTATTATGATCCGAACCCTCCTAATATTACTATTGCCTCTTTTGAATTTTCCTTCCACATAAATCGATTGGCCTTTTTTTAAATAGTCTTGCACAGTTTCTATCTGTTCCAAGCGGGTAAGTCGCAGTAACCTCATAATAATATTTTTCTGGCAAAAGGTGAGTAAGCACATATAATCAATGCTTCTTAATCATCACGCTTTCAATAAGAGACGATTGTTATGGCTTTATCGCTGACCTTACTCTCGTATAAAGGACAACCTCTGGCTGAATCAGTCACCGTAACGGTGGACGAAAGAGGTGGGTCCATCGGACGATCGGAAGATAATGATTTAGTCCTCAGTGATCCTGAAAAATTTGTTTCCAGGCATCATGCACGTATTTCCTTTCAGCACGGTGCCTATTATCTGACGGACACCAGTCTCAGCGGCGTCTATTTCGACATGAACACCGCACCGCTGCAAAACGATACTCAACAGTTGTTTAACGGAACTCATTTACGTGTTGGGGAATATGAAATCAGTGTGGCCATTACTGCTACAGCGGTCTCAAAAGAGGCTGATTCGCCATTTTTAAATGAATTTTTGGAAACACCGGCACAGCTTCCGGTTCATGAACCGGATTTGTTTTCGCCGCTGCTTGATGACCCATTTGCTAACCGCTTATTGGTAAATAGCGATGATGCGTCTGTTGAGCATTCAGACCTGATCAATTCAGGTGAAAACTTCAAAGAGGTTGAATTTCAGAGTCATTTGCCGAATTCCGCTTCACCACTGTTTGACAGTTTTGTGGCGCCCGACATCTTGTCAGCTCCCGCTGAACCGGTTGACATGCCTGTTATTTCAAGCTTTGAAGATCTTTTTGGAGACGCATCCGCCCCTTCATGGGAGCCCTCAAAGCCGGCTGATCCAGGCCATCAACCCTTGGATGCCTTGTTTGATTTTAAAGATCCTTTCGAGGAAGAGTCGCTTGAACTCGCAAAAGAGGCTGAGCATTTAGATGAACAGCAGCAACCCATACCTGTTTTTGTTGCTCCGGAACCCGAAGTTCCCGGCAGTTTGCTGGATATTGTTGAAACGCCGGAAATTCAAGCCAAACCCGAACGGTTGGAAACACTCAAGCCGCCCGTTCAGGAACAAACTCAGACTTCAGATGCATTGTTCGATGCTTTTTTGTCCGGTGCGCAACTGGATCAAAGCATAAAAAGCGCCGAACCGGCTGAAGTTACTTTTAACCGAATCGGCCGGATGTTCAGAAAAATGGTCGATGGAACTGTCGCTGTATTAAGAAGCCGGGCAAAATTTAAAAGCCTGTTTCGCGTCAATATGACTGTCATCAGAGCAGCCAATAATAATCCGTTGAAATTTGCAGTGACAACGGATGATGTGCTCAAGCAATTGATTCAAAACAGGGAAGGCGGCTTTTTAGGATCAGTCGAAGCCATTGAGCAGGGCTTCGACGACATCATGAATCATCAATTGGCTATGCAGGCAGGCATCCAGGCCTCTTTGAATGAATTATTAAAAAAATTTGATCCAAAGACGATAGAAAAACAATTTGAGCAAGGCATCGTTTTACAAAAGAAAGCCAAGTGTTGGGACAAATACCAGGAGTCTTACGGTGTTGCCGCAGAAGAGGCCATAGAAAACTTTTTCGGTGACGCGTTCGTTGAAGCTTATGAAGCTCAAATGAGCGCACTGACTGCGGCGAGAAAAAAATAAAAACTTTTAGTCTATGCTGAAGGCTGGAATTTGATAATTCAGAGCATCCGCAATGCGGAGCTGTTTGAACGCACATTAATGACAGTGACGAGGAGGTGTTAGTTAACATGGCAGAAAACAACAGGACTGTCTGGTCGGAGGGTATGTTTCTTCGCCCGCAACATTTTCAGCAGCATGATCGTTATATTGAAACGTTGATCCGGGAGCGGTGTGGAGGTTTTAACCCCTATGACTGGGGTTTTAAAAAAATCAGGATAGACCCGCGTCTGTTGGCAATGGGGAAGTTTTCATTAACCGAATGTAGCGGAGTTTTTCCTGATGGAACCCCGTTCAATTTGCCTGAAGACGACGATCTTCCTTTGCCGGTTGATATTTCCGTCGATACTCAAAATACGATTATTTATCTGTCGTTGCCGACCCGTCAGCCCGGAAACGTTGAAGTGGATACCGATCAGGTCCGTAACAAACTGGCGCGCTATCACGCTGTTGAATACGATGTCAGAGACCATAACACCGGCACTAATGTCACTTCGCCGGTTACAGTCGGCAAACTCCATACTACGTTGATGCTTGAAACACAGGAACGCGCCGGCCATCTCTGTTTGGGGGTTGCCCGCATCATCGAATCGAGGATAGATAAAAATGTGATCCTTGATGAACAATTCATACCGCCATCGGTTGATTGTAATGCGCTACCGATATTAAAAAGCTTCATCAAGGAGTTGTCCGGTTTACTGCATACCCGGGGCGAAGCCTTGGGGGGCAGAGCAACCGAGGCGGGAAGGGGCGGCGTGGCCGAAATTGCTGATTTTATGCTCTTGCAAATGGTGAATCGTGTTGAGCCTTTGTTTGAACATCTTCAGAACATACCGGCCTTTCATCCCGAAAGTTTTTACCGGCTTGCCGTGCAACTTGCTGGCGAATTGTCTACCTTTTGTAAGCCGAATAAGCGGCCGGTAAGTTTTCCTCCCTATCAGCACGATGATTTACAGCTCACTTTTTCCCGGGTCATGAGCGAATTGCGCGATCTGCTAAGTTCGGTTTTGGAGCAAAATGCAATACCTATTCCGCTGACACCACCAAAATACGGAATTCGCGGGGCCAAAGTGCCCGATCCTCATTTATTGAAAGACGCTGTTTTTGTGCTGGCGGTCAATGCTCAAATCACAAAAGAGCAATTGCGCAGCGGATTTCCGACGCAAGTCAAAATCGGACCGGTTGAGCAAATTCAACAATTGGTTCGATCTGCGCTGCCGGGTATTACTATCCACCCTTTACCCGTCGCACCAAGACAAATCCCTTATCATGCCGGATTTGCCTATTTCGAACTGAACAAACAAGGCGAGCTGTGGAAGCAGATGTATCAGTCCGGCGGTTTTGCCATTCATATTGCCGGAGATTTTCCGGGCCTTGAACTAGAGTTTTGGGCAATCAAAAACGGGTAATGACAGTGAATCAAGACGATCCCTTCGGAAATTACATCGACGATGACAAAACCATACTCCGGCCTAACCCGGGCGGCCGAAAACCGAAACTGCAAGAACCGGTCAGTCCGAAACCGATTGATGTTAGAGCCTCTGAGCCTGTTGCACTTCCTGAAGGGCTGCACGAACAGTTAGGCCATTCGGACGCCAATCCGCTCACCCAATGTGCGTTGTCCTTGCTGTCTCTGGTTGCACAATTACGCAACACGTCATCACATCCTGATATAGCCGGGCTCAGAACCAGCATTATCAATGAAGTAAAACGTTTTGAAACCACTTCGCTACAGCGCGGTGTTCCGGCCGATCAAGTCCAGGCGGCTCGCTACTGTTTGTGTACATTACTGGATGAGACCGTGCTGAATACGCCGTGGGGTAATAACAGTCTTTGGAGCACGCAAAGTCTGTTAATCACCTTTCATAAAGAGGCGTGGGGCGGCGAGAAGTTTTTTCAAATATTAAAAAATATTATGCAACAACCCGGCACGCATTTGCATTTGCTGGAGTTATTGTATTTCTGCCTGTGTCTTGGCTTTGAAGGTAAGTACCGGGTACAAGAACACGGAATGACCCGTCTTGAAGAGGTTAGGGAAAATCTTTACCAAATCATTCAAAGACAACGCGGTGATTACGAACACGAATTATCGATCAGTTGGCAGGGGATCAAAGACAAACGCAATGCATTAAGCCGTTTGGTCCCGTTATGGGTGATTGGTTCAGTGGTCGGTGTGACGCTGATGCTGGTTTTTTTGGGGTTTCTTTACCTGATCAATGCCGCTTCCAGTCCCTTGCTGGCAAAGCTTTATAACATCAAAGACGGTTTAACCTTTCAGGCAAGTGTTACAGCGCCGGTCACTTCCCCGGCACCCGAGCCGCAAGCGTCAGAAGAACCGGCTTATTCACTGTATGACGATATCAATACGTTTCTTGCACCTGAGATAGCGCGAGGTGAAATTGCCCTGGATAGAAAAAACGGAAAACTCATACTGCGAATTATGGGCAAGGGATTTTTCGGCTCGGGCAGCGATAACATAACCACTCGGTATTTGCCTTTACTGGACAAAATCGGTAAGGCGCTCAGTAAAGTTACCGATAATATCCTGATCGTCGGGCATACCGACAGCGATCCGATTTTTTCGGCACGATTTCCATCGAATTGGGATTTATCGCAAGCGCGAGCTCAATCGGTTGCCAAGGTATTAAGCGGCAACGCAGGCATAAACGCGACCATTACATCAGAAGGCCGGGCGGAAACCCAGCCTTTGGTTCCGAATGACAGCGCCGAACACAAAGCCATGAACCGGCGGGTTGATATTATTTTTTGAGGATATAAGGGATAAGCGTGAAAAAAATCATCGATTTCTTCAAGAAACAATGGGTTATTCAATTATTAGGCATCATTGCGATTGCACTTTTACTCTGGTTTTTTGGGCCGCTGATTGCGATAGCGGGTCATACGCCGCTGGAATCGGAAGTGTCCAGACTCATCGCGCTGTTAATTGTGTTTGTGGTTTGGGGGCTGAATAATTCAAGAATTCAGATTAAAGCCAACCGTGCCAATAACAAAATGGTCAATGAACTGGCCGGATCAGGATTACCGGCGGATGCGGTTACTGATCAAACCGAAACCGAATCAAAGGAGGAAATCGGCGTTATCAGCCAGAATTTTGATGAGGCACTGAACACCCTAAAACAGATTAAAACCAAAACAGGCCAGGGCCGCCAGTATTTATACGAGTTGCCCTGGTACATCATTATCGGTCCTCCCGGTTCAGGTAAAACCACCGCATTGATTAATTCGGGTCTTGAATTTCCTCTGGCGGATAAATTCGGTAAAAATGCAATCCGGGGCGTTGGCGGCACGCGTAACTGTGATTGGTGGTTTACCGATCAGGCCGTCATGCTGGATACCGCCGGACGTTATACGACCCAGGACAGCCATGAAGCGGTCGATAAGGCCGCTTGGCTGGGTTTTTTGAATTTGCTCAAAAAACACCGTCCCCGCCGCCCTGTCAATGGTGTTTTGATTACGATGAGCTTGTCGGATTTGATCAAGCAAACCGAAGAGGAACGCTTGCAGCATGCACAAGCGATCAGACAAAGAATCCAGGAGTTACACGAACACTTCGGTATCCGTTTTCCGATTTATATGTTGTTTACCAAATGCGATTTGGTTGCAGGATTCAATGATTTTTTTGCCGACTTGGGTAAGGAAGAAAGAGCTCAAGTGTGGGGCGTTACTTTTCCCGAGGAAGATCAGACTAATCCGTCCGACGTCATTTCCAGAGTGGGCGATGATTTAGATGCCTTGTTGAATCGTCTGAATGAACGGCTTCCGAAAAGACTTCAGCAAGAACGGGATCTGCAAAGACGGCATCTTATTTTCGGTTTCCCGCAACGCATGGCCTTGTTAAAAGGCAACCTGTTTGAATTTTTGAAAGAATGTTATGGCGCCAACCGTTACCAGCAAGCGCCTTTTCTCCGGGGCGTCTATTTAACCAGCGGCACGCAGGAAGGCACGCCAATTGATCGGTTGATGGGTATATTGGCAAGCACTTTCAAGCTGGATCGTGTTTCGGTGCCGATGTTTAGCGGAAAAGGTAAAAGTTATTTTATTACCCGCCTACTGAAAGAAGTGATTTTTGAAGAAGCGCTGATTGTCGGCTTAAATCAACGGGTCGAACGCTATCAGGCTCTATTGCGACACGCCGCTTATGGTTCGGCCTTGGCTCTGACGCTGATAATGGCCGCTTTGTGGACGACCAGTTACACGCGCAACCAATCGGCGCTGACCGATCTGGATGATAAAATTCAACAATTTGACAAGACCGCGGCCAGTTATCCTATCCAAACCGATTTTTCTGCCTTATTGCAGCGGATGAATGCGATGCAGCAGATTGCTCAGGTTTACCCGGAAGTTACGCCTTGGTCCATGCGCTTCGGTCTTTACCAGGGCAGCAAGCTGCAACCGGTTATCAACGAAACTTACGAACAAGTGTTGCTCAAGCAATTTTTACCCTTGATAAAAGAGCGCCTTGAACAACGGATTACCGGCGAGGAAGCCAAAAGTCCGGATATATTGTATGAGCTGTTGAAAATTTATCTGATGCTGGGCGAGCCGGAGAGACTGGATTCCAGATTGGTGCGACCCTGGATTGCTGTCGATTGGGAAAAAAACTATTCCGATGATGTTCAAGTGAAGTTGCTTGAACATCTCGATAATCTGCTTAAATTGAAAATTGAGCCTCAGGAGCTTGACCCGCGCCTGGTCGCCTCAACCCGACAAATTCTAAATAGAGTACCGGTTGCTCAACAAGTCTATTTACGCATCAAAAGTGAGGCTTTGCAGGATAAGAGCCGTGATTACAAGGTGCTTGATGCCTTGGGTCCTAATGCCACGCGGGTGTTTACGTTGGCAAACGGCCGTCTGGAACAACAGATCATTCCTTATTTATTTACACATGACGGTTTCTATCAGGTTTTTTTAAAACAAAACCAGCAGCTCGCCAAGGAAACTGTCGATCAGAACTGGGTCTTGGGTGAAGCCGCCAAAGTTAGTGCGCCGGATCCGGAACGTCTTCAGCAGGATGTTCAGGGGTATTATGATAAAGACTTTATTCAATACTGGAATGATCTTCTGCAGAATATAAAAATCAGCAATATCAGCTCTATCCAGCAATCGATAGAAGTGCTTGAATTTGCGTCTGCACCCGATTCACCTATTCGTCTGCTGCTGTTGGCGCTGGATAATGAAACGTCACTGACTCGCAAACCACCCAGTCCATTGGATGCCTTGACTGCAGCCAAAGAGGGCGTGGAACAGGCAGTGGATGCACGGACTCAAAAGCTGTTGAAAACCGTTAAATCAGAAGACGCTGGTAATCTCCCCGCAGAACCGCCGGGAACTGTCGTTGAAAAGTATTTTCAACCTTTGACCTCCTTAGTCAGAAACGTCGGCGGAGCTGGCGCGCCGTTGGATCAGACCATCAATTTGCTCGGTCAGTTGTATGGCTTTATGATCGATTTGGGAAGTACCTCCGATAGCGGTGGGGCCGCAATCAAGATTGCCGCGCAACGTAGCGAAGGAGGCGGAGGCGGTGATGTGATGACGCGTATGAAGATGGAATCGGCCAGGCTGCCTGAGCCGCTAAAAAGTATGACTCAAACCCTATCCAGCGGTAATCTGAACATAATCATGGGCTCCAGCAAGGCTCAGCTCAATAAGCTTTGGCAGAGCGAAGTGTTGCCGCTTTATAAATCGGGTCTGGAAGGCCGTTACCCTTTCTCCAAACGCAGCAGCCGCGATACGGCATTGCAAGACTTTAGCCGTTTTTTTGCACCGAACGGTATTCTGGATCAGTTTTTCAATACCCATCTCAAGGCTTTTGTTGACACAAGTGGCAGAACCTGGAAGTTGATTGCTCAAAATAATCAATCGATCGGCATAGCGCCGGGCGTTCTGATTCAGTTCCAATATGCCGATAAGATTCGCGAGGTTTTCTTTCAAGGTGGAAGTCAGATGCCTTTGGTCAAGTTTAATCTCAAACCGGTTTCGCTAGATGCCAGTGCGTCCAGATTTTGGCTGAACCTGGAAGGCCAGCAATCGGATTACCGACACGGACCGACTCGAAGCACTCAGTTACAGTGGCCCGGAACAGACGGAAGCGGTTTGGTGCGATTCGGTTTTGACACATTGGACGGCAAGCAAGTCAGCCGGGCAGAGGAGGGGCCTTGGGCCTGGTTTAGAGTGCTCGATAAAGCCGGTATACAAATTACTGCCCAGGATAAATTTTTACTAACCTTTGATATTGATGGACTGCAAGCCGGTTATGAATTAAGCGCAACCAGTGTCGATAATCCTTTTGCACTGAGAGAATTGCAAAACTTTCAATTTCCGCTAAGTCTGTGATGACCGTTATGCAATTGGAACCCGGTTTCTACGGCAAACTGCCCATGTTGGGTGATTTTATTTCGCGCCGTTTACCACGTGACTTTTTGAATCCTTGGGACCATTGGCTTCAAAGTTCAATATCTGCCAGCCGGGAGGAGTTGGGTGATAACTGGTTAAATAGCTATATCAGCAGCCCCATTTGGCGATTCGTATTGAGTCAAGGTGTTTGCGGCCCATCGGCTTGGGCAGGCATTTTGATGCCCAGCGTTGATAAGGTCGGACGTTATTTTCCACTGACGGTTGCAGCCAAAATAATGAAGGAAGGTTATTTACCTGACTTGTTCTGTTCATCGGCCGGTTGGTTTGAGCATCTGGAAGCTGCTGCACTCAGCGGTCTGGAGGACAGCCTGGATACAGAGGAGTTCGATCGCCTTGTTCAAAACCTTCCTGCCGTTCCGGAAGTCAAAGCTATTCAAACTGGCGCACTTCAAGAGACCCAGCATCAATCGGGAAAAAATGCGTTTTATTTGACACTGGACCATCCAGACCAAATGTCTGAAGCCTTTACCGGCCTGAGTGAAGTGCTATTGGATCAGTCCATGCGGGGCTATAGTTTATGGAGTACTCTTGGTTCTGACGAACAGACTTCTGCATTGCTGGTGTGCGAGGGAATGCCTCCTCTTTCTGCGTTTTCAGGTTTGTTGACCGGGATAGTTGGTGAGCGTGGATGGAATATTCAAAAAAAGGTTATTCAGTCGAATCAGGATAAATCAGTTCGATTGCCAGGCAATGAACTCTTGCAAATGGGTTCAAACCAGGACGTCTCCGAATCGGAACAGGATACGGTGCCCCGGTTCCTGCACAACAACGAGTCGCCGGCAATCCTTTGTTCGGGTTGGGCGTCATGGGCGATCACCGATATCGGTAAACGACGAAAGTTTAACGAAGACGCCATACTTGACCGGCCTGACGCACGGTTGTGGGTGGTTGCTGACGGCATGGGCGGTCATACGGCTGGCGATGTGGCAAGTCAAATGATCGTCAATACCTTGCAAGACATTCCACCAGAAACCTCTTTGGAAGCTTATGTGGAAAGTGTTCGTAGCAGCCTGTTAAAGGTGAATGGTGCGTTACGTGACTATGCGGATAGTCATTATCAAGATCGGATTGTCGGCAGTACCGTTCTGGTTTTGATTGGTGATTTAAATCGCTGTGCTTATCTATGGGCCGGTGATAGCCGCTTGTACCGGTTAAGAAATAGCAAACTGGTGCAACTGACTCGAGATCATTGTTACAACGATGATGACTTAGCGCCGGGTTCGGTTTCATTGTCAGGCTGGGGTGTCAAACAGTCTAATATTATTACTCGAGCTGTAGGTGCAGATGATGAGTTGGACCTCGACTGCGAAGTAACGGATGTCTTGCCCGGCGATACGTTTTTATTGAGCAGTGATGGATTGGATAAAGAGCTCAGCAGGGAAGAGATTGAGTCTATACTCCTGACTCACAACTTAAAGGATAGTGTGAGCGCATTAATGGACCTTACTTTGGAACGGGGTGCTCGAGATAACGTCAGCGTGATTGTGGTGAATTTTAATCACTGAGTCTTGAAACATCAGGATCAGGTTAAAGCAATAATTTTAAAAGGAGTCAATTCATTGAGTATCGATATTGAAAAATATGTGCAGGATGTCGATCCGGATAATGTTTGTGGTGACGATCTTGAATATGATCCGGACTTTATAGCGCTGGAAAAAGATATAAAAGGTAAACCCGAACAGCAAATCGGCGATACCTTGGTAGAAGCTGAACCGCCTAATTGGCGAGAGATTAAAAAAAGCGCCGAAGCTTTGCTTGAGCGGACAAGGGATTTGCGAGTGCTGGTTTATTACCTTCGTTCGCTGATCGCTGTCGAGGGTGTTTCGGGGTTTCATACCGGACTTAAGCTGATCGAAACCCTAGTTCAGCAGCGATGGGATAGCCTTTATCCGCGACTGGATCCGGATGATGACAACGATCCCACCGAGCGCGTCAATATCCTGATGTCATTATGCGACCAGGAAACCATTTTGCGGCCATTACAGAGTGTGCCTTTAGTCGAATCCAAAGCCATTGGGCGATTCACACTCAGAGATGTGCTTATCGCAACCGAAAAACTGACTGTTTCGAAAATTGAAAACCCCGTCAGTTTGTCAACCATCGAGGCGGCTATACAAGACACCGATAGCGAAGCGCTTCAACAAAAACAAGCTTGGATTGCACAGGGTCTTGAAAGCCTCAATAGCCTGGAGAAATTTGTCACGCAAGAAGTTGGGATCAGTAATGCGCCAAATTTTGATGAGTTGAGGCATCTGTTAAAAGATATCAAAGGTCTTATGTCAAATTGGCTGGATACACTAGGCGTAAGTGATTCAGTCGATTCTGATGAGACAGAAGTCAGTGATTCCGACGATAAACCGAAGCAACAGGCCGCACAAAAATCCATTTCAGGCGCCATCAATAATAATCAGGATGTCATCAACACCCTCAAATTGATTTGCGACTATTACAAAAAAAACGAACCGTCCAGTCCGGTGCCGATTTTTCTGGAACGTGCTTTACGTCTGGTAGGTAAAAGTTTTATGGATGCGCTCAAGGATATTGCGCCTGACGGCGTTAGTCAGGCTAATTTAATCAGAGGCGTAAGAGATGAAGAGGATGAATAAAAGATTTGAGTAGCACCACTGTGTGTATTTTCAATTGAGGAGATAGTCAATGGCTGAAAGTAGTCAAAAATTTATTGCACGTAACCGCGCGCCCAGAGTTCAGATTGAATACGATGTTGAACTTTATGGGGCAGAGAAAAAAGTTCAGTTGCCTTTTGTAATGGGGGTTCTGGCTGATTTATCGGGAAAACCGGCTGATCCGCTGGCACCGGTTGCAGATCGAAAAATGCTTGAAATCGACGTCGACAACTTTGATGACAGACTGAAAGCAATGAAACCAAGAGTAGCTTTTACTGTGCCCAACACTTTGACCGGGGAAGGTAATCTGAATGTGGATATAACCTTCGATAGCATGGACGATTTTTCTCCGGCAGCCGTGGCAAGAAAAGTGGATGGACTCAACAAATTGCTGGAAGCGAGAACTCAACTGGCGAATCTGGTGACTTACATGGACGGTAAGGGTGGCGCAGAAGAATTAATTGCCAAAGTCATTAACGATCCGGCACTTTTGCAATCACTCACCGCAGCACCCAAACCGACTGATAAAACTGTCGAAGGGGGAGAATAAGCCATGGCAGAAACAGAAAAAGTTACAGAAGCGCAAGTCACTGAACAAGTCGGCGAAGTCAGCGATTTTTCATCGTTATTGAATAAGGAATTTAAACCCAAGTCTGACAGAGCCAAGCAAGAGGTTGAGAATGCGGTTCAAACCCTGGCCGAGTTCGTTTTAAAAGATACTTCGCTGGTGTCGGATGATGCGATTCAATCGATCCAATCGATTATTGCTCAAATTGACAAAAAGCTAACCGATCAAGTCAATTTGATCCTTCATCACGCGGATTATCAAAAGTTGGAAGGCACTTGGCGCGGGCTTCATTACATGGTGAACAACACTGAAACGGATGAGATGCTTAAAATCCGGGTGATGAATATTTCCAAGAATGAGCTGGGCAAGACGCTTAAAAAATTCAAGGGAACATCCTGGGATCAAAGCCCTTTGTTCAAAAAGCTTTATGAAGAGGAATTCGGACAATTTGGCGGCGAACCATTTGGTTGCTTGATGGGTGATTATTATTTTGATCATTCGCCGCAAGACGTGGACCTGTTGGGGCAAATTGCGCAAATCTCGGCGGCATCCCATGCCCCTTTCATAACCGGCGTGGCCCCTTCAACATTGCAAATGGATTCTTGGGGCGAGCTTGCCAATCCTCGTGACTTGACCAAAATATTTTCTACGCCGGATTATGCTGCATGGCGATCTTTGCGTGACTCTGATGATTCAAAATATCTGGGTTTGGCGATGCCGCGTTTTCTGTCCCGTTTACCCTACGGCGCCAAAACCGATCCAGTTGAAGATTTTGATTTCGAAGAAGATACCGAAGCCGCCAACAGCAATAACTACACTTGGTCTAATGCCGCTTATGCGATGGCGACCAACATCAACCGCTCATTTAAGCTCTACGGCTGGTGTTCAAGAATTCGCGGCATAGAGTCAGGCGGTGCAGTCGAAGGCTTACCTGTTCATACGTTTCCGACGGATGACGGTGGCGTCGACATGAAGTGCCCAACCGAAATTGCTATCAGTGATCGCCGTGAAGCCGAGCTGGCTAAATCCGGATTCATGCCGTTGATACATAAAAAGAATTCAGATTTTGCCGCCTTTATCGGGGCGCAATCGCTGCATAAACCGGCTGAATACGATGATCCCGATGCAACGGCCAATGCCAACCTGGCAGCGAGACTGCCTTATTTGTTCGCGACCTGCCGTTTTGCCCATTACCTTAAATGTATCGTGCGAGATAAAATCGGTTCATTCAAAGAGCGTGACGATATGGAAAGATGGCTGAATAGCTGGATCAGTAATTATGTATTAACCAATCCGGGATTAGCGACGGAAGAAGATAAAGCCATTCGTCCTTTGTCTGCCGCCGAAGTGGTGGTTGAAGAAGTCGAGGGTAATCCCGGCTACTATGCGTCAAAGTTTTATTTAAGGCCGCATTATCAGTTGGAAGGCTTAACCGTTTCTTTGCGATTAACCTCCAAACTACCTTCACAAAAAGGTGGCTAAGTTTCTGCTTAACAGTTTTTTTTGATAGAAGGCATAATCAGGGATTGCCTTATGGTTAGAGTGCAGCTTGAGTGTAAAAGGATAGATACTACATTTAAGTGAAATGGGTAAATACCGACTAGGATTTACCTAAAACAGTGATTTTCAGTCATATTATTTTGAGGAGAGAAAAATGATTTTATTAAAATTTGAACCGGAACTAAAAGGTGATTCAAAAACGGCCAAGCATGAAGGCTGGATAACTCTGGACTCATTGCAATGGGGCGTAGGCCGGGCAATAAGTACCAGCGGAGCCGGTGCAGATCGTGATACCAGTAATCCTTCTTTTTCTGAAGTTACAGTCACCAAAAGCATGGACATAGCGTCTGCACAGTTATTTCAGGAAGCGGCTTGCGGTAAATCGCTTACCAAAGCGACGTTTCATTTTATTCAAACGGGCGGCAAAGATGCTGAAGGCCAGGAGTACCTCGAAATTATTTTGGAAAATCCCATCATAAGCAGCTACAGCATGAGCAGTGGTGGCGACAGACCGAGTGAATCGTTTAGCATCAACTATATTGGCATTACAGTGCAATATAACCAATTCGAAAAAGGCGGTACCGCCAAAAAAGGTGAAGCTAAAGGTTATGATTTAAGTGTTAACAAGGTCAAAAATAAAATCTGATAGTGCCCTGTTTTTTTCTAAGTTAGCAGGTTTAAGGATGCTTTAATCCTTATGAATGGGCGGTTTAGGCCGCCCACTTTTTATAGTGATATTGATTTAAAAGAGCCGGTGATAAAGTCATGTTGAACAGTGAACAAGCCTTAAAAGACGGCAATCTTGACCAAGCGTTAGCTGATATTCAACAATCTGTGAGAAAAGATCCGGCTAACGTCAAATATAGAATTTATCTCTTTCAGCTTTTGTCGATTCTGGGTCAATGGGAACGTGCCTTAACCCAGCTCAATGTGCTGGCTGACATGGATGCGGCAACGCTGGCGATGGTGCAAACGTATCGTGAAGCCTTACGCTGCGAAGTATTGCGGAATGAAGTTTTCGCCGGTTTGAAAACGCCGTTGATTTTTGGTGAACCTCAACAGTGGATGGCCTTATTACTCCAAGCGCTAAAATTGACGGCACAACAAAAATATCAGGAAGCAAAAAGTTTGCGAGAGCACGCTTTTGACAGTGCGCCTGCAACAGCCGGTTCGATTAACGGAGAAAGCTTTGAGTGGCTGGCGGATGCCGATGTTCGCATAGGTCCCATGCTGGAAACCATCATCAACGGACAGTATTACTGGGTGCCTTTTCAGCATATCAAAGCCCTTCAACTAGAAGCCCCCGAAGATCTGCGCGACCTGGTTTGGTCGCCCGTACAACTGGTTTGGCAAAATGGTGGCGAAACGGTTGGCTTGATTCCAACACGTTATGTCAATTCAGAAATGCACCCGGACGCTGCTATAAAACTGGCGAGAATGACCGAATGGCAAGAGCCGGACGAGGGACTTTTTATCGGCCAGGGACAGCGCTTACTGAGCACCAATAATAACGATTATGCCTTGATGGATATACGTGAAATCAGTTTTTCTGACACTGCTGATTGAGTCATGGCCGAGCTAACCCAAAAAGAGCGCCTGCAACCTTCCTTACTTGACAGGTTGACTGATGATGAGCCGAATTCTCAGGTTGAATCCAGAGATAAGCGGGTTTTGTCGATGAATAAATTAAGGCAGTCGGTACTGAGAGACGTTTCCTGGTTATTAAATGCGGATTCGTTTGAGTCGGTTACTGATTTGACGGATTATCCCGAAGTGGCCCAGTCGGTTATCAATTTCGGCATAAAACATTTGGCCGGCACTTCGGTGGTGGGCGCCAATCTGTCAGATATTGAAAGAAAACTGAAACAAGCCATCACCGTCTTTGAGCCGCGTATTTTGCCTCATAGTTTAACGGTCAGGGTTTTCGCCTCGGACATGATGAATCAGCAAGCCATCAGTTTTGATATTGAGGCCAATTTATGGGCGCAACCATTACCGATCCATCTTTATTTACGGACAGAAATTAATATGCTGACCGGTGATGTGAATTTACGCGATATGGGTAGCTGAACCATGGATCCAAGATTGTTGAAATATTACAACACGGAATTACACCATTTACGTGAAATGGGTGGGGAGTTTGCTGCTGAATTTCCCAAAATTGCAGCACGATTAGGCATGGACAGCTTTGAATGCGCAGATCCTTATGTTGAAAGACTACTGGAAGGCTTTGCCTTTTTGGCCGCCCGGGTTCAGCTGAAACTTGACGCCGAGTTCCCCCGATTTACCCAGCATTTGCTGGAAATGATTTACCCCAACTATCTGGAGCCCACGCCATCAATGACCGTTGTTCAATTTCAGCCTGACTTGGCAGAAGGCTCATTGAATGAAGGTTTTGCTATCGAAAGAGGCACCGCTTTACGCAGCCAGACGGGAAAAGGCGAACAAACCCCTTGTGAATACCGAACCGCGCATGAGGTCAAACTATGGCCCTTGCAAATTACGCAGGCGGAATATTTACCCAATCTTGGCGCCGTCTCAAATCTGGGTGTGCCAAGCTTAAAGGGGGTGAAAGCAGCGCTTCGCCTTCGTCTGAAAACTTCGGCAGGGTTAAAATTCAATGGGCTTGCCTTAGATTCTCTGCCGGTTTTTTTAAGAGGTCATGGTGAATTGCCCATGCAACTCTATGAACAATTAATCGGCGACTCATTGGCCGTTTGCATGCAATCAACCGAAAAACCTTACACCTGGCAACATCTGGTAAAGGAAAATGCGATCAGCAGGCTTGGCTTTTCCGATGATGAAGCCTTACTAAACTATTCTCCCCGTTCATTCCAAGGTTACCGCTTATTACAGGAATACTTTGCATTTCCGGAGCGGTTTATGTTTGTCGGGTTAAACGGATTTGCGGATGCCGTAAATCACTGTGACGCTCAGGAAATGGACGTGATTGTCCTGCTTAAACGCAGTCATGCAAAACTGATCAGTGCCGTTGATAGTTCGCAATTTGCCTTGTTTTGCACCCCCGCAATTAACCTGTTTCCCAAGCACGCCGATCCCATCCATATCGATCAGAAGTTATCCGAGTTCCATGTCATTCCGGATCGATCCAGACCCATGGATTTTGAGGTGTGCCAGATTAAGGAAGTCATCGGAACCGGGGAGGGTGATGCGACTGAAAAACGGGAGTTTCAGCCTTTTTATCAATACAGCGATGAGCGCAATCATGACAGCTCGCCGGCCTATTACTCTTTGTACCGTCAGCAACGCGTGGCTTCGTCAAAACAAAAACGTCAGGGGCCGAGATCCAGCTATATAGGCAATGAAATTTTTATTGCTCTGGTCGATGGACAATCGGCGCCTTACAGTAAAGGCCTTAAGCAATTATCGATAAAGACCTTATGCAGTAATCGTGATTTGCCTTTGCAAATGCCTTTGGGCGGCGGAAAAACCGATTTCACCATGCAAAAAGGTGCGCCGGTAAACAGTATCCGTTGCCTTTCAGGTCCGACTAAACCCAGGGCGTCCAATGCCTATAGCAATGCAAACTGGAGTTTGATCAATCATTTGTCATTGAATTATTTAAGCCTGATAGACCGTAATGCTCAAGAAGGAGCGACCGCATTGAGGAGTTTATTAAGGCTATACAGTGAATACAACGTTGCGGCCATTACCAACCAGATTGAGGGCTTGTCATCTATTCAGGCGAATGCGATCGTCAGGCGTATCAATACGGCCGGACCTATCGTTTTTGGCCGTGGCCTGGAAATAACCCTTAATTTTGATGAATCTGCTTTTGAAGGCAGTGGCGTATTCTTGATGGGGGCCGTGCTGGAAAACTTTCTGGCCCGCTATATATCCATCAACTCTTTTACTGAAACCGTGGTGCAATCCTCGGATCGTGGAGAAATAATCAGATGGCCGGCGAGAATGGGTCGAAGAAAAATGATTTAGCAGAGGGCTTGCTCAAGGCGCCCTACCAATATGGTTTTTTTCATGCTTTACGGCTGATTGAATGTTGCCATGATGATAAACCTTTAATTGGCCAATCCTATCGGCCCGTTGATGACGCCGTAAGATTTGGTCAAGAAGTCTCCATGGCATTTGAGTCGTCGACACTCAGCCAATTTATTCCGGCGCACGATGGCAAACCGGCCCGATTGAACCAGCGTTTTTTGGGTTTGTTTGGACCGAATGGGGCCATGCCTTTGCATCTGACAGAATATGTGCGAAGCAGGGAGCATAACTTTCACGATCATACGCTGGCCCGGTTTTCAGACATTTTTCATCACCGGATGATCAGTTTGTTTTATCGGGCAAAAGCCAATACTGAACCGGCTTTCAGTTTCGACCGGCCAAATCAGGATCGTTTTGCCGGCTTTTTGGGGTCATTATCCGGTATCGGTGATGAAGCGCTTCAAAAGCGGGACGCCATGCCGGATTTGGCTAAATTACATTACATTGGCTTGTTATCTAATCAGGCTAAAAATGCGGACGGGCTGATAGCCATATTGGCCGATTTTTTTAAACTGCCGGTAAAACTGGATGAGTTTATCGGCGAATGGTTGACGATTGAAGAAGAGGATTTAACCCGGCTAGGGGAGTCACCCAAAACCGGTAGTCTGGGTCTGTCGGTGGTGCTGGGTTCGCAGGTATGGAGTTGTCAGCATAAATTCAGGATTTTATTCGGCCCCTTGATGCTGAATGA
Organism: Methylicorpusculum sp.; assembly: GCF_030651835.1. Classification (GTDB taxonomy): domain Bacteria; phylum Pseudomonadota; class Gammaproteobacteria; order Methylococcales; family Methylomonadaceae; genus Methylicorpusculum. The sequence goes on along the minus strand of NZ_JAUSBX010000038.1, from coordinate 67,855 downwards.
ATACCTCAGTTTGTTGCCTGCGGGTCAACGGCTGGAGATTTTGATTGCGATTGTCCGAAATTACACCGGTTTTGAGTTTAATTGGGATGTCAATCTGATATTAAGAAAAGATCAAGTGCCTATGACACGTCTTGATGGAAATTCGAGTCTCGGTTGGACAAGCTGGTTGGGGCCGCGTCAATCTGAAGACGATGCTGATGATTTGCTGCTCAACCCATTGCAAAGTTAAGTCAATAATAATGAAGCTGGAGTGAATTATGAGTGAAATAAGCCGTGTCGCATTATTCGGTAAACTGAACGCCGTGTGTTACAAATCCATAGAAGGAGCGACCGTATTCTGTAAAATGCGCGGCAATCCCTATGTCGAACTCGCTCACTGGTTACACCAGATACTCCAGTTGCAAGACTCGGATCTTCACAAAATCATTCGTCAATTTAATATTGACCCATCAAAACTTGCCAGAGATTTTACCGAATCCCTGGATCGGCTCCCAAGAGGTTCTACGTCTATTTCCGATTTGTCGACGCACGTTGAAGACGCCGTGGAGCGGGGTTGGGTCTATGGTACTTTGATGTTCGGCGAATCGCAGGTCCGTTCCGGTCACCTGGTTGTCGGGATTCTCAAAACCAAAGGCTTGACGCATGCTTTGCAAGCCATTTCCAAAGAGTTCGATAAAATTAAGCCTGATCTTTTGACCGAGCGATTTGCGGAAATCGTCAGCGGCTCACCGGAAGAAGGTTTGCGCAGCAGCGACGGTTTTCAGGTGGGTGGCGGCGCGGTTCCCGGAGAAGCCAGCGGGGCAATGTCGCCCGCTCAAATGGGTAAACAGGAAGCGCTTAAACAATTCACTGTCGATTTAACTGAACAGGCCCGACTGGGCAAAATGGACCCTATCGTGGGTCGAGATGAAGAAATAAGGCAGGTGATCGATATTTTAATGCGCCGCCGTCAAAACAATCCCATTCTGACCGGCGAGGCCGGGGTGGGTAAAACAGCCGTTGTCGAAGGTTTTGCCCAGAAAATTGTTGCAGGCGATGTTCCTCCTTCTTTGCAGGACGTGACGCTACGCACGCTGGATGTCGGCTTGCTGCAGGCTGGAGCCAGCATGAAAGGTGAGTTTGAAAACCGCCTGCGTCAGGTGATTGAAGAAGTTCAATCGTCCGAAAAGCCCATCATTTTGTTCATCGACGAAGCGCATACTTTGGTAGGGGCTGGCGGTGCTGCCGGAACCGGCGATGCAGCTAATCTGTTGAAACCGGCTTTAGCCCGCGGTACGCTGAGAACGGTTGCGGCAACAACCTGGGCCGAATACAAAAAACACATCGAAAAAGACCCGGCCTTGACCCGGCGTTTTCAGGTTGTGCAAGTGCATGAGCCCAGCGAGGAAAAAGCTATTCTGATGATGCGCGGGGTGGCTTCGGTGATGGAAAAACATCATAAAGTGCAAGTGCTGGATGAGGCTTTGGAAGCCTCGGTCAGATTGTCACACCGGTATATTCCTGCCCGGCAACTGCCTGATAAATCAGTCAGTTTGCTCGATACGGCTTCCGCTCGAGTAGCTATCAGTCAACATGCCGTACCTGCAGAAGTGGATGACTGCCGCAAACGCATCAATGCGCTCAATACCGAACTGGAAATTATTGCCCGTGAAAAAGCCGTAGGCATCGATATCAAAGACAGGGAAACAGTGGCCATGGAACACTTGGCGAGTGAAACTGAGCGATTGACAGGCTTGGAAGCGCGTTGGAACACCGAACGTGATTTAGTCAAAAATATTCTCGATATACGCTCACAACTGCGCGCATTAACAGGCAAAGTGGAAGGCACTGCAAGCGATTTGGAAAAAGCCGCCGATGAAGCTGCAGGGACTACCGCCGACCCCGTTTCCCGTGAAAAACTGCTGGAAGAACTCAAAGCCCTGCAAGTTAAATTACACGAACTTCAGGGCGAATCACCGCTTATTTTACCCAGCGTTGATGCGCAGGCTGTCGCTTCTGTGGTTGGCGACTGGACAGGCATACCCGTCGGACGCATGGTCAAGAATGAAATTGAAACCATCATTCATCTGGCTGACAACATCGAACAACGCATTATCGGCCAACGTCACGCGCTGGAGATGATCGCCAAACGGATACAAACCTCACGTGCCGGTTTGGATAATCCGAATAAACCGATAGGTGTTTTCATGTTGGCAGGCACCTCGGGCGTAGGTAAAACCGAAACAGCCCTGGCACTTGCGGAAACGCTTTACGGTGGTGAGCAAAATGTCATCACCATCAATATGAGCGAATACCAGGAAGCGCATACCGTATCGACCTTAAAAGGCGCGCCTCCCGGCTATGTCGGCTACGGTGAAGGCGGTGTGCTCACCGAAGCGGTCAGACGCAGACCTTATTCTGTGGTGCTGCTGGACGAAGTTGAAAAAGCGCATCCCGATGTCCATGAAATCTTCTTCCAGGTGTTTGATAAAGGCTGGATGGAAGACGGAGAAGGGCGGGTCATTGATTTCAAGAACACGCTGATTTTATTGACCACCAATGCAGGCACCGAATTGATCAGTAATCTTTGCAAAGACCCTGATCTCATGCCGGAACCCGAAGGCATTGCCAAAGCTCTACGCGAACCCTTGTTAAAAGTATTTCCGCCCGCGTTGTTAGGCCGTTTGGTCGTCATTCCTTATTACCCGCTCAGCGACGAAATGATTGCCGCCATAACCCGTTTGCAACTGGGCCGCATCAAAAAACGTATTGCAGAAAGTCATAAAGTTCCGTTTACCTATGATGAAGAGGTCATCAAGCTGATTGCCAGCCGCTGTACGGAACTGGAAAGCGGTGGGCGGATGATTGACTCTATTTTAACCAATACCCTGTTATCCAGCATCAGCGCCGAGTTTTTAACCCGGATGATGGAAGGTAAGTCGATTGACCGGGTGCATGTCAGTGTGGCTGATGAGGAGTTTGTTTATGAGTTTTGATGGGATTGTGCTTAAAAAGGTGGTTTAGCCTCAAAGGTCGGGTTTTGTTGGCTTGGATGCGGTCAAAACTAACTTAAATTTAAATGCGAAGGAGAAACTGATGGCTGCGAAATACATAAAATCGACAAGCAACTTGTCCCCCAAAAACGTCTGGAACAAGATGAATACTGGGGTATGGTCGTTCGAAGATTGCCCTTGGGTAATAATTGGCAACGTCTATACGTCAGTGAATTTCACGGGCGACGGGTCATGGCAAGAAATCGTTCGGGATTTATATAGTAAAGGGCAAAAGACTTTTACCGTGTTAGCTGGAAGGCATGGGGACCAATTAGGTCAACAAATCGACCTCTCGACGGGGAAATTTATCCCACGCGATGGGAAAGACAATGCTATCAACCCAAACGACGATCTTAAAGTAGCGAAGAGTCTGAACACAAACCCAAAGCTGGCGGGGATTAACGTTATTGTGAATGATGTAGGGAGCGGGACGCATGACAGTGTTGATAAGTTGAAAGCTGAAATCGATAAACAGCTGCTTTCCAACCGGATTGTGATACTGGCTTGGTGTTATTCTTTATTTGCCATGAAGCCAGGGTGGGACAACAACGTGAAGAATGCTTGGCCGCAAGTTTTTAGCGGTCCCGACATGACGCCGATCTCTTTTACCGCGAAGGATTGGGATTGGGTATCTAAATATTCGACGTGCCCCGCATCGATTGCAGCTGAACGGGTAGCGGTTTCCGATTAATTAAATGTCCGAAATTAATGACGGCCGTTCGAGGGATTAAGTGTAGGGTGGATTCGCCGTTAGGCAATCCACAAATGGGCTGGTTGGGATTGTTGTTGTGCATTGATTGGCGGTTTGCTATCGCGAAACCGCCCTACATTAATTCATTTTATGGGCATTTAAACTTTGATTTAGACAAGTCAATAAAACCAATCTGTCAGTCGCCTCTGTTAGGTCACTTTATAACCGGAAACATTTGAATCATGGCTCAAAACAACCGAACCGTTACCGCAACCACGCCGTTGGGAAAAGACCAGCTCATCTTTTATGGAATGACCGGTACTGAAAAAATAGGTCGGTTATTTGAGTTTGAAGTTGAGTTGATTCGCGAGATAAAACTGGGCAGCGTCAAAGCTGACCAGCTGCTCGGTAAGGGCTTGACCGTTAAACTTGAGCTGAAAAGCGGTGATCGTTTCTTTAATGGCGAGATCGTTCAGTTCAAACATACCGGTTTTCGCGGTGACTATATCTACTACCGGGCTACGGTTAAGCCGTGGTTATGGTATCTGAGTTTGAATGCCAACAGCCGTATTTTTCAGGATAAATCCGTAGTCGATGTCATCAAGGCCGTTTTGGCTGAATATGCCTTTGCTGATGTTAAATATAAAATTGAAGGCTCTTACGAATCTTTAGATTATTGTGTGCAGTACCGTGAAAGTGATTTTGATTTTATCAGCCGCCTGATGGAACATGACGGGATTTTTTATTATTTCGAACATCAAAATAACAAACACACATTGGTCATCACCGACTCAAACAATGATTGGCAATCGATTTCCGGTTATCAGACGATTCCTTTTTTTCCGCCCGGCAACATCGGTGTCAGAGAGCGAGATCATATCCATGAGTGGCTCAGTCAAAGTCAGGTAACTGCCGGCAAATATGAACTGAATGATTTTGACTTCGAGACGCCCAGTACGGATTTAACCAGTAAAAAGCATAATCTCAAGGGTTTTTCCAATAACAGTCAGGAAGTCTATGACTTTCCGGGTAAATATACCAAGGCATCTGTGGGCACCAAGCTCACGGAAAAGCGTCTTGAAGAAACCCAAATGGCTTATTCGTTAAAGCAAGGCCAGGGGAATGCCGCAGGTGTGATACCCGGAATGAAATTTAAGCTGACCGATTATTACTTTGCTGAAGAAAATACAGAACATGTGATTGTCTCAGCGTCGTATACCATCATGGGTGATGCTTTGGCGTCCGGTATGGGCGGAGGCGGAGAAATATTTCAGTGTCAATTCACCGCAATCGATGCAAGCCAGGTCTATCGGTCTCAAAGAATCACCCCTAAACCGGTTATTGCCGGTTCTCAGACGGCGATTGTGGTAGGCAAGTCCGGTGAGGAAATCTGGACCGATAAATACGGTCGGGTCAAAGTTCAGTTTCACTGGGACAGGGACGGGCAGTCAGATGAAAAAAGTTCCTGCTGGGTGCGCGTTTCTCAGCCTATGGCCGGTAAAAAATGGGGTTGGATTTCTCTGCCCAGGATCGGGCAGGAAGTCGTTGTCAGTTTTCTTGAAGGTGACCCGGATCAGCCTTTGATAACCGGTCGAGTCTACAACGGCGAACAAATGCCCCCTTACGATTTACCGGCTAACCAAACCCAAAGCGGGATTAAGACGCGCAGTTCCAAAGAAGGCTCTGCTGAGAATTTTAATGAATTGCGTTTTGAGGATAAAAAAGACTCGGAAGAAATTTATATCCATGCCGAAAAAGACTTCAATTGCGTGATCGAAAACAACGAGACCCGTAAAATCGGTCTCGATAAAAAAGACAAAGGCGATCAAACGATTGAAATTCAAAACCACAGAACGGTGACGTTAAATGAAGGCACTGATACGCTGACGGTCAAAATGGGGGATCGCAAAGCCCAAATTGATCAAGGTGATGACTCTACTCAAGTAAAAGCCGGAGATCATTCCGTCAAGGTAGACGTTGGCAAAAGTACCATTGAAGCCATGACCTCAATTGAATTAAAAGTCGGTGGGAACAGCATTAAGATCGAGCAATCCGGGATTACGATAAAAGGCATGATGGTAACGATTCAGGGCGACACCAAACTGGACGCCAAAAGCCCGATGACCACCGTTAACGGCGACGGCATGCTCACGTTGAAAGGCGGCATCATCATGATCAATTGAGCTCTTGCTGTGCTTTCATCTCGTAGTTATCGTCGGCCAAAACAAAACCGTCATTGCGCAGTTGGGGTGAACGTTTAACGCTGTCAAAATCGGATCGACAATAGGATCGATGGCAATCAGCAGGATGATCGCAACGCTGGTTGGCAAGCCAAGTGGATCCAGCGTAAATGCGATCGTGCTGAGGCCGATAACGCTAGGCGCACTGGACGATGCGATTCCTGCCACACCAGAAGGTTTCAGCTTCAGGTGAATTGAAACACCCGTCGAAAGAGTTTAGAACAAGCTGATGGTTTCCGATGCGTCTTTGCGCAAATACGTGTAATTTACAATGATTTTCCAGCTGAATTCGCCATCGAATTTGACAGAATTCCAGGCGGCAATTTTGTAAAACTCAGTATTGCCATCAATAAAACTGTAGTAGCCGATACTGTCATCCTCCACTAACGTCAGTCGGGCGAATGCCAGCAATGAAGGCGAGCTCCAAATGCCTTGATCGATAAAAAGATTAGTGCCGACTAATTTAGAATTCGCATCATACAATATCAGGCCATCGCTACGCATGATCCAAATGTCTCTAGGGCGATCAACCGATTTTAGAACGGTAGGGAAAAAATCAGGAAATACTTTTTCCGGATACATGACGGCCTCGATATAGTTGACGATAGTGCCGTTTTCAGAAATTGGGCTGCGAAAAATCAGTGACAGGTGATCATTTTCGACATTGACGGTGGGAGCCTGACTGTTTTCATCGGAGGCTGAAAAGAGGGAGAAGACTTCAGAGGCTTTTCGTAGGGAGAACGAGTCGAATCGGGGGTAATGATTATGCAGTTCTTTGAGGACTGCCTGCTCTGAATTGCTGTCAGCGCTGATTTTATCAGCGGCTTGTTTCATATCTGAAATCAATCGGGCTGATTTTGAGGCGATGGCGGCAGCAACCGTTTTTGCTTGATGCTGTGATAGTTCGCCGTAAGCCGTAACCAGGCTTAATGCTTGTTCGGCCTCTGTTTTGGCGCTGTGCATTTGCTTCGCATAATGGACAGAAAAACCCGCGCCGGCGGCGACGGTCAAAAAGAGCAGGGCAGTCATGATGACCGTAAATTTATTCTGCGCCAGAAACCTGCGTAATAATTCCTGTTTTGAGTAAGCATAAATATTGACCATCCGGCCATCGCGAAACGCTTTTAACTGTTCGGCCAGTTCGCCGGCATTGGCAAAACGTAAGGCAGGATCTTTATGAATCGCCTTTTCACAAATAGCGATTAATTCGGGCGGCGCGGATGGATTAAATTGTTTTGGGGACGGTGTCCGGTTGTCGCTTTTGATTTGCTGTTCAATTTCATCTAATGGACCCCGGTAGGGTAACGTGCCGGTAATGATTCTGAATAAAATGATGCCCAGGCTGTAAACATCGCTGGTTTTTCCGGACATACCGTTGAATTGCTCGGGGGCCATATAGGCAGGGGTTCCCAAAACTTCTGTCGAGGAGCTGTCACTAAGCGTATGTCTTTGATGGGTTAACGCTTCACGGTAAAAGTAAGTATTGTCATCATCGTCAAACACTTGGGCCAATCCCCAGTCCACCACGATGGTTTCACCAAAATTACCGCTGATGACATTGCCGGGTTTTAAGTCACGGTGAATAACGCCTTTAGCATGCGCATAGGCCAGCGTGTTGCAAACGTCGATGAGTATGCCCAATAATTTTATGCGTTGACTGAAGGTGTCTTCTACGTCGGACTGGGGCGTTTTTCTGAGCTGTTGTTCCAGCGTCTGACCTTTGATATAGCGCATTGCATAATAAGGCCTGCCATCCGCCTTACGGCCCAGTTCATAAACCGGCACAATGCCTGGATGCTCCAGTTTGCCGGTGATTTTGGCTTCATGGACAAATGAGTTTTCAATTTCGGTATCGGCGGGATTCTCGGGTGTGTGGAATTCTTCCAAAAGCTCTTTGACCGCAACCCGTCTGCCGATCGTCTCATCGTAAGCCAGATAAACCCGGCCGACGCCGCCTTCACCGATAATATCGAGAATCGCCAAATGGTCAGAAAAAGCGGGATTGGTTTTATTCGACGCTGATTTATTGAGGCTTGATGGCTTTTTGCTTAATCGAGTTGCGTCATCATCGAGCATTTCTTCTGCTGAATTGGATGGATCGACGTTCATTACGGCCTCAATAAATCGGATGTGGAGCCTTCATTATAGTATTGACTCCTTATTTAGATTGACAGCCGCAATTGTAATATTGAACAATCCCTCAAAAGGCTTACAAATCAATCAAGCAGTGCATTGGGCAAATATAATCCGATCAGATTTTTGAGCTAGAATTTAATCCTTACAAACCTTGCCGGTGCCATTGCTTTGAGTGGTAATTAAGCCCGGAAAGCCAGGGATAACGAATATTTAAAATTATAATTCCGGGGGGAATATGAAGAAAAAGTTGAGCAGTAGGATGGATAACCTAAGTATAAGTTATACGGGTTTGATCGTGATGGGAGGGGGCTTGTTGTTTTCATCGGCGCTATCAGCGGAGTCCTTAGAATTGGATCCAACACTATTCAATAAAACCCAGATCAATTTGTACAATGCGGTTTCATCCGCTTGTTCTAATGAAATTAGTTCCAGTTCCAGCTTGTGCAGCAGATACTTTGAGATATTCGAGAACGAAATTAATATCAATTCAGCAGAAGGTCTCGCAATCTTTCAAACCATTTCTCCCGAACAAATCATTCAGCAAGGCACCCAGGCTACCCGGGTGACGGCGGGTCAGGTCGGTCTGGTGGATACCACGATCAAAACCCGTATTTCCAATCTTCATGCCGGGCTTAACGGCGGCAATACGCAATTGGCGGGCTTGCAGTTTTATCAAAATGGCAGGCCTGCAGGTGGCGCGGCAGGCGATGATTTCGGTTTGGGCGGTAAGTTGGGTGTTTGGTTGAACATGAATATCCAGGTAGGCGATGTTGACAATAGTTTCGATCAAGTGGGATTTAATTTCGACAATTACGGGTTTACCGGCGGGGCCGATTACAAACTGACTGATGAGCTGGTGGTAGGGGCTGCGTTCAGTTATTTGAGTTCCAATTCCGAATTTGGCAGAAATCAAGGTAATACGACGACCGATACCTATACCGGATCGATCTATGGAACGTACTATTTCTGGGATAATTTTCACCTGGATGCCATCGCGTCTTATGGCGGAAGCGACTATGAAACAACCCGCAAAATCACCTATTTGTCAGTCAATACTCAAGCCAATGCTGCTCCCGGCGGTAATCAGCAGTCCTACAGTTTAGGCATCGGTTATGATTTCGCGTTTGGGGCATTGACCGCAACACCTTATTTTAGAGGTAATTATCTCGGTGTTGCGGTGGATTCTTACCGTGAAACCGGCGGTCAAGGCTGGGGCATGGCGTTCAGTGATCAGACCATCGATTCATGGACAACGACTTTAGGCGCTGAATCCTCTTATGCTTTTAGTTTGCCGTTTGGTGTCGTATTGGCTCAAGTCAGAGCCGAATGGCATCATCAATACAAAGACGGAAGCCGTAATATCGGTGCCAGTTTTATCGATGATCCCAGCGGGCAGCGCTTCAATGTGGTGACACAAAGCGGAGATCGTAATTTCGCGACACTCGGCACCGGACTTTCAGGCCAGTTTGCCGATGGGCTATCAGGGTTTGTTTCTTATGACGTGATGCTCGGCTATCAGGATATCAGTAGTCACAGCATTAATTTAGGCGCGAGAATGGAATTTTAAGTGCCATTATTGCGGGTAGGATAGTGGCTACCCTTAGGAGCAATACCGTTAAGTTTGGCTTCTTCCCCCCTTTAATAAAGCACTGTTCGCGTTAGTAGTTGAAAGTAAATCAACGCCGTCATTCCGGCATGGATTGCCGGAGCCGTTAGACCGCGTAAGCGAATCCAGGTCACAAGGATGTGAAAGCCCAACGCCATCCATGGCTTCTGGACCCCGGCAATCCCTGCCGGGGCGACTCCTACTATTAACGCGAACAGTGCCTTTAAAAAGGGGGATCGAGGGGGATTTATTCATATAATCTCCCCCAACCCCTCTTTTTCAAAGAAGAGGGGCGGTTAGTAAAATGCTTAACTTAACGGCATTGGGTCTGGCATTGTGGGTCAAGCCGGGTAGCTTGGATAAGCCAATAGCTTTAAACTGACTATGTTGAATGACAACGAAAAATGAAAGTGTCCGCTTTAGGGGCATATTCACTGTTAAAGATGGACATAAGCCGAGATTTATAAATGTCTGAAAAGAACCTGGTTAAAATCAAGCACCCAACGGCAGCTGCTGTCTGTTTAGGTCTTGAATTGGAAGGCGAGGCATTGCAGTTATTAAAAGACGATACTGCTCCGGCTGACTTTTTGTCACAGTTGATAGAAAAAGAGCTTTATCCTGACGCGGTTCGGTTTTTGGCTGGCGCGTTACCGAAACGTGAGGCGACCTGGTGGGCTTGTTTGTCGGCTCGTAAAGGCCTGAATGAAAACTCACCGCTTACCGATACTCAGGCAATTCAACTGGCAGAGGCTTGGGTGTATAAACCGACCGATGAAAACCGGACGAAGGCTTTAGCGGCAGCCGAAGCTACGCGGCTTAAAACGGCTGCAGGCTGGGCTGCTATGGCGGCATTTTGGAGCGGTGGAAATATCTCACCGATTGAAGGAACGGTTGTACCGCCCGCCGATGAGTTAAGCGGCAAGGCGGTTGTCGGTGCGGTGATGCTGGCGGCGGTTCAAAACGGGCCTGAGCACGTTAAAAGCAATTATCAGTGCTTTTTGAAGCAAGGTATCGATATCGCGGCCGGTGGTGACGGCCGCGCTGTCCAGTAATAACCATTCCAATTTTCACTAGAAACTAACTCCTGATTATAAAGATCAATCAGCTCAGTCAAAAGACGTCATCTCGGCAGGGATTGCCCAGATCCAGGTGCCATGGATGGCGAGCGCCGAACACATCCTTGTGCTCTAGATTCCGGCAATTCCTGCCGGAAAGACGTTGTTGCTGAAGCATCTTTATAATCAGGAACCTAACTTAACCGGAGGAATAATGGGACAACCCGCAGCCAGACTGACCGATATGCATGTTTGCCCTATGACTACCGGCCCCGTTCCTCATGTCGGCGGACCCATTGCTGCACCGGGTGCGCCGAATATACTCATCGGCGGGCTTCCTGCGGCCCGGGTCAGCGATATGGCGGTTTGTGTGGGGCCGCCTGATTCCATTATCAAAGGATCGGCAACTGTCTTGATAGGCGGAATGCCGGCTGCCAGAATGGGTGATTCGACCGCCCATGGCGGGACCATTATCATAGGCTATCCAACCGTACTGATTGGCGGTTGAATCCGGCCCCTATACTTTTCATTTCGTTTTTAACAAGGATTCGGTTTAGAATGGCGCGGCGAAATGGCGGGTCATGCTTGAAAAACCGTTGGTTAGGCCCGTTCCCTATGCAAATCCTTACTATTTACTTCCTGTATCCATGCATGTTAATTCAAACAGCTTCTGCTTACTTCTGGCGAGTCCTAGTTAAAAATCAATCGTTATCCTGAATAAGGCGGTGTCTCTAGTGGTTCTTCAATTTGTTTCTAGCGGGTCCAGCGGGGTTTCTCAATTAACCGCTGATGTCAGCTACGAAAATCAGGTAAGGCGGAAATAACCTAGCCCCCTGACTTTAGCTGTCATGGATCCATCAGTATCGAACTCAAAGCGCTCTCGTTTTTTTCGTGGATCTACTGATAATTCCAGGATCAACGCTGAGCGGTCAAGATTTTATTCATCAATGCAATTTAATGTTCAGGATTGAAAAGGCCAAAGAGTGTGACTAATCCAACGCGTAAAAACCAGGTTAGAGACAGCAGTTCGCCACCGATTGTCGGAATAGGTGCCTCGGCCGGTGGGCTTGAGGCACTGGAAGCGTTTTTTTCCCATGTTCCGTTAGAAAGCGGACTTGGTTTTGTGGTCATACAGCATCAGGATCCGACTTATAAAGGGATGTTGCCCGAGTTACTGCAGCGATCTACGTCCATGAAAGTCGTCCCTGCAAGCAACCGTGTCAAGGTCAAGCCGGATTGTATTTATGTCATTCCGCCCAATAAGGATTTGTCGATCTTGCACGGTAGCCTTTATTTGCTGGATCCTGTTGATCCCCGCGGGTTACGGTTGCCTATTGATTTTTTTCTGCGGTCATTGGCGGAAGACCAGCGCGAACGAGCGGTCGGTGTCATTCTTTCCGGTATGGGCAGCGACGGCACGTTTGGTTTACGCGCCATCAAAGAAAACGCCGGGCTGGTTTTGGTGCAGGAACCGTCAACAGCCAAGTTTGATGGTATGCCGCGTAGCGCCATCAATGCCGGTTTGGCCGATATTATTGCCCCGGCGCAAGATCTGCCGCAGCGACTTACGGCTTATTTTAAACATTCTCCACGGGGTTTACAGCAAGAACCGGAGCCGATTATTGAGCTTAAGTCTCAAAGTGCGCTTGAGCAGATTATCATTTTACTGCGTGAACACACCGGTAACGATTTTCTGCTTTACAAGAAAAATACTATCTACCGGCGAATCGAACGGCGTATGGGTTTGCATCAGATCCACACCATTGCCGGGTATGTGCGTTTCCTGCGCGAAAATCCGCAAGAGCTGGATTTGCTCTTCAAGGAACTTCTTATCGGCGTAACCAGTTTTTTTCGCGATCCGCAGGTGTGGGAACAACTTAAAAATGAGGCCATCCCTACGCTTCTGGATGCTTACCCAAAGGGAAAAGAACTGCGCGCCTGGGTGCCGGCCTGTTCAACCGGTGAGGAAGCCTATTCTCTGGCAATAGTGTTTAAAGAGGCTTTAAAAGAAGCTAAACCTCAAGCCGAATTCTCGCTGCAAATTTTTGCCACAGACCTTGACGAAGATGCGATTGAAAAGGCGCGGCAAGCGTTTTATCCCGGCAATATCAGCGCCGATGTTTCCCCGGAACGGCTGGATCGTTTTTTTACGGTTGAAGATAACGGTTATAGGATTAATAAAGAAATCCGGGAAAAAGTGATCTTTGCACCGCAGAACATTATCATGGATCCGCCTTTTACCAAGCTGGATATCCTCAGTTGCCGTAACCTGCTGATTTACTTGGGGCCGGAATTACAAAAAAAGTTGATTCCGTTATTTCACTATACGCTGAATGAGAAAGGTGTATTGATGCTCGGCAATGCCGAAACCATCGGTGGATTTACCCAATTATTCAAGCCGGTGGAAAATAATTCGCGGCTGTACTGGCGTATTGATAATCCGCTCAAAATGCTGCAAGTCGATTTTCCTATCAAGTATTTCCCTGTCGCCGCGTTGGCAAGAGATGAGCCGACAAACAATCGCCTGATGACTAATCATCCTCTCTTTAATTTGCAGGCCCTGGCGGATCAATTGATTCTGCAAAACTTTGCGCCTGCCGCCGTTATGATTAATGCCGAAGGGGATATTCTTTACATCAATGGCCGTACCGGCCTGTATTTGGAACCGGCAGCCGGAAAAGCCAATTGGAATATTTATGCGATGGCGCGCGAAGAAATTCGCTATGATCTGGCCGTCGCATTAAAAAAAGCAATGCAGCAATCCGAGCCTGTGCATGTGCTTAATTTGACGTTAACCAGCAATGGAAGTCCTCATGTTATCAATATGATCGTACAGGCCATCCAAAAACCCCAAGCGCTGCGTAATATGATTATCGTTGTGTTTCAGGCGGTCCCTGAAACCGTAACAGGCAAGAAGAAAATAAAAACATCCAGCGCAATACAAAAAATGCTGCAGGAGGAGTTACAACAGGCCAGAGATGAATTGCAAGTGACCCGGGAAGAAATGCAAACCTCTCAGGAGGAGCTTAAATCCGCCAATGAGGAGCTGCAATCCACCAATGAGGAATTGACGACCTCCAAGGAAGAAATGCAGTCCTTGAATGAAGAGCTGCAAACGGTCAATGCCGAGCTGCAATCCAAAGTCGATGATCTGACCTGGGTTAACAATGACATGAAAAATTTGCTGGACAGCATGGAAATTGCCACGGTGTTTTTGGATAACTCGTTGAATATACGCCGTTTCACCACTCATGCTACCCATCTTTTCAAACTGATTCCGGGGGATGTGGGGCGTCCGCTCTCCGATATCGTGACTGAACTTGATTATCCGCAATTATTAACGGATGCCCGAGAGGTGCTCAGAACTTTGGTTTATTCTGACAAGCAAATAATGACCCACGATGGTCGATGGTATAAAGTGCGGATCATGCCCTACCGGACGCAGGATAATGTCATCGACGGCGTGGTCATTACCTTAATTGATATCTGTGAAACCAAGCGATTGGAAGCGGAATTTCGAGCTGCGAAGCCATGAAAAAAATGCCCGGAATCGCCATTAAAAAAAACAATTTACGCAAGCGAGCTGAAATGCTGCTTGCTGCAAAGCCCAAAAGCGAACTAATCAAGCTCAAAGACATCAATAAATTGTTCCACGAGTTACAGGTCTATCAGATCGAACTGGAAATGCAAAATGTCGAGTTGCTGGCATCACAAGCGCAAGCCTCGGAGGCACTGGAACGCTACACACAGCTCTACGATTATGCCCCCGTCGGTTTTTTTACACTGGATAAAAACGGTGTGGTGAAGGAAATCAATCTGACGGGCGCAGCGATGCTGGGCAAGGCTCGTCAGTTTATTATCGGTTATTCGCTGGTTACGTTTTTGCCTTCCCGCAAGCTGTTCAGAGACTATTTGAAAGAGGTCTGCAGGACCCGTTTTAACGTCACTATCGAGTTGGAAATCCTGCATGCGGATGGGAAATTGCTGGATGTGCAACTGGAAAGCCGAAGAATCAAGAACGGTGATGAGGAGAACTGCTTCATTCACACCATTATGACGGATATTACCAGACGTAAATCCCTGGAAAGAACGTTACAGCAACAACGCGCCAATATGGAATATCTGTTACAGCAACAGGTAGCTGCGCAGACCGCTTCGGCTATAGCGCATGATCTCAATCAGCCGCTCAATGCCATTTCCGTCTACAGCGAAGTTGCGGTCCGTTATTTAAATAGTGGGTCTGAAAATTCCGATCAATTAAAACGCGCACTCATAGGCTGTATCGATCAGGCACATCGGGCCGGACAAAGCCTGCATGAATTGCTCGATTTTTTGCATAAAGGCGAACTCATATTCGAGCCGATTGATTTGAACCGTTTGGTAGAAGAAGCGGTAATCGTGGCTAGAAATGACGGTTTTGGCGGATTTCAGCCCGAGCTGGAGTTGGATTATTCGTTACCGTTAGTCCTTTGTAGCCAGATTCAAGTGAAAAAAGTACTGGTCAATTTGTTGCGCAACAGCGTCGAGGCGATGCGTGAAGCAGGCCTGTCCGATGCCTCGATTATTATCAGGGTAAGTACCCGGGCCGGCTCGAACATGGCCCAGGTTACGGTTCAGGATAATGGGCCAGGTATGGATGCTGAAACGATCAAACATATTTTCGACCCCTTTTTTACCACCAAGCCAACCGGTATGGGCTTGGGGCTTGCTATCAGCCGATCACTGATTGAAGCAAACGGCGGAAAGCTTTGGGTTGAATCCTGTGCCGGTTCTGGCGCTATATTCCTTTTCTCGCTGCCATTTGCTGACGTGTAGGCAAACCTCATCCTGTTATAAAGATGCATCAGCAACAACGTCTTTCCGGCAGGGATTGCCGGAATCTAGAGCACAAGGAGGTGTTCGGTGCTCGCCATCCATGGTATCTGGATCTCGGCAATCCCTGCCGAGATGACGATTTTTTGATCTTTATAATCAGGACAATCAATAGTCTGTATCTTAGGCTTTCGCCTACCCTCCAAGCCACATCAAAAGTTCAAACTGGGTATTGCTAGAGCAGATACATTTTTTGTAACTTTCAGCCGAACAACAAAACAAAGGTGCTGCACCGAGTAGCTTGAGGTTGGCGATAGCCAACCCAACACTGAATAATGACAAGAATTGATGATCAGTTACTTGCTTTTCATGCAGCGGTATCCGCAACGATGCGCGCCAGCTCAAGCAAATTATCGACACCTGTTTTTTGCAATACTCTGGATTTGTGAATTTCTACCGTTCGGTGACTGATACCTAACTCAACCGCGATTTGTTTATTTGCTTGGCCATCCAGCGCCAGCTTCATCACTTCCATTTCCCGATCGGTCAGTGTCGACAGCAAGTTTTGCGCGTGTTGCCGGGTTGCCTGCCTGATATGCCAGTTTTTACATTCCTCAAAGGCTGATTCAATACACGTCATCAATTTATCCCGTTTGACGGGTTTGGTGAGAAAATCAGAAGCCCCACTTTTCATTGCTTTGACACTCATGGGAATATTGCCGTGCCCGGTGAGAAAAATGACCGGTAGCGGAACATTCAGCTCAATCAGCTTTTGTTGCAGATGCAGTCCGTCAATTTCCGGCATTTTAATATCAAGAACGACACAACCCAACATGCCGGGATGGTAGTAGTCCAAAAATGCGCGTGCGCTGTGGAAGGCCTGAACATTCAATTCAGCCTGTTCAATCATCAGCGTCAATGAATCCAGCACTGCGACGTCATCATCAATGATAAAGACGGTCATAGTCTGCTCGTTCATACAGCAAAAGGTAAGGTAAAGTGAAAAATAGCGCCCGGGTCGTTCTTTAAATCAAACCAGAGATGACCTCCATTTGACTCAATCAGAGCCCGGCTAATGGTTAATCCCATTCCAATGCCTCCTGTTTTAGTTGTAAAAAAGGGTTCAAATATGCGCTCTACTGCTTCTTCTTTCAAGCCAGGACCGTTGTCTTGCAGCGTAATTTGCACGCAATCTCTTTCAGCGACTGATCGCACGGTAAGCGAAATAGCGCCTGGCGCCATATTGGCCTCGCGGATAGCTTCTATGCTGTTGCGTATCAGGTTGATCAACACCATTTCAATTTGAAGCCGGTAACCGGTAACAGGGAGCATACCGGTTTCCAGTTCAAGTTCTGCGTGAAATCCGTCGAAACCCTCCGTTTGAATTAGGGTCAAAGTATCTATGATCAGCGCATTGATATCAATGCGTTCAGGATTAATGCTTTGGGTATTCAATACATTGAGCAAATCGTGAAGGGTGTGGCCCACACGGTGAGCTTGCTCAATACAGCCTTGCAGCGCTTTGTTTAATTGATAAAGATTAATGGTTTTGCTTTGTAATGCTTGGAGAGCAACTTCGCTGTATGCAGAAATGGCTGTCAATGGCTGGTTAAGTTCATGCGCGATGGCGGATGCGGTCTGGTTGGCGACTTGCTGCTTAAGCAAAGCACCCATTGCAGTCCTGTTTTTCTGGCTTTTTTGTTCGCTGAGTTTGCGTTTGCTAATATCCTGAACTATGCCAACTAACCGGCTAGCCTGTTGGCCCTCAAAGAAAATATGACTGTTGATTGAGATCCAGGTTTCATGGTGCTTTTGTTGATGTATCACCCGGTATTCGATTTCATATTCATGGCTGCCATTTTTTAGCGTTTCCGCAAAGATCCAATCTCTGGCCGCCCTGTCTTCCGGATGTATGGCGGCCAATATTTTTTCATAATTTAGCGGTTCGTCGGGAGCAAAACCCCAAATGTCGTAAATGAGGCTATCACACTGGATTTTATTTTGGATCAAATCCATATCAAAAATACCCAGTTTTGCGGCGTGTTTGGCGAGTTGTAAGCGCTGTTCACTGGTTTTTAAGGCATGGCTCGCTATGGTGCGCTCGGAAATATCCATCACAACCGCTACGGTGCCCGATGGACATCTTAATGCGTCGCTTATTCGCGAAACTGTAAGAGTGACCCAGGCCGAGTCTTTTTTGTTGTGCTGATAACGCGTTTCTAAAGTAAAGGAGTCATCATGCTTTACCAAACGTTGAAAAAGTTCAACATGCCTTGAATGGTCATCGGGATGACTAAGCGACAGCATGTTCATGCCGAGTAAGTCGTCTTTGCTGAGATGGGTGATAGTGCAAAAACAGTTATTGGCGAGGGTGATATTGCCCTCCAGATCCGTACGAACAATGCCGACGATGGCTTGATCGATCATTGCGCGTTGGCTTTCTGCATTTTCACTCATTCTCTGAATTTGCGGCCAATGACTGGATATGTCATCCAGCGTAACCAGAATGTAAGCTGTGCTGGGCGTCTGCAGGTCGGTTGATCGGATATCTATCTGAAACTGTGAGCTATCGCTGCGTTGGCCGAAAAGCAGCCTTCCCTGGTCGGTCAGGCGCTTGTCTTGCGAGTCTTGATGTTCATGCCAGATACGATGAGCGAGGTAATAGTCGGGTATCAACGACTCAATCCTGAGTCCTGCCATTGCCTCGCCGCTATAGCCAAACATTTTTTGAGCAGCGGAATTTGCCTCAACGATAACGCCCAGCCTATCGGTGAGTAACAGCGCATTGGGAATAGCCGCAAAAAGCGCTTGCATATCAGAACCTTCATGCAAATTAACCAAATGAGCTCCGGGTCCTAGCTTTTAAGCTGAGTTAATTGTCTTGTGCGCATGATAAGGGTTTTTACTTATTTGGCATATAAGTAAAAGCCCTTACGTGTTTGCGCGAATATTCTTTTCTAATTATTCAAGTTAGATTATCTCCCGTCAACTTTGGGCTTTCTAGTTTGATGATTTGAAAATTAAAGTTAAGGCGAGAAAAGAAGGGGGAAGAATTAGGCCTTGAAATTTTGATGCGTCCTACATTACGGCTTGGTCAAACGGTGATATTAGAACTTAAGTATAAGGTTTATGAGCCGGAAAAAAATCGGTATGAAAGAGGATATTCAATGAGAAAAATAGTTCAACTCGATCACCGATTAGACAAAAAGTCGGTGGTTTTAAACAGTCGTCAGGTTGTTGTCTGGGGCGGGCAGTCGGCGAAAAGAAGGGGTGCAGGCGGCAATGAGCAGGAAATGACCGATCAATTAGTGCAGAGATTAATTTCAAAAAGTGTGCCGGAGTGTGAAAGTGTGAGGAAAAATAATAACGTATTAGGCAAATGGACAGCCGCTTCAGCTGAAATTGGAGATATCGGGCAAGATGTCATTCATTCAGAAAATGGGGTGCTAATACTGGATGATCAATCTGTAATTCAGCATTGCAATAGAAAGTGCAGTGAATTGTTCGGTGCTAATGATAAAAGCCTGATCAATCATCATATTGCTACAGTACTTCCACATTTGGCTGACATGCCATTGATCTGCAATGAACAAATTAACCCGAGGTTACGCTTTCTATCTCGAGCCGGTCATTATTTTGAAGCAGTCGGGAATGATGGTGTTCACTTTAAATGCGGGTTGATATTTAATCTCAAACAATATCAAGAAAGGGATTATGTGCAAATTATTATTTGTCCAATACCTGCTGATACGTAGCGAATGCAGTAAGCTTTTTGCTGAATTTTAATAATGGTCATTGTTAAATATCGTTTTCAATCATAACTTGATTGATAATCTATTTTTCAGTAATTATTTAATTTTATTGTCAATAAATTGCATAGTTAATAATATGAAAAAAAATAACACTATAGTTGTATTTGATAATGATAGATATTTTTTGTCCATGTTAAAAGGTTACTGTTATGCTAATAATTTGTCCGTAACAGAGCTTGATTTAAATACAGATAGAATTAATTTATTAAAAGAATTAAAACCGATGTTAGTCATTATTCCTCTCAACTTTATAAATGCTGATGATAAAGAAGCGGAGCGAGAGTTGCTTGAAAAAGTCTGCCTGGATTATGATATTAAAGTGTGCGGCATTAATAAAAGTGCTTCGGGTGTGATATCGGGTCTAACAAAGTGGTTCGACAAAATAATTGATGATCCATTCGACATCATTGATATTGACAAATGTTTTAAGGATTTAATTTTGAATGAAAGTGCAGAGGAACAAGAAAGAAGGCATAGAGAAAGACGCTCCTATATAGAAAGACGGAATATGAATTTTAATCAGGATAATGGATTTTCAAAATATAATAATTCAAGTTCGGTTAATTCTTATCATGTCATAAAACACAAATATAATGAATTTGAAATTGACTATCGCAACAAATGTGTTTATTTAAAAGGGCATAAAATTGATTTAACGCGCAAGGAATTTGAATTGTTTGAGTTGTTGGCAACCGATGTTGATAGAACATTTATGGCGGATGAAATAATAGATCATCTTTGGCCTGAAAATAACCGTGCAACCAAATCTGATCTCTATCAATATATGTACTTGTTAAGAAAGAAAATTGAAATAGATACTAATAACCCGCAATGGATTATAACGGTTAAAGGTTTTGGCTATAAGCTTAATATAGATCATCATGAAGAAGCACACGAGCATGAATTGTGCGCATAAGCATTTGAATGGGAAAAGCACTCACTGACTGACTGCCTCCGTTCAACCGGTCATACTTGGTTTCGCAGGCAAGAGCCTAAGGGTGCTGTAAGAACGCTTGGCGGGAGTCGTATCTGACGCCCTACTTGCATACCCGATTACGGCCTGCTGATTTTGCCCGGTAGAGCGCTTGATCAGCCCGATTTAGCAAGTCGTTAATATTCCCATTGTGATCTTGTAGTGTGGTAACCCCGATAGAAACACTAATAGACAAGGGTAATGCTCCCGATTCAAAAAATATCGGGCTTTCAGCAATGTAGCTTCTAAGCCGTTCGGCAACCTCAACGGCTTTCTCTAAGCCTGTTTCCGGCAACAAGACGGCAAACTCCTCGCCCCCCAATCTCCCGGGTATATCAGTTTCACGCAGGAAATCCGCAAATATACCGCCGACTCTTTCCAGTACGCGGTCGCCAGCGGTATGCCCATGATTGTCATTAACCTGTTTGAAATGATCGATATCCAGCATGAATACGGATAAGGCGCCGCCGTATCTTGCGGTTCTTGCCAATTCCATTTCTGCCTGTGCCATAAAATAACGGCGATTGGCTATGCCTGTTAAATAGTCCAGTTGTGCCTGGCGTTCCAGTTCGGTTTGTAAGGCTTTGCGTTCGCTGATGTCTCGTACAAATCCGCAGTAATATTCCTCACCTTCAAACAAGAGATAATTGGCAGATATATCTACCGAAATTTGTTTTCCTTGCTGAGTCCGGTAAATGGTTTCAAGATTAATAGCGCCCTTTTCCTTGAGTGTCTGCCAATGAAAAACCCAGCTTTCGGCAGAATAGAGCGCGTCGATATCTGCCACTGTGAGGGTTAGCAGCTTTTCACGGCTATAACCTAAAAACTTACAAGAGCTGTCATTCACATATTTGATATGACCATCAGCACTGATCCAATATAAAGAATCGGCACAATGATTGACTGAAAATTGCGTCAGTTGAAGCGTCATCTCGGCATTTTTGCGATGGGTCACATCGTTGAAAACGACTGCAACTTCACCATTGGGTAATTTACAGACATAATTTTCACGCCACTGTGAAATGTGATTTTCAGTTTGAATGGCCATCGTATGCGTTTCGGTCAGACCTGTTTCTGAAACACGCTTCAGCACATCATGAAGTCCTGCTTGGGCGGAGAAGGGGAAAACCGATGATAGTTTTTGTCCAATAACCTCTTTACGGTTAATGTTTTCGATGCGTTCGGCGGCCTTGTTTAAGTCGGTAATGATAAAATCATTGGCATCGTCGATGAAGCGATACACAGCAATGCCGTTGCTCATGTTTTCAAATAATGCTGTCAACCGCGCTTCATGATCACCCGTTTTTTTATTTTCATGAATGAGTTGTGCATTTGTTTGGACAAGTCTGAGGGCTCGCTCCTCAATGCATTGGGTGAGTTCGTTCAGTTCATCGGAGGATTTTTTAAAGAATGGCTCATCTGCATTATTGGCCAGGATTGGCGTGAGCTGATTATAAATCTGCAATATCGGCTTAAGTTGCATCTTTGAAATGGCCGGTATCGCAGTCAGTTCCATTAAGCTGTTAATGCATTGGCTCATTGCAAAAACTTCGCACATGAGTATGCAGGCCATCGGCTGCGTTTTGGCCATCGCACAGCTGGAGCATTTTTTTGTAAATTTGTTAACCGTTTTCGGTGGTTTAGCCCGGTTGCGGTTCAGGCTGTCATAGTCGCTTATCAAGTGCGGCAAGCCGATAGTCCGGCTTAGACTGTTCATTTTGTGTCACACAATGGTAATGACGAGCTCAGTTTCATAGATTTTGGCAAGGTGAGTTGCCAGTCAAAATCTCTCATTATTTTGCCTGATTGTT
The DNA here is from genome assembly GCF_030651835.1 of Methylicorpusculum sp. Classification (GTDB taxonomy): domain Bacteria; phylum Pseudomonadota; class Gammaproteobacteria; order Methylococcales; family Methylomonadaceae; genus Methylicorpusculum. The sequence continues at coordinate 45,687 of NZ_JAUSBX010000038.1, read as the reverse complement.
TCTTTATCATTATTCCGGAAAGATCAATTCCGAATTTAATCACTCGTTGTATACCAATCGTAGATCGAAATTTGGCATCGGAGTGCTCTTCAAAGAATGCCGTAAATACATCCATGTAGGCTCAATGCCAGCATCCATTCAGGCATAGCCTTTGCCGAACACCTCGCTACCTCCTTAGGCACTGACGAAATTTGAAGTGCGAAAGGCATATCTAATGGGGAATTTATCAATATTTCGTTTTAAGTGTGTTTGATCCAGTCTTGTATTGCCATAAAATCGACATCAAATTTCGATCAAAAAAAAAGAGTCCGGTTTGGATCTTAAATCACGTAATCAGTGCTTTTGGTCAATCTGCTGATCATCGTATATTTGTTGAATTCGGGCGCGGGTAATACGGAGATTTGTTAAAAATAACAAAAAGATATTTCAAACAATGACATAAGGAATATTTTACGATTTATTCAAGCGGCTTAGGCGTAAAATTTCTGGATAAAAGGGATGAATTTCGTGATAAACTTCAAAAAAATAAATAGATGTTCAGGCTTTGAAAAGGGATGAGGGATCAATCATTAAAAAACAGCTGATATTTTCCAGATAAATCACGCAGTAAAAAGCAGTTATAGGAATGTAAATCTGATGTGTTTTGTTAATGGTGCCGAGGAGAGGACTTGAACCTCCACGCCCTTACGAGCACTAGCACCTGAAGCTAGCGTGTCTACCAATTTCACCACCTCGGCAAGAGGATTGCTGTATCAGCGAAGTGAGCGCGCAATATACGGATAACGTTCTTAATTGTCAAGTGTAGCAGGCGTCATTTCATTTTTATTATTGCCATGAGATTGTTAAAATGGCGGTCAATCAAGTTACTTTCTTTTTTAATCATGAATCTTTAGGAACACATGACATTGAAGTCCAAAAATAAAAAAACTACGTTTAAAGCGTCCAAAGACCCGTACGCGGCTAGAGAAGCAGCCAAGTATGAAAATCCAATACCCAGTCGTGAGCTGATACTCGAGTTAATCGGAACGATTGGCAAGCCCTTATCGCGCGAAGAAATATCCGGGGAATTCGATCTCGCCGATGAGGAGCAGGTTGAGGCTCTTCGCCGAAGACTTCGAGCGATGGAGCGCGATGGCCAGCTTATGTTTAACCGGCGGCAAAAATATTTTCTGGTCGATGGAAAAGATTTAATAGCCGGACGCATCCTGGGCCACTCCGATGGCTTCGGTTTTTTAAGACCGGATGATGGTTCGCCCGATTTATTTTTATCACCACGAGAGATGCGGTCATTAATGCATAATGACAGAGCCTTGGTCAGAGTTTCCGGTGTTGACAGAAAGGGCCGAAAAGAAGGTACTCTGGTAGAAGTGCTTGAAAGAAACACCAAGCAGGTCGTAGGCCGCTTTTTTCATGAACGCGGCGTCAGCTATGTGGTTCCAGAAAATAAAAATATCGCACAGGATGTGTTGATCCCACACACCGATATCGGGGCTGCCGAGAAAGGTCAGATCGTTGTTGTTGATATTATTGAGCAACCATCAAGAAGCCGTCAGCCCATTGGAAAAGTGGTTGAAATTCTGGGGCGTCATTTGGCGCCGGGTATGGAAATCGAGATGGCGGTGCGTTCCCATGAATTACCGTATCTCTGGCCGGATGCTTTGCTAAAAGAAATCGAGTCGCTCAGCGACCAGGTGCCTGAGTCGGCCAAAGCCAATCGAGTCGATCTGAGAGCCTTGCCTTTGGTCACTATCGATGGCGAAGATGCCAGAGATTTTGATGATGCTGTGTTTGTCCGCAAAACCAAAAACGGCTGGAAACTCTGGGTCGCTATTGCCGATGTTTCTTACTACGTCCAAATCAACAGTGAATTGGATCAGGAAGCAAAAAACCGTAGTACGTCGGTTTATTTCCCTGAAAAAGTGATTCCCATGCTGCCGGAGATATTATCTAACGGCTTATGTTCTCTTAATCCTGATGTTGACCGCCTGTGTATGGTCTGTGAGTTGGTTATCAACACTGAAGGTGATGTGTTGAGATCCAGTTTTTATGAGGCGGTCATGCGTTCTCATGCCAGATTAACCTATACCGAAGTGGCTCAAATTCTCGTTGAAGATAATCAGGCGCTGAAGAAGAAATATAAACAGCTGGTGCCACATCTCAATGAAACCTACTCACTCTTTAAGGCAATGCGTCAAAGAAGAGAGGAGAGGGGGGCAATGGATTTTGACACCCAGGAAACAAGAATCCTGTTTGGCGCTGAGAGAAAAATTGAAAAAATCGTTCCAGTCGTCCGAAATGATGCGCATAAGCTGATTGAGGAGTTCATGATAACCGCGAACATGGCTGCGGCGCGGTTTTTAAACAGAAAAAAGATCCCCAAATTACTGAGAATTCATGAAGGACCGGGTCCTGAAAAGTTACTGGCACTCAAAACTTTTCTGGGAGAATTGGGGCTTCACCTGTCTGGAGAAGCGCAACCGACACCTTTGGATTACATGAAATTGCTGGAGTCTGTCAAAGACAGGCCGGATGCGCATTTAATCCAGACCGTTCTGCTTCGCTCCATGTCACAAGCCGTTTACAGTCCTGAAATTAAAGGTCATTTCGGTTTGGCCCTGGATGCGTATGCGCATTTTACTTCGCCCATACGCCGTTATCCCGATCTGTTGGTTCACCGAGCGATCAAACATGCGTTGCAGAATAAACCGCCTGAAAGTTTTTTCTATGGCATTTCGGACATGGTTGCGTTGGGTGAGCACTGTTCATCGTGCGAACGCAGGGCCGATGAAGCGACTCGAGACGTGGTCAATTGGCTGAAATGCGAATACATGATGGATAAAGTCGGTGACGTGTTTCCGGGCATCATATCGGCCGTAACTTCATTCGGGTTTTTTGTTGAATTGGTTGATATCTATGTCGAGGGCTTGGTTCATGTATCCAATCTGGCGCAGGATTTTTTCAAATTCGACCCTTCCAGTCATCAATTGATAGGCGAACGAACCGGCATGCGTTACCGGCTGGGTGATTCTGTGCAGGTCAAAGTTGTCAGAGTCGATCTGGACGAAAAGAAAATTGATTTCGAGCTTTTTAAAAAAACCGGAACAGCGATTAAAAACAAAAGGAAACGGCGCTCCAAGTGAAATTAACAAAAATATACGGGCTCCATTCGGCTCAAGCGGCTCTTGATTATTCAGCGGAAAATATTTTACAGGTGTGGGTCGATGGTCACCGCCAGGATAAACGTTTATCTGAAATCATCAAGCAAGTGAGCGACTTAGGCTTAAATACCGAAAAAGCGGATCGTAAAAAACTGGATCGATTAGCGGGCGGCCCTAATCATCAGGGCATTGTGATAGAAATAGAAATGCCCGCTGCTAGATCAGAAGATCAATTGAAAACCGATGTCCTGAATATAACAACGCCGCCTCTTTTTTTGGTGCTGGATAATGTTCAGGACCCGCATAATCTGGGTGCTTGCTTACGCACGGCCGATGCTACAGGTGTGAATGGCGTCATTATCACCAAAGATAACGCAACTGGAATTACTCCCACTGTTTGTAAAGTGGCCAGTGGTGCGGCTGAAACGGTTCCTGTTTATCAAATTACCAATCTGGCCAGAACACTTCGCTGGCTTAAAGATCAAGGGCTTTGGATTTTGGGGGCGGCTGGGGACGGTGATCAAACGATTTATCAGGCTGATTTAAAAGTCCCCATGGCCTTGGTCATTGGTGCTGAAGGTAAAGGACTTAGACGTTTGACCCGGGAAGAATGCGACATGCTGGTCAAGCTGCCCATGTTGGGCAAGATTGAAAGTTTGAATCTTTCGGTAGCGACCGGCGTGTTTCTCTATGAAGTGGTAAGACAAAGAATGATTTAGGGTTTATTACTTCAGTATTTGTTCGATTTAGTCGACTTGCTTATTGTAGATTTTCAGGTTAATGGCGTTGGTTTGCCGACTTTGCCAGTTCATTTCGTAGGCTTCTGCTTGCATATGCTGGCACCACAGGCAAACCGGATTAGCCTTAATTTCAATTTCCTCTTCTGTATCAAGATCGTCTCCGCATCTGGAGCAATAGTTGTATTGGGTGATCTTTTTCATAACACATCCTTACTGGATTGAAGATAGGATCACAGGTTAACCCGGATTTTGAAGAAAAAATGTGAGCTATTCACTTTTTGTCTTTAAAAAACGGGCTTCTCGGTATTTCTTCTCGTTTTTTTAGTACTAACCATCCCGGCAAGCCCCTCTTCGATGACAAAAACGGGAAGGATTCAATTTTGCAGGAATGTCGGCAGCGGGATCTTTGCCGTCAATCCTCGATGGATGGGGCGGCGGTTTTCCTCACAAGACTCAGTCAGTTTAAAAAGTACAAACTGGGAATGGCTATTAACCAATGCCGTTAAGTCAAGGCCATCATAATGAATCGGTAAGCCCTATTGTAGGAGCGGGCCATGCCCGCGATTAAACCATCTTAGGCCGCGGGTAGGCCCCGCTCCTAAAAAATGAGCTTAACTTAATGGCATTGCTCCGTATATTTAGCGCCCTATTTTCAAATAACACGTAATGGAAAGGTTCGTGTAAGGTTTCGTAAATACAATGGCCCTCAAATAAAGTATCGATTAAAAACTAATTTTTAGTTAATAGTGTGATCAATGGCTTTGTTTGAATAGTGATTCATAACATCGGATTGATAGGTCCAACTTAAAAAACGTGTCTGAATCCTTTGTATTTTTAAGGCTTAGCAAGAAGGAGCCATTATGAAATCGTTTGAAAAACTCCTGTCAGGAAATAAAGCTTGGGCTACGGAAGTCAAGACAGAAAATCCTGATTATTTTAAAAACTTAGCCAAAGAACAAAAGCCGGAATTTTTATGGATTGGGTGTTCCGATAGTCGAGTTCCAGCTGAAATCATTGTAAAAGCAGCACCTGGTGAGATGTTTATTCATAGGAACATAGCCAATCAGATGATTTCTACCGATTTTAATTGTCTCAGCGTTTTGCAGTATGCGGTTAATGTACTGGAAGTAAAGCATATTATCGTTTGCGGTCATTATAATTGCGGTGGTATTAAAGCGGCTTTAAATAAACAACACCCTGATTTAATGATTACTAATAAATGGTTGCTCCATATTAAGGATATTTATCGTCTGCATAAAAATGAAGTTGATGCGTTGCCGACTGAAGAACAGCGAGTTAACAGACTGGTGGAGTTAAATATCATTGAACAAATCAATACGCTGGCTTACACCTCGATAGTGCAAAAATCCTGGCACGAACATAAGCGTCCCATTTTACATGGGTGGGTGTACGGATTATCGGATGGCTCGATCAACCCATTGATAACGCTGTATCCTGATTTCGAGGTCGAAAATATATATAAATACGATTTTAAATATGCTTGAATTTTAAGTCCGATCGAACGGGAACAACGGGTTTTTGCTGTTTTTTCGATCTCGCGATCCCCTCGCTGTTTTGCCATCCACAGTGATCAGTTCACTCTCTGTTTGCGTGTTCACGCTTTGTGTCCAGCTGATAAAGCAGTCTTGGAAAGCTTTAGGTGACAACCTTGATATGACCTACGCGATACAGTCATGAGAAGGTATGCCGATTAAAGAACTGCTGAAGACTTTAGTGCTGCCCAAGAAAGGCCGACGGTCTGAAGCCGATAAAGCCCACGCATCGGCCCCGGAGTTCATCCGTCTGCGCCGACAGCACTCCGCCCTGGAATCGGCCATAAATGCTTTGGGCGTTCAACGCCTGGATCAATGCCCTGATCACGGTATCGACGGTTTCAAGCGTTATGTTGCCCTCGCCATTGCGGCGCGCAACATCCAACGGCTGGGTGCCGTTCTCCGCGAACAAGCACAACAACAAGCGAATCGACGACGAGGACCTTACCAAAAAGCCGCCTAAACGTCAGGTCGAGAGATAACAAATGAAGGGTGTACCAAGGAAAGGTATGCCCTGAAATTGGCGCAAATAGGAATATTAGGCGCAATCAGAGTGTCTGATCGTTCGATCTGAAGGCAAAAATCCCGGAAAATCGTCATCAAAGCAGCGGCGAAATTATAAAAAATCGAGTTTTCTTTCAGGCACTAATTAATTGAAATTTAAAAGTTTTTAAATTGGGCTATTAAAGATAAGTTAAGGCATACCATTTTTATGTAGCGTCCATTTTGTAACCGTACCCGCGCACAGTCTGGAGAAGTTTCTGATCATGGCCGTCATCTATTTTGCGCCGTAACTGGCGTATATAAACATCCACCACGTTCGTTAACGGATCTGCACTGTAGCCCCAAACCTGTTCCAGAATCCGGGTCCGGCTCAACACCTTGCCCTGCATCCGCATAAAGCATTCCAGCAAGGCAAATTCTTTCGGAGTCAGTTCTATCAATACCTCGGCGCGTTTCACTTCATGGGTTTCCTGGTTCAATACCAGATCAGCAAGTTGCAATTCCTTGGCTTCCGCTTGTATTCCACCGCCGCGGCGTCGCAATAGCGCCTCGATTCTGGCGAGTAGTTCTTCAAACGCGAAAGGTTTGGTCATGTAGTCATCAGCGCCGGAGCGAAGCCCCGACACTTTGTCCTGCACCGTGTCTCTGGCTGTCAACATCAGAATGGGTGTGTCAGTACCTTTGTTGCGCAAACGCTCGCACACTTCCCGGCCATTCAGATCGGGTAAGCCCAGATCCAGAATGATCAACTGAAATTTACCTTCTGTGCCCATGACTATGGCATCCTGGCCGCAATCGGCCACTTCAACGGTATAGCCTTCAGCCTTTAGGCCTCGCTGCACAAAATCGACAATCCGTTTATCGTCTTCAACCAGCAAGATATGCTTGTATCCGCTATCCAAAGCCTTGCCGGAATTAAGATATCGCTCGTTCATTTGAAAATGTATCCTGTTCTATAGAAACCAGTGGAAGTGAAGCCGTAAATAGCGAGCCTGAATTTTCGGTGCTGGACACGCTGATGTGTCCGCCATGTGCTTTTAAGATCGATCTGGCCATGGGCAAACCCAATCCGGAGCCATCATCTCTTGATTTGAGGGCATTCTTGCTACGAAATTTACGGTCGAAAATACGCTCCAAATCTTCCGCCGGTATACCTATTCCCTGATCGCTGAGGCTGAAGTTGGCTTCGTTTGCGTCTGCCCATAAAGTAACCTCAATATGTCCGCCGGGTTTCGAATATTGGCAGGCGTTGTCGCCCAGAATAAACAACACCTGTCTAAGTCGTTGTTTGTCGCCTCTGACCCAAAGAGGTTCGTCCGGAGCCATTAGCGAAACAGTAATCGAATTTTCCTGAGCCATTACCTGAAAGTCCTCAACAGTACTTGCTATCAAATCAGTCAGATTCAGGTAATCCCATTCAAATTGCAGGTTGGCGGTATCGGCGCGGGCAAGAAACAGCAAGTCATTGACATATTTACCCAGTTGCATGGCGAGCTCAACGATACGTTGCAAAGCATCCTTATAATCATCGGCATCGCGTTCGTGACCGCGCAGAGTTACCTCGGCCTCCCCACGAATCACTGTAATCGGTGTGCGCAGTTCATGGCTGATATCGGCTAAAAGCTCACGCCGCGCAATATCCATATGCTTTAATTCTTCATTCAACTGATGCAGTTCAAATGTTCGCTCAGCCACCTTTTTTTCCAGCAAGGCACGACCCTCTCGAAGTTTTTGTTGCTGCATTCCAAATTCCTGCGCCATTTGGTTAAAGTGAGCCGCGAGAAAAGAAAATTCATCATTTGAATCCAGATTAATACGGTAAACCAGATTGCCGGCCGCTATCTCGTCGGTTCCTTTCATCAAGGCTTCTATGGGTTTCTTGACCCCTCGGAGCAGCAACACGCCGGAAGTGAGACTAAACAGCGCGGCCAGTGATGAAACTCCAATGGCTATCCAATGCGATTGTGCCACCAAAGCCTCCAGTTCCTGCTTGGCTTTGGCGGCTCTTTCTCGTTCGGCGTTGATGGCGGCATCAATCAGCGGCTGGAACTTTCCGTCGATTTCTTCTGCGGAGAATTTCGACAGCATTTGCAGCGCAAGGTCGTGTTTGCCTTCCTGATGGACGCGTTCGACTTCGTCAAACTGGTATTCGCTGGTTTCCAGAAAAGCGGTGAAGCGCGCCACTCTTTCCAGTTCGGCCGATTTATCAAGCCATTTGTCGCTGGGGTTACCCGCAGAGGGCGTGTTGACCACAACCGTTCTCAACTCATCCATGGCATCGTAGAGGCGATCTTTGGATAGTTCCAAGCCAACTTCGGTAATCGGGCTGTCAATAATCAGCCGGTCCATGCGATGTTTGAAATAACGATAGGCTTCCAGCGACAAGCGCTCATAGTGGTCGAACGTGTCGTAAGCACTTTGGCTACGCTGAAAATACAGGGCAACCTGATTGGAACCCCAATAAAGCGCAACGCCTAGAAATAATACAAAACTGAACGAAAAAACGATGACTAATGCCAGCCTGAAGCGAAACATGGGCTATTGACTTCCGTCGCCGCTTTCATCCAGTTGCTTTTCCATGGATCTGATGGCTTCCAGCTTTTCACGCAAAAGACGATTTTCATCCTGATTCATCGGCTTTGTTTCGTTGGCGTCTTTCGATTTGATAAGCGGTTTAGCTTTTTGGGAACTGCGCTCAATACTGCTGCGCTTTCCAGGGCTATAATCCATGCGTTTTAACGCTTCCGTATTAATGGAAACCAACCTTTGCAATCGTGTGTCGGACAGGTAATCCGTAGGGATAGCCCTTATTCCTTCCAGAATGCTGGGAATCGAGCCGCAGCTGTCGGAAAGCAGACGGCCAACCATAAGATGCAATTGAATGCCGGCATCCTGTGAACTTTTTTGACGCATCAGTAACGATTTACACAGTTCAGCGCGTGATGCGGCCGGCACATTGGCCATGTTTGCACCAAAACTCAGCAGTTCATCAACGTCTATTTGAGTGTAAGGGTCATTATTGAAATGGGTTGGAAACCGGTTCTGCCAATAGCTGGAATGGGTTTGTGTACAACCGGTTATCAAGGCTAGAGTAAGCGTTAACGCTATGCGTCGTAGAGTATTTAAAAACATAGTAAAGGTAATTCCATGATCATCAGACTTCTTCGGTCAGCGGTATTTGAACCCTGAAACGGGCGCCATGCTGGTCTTGCCGTGAATCGATAATATCAACTTTGCCCTGGTGGTTGGCAACATATTCTCTGACGATAGCCAAACCCAGTCCTGATCCTTCTGCACCGTCAGTGTTTTCAGCGGTTTTGCCGCGGTAAAAAGGTTCAAAGACATGCTCGCGTTCGTCAGGGTCAATCCCCGGTCCTTCATCTTCAATTTCCAATTCCATCTGTGTTCCCGAGTCGCGGAGCATAATGCGAATTTCGCCGTTCGTGGGTGAATACTTGACGGCATTGGCAAGCAACTGCTCGATAATGCTGCGCAATTGCTCGTCAATTCCGGAAATGCGGACCGGTCGGACCAACTGTTTCAGGCTGATGGATTTAGCCTCCAGATCGCTATGAAATTGATCGATCACCGACTCAAGCAGATCTTTCATGTTGATGTGTTCTTTAAGTTTCATTGCCGGTTGGGAGTTGATCTGACTGTATCGGATCAACTCTTTAGATACAGATTTGAGCTTTTCGATGTTGGCACAGAGGTTTTTTGCAATGTCTTGACGCGGTGCTAGGGGGTCCTGTTCGGCTTCGTTTGCAACCCGTTGTGCGCTTTCCCTGATCTGTTTCAGCGGCAGCTCAATCTCTTTGGCAACATTGTTCATGAATTGCTGTTTTGAAACCTCCAGCGTCATTAAATGTGTTCTTAACCACTCAAGTCTATCGCCTAAATAGCGAAGATCGGCAGGGCCTGTGACTGCTATCGGTTCGGCGAGGTCGCCGGAACCGAGGCGGCGAATCGATGCATCCAATTGCCGCATTGAGCGTGAAAGCGTAATCAATAAGGCCACTATGAAGATAATCGAGATGATCAACAGAATGGTACCTTTGACCAGCAGTCCTTGCTCCAAGGACTCCGACTGCCTGCGTAATTCATTAAATTCATGCTCAACATGCTGCTCGAATTGACGGGAAAGATTATTGGAGGATTCTCGTAATCCCTGAAAGGCCTTATCGATGGGCATAGAGATGGTCGTATTATCCGTCGAGCCGATAATTTGCTGGTAAATCAGGTTTTCCTTTTCCGATAATTCATTGACCAGCAGAGCAATTTTATTATCGACATGAAGTTTTAACAATTCATCCAAGGCCTGTTTAAATGCGCCTCTCACGGATTCATACGATTGCCGTTCATAAGGTTGACGTAGTGCAGGATCTGACAACAACACAAAAAGCCTGGCTTTGCGTTCGATATCGGACGCCTTTTGTAAAACCTGACGAATCGTCTTGGTTTGTTCAAAGACCTGAAAGTTCAAGGTTCTGCCTAATCCGGCCGTTTCGCGCATCGCAAAAGAGGCATACATTACGCCTAAAAAATGCGGCATCACGGCAATTACAAAGCCCAGGATAATGAGTGATTTTAACGATAATAAACGGGTGAAATAAATACGCATGGAGGGGGGTGTGATTCCTCTCCAAGGCATCGAAAAATCAGGGTTTCTGAACAATTTCAGAAAAAAGGCAGTCTTTTGTCCTTTCATTGATTTCAGTTTGGATAGGAAAATGAAGGGCGGGCTAAATGAAACAAAACGCAATTATTGAAATTTACACCGGGATACCTAAAAAGCAAAATATGCAACTAACTCTGAATAGTACACTAAGGAGCGCGAATTTTATAACTTCAACCACTGGTTTGTCTGCAGTGAGTGTGATATTCCAGCAATTTCCAGTTTGATATTCCAGCGACATTTTGGGCAGGGGAAAGCCATTCTAGGAACGAGAGAATCCCTTTCATGGGGGCTTGTCAACAGCATTTAGGCTTCGATCTTAATTTAATCCTAATCAAACTACCCGGTTTATTTTCATATTGCTTCGGTAGAGTAATCTCAACCGCAACGACATGAAAGGCAAGTTGTTTGATGAACTTTTCGACCCTTTTTCCTTTCCTTGAAAAAACATTTTGGCTGGCATTAGTGATTTTATCGGTTTCAGGCTCTGACGGATTTACACAATTACCGGTCCCAGATACAGCGCACAATCCTGAAATTCTTCTTGAGTTGGGCAAGGAGTCTTCATTGCCTGCTGTTCACGATCATTCCAGAATTGTGTTTAACGGGCAGGTTTCAAACCATGACGAAACCACATCGATTCAGGAAGGAAAGGATGAGATTAGCTCTTTGCATTCCGGGTTTGGACATTGGACGGTCGGTTTTCGTTTTAACATTAATCCCGGCTTATTAACCAAACCTCACCGTTTTAAAGCGCGTTGGAAGCAGGGGGGAGAACCGGATGTCTGCGTGCAGAGTTTTGAAATTTGGGCGGGGCCCGAATCGAAAAGGTTGGAGAAGCGCTCGGTAGTAACGATAAAACCAAAAGGTTGGGATTATGCTTGGCTCAGTGCCGATGAGCCGATAATTTTCAAAGCGGATGATACCGTCATTGAGGTGCGTAATAGCGGCGCGGGTCATGATGCCAAAGTCTTCGATGCCTTCTTGCTCAGTCCTGTTCTGCCGATTCAGGGATCAACTGACAATCCTCTGGTTTTACTGGAATTAGGCAGCGCACCCTTTTTTGCGTCCATGGAAAAGGACCCTGCAGTGCAGGTTCAGACAGGGACGGCCGCCAAAGGTCCAGGAACGGAGTCACTGCTGACCGAAAGGGATGAAGTTCAGGTATTTCATCAGGGCTTTGGAACCTGGAATGCAGATTTTCGTTTCGAACTCACACCCGCCGTTATGCCGGGGCTTTATCAATTCTTTGCGCGTTACAAAACGGGTGGAGAAGTGTCTCAGGTCAGTCAAAAATTCACGATTAAGGCCGGACCCAAGCCCGATGATCTGTCCATGCGCGGCGATTTTGTGTTGATCAACACTACGCCTTGGGAATACCAGTGGATAAAGGCCAATGGCGGATTCAACTTGTTTCCGGGTGATCGCTGGCTGGAGATCAGAAATAGTGGTAAGGCCGATGTCGCTAAAGTTTTTGACGCATTCCTGCTCCAGAAGAAATCGCAGTTGGATGATTGGATGGATACAGATCAGGCCCAGGCCAGACATCGTTTCCTGGCATTGATTCAGGCCGTTCCGGATGCTCCGCAACGCCTTTATGTGCTTGACGGTAAGGACAATGAGAATGACGTTTTGTTTAGCGGTTTGGTTGCCTGGGGTGTCCGTCAAAGCTATAAAAATCTTGCAGTAACCTATCTATCGGGACAATCTGCCGAAATCATGGCTCAAAGCCTGAATCTTTCCTCTTTGCCTGCAGCGGTAATGACGGATGATCATTACAGCATTTTGGGTGTTCTGACCCAGCCTGAAAATGAAGCGGACGTGGCGCATTTTCTTACTGATCCGGCTAATTCTGGCATTTTGCCATCGCCAATAAAGCTCAAACAATCAGCAGCGTCAACGCTTAGCGAGGGCGCGCCGGTTGCCTGGTTGGTTGGCGGTTTACAGGCGGGTCTTGCGGGTGTTTCAAATTTTGGAATAGATAACGAAACCGTGCTACGCCCTAATCCGGATCAACCCTATCTAAGTCTGCAAATGATGGGCGGAGAAATGAAGGCTTGGCGCATTGCCCGGACGCAAGCCGGTGGTGTTGCAGATATCGAGACTTTAACCGGACATTCCTACCTTTGGTCTCGCGGCAGCGGCTATGCCCAGCTGTATCTGCATGCCGACAAGGCCACAACAACGTTGCTGCACTTGAAACAATCGGGCATTGTCAGCCAGGGCTGGCTGGACGGAAAACCGTTCAATTTTACTGGTGATCTCGATACCCCGTCGGGGGTTTCGAAGGTCCAGTCCGGTTCATCCCAAGTTGCTGAACTGCATTTGCCCCAGGGATGGCATAGTTTACTGATAAAAATGGTGATGCAGCATGAACAAGGTCAACGCTTTAATTTCGCTGCTTTATTCACCGATCAGAGCGGCAGACCTATAAACAATATGCTGACACAACTGACTGATCCCAACGCTGATCTCGAGTTAAATAAAATCGCTACAAGGCTGCGCCCGCTAATCTTTGTAGAAGCGCCTGCAAATCTGCCCCATCCGGGCGAGATGATCAAACTGCGCGTAGACATGCGGTGGCATCCTATTTTGGAGGAAACCAGCTTGCCTGTGCCGCTACCTAGATTCAAGGCACAGTTGCGTTTGCGCTTGGTCGACTACAGCGGAAACGATGTTGCCGTTCGGGAAGTTGAAGGTTTGTTTCCGGGGCAAATTGAAGTTGATTTCGGCAAGCTTGAACACCCCGGTTACTATGCCGTTTATTCATCGTTACATACGCCAGATGGCCGCTTGATCATGAATTATCCCGCCGATGGGTTTTCAGTCGTGCGTGGCAACGCCGCTCAGAAACTGAGATTGGAAAGGAAAAAGTTATGGAACAACAATTATTATGCCTTGGCTGACGGCGATAAGAGCTTTATGCAGCAAGGCGGCTATTTTTCATGGCTGGAACGGATGGGTATCTTTAAGAGTGTCGGCAGTTATCCGGGTTTTGATACGAAGTATAAAGATCAGTGGGAAGATGCCAAACAACGCGGCCTGGTCTTGTTTGCCGATTCTTCGGGCGATAGCCCATGGCTTAATGATCATCCTGAAGAAGCTAAAAATTTCATTAATCAGGCGGGAGCCTTTACGCGGTTTTTCAAATCGACCAACGAGATCGATATTCGACTAGAACCTGAATGGCAAAAGTTGCGTGACCCTGCTCATTGGGTGGAACGAGCCAAGCGAGAATATGAACAGGCTCATCAGCGGCGCAGTGATGCCCATTACGTCGGCGGTAGTTTGGTCAGGCCTGGCGATAAGGAAGGTGCTGGGCAGTGGTTCAGGCAAGTTTTGCAGTTAGGGTTGGATCAATATCAAGACGCTTGGGATATTCATGCTTATCCTCAAAATGCGCCACGTTTTGAAGGGCCCATTGGCAATAGTGACGTGGAAGACGAGTCAGGCGTTCTTGCTGCTTATGCCGATCTGGGCAGCAAGAACCGCTTGCCTTTCTGGCTGGGAGAAACCGGTGCGAAGGCCATGCATGGATCAACCGGACGGCGCTGGCAGGCAGAGCAGGTTGCAAAAATGATCGCCTGGGTCAACAGTCGCAGCAATTACCTGGGTTTGGCTTTTTGCATCGGTCACGAATACGATCTGGCTTATGGCCGAATCTGGGATTATTCGATGGGACATAAACCGGGCGAGGCGGCTTTATATACGGCCGGTGCTTTAATCGACGGTTTATCCTATACAGCGATAGACACTAAAGACGACCACATTCAGGCGGCTTATTTTGGCGAAACCTTCATGATTTGGCGTGCCGATGAAGTCTCTTCTACTTGGCAACTGCCGCTCGATGAAGCTAAATCCTGGGTACTGGTGGATGTGGTTGGCAGGCAGCAGGCATTAACAGTTAATGCCTCAGGCCTTGCCGACATACCGATTTCTTCCAGCCCGGTTTATGTGCTGACGCGCTCGGACTATGATCGATTGACACAGTTTTAAGCTTCGATAATTACACGATTTGTAATTATTCAGCGTAGGTTGGATTGCCTTTGTTTTGTTGCTCCTCTGAATAGGTGCCATGATTTTTTGGTGTATCTGCTTACCTTCAATTCCAATAGGGGGGTCGTTATACCCATCGTAGATCGAAATTCGGCACCGGGTTGCCCGTCAAAGGACGCCGTAAATACATCCATGTAGGCTCTATACCAGCATCCATGCTGGCAAAGCCTTTGCCGAACACCCCGTTGCCTCCTTAGACACTGCCGAAATTTGAAGTGCGAAAGCTATACTTTATGGGAACGATTGGACAACGTGGAGCAAGCATGCAAGCGCAACATAATGAACGACTTATCTGTATTGAATCATTTAACCAACGGAGTGCTTTATTTTTCCTGGTATTGCTGCTTAGCGCAGATATCATTTTTGTCGTGTTGCATTGTCTTAATATTGTCGTGCCAGGACTCAAAGTTCCTTTGCTGAGTTTGGAGACGGATCAAAGCTATGCGGAATTTTATCAATACATCAAATGGCTGTGGATTATCATCACCCTGGTCTTTATTTCATCAAAAATGGCTTCAAAGCAGTATCTTGCATGGGTAGTGGTTTTTGCCTACTTTCTTCTTGACGATGCTTTGCAGGTGCATGAGCGAGCAGGAGACATTATCGCCGGCAAGCTTGATTTTATGCCGCGGCTTGGACTTCAACAGCAGGATTTAGGTGAATTGGCGGTCTCAGTGATGGCTGCTGCAATACTGATTATTCCACTCTCATGGGCTTATATGACTGGTTCCAGGGCTTTTCGCAAGGTTTCAGAAGACATTGCGTTGCTGATTCTGGTCTTGATATTTTTTGGAGTTGCCATTGATATGGTGCATAGCGCGATTAATTTAGGCACTGTCATCGGTTTGCTGATAGGCCTTATTGAAGACGGCGGTGAAATGATCACTGTCAGTCTGATTCTTTGGTATGTCTTTCTGATGCTGGTTCGTGAAAGCGAGCCTGATCGTTATCTATGCGATTGTTTGAGGAAGTGGAAGGCGCAATAATTAACAGCAATTCCCAGTTTGATATTGCTGAATAATTAACCCTGATTTGTTATTGTCACGCTACTTTGTTAAAGCTTATTTTGCCTTGTAATAAGATTGCGATCCGTTCTTCAACAGTTTTCCGAAGGACCAGTGACTGATGGTTTGACAATCCGAGCATGACCGAAGGACTGGTCTTCAACGGCTTTTTAAAGCGTCCTCTCAACGCTCAGTAGCGATTTTTTTCGTAAGACTTACTGTTGGCCAGTTTGCAACCGGTCATAATAACCGTCAGGCTGGGTAACAAAAATGTCCTTATTACCAGATAGTCATCGGGATTTAATTCCTCTTACCACAGGTTCAAGCATCTGCGAATGGGCAGGATGCTTAAGTTGCTTGCCCATCCTATGCAAACCATTGCTTGCCGGGTTTTCACGCACTATTAATCCGATCTTCATCAAATCTTAATCAAACCTAAAGGTTTTCTCTCATCTTGCCTCTGTAATCTATCCCTCAATCGAAGCGATTTATGCAATACGCAGGTCGCGATGACTTTGGCGATGAAGGGTTTTAGCTCTTTATCATTGATCACAGACAGAATAGGAGTTTAACGAATATGCCACTCGGTTTGAGCAACATTTTCAACGGGCTCTTCAAGCAATATGGCCATACAGTAATCCTTTTGTTGCGTATCGTCGATCTGGCGATGCTGCTGGTTGCGGCTTGGGTGTCTCATTATTTTTGGCTACGGCAAGTGGTGATCGATCAGGATTACCGGATTGTGATTGCATTAGGGCTTTTGGCGGCCATTATCTTTTTTGAAATTGGCCAGGTTTACCGACCCTGGCGTAATGATGTCATGCGCGGAGAAATCGCACGTATCGTCAGAGCCTGGATATTTGCCGTCGTCTCGGTGATTACGATAGTGGCGTCGATACGGCTGCATTTTTGGTTCGGCTCCAGTTATCGCTGGATCATCACCTGGTGGTCGCTGGGTTTACTGTTTATTCTCACGGCTAGAGGACTTCTTTCCCAATTACTGCACTGGTTACGCTCTCGTGGCTGGTCTCAGGGTCGCATCTTGCTGGTAGGCCTGAATCAGATGGCAGTTGCGGTCAGCCGTCAATTGAATAATTCGTCCTGGGCAGGATTACAAGTGGTCGGTTATGTCGATGACCGGTCCGAAAACAGGCAATCGGTGGGCGATTTATCGCTGCTCCGGCTCGGTGAATTACAAGATCTGAACGCGATTGTCATTAGGGAAGCCATTGACGAAGTCTGGATTGCCTTTCCAGGCGAATCACTTGCCGAACGAGCGCAATATCAGTTGAGACATTTACCGGTCAGTATTCGTTTAGTGATCGATTGTTTTGCTTTCAAGCACAGTAAGTTCCTCAGTTTAAACACGGTGGCCGGTATTCCGACTTTGGATTTTTCGGTGTCGCCCCTCGATGGTATTAATCGCTACGTCAAAGAAATCATGGACAGATTGTCGGCATTAATCCTGCTCGTGCTGATCAGTCCTTTACTGTTATTCATCGCTATCGGCGTCAAGTTGAGTTCACCAGGCCCTGTGTTTTATCGGCAGGAACGGGTGGGCTGGAATAATCATTCATTTACGATGTTGAAATTCCGGTCTATGCCGGTTAATGCAGAAGCAGCAACCGGCGCGGTCTGGGCAAAACCCGGCGAAAACCGGGCGACTCGGTTTGGCGGATTCTTGCGAAAAACCAGTCTTGATGAACTGCCGCAACTGATCAATGTGCTCAGAGGGGATATGTCGCTGGTAGGGCCTCGTCCGGAACGCCCTGATTTTGTCGAAGTGTTCAAGGACCAGATACCAAATTACATGAAGAAACATATGGTCAAAGCAGGTATTACCGGCTGGGCACAAGTCAATGGCTGGCGCGGTGATACCGATTTGAACCGGCGCATAGAACACGATTTGTATTACATCCAGCATTGGTCGGTGTGGTTTGATCTGGAGATCGCTCTGCGCACCGTGTTGACCGGTTTTATCAATAAAAACGCCTACTAAGGAAATCCTGCCATGAATCGATTACTTCCATTGATGTCGGTTTTACTGCTGCCGGCCTGTTCCCTGACGCCCGGCATGACAATGCAAGCCGATAACAACTTATCGAATCTTGAGGTGCCGGTTATGAAAGACGGCCAGATGGTCAAGGCAAAAACCCGGATAGTGCCTATTACCGCAGATTTGATCATAGATAGGGAAAACTCCAGGCGCCAGGCAGTCAATAATCTGCCTCCGGTGGACATCAGTCAGGCGACTTACCGGATCGGTCCGCATGACAGATTACTGATTACCGTTTGGGATCACCCCGAGCTGAATGATCCCGGCGGTGAAAAGATACTTCCCGAATTGGCCGGAAAAGTCGTTGATGACGATGGCCAGCTCTATTATCCCTATGTCGGCACACTTCAGGTTGCCGGAAAAACGGTCAGCGAAGTCAGAAGTCTGCTGACCAGAGAGCTGTCCAACTATTTTAAGAGAGTCAAACTCGACGTTCGGGTGCTTTCTTACCAGAGTCATCGTGCTGCTGTGGTCGGTGAAGTCAAAATGCCGGGGATTCAGCCTTTAACTGAAACGCCATTGACGGTAGCAGAAGCGATCAGCCGGGCCGGTGGTGTGACCCAAGATGCCGATATGAGCAATGTATCGCTGGCCAGAGATGGCAAATTATACAAAATCAATGTGCTGGCGCTTTATGAACAAGGCAATACCACCCAGAACCTGCTGCTTAAAGCCGGTGATGTGCTGAATATTCCTGACAGTAAGGATAACAAGGTTTTTGTTATGGGCGAAGTCGGCAGGCAGCAGGCATTGCCTATCAATAAGGGCAAGATGTCCCTGGCACAAGCGCTGGCAGAAGCCTATGGGGTCGACTTCAATATGTCCAGGCCGGAAGAAATTTACGTGATTCGTTCAGGAGATATGAATCCTGAAATATTCCAGCTGAATGCCGAATCTCCCGACGCGTTGATTCTTGCCGATCAGTTTGCTTTGGAACCGCATGATACCGTTTTTGTAGGTACCGCCGGGGTGACACAGTGGTCCAGAGTGCTGAACCAGATTTTACCGTCATCCTTTACGGCTATCATGTCGCAAGCCGCAATGATGGGGCTCTAATGGAATTTAAAGGCATGAGACATCACAAAAAGTACGTATCCGGTAGGGTCAGCACTGTAGCGATTGACTCGCCAGTTGCGGCTTTTCAAACGAGTGAGGCATGAAAGACTATGTATCATAAAAATCAAGCAAGCACGGAATTACCGCCGCTTAATCCGTCCAGATTAGAGGAGCAGGGTGTCAGTATCAGAGACTATGTCGATTTATTGATAGAAGGTAAAAAGACCATTCTCAAGACTTTATTCTCAGTGCTGTTGATCACCCTGATCTATTTAGTCTTGGCGCCTCGCACGTATAAAGCCGATGGCTTGTTGAGAATTGACAAAAACAAGGCTTTATTGGCTGCGCCACTTCGAAGCGACACGAACGGAGCATCGGCTGAAACTGAAAGTCCCAGAGCGCAGCGCGAAGTGGAAATTCTCAGGTCACGATCGGTACTGGGTAAGGTAGTGGATGATTTGAATTTGGTGGTTGAATATACTCCTGCTTACTTTCCGGTTATCGGTGAGACATTGGCCAGGGTGCATAATGCCGATGACGGCATTGCCGAGCCATGGTGGGGATTCAATCGCTGGGCCTGGGGTGGTGAAAAGTTAAAAATAGCAACCTTTACCGTGCCTGATCGATTTTTGAATAAAGAGTTTACGCTGGTTGCTCTGGAATCAGGTCGTTTTCGCTTGCTCGGTCCGAAGGATGAAGCGCTGGTTGATGGATCTATAGGCGATACTGTTTCAATCAACATCGGAGAGACTGAGCCTGTCGTCATCAAGATTATTGAGCTTGAAGCCAATCCCGGCACCCATTTTGAATTGAGCAGAACCACCACGCTGGCTGCCATCGAAACATTACAAAAAGCCTTTACCGTTAGAGAGGTTTCCAAAGATACCGATATTCTCAGTGTTGAATTGAAGGGCCGGGATCCTGAGCAATTGGCCAAGTCCGTCAACGACATCGCCTCTTTCTATGTCAATGCTACGGTCAATTGGGAGTCTGCGGAAGCCGGTCAAAAGCTGGCATTTCTGGAAAGTCAGTTGCCGGTTGTCAAAGAACGGCTGGAAAAGGCAGAGCAAAGTTTGAGCGCCTACAGGCAAACGCATGGCGCCGTCGATATTCCGGCCGAAGCTGAAATATTGCTGAAACAGGCCGCCGAGATGGAGACGCTGAATATTCAGCTTAAACAAAAGTACGAACAGCAAAATCAGCATCTGGAAGCAGCTCATCCGGACATGATTGCTACGAAGGCCCAGATCAGACGCATTGACGCTAAGTTGGGCAATCTGGAAAAACGGATTAAAAATTTACCGCGCACTCAGCAACACATGGTCAGCTTATCGCGGGATGTTCAGGTCAATACCGAACTCTATACCTCGTTGTTGAACAGCGCTCAGGAACAGCGTATAGCGGCGGCAGGTTCCTTGGGAAACTCACGTATCATCGATTACGCCGTGACCCCTGAAAAACCGTATTGGCCAAAACCCGGTTTGATGCTGGCGATTGCAGGATTACTGGGATTCACAGCCGGATCGGCGCTGGTGTTTTTGCGCTATTCATTGCAACGCCACGATAATTATCCGGCTTTGTTGGAATATCAGGTGGGATTGCCGTTATATGCCGCTATTCCGCACAGCAAGAAGCAACACCGTCTGGCCAAACTCATCGGTCAGGGCAAGGATCGTCAGTCCGGTATTCTGGTCAGCCAGGATCCGCTTGATATTTCTGTCGAATCCTTGCGCAGTTTTCGGACCAATCTTGAGGCAACACTGGCCAGTAGTGAAAGCAAAGTCATTATGGTCGGCAGTCCCGCACCGGGCATGGGTAAGTCCTTTGTCTCCAGTAATTTGGCGGCCCTGCTGGCCAGTATCAAAAAGCGTGTGTTGATCATTGACGCCGATATGCGTAACGGCCGTTTGCATGAGACTTTTTCCATAAAAAACCAACCGGGATTGTCCGATCTTTTGGCCGGCAAGGCTTCACTGGGCGACATTATCGTCAGCCTACCGGATGTCGGCGTGGATTTTATACCCAGGGGCAGTATGGTGATGAATCCTGCAGAATTGCTGGTGATGGGGAATCTGGAAGAAACGCTGGATCAGCTGAAAAGCTTTTACAACCATATTGTAATTGATTCACCGCCCATTTTGGCGGCTACCGATGCGGCCATTATCAGCAAGCTCGCCGATGCCACATTTTTAGTCGTCAAGGAAGGGCGCTATACGGCGCAGGAATTGGAAGTCAGTTTTAGACGATTCCAGCAGGTCGGTGTCAAACCGAACGGATTTATTATCAATGATCTGAAAGAAGGCTCGTCATACTATCCCTATTATGGCTATGCCTATAACCGTGCCGGTGAAGATTCTAAAAGCGTACCGCTTTGGACGGCCAGTTATCAGGCGATGGGTGACTGGTTCGGCAGGAATAAGGATCCTGATTTTCTGCTGGCTTCAGGGATTGATGAAAATCCCGATGAGATAGCAGAGGTCTAAACGATGAGAATTAGCTTTGAAAAAGATTTACCGGTTCTCTTGTTCGCTCTGGTCAGCGCATCGACCCTGGCTTCGTTGCCGCAGGTCGAGTCTGCGTGGAATGGGGTGAAGGAAGTGTATGGCGAACAGGATTTTGGTTTGCGTATCCTGCGCGAACTGATGCTGGTTGTTTTGATCGGCTATGCATTTGTTGAACCCCGGTTGCGCAAAGGTGTTCTGACGGGATCGGTATTTGCTTTTTTGGGAATCCTGATTACTTATGTCTTGTTTGAAGTGGCTTATGCGCTGTATCTGGACCTGCCGCTGGTAGTGCCCATGGCCGGACTGAGAGTATTTGAATACCTGCCTGTCGCTTTGATCGGTTTTGCGGTCAGCCGTTTGGGGGCGGGTGAAACCGTGATCTACCGCTTTGCGTATTATCTTCGTTATTACCTGGTTCTCCAGACTGTCCTGGCGATAGCTCAGGCGTTGTGGGCGCCGCCTTTATTTGGTGTGTCAATTATGGGGGGCGGGCGCCCGTTTGGGACTTTTGTCAGCCCCAATCTTTTTGGCGCAACCATGGCGACCTGTGCGCTGCTGTTTTCTCTGGTTCCGTCTATGCGTAAATGGATGGCGGTCAGTGTATTTTTGGCCTTGTTGAGCGGTTCACGTACGGCGTTAATCAGTTCTTTGCTGGTCATCTATTTTCAGATTTACGCGGCACTTCGCCCTCGCGACCGCTGGGCCATGATCATGCCTGCGCCACTGCTGGCTGTGGGTGCGCTGATCATGGCGTCCAGCCCTTTGCTAAGTGGTCGTGATGATGCCGATCCTACCCAAGATGGACGCATCGATCTTTGGCAACGGGTGTTTTCGGAGCAAATCCATGGGCCTGCGGATTTATTGTTCGGCTGGGGGCTGGGCTTGAGTTCCAATACCATCAACATTCTTTTTGGTGCCGAACATTTTCATGGTCAATTCGATTCCGACAGCCTTTATCTATTTCTTTTGAACGGTTACGGATTGCTGGGGCTGCTGGCTTATCTGGCATTTCTTTGGACAACGGCAACGCTATCGGTTCACCCCAATAAAGTCCTGGTCGTGATGTTTATTTTTGTTGCCGGGCTCACTTTTAACATGTGGGAATATTTCCCCCAAAACGCAATGCTGATGTTTCTGTGGGGAGCGGTATTAGGCACGGGATACCGGCCGAAAACTCAGGCTTGGCAGGCTGTCTCCGGTTCGTATTACCCCAGATCGTCCTGATAATACGGTATTTTAGAAAATGAAACTGTTCCGGTTTTTAAGAGAAAAACAACTATTCGGCGATGCCTTCTGGGTCATTTTGGGCCAAATAGTTTCGGCAATTGCCTTACTGGCCGGCACCCGAATGCTGACCGAACTGGTAAGTCCTGAAATATACGGACAGGTTGCCTTGTTGAATGGTTTTGTTGCACTGGGTGTTGCTTTGTTTTCTTACCCTTTTATTTGCGCGGGCATGAGAATAGTGCCTGAATGCCAGAATGAATGGGAACGTGCCGAGTTGTACCAGGTTGTAGCAGGCTATGCGGCCCGATCAACCGCTTTGGCGGTAGCACTGCTGCTCGTTGGAGGCCTAATCTACCGTCATTTTTATCACAGCGATTTTATTCTTTATCTGCTGGCCGGTTTACTTTTGATCGTGACCGTGCGGCGAGAATTAGGGATTCAGTTACTCATCGGAGGCCGCAAACAACGCAGCGCAAGTTTGTGGCAGACCACTGACAGTCTTTTACGCCCTCTGTTGGCGATTTCGCTGGTCGTGTGGGGTGGTCAAAAACCGGAATGGGTATTGTTGGGGTATATCCTGGCGAGCCTGATTTCCAATCGGGTCTGGTCATTTGTTCATCGCAGTAAAACCAGGAAACAGATGCGCCCGTCCAGGATCCGTAATTTCAAAGCCGATATCTGGACTTATGCGTTGCCGTTGATTCCCATGGAATTGTTATTCTGGGTTAACGGCATGGGTGATCGCTATGTGATCGGTTATTTATTGTCGGCGGCGGAAGTCGGTTTATATGCAGCGACTTACATGATCATCAACGAAGCGTTTAATCGCAGCGCGATGGTTTTGTTACGTATCTTTCAGCCGGTTTATTTTCAGTACTGTTCCAGGAATCAGGCCAGGGAAGGTTTCAGAATTTTATGGATCTGGATAGGGTGCGTTGTCGCATTAGGGATCATCGGCGTGACCTTATTGCTGTTGTCCAAAGGCTGGGTGACCACCTGGTTGCTTGCCAAATCTTATCATTCTTCAGTCGAGTTAATACCCGCTATTGCAGTTGGGTGCGCGTTACACGCTTTGGGGATGGTGTTGTCTCAACCGCTGCTGGCAAACAAACAGACACGATTGTTATTGTCCGGACGCTTATGCGGCGCCTTGACGGCGGCAGTCAGTATTCCGTTGATGGTTATACATTACGGTTTGCCGGGCGCCGCATTCGCCAATTGCATTTATTTCGGCGTTGAAGCGATAGTCTTGGCAATGCTCGCCAAACCCTGGCGGATGACCGGCGGTTTTGAAACTGGCGATGGCAAAGATCGGGTGGAAGAGGCGGTGAATGGGTGCAAAGTTTCAACGTAGAAAAGGTGACACTTGTCAATCGACCCAGCCTGTCCAACATTAAAATTGAAGAGTTATGGGTTACTAAATTTATAGAGGCATTTATCGGCATGGTTTTTTAATCAGCACTGTTCGCGTGAGTAGTTGAAAGTACATTAACGCCGTCATTCCGGCATGGATTGCCGAAATCCAGGTCACAAGGATGTGAAAGTCCAACGCCGTCCATGGCTTCTGGACCCCGGCATTCCGTGCCGGGGCGACACCCACTTTTAACGCAAATAGTGACTTTTAATTCATTACTGGGTCAACACGTTTAAGAGGAATCAAGGGGATCAATATGACGACTGTATCAGCCGTTTCAGCACAGTACGGAGATGTTTTGCATGAATGTGTGGCCTGTAAGGCTGAGGAAATCAGCTATTGGCGCAGGAAAAACTTCCAGTATACGGAAAACGCCAATCACGAAGCATTTCATATCTACCGGTGTAATTGCTGCGGAACCGGTTTCCTGAATCGGCCTCCGCACCTGGCATGGTTACAGTCCATCTATCAGTATTCGGGGCAGGCCTTGACCCAGTCCATTACGCTTGAAGACGTATTGGCAAGAGAAGCCGAGTTTCCTAACTGCACCGTTGATGCAGCAAGAATGAGTCGGCAGGCTGACAGTTTCAACCATTCGGGAAATGTTCAGGCGCTTGATATAGGTTCAGGATTCGGTTTTTACACCCAGGCACTCAGACAGTTGGGTTACCGCACCGTCAGCATCAATCCCGGCACTTATGAAAACGCGGTATTCAGGGATTTGAACGGTGATGACCCGTTGCCGGTGATGTTTGAAAACTACGAAGCGTCCGGGCAGTTTGGCGTCGTGATGATGTCTCAGGTATTAGAGCATCTTCTCGAACCGGATAAAGCGATCAATAAGGTCTCCCGGATGATGGTGCCGGGAGGCGTATTGGCCTGCGCGGTGCCCAATTACCATTCGTTTTTAGTCAAACTGCTGGGAACAAAGGACAACGCCTGTTTATGGGTGCCGGAGCATGTGAATTACTTTTCCGGGAAAGGCTTAAAAGCCCTGGTCGAAAGCAATGGCTTCCGGGTTGTCAAGATCGAGCAAATCACCCGAATTCCTTTTAATGCATTATCCAAACGAATGGGGCTGAAGGGAAGGGTGGCGTCTGATATTGATCGTCTGGTCAACTCACTACAAAGGCCGTTTGCCGCTTTAATGCATCGCTTCGGTTTAGGCATTTACATCAATTTATATGCGGTGAAGGAGTAATCCTATGCTGACAATTGTAATTTTGACCAAAAACGAACAAAGCAACCTGCCGGCATGTCTTGCGGCTATCCCTGCACGCTATCCGATTGTCATTGTCGATTCAGGAAGTACCGATGATACGTTGGCTCTCGCGCAAAACCGGGGATGCCGCATCTTTAGCAATCCATGGCCGGGTTTTGCCGAACAGCGCAACTTTGCCATAAGGCAATGCGCGATCAGCACACCCTGGATTTTGTTTGTTGATGCGGATGAAATCTATCCTCAGACTTTTTACGACTGGTTTGAAGATGAAATGACCCGTAACGATGAACTGGATGTGATTATGGTGCCTTCGGTTCTTTATCTTAGAGGAAAGCGGCTCAATTACGCGCCGGGTTATCCCATTTTTCATCCCAGACTGGTGCGCAGGGCAACAACCCGCTTTGTTCGAAATCATACCGGGCATGGGGAAGCCGTTATTGATTCCTGCCGGATCGGTTATTCCAAGATCGCCTATGAGCATTATTTTTATCAGGGTGAAATCATAGAATGGATGCACAAACACGTTGATAAGGCGGCGCAAGAAGTCGTTCTGCAACCGGCAGCAGGCGCAGTGATGACGCGTCGCGGCCGTTTAAGCGTATTTCTGGGGCGTTCCTGGTTAAGAATTATGGCCCGGTTTTTATACCACTTTGTATTTCGGGGTGGTTTTTTGGATGGTTTTGCGGGCTTGGAGTTTGCGTTGATGTTTACCTGGTATGAGGCAACCATCTATGTGCAGGCCAAAGCCAAAACTCAGGAAAGGTGATTGATATGAAAGTTTCACTGGTTTTAGCAACATTGGGCAGAGACCGAGAGCTCAAGGATTTTCTGGAATCTGTCCGTGAGCAGACTTATAAAGACTTTGAGCTGATCATCATCGATCAGAACACGGACGGCAAAATTGATGCCATCGTTGAACCCTTTAAACACAGCCTCACTATCAAGCATGTCAAAGTCGATTTTACCGGGATTGCCAGAGCCAGAGATTATGGAATAGGCCAGGCTCAAGGCAGAATCATTGCCTTTCCTGATGATGATTGTGCTTACGACAAAGAGGTGCTTTCGAAAGTGGTCAATGAGTTTTCAGTCAACGAAAACCTCGCCATTCTGGTTGCCGGGTCCTATCAGTTTTCATCCAGCCGTTTCAGTATCGGCGTTAACAGTCCCAAAGCCTGCTACTTTTCCCGGTTCAGAATGATGGGTGTGGAGTTTACCCAGTTTTTTGACCTGAACCGGATTGACCGAACCCAGTTCTATTTTGATCACGACTTTGGTATTGGTTCCAAATACTCAGGCGCGGAAGGTTTTGAGCTTTTGTACCGCTTGCTCAGGGCTGGCAGTAAGGCCTTTTATAACCCCGACATTAAAATCTATCACCCGGATAAAGATCACTACAAACTGGGAACAGGGAGAATGTTGATCTATTCCACGGGCATTGGGGCTTACATAAGAAAATTCGCCAATCAGAAGGATGGGTTCATTCTTTATTACATTGTCCGCAAGATGTTTGTTGCGCCGCTGTTAAAAATGATGCTGGCTTTGCTGCTATTGAACCCCAAAAAGCTGGCTTATTCTTTTTACAATCTTATCGGTATCTGGCGCGGGTTCCTGGCTTATGGGCGTTAACTCGATCAAGACAATCATCTACCGATTTTTATTTATTCACAGTCAGATTCAGGAGAATTAGTATGGATGTGGGAGTAGTGGCTACACATATACCACCGGCCAAAGGCTACGGTGGTGTTTCAGTTACCGCAGCCGTCTTGAGCAAAGCATGGTCTGAGGCCGGTCATAAAATAATGCTCGTTGCGTCCGATGAATCCATTGAGGGGCGATTGCGGCCTGAACAGGTTCAATTGGGTGAGCATGTGGAAGTTAAACTTTATAGGTGTTACGGATTCAGGCGTTGGGGCTTTGGCTTGGGCGCGATGACTGCGTTATTCAAATTATGTCTAAAGGCACCGGTGGTTTATATTCACGGGATTGCGACCTGGCCGTCTACACTTGCCGCTGTATTTTGTGTTTTGCTGCGCCGACCGTTTATGGTGGCCGTTCACGGCGGATTGATGCCCGAACACGTTGACCTGATTCGGAAAAAAAAGCCTCATAAATGGCTGTTTTATAAAGGGTTGACCTTCCCGACGTTAAGCCGGGCTATCGCCGTGCATTGTACCAGTGAAACAGAGGCGGAAGGTGTTCGTAATGTACTCGGAAAAAATGCCCGGATACTGTTGGTTCCAAACGGCATCGGCAGCCGTGACTTTTCGGTAAGCGACTATCCTGAAGGAGAGGGCTTGAAGTTATGCTTTTTGGGTCATGTGCAGCAGGAAAAAGGCATAAATGCCTTCATCAAAGTCTGGCTGAAAGTGCGCAGACCGGCTGATCGGCTGGTGATCGCAGGGAGAAGCGTTGATGGCGACTATTTTGAAGAGTTTCAGGATTTGGTTGAAGAGTCTCAAGGCGCCATCAGCTATCGGGGTTATCTGGAGCGCGAAGAGGTTAAAGAATTGCTGGCCTCCAGTCACTTTTTGGTATTGCCGTCCGGATTGGAAGAGGCCGGTGGTATGCGGGAGAACTTTGGTAATGTGGTGGCAGAAGCTATGGCTGCAGGTCGTCCGGTATTGGTGGCAAGAGGCCTGGCCTGGGACCATCTGGAAGCACTGAACGCCGGTTTGGTTTTTGAAAGAAACGAAGCTTCGGTAGCTGAAATACTTCTTAATGCCCAGTCCATGACGCGCTCGGATTGGGAACGGCTATCGCTGAATGGACGCCGGTTTGTTGAGCAGCAACTCGATCCGGTTAAACTGGGTGAGCAGGTATGGCAGGTGTTGACCCAAAAGGCTCCCACTCACCTGCAGCAGCCTGCAGCCGAGAGATCCTCTTATGAATAAGGTCGGCCTGATTGTGCCCACGCTTAATGCGGGCCTTCTCTGGGAGGACTGGCTCAACAAGTTCGAACAACAGACCCGCAAGCCGGATTACTTGTTGGTGATCGACTCTTCGTCTACCGACAATACGGTGGCCATGGCGCTTGCTCGCGGTTTTGCCGTAAAAGTCATTGCCAAGGCCGAGTTTAACCATGGCGGCACCCGACAGGCAGGGGTCAGTATGCTGCCTGATCCGGATATTATTGTTTTTCTGACTCAGGATGCTTTATTAGCCAGTCCCGATGTCTTAGAAAGATTGTTAGCCGCATTCGATGATGACCGTGTCGGAGCAGCCTACGGGCGCCAGCTTCCACATCAGAACGCCGGGCCCATTGCCGCTCACGCCCGCCTTTTCAACTATCCGCCTGAAAGTCAGCTGCGAACTATGGAAGATAAAAAACGGTACGGACTGAAAACAGTTTTCATATCCAATTCATTTGCCGCTTACCGGCTAAACGCACTGATGATGGTGGGCGGATTTCCCGTAGATACGATCATGAATGAAGACACCTATGTCGCCGGAAAAATGCTGACTGCGGGCTGGAAGATAGCCTATTGTGCGGATGCTCAAGTGTTTCACTCTCACGATTATCGTTTTGTAGACGAATTTAAACGTTATTTTGATATAGGCGTTTTCCATGCCCGTAGTTCATGGTTGCAGCAGACCTTTGGCGGTGCCTCCGGTGAAGGTTTACGGTATGTGCTTTCGGAAACCCGTTATTTGATCAGACACGCGCCCTGGCTGATTCCTTCGGCTCTGTTCAGGACAGGCTTGAAATGGCTGGGATTTAAATTGGGCGCTCTCCATTTATCAATACCGTTCCCCCTTCGCAGTTGCTTTAGCCTGCATAAAGCCTATTGGCTACGCAAGAGGCCAGTCCAGTCGAACAATGGTTAGCCCGCATGTATCTGCTCACCCCTTCCTATTTTATTGGGTGTAGGTGCTTGATTTCAAAGGACGCATGAATACATCCATGTAGCTCTCTGCAACATCCCTGTTGCAGAAGCCTTTTCAATCAATCACCTACACCTTCTATTTCAAGTGGGCGAGTAGTTACGCCCGCATTAGGTTTAATCAGGCTGATTATGGACTTGCTCATTTACCGAACTTCAGAAACGAAGCTAGGGCAGTGGTTTATAGGCCAGCAGCTTGGCCAATGTCTCAAGAATCAAGCTTCGAGGATGATTCTGCTGCCAAACCAGTGCAATAGTCCGACTGGGTCGCTGACGGATGTTGATATAGCGAATGTCTTTATCGTCCGGCTGAATCGCTACGGAAGGCATCAGCGTCACCCCGACGCCGTTCTTGACCATGAAACGCAAGGTTTCCAGGCTGGAAGCCCGGAAGTCATGCTCCACGAATCGGGAGGGATCGCACAGCTTCAAGGTCTGATCCCGCAAACAATGGCCCTCATCCAGTAACAGCAAATTCTCCTTAGCCACCCTGTTGAGGTCTACTTCTTCCTGTTGAGCCAGAGGATGGTCATCGCACACGGCCAAGGTAAACGGGTCGTCAAACAGCATCCGGTACTCCAGAGTCTCGTGTTCCACAGGTAAGGCCAACAACGCCGCATCAAGTTTTTTGTCGAGTAGTAATCGAATCAGTGAATCGGTTTTTTCTTCGACCAGTTGAAGTTTTAGTTCAGGAAAGTGTTGCTTGATTCGAAATACATATTCCGGCAGCACGTAACTGGCCAGAGAGGGAAACGCGCCGATGGATAACTGGTTTCGATGCCGGTCACCGGCGTGGGCGGCGATTTGTCTAATGGTCTGAATATCGACGAGTACTCGTCTCGCAATGGGCAAAATCTCTTGGCATGTATCCGTCACCTCTACGCTATTTTTCTCGCGCAAAAATAAGTCTACGCCCAGATAATCCTCAAGCTTTTTGATCTGTGTGCTCAAGGTTGGCTGACCGATTGAACACTGTTCGGCTGCCTGACTGAAATTTCTTAAATCGGCTACCGCGACGAGGTAGCTCAAATCACGCAAGTTCATCGATTCTTAACCGCTTAAATGAGAGTTGATCGGCAAATAGCCAGACTATCCCGAATGATAACATCTTAAGACTATGCCTTATTGATTTGAAAAATAGCGCTATCGATGAAATCAATTTCAAAAATCATGCGTTATCCGGTTCAATACATTCGCCGAAATAAGCATTTGTCAGTGTCTAAATCCGCAAATTTGAAACGTAGTAAAGACACTACTTCATAAAATAAAATGTTTTGGACAGGTGAGATGTTATCGCCACGATAACCAATTGTTTAGCCGTGATAGACTCTATTCGGAAGCGGTACCTAAACTGAACAAATACAGCATGCTTTTTCGCATCACCCCAACAAGGAACAAGAGGTACATTATGAATATGAAACAAACTTTCCTGGTTTCTGCGTTAGCAGTAGCCGTTTCAGCGGTGTTGACGGGCAATCCGGCTTTGGCCGAGACACAACCGACAATGAATAGTTTTTGGTGGCCGGATCAGCTGGATCTGAAACCGCTTCGCCAGAATACAGCAGAATCCAATCCGTTGGGTCAAACATTCAACTATGCCGAACAATTTAAAACCCTCGACCTCAAAGCGGTGAAAATGGACATCGCAACCGTACTGAAAACCTCCCAGCCTTGGTGGCCGGCAGACTACGGTAATTACGGGCCGTTTTTCATCCGCATGGCATGGCACAGTGCCGGCGTATACCGGATCTTTGACGGACGCGGCGGCGCGTCCGGTGGCCAGCAACGCTTTGAGCCTCTAAACAGCTGGCCGGATAACGTCAATCTGGACAAAGCCCGACGCCTGTTGTGGCCAGTGAAACAGAAATACGGCAGCAAACTGTCTTGGGCTGACCTGATGGTGCTGGCCGGCAATGTTGCTTTAGAAGATATGGGTTTCAAAACGATAGGCTTTGCGGGCGGTCGCGCAGACGACTGGGAAGCCGAGATCGTCAACTGGGGATCGGAAAAGAAATTTCTTGCCGATGAGCGCCATGACACTCAAGGCGAGCTGGCCAAACCGTTGGCTGCCGTGCAAATGGGGTTGATCTACGTCAATCCGGAAGGTCCGGGAGGCAACCCCGATCCGTTGGCGGCTGCCAAACATATCCGGGAAGCCTTCGGCCGTATGGCGATGAATGACGAAGAAACGGTAGCGCTGATTGCAGGCGGACATACCTTCGGCAAGGCGCACGGCGCGCATAAGCCGGAAGAATGTGTAGGCAAAGAACCGGCTGCCGCAGGCATTGAAGAACAAGGCCTGGGTTGGGCTAACAAATGTGGCACAGGTCATGGCGTAGATACAGTCAGTAGCGGACTGGAGGGTGCTTGGTCAACCAATCCGACGCGCTGGACGCATGATTATCTGACCTGGCTTTATTCGTTTGAATGGGAAACCACCAAGAGCCCGGCCGGTGCGACACAATGGATTCCCAAAAACGGCCAAGGCGTCAACTTTGTTCCGGACGCGCACGACCCGAACAAGCGCCACACGCCGATTATGTTTACGACCGATATCGCATTGAAAATGGATCCCGAGTATCAAAAAATTTCTAAGCGTTTCCTGGATAACCCCCAGGATTTCGAGCTCGCGTTTGCCAAGGCCTGGTTCAAGTTGACCCACCGCGACATGGGGCCCAAGGCGCGCTACGTGGGTACCGAGGTACCGGCCGAAGACTTTATCTGGCAGGATCCTATCCCTAAAGTCGACCACAAGCTGATCGATGATAAAGACATAGCCAAACTGAAGTCGGCTATCCTGGCCTCCGATTTAACCATTCCGGAGCTGGTTAGGACGGCGTGGGCTTCTGCAGCGACGTTCCGCGGAACGGATATGCGCGGCGGTGCGAACGGGGCGCGAATTCGCCTGGCTCCGCAGAAGGATTGGGAGATCAACGACAGTGTTGAACTTATGAAGGTGTTGAATCGACTGGAAAGTATCCAGAGCGACTTTAATCGCTCACTGAAAGGCGACAAGAAGGTGTCGCTCGCCGATGTGATCGTACTGGGCGGTTCCGCAGCGGTCGAAGAAGCCGTCAAAAAAGCCGGTTCCAAGGTACAGGTACCCTTCCGTCCGGGCCGGATGGATGTCACGCAGGAACAAACCGATGCCAACTCTTTTGCGGTCCTGGAACCCAAAGCCGATGGTTTCCGCAATTACTTCGGCAAGGAAAACTCACAGTCACCGGCGGAAATGCTGGTCGAGCGAGCCAACTTCTTGACCTTGAGCGTGCCTGAAATGACAGTGCTGGTCGGTGGTATGCGCGCGCTGGATGCGAACGCCGGCCATTCCCAACACGGCGTATTCACCAGCCGGCCAGGCACCTTAACCAACGACTTCTTTGTAAACTTGCTAGACATGGCTACCCAATGGACCCAGTCATCATCAGCGGGTATTTATGAAGGGCGAGACCGAACAAATGGACAGGTCAAATGGACAGCTACGCCGGTCGACTTGATCTTCGGCTCCAACTCCGAGTTGCGTGCGGTTGCGGAAGTCTATGGCTCTGACGATGCCAAAGAAAAGTTCGTTCAGGACTTTGTCAATGCATGGAGCAAGGTGATGAATTTGGATCGTTTTGACAAACTCTGATCGTATCTGCTAATCCCTCGCATTTTATTGGGTGTAGGTGATTGATTGAAAAGGCTTCTGCAACAGGGATGTTGCAGAGAGCTCACGCCGCATTTATTGGGTTAAAAACGCCAGAAGTGGTGTATCGGATGGCTGCGGGCGGTGGTGCCACGATTGTGGATAAATTTAACGAGGCGACGGAAGCGTCAGTCCCCGTTTAGAAGAATTGGGACGGCGCTATTCAGCTGGAGTGGGAACAGGGCTCTATCTTAAACTCAGTAATAATTTGTCTGGACAATGGGGTTCACTTTGCATTATGAGACGATAAAAAACGAAACAGTCAATCGAGGGGGATTAAGCGACAAGCAAAATCTTTTCCTATACTGACTGTGCCACGAAATGTAAGTTACTTAACGCTTTTTATGTGTTTGTGCTCTTTTGAACCAGCTGTGTTGGTTTCATTGTTGCGAAGTTTATAACTGTATTATCAACGAGCGCCGGATGCTTCATCTGGCGTGTCCATAATGCGGTTTAACAGGTTAGTCTGTTGCGATACTCTATCGGCTTGAGTTAAGTCGATCATCGTTTTAAGTTCTGCAAAACGTTTCTCTGCTTCTTTCAGGTCTTCGGTTGCTTTAGCCAAATTGCCGCCTTTTACAGCGCCTCGGGCTTGTTTCAAATAGCCATTAGCGCGGTTACGATTCCGGTCAAGCTTGTCATTAGCATTGATTTCCTTACTCAACTTCAAGGCATCTTTGATGTTTACGATAATGGGATCCTCGCCAGCTTTAACGCTGTCTGTTGCACCGCCGCTTTTTCTTATCTCAATGGCTTTCAATGCTTCAGTAATTTGACCCAAAGTAGCATCAATTCCTTCAATCGGAGTCATTCTGTTATACATACAGGCCATGCCTAAACAGACATCAGCTGTAGCTGAAAGTGATCCTAAAGAAAGTGCCAATGTAGTCGCTACGACAGCAGTTTTTAATAATTTCATGTAAAGTCAGCCTTATTGTATTTATTATTATTGTTAGGTCTGCAACTGCCTAAATATAAAATTATTCAATCAGTTCCAAGACGGATCAAACTTTATCATAACTTTTGTGTATATCACAGGAGTCCCAGCAATTCTCAATTTGAAGCAAAAAAAGGGCTGGGGGAAGCTTTTTGAGGATGTCGGCAGCAGGGATGCTGCTGTCAAGCCCCCATGGAAGGGTTTACGGCGTTCCTCGAAAGGCTTTTTCTAACCCAGAATGACGCTGAAACCCTCAAGCTGGGAATTGCTGATTACCGGTACTTTGCTATTTTCGGGTATAGCGATGTTTTACGCCGGCAGGGAAATACTCGGGGTCAGCAAAAGCATGCAGGCTAACCTGAGGCATTTGTCGTTCAGTGGGTGTGTAATGGGCAAATTCGCTATTCAGACGTAACAGCTCTTTGCGTATGGACTCGGCAATCATCGGCGCCATGGTTTCGTTTGCTGCCATACCGGGTAAAAGCTCTACGGCAATGTGCAGAATCTTATCGCCATCGCCGGATTCCCGTGTTTCCAAAACGAATTTACCGGTGACCCAACCCATAATGTCAGGATACTCTAAGCCAACACTTACATTTTCCGGATAAATATTGGCGCCGTAGTAAGACACCGTAAAGTCAGCTCGGCCGAATACATAGACAAAGGGTAATTCTCGAGGTTGAAAATCGTTGGGCAGATCTAATTGGTTCAAAGCCTTTACACCTTGTGACTCAAGGAATGCCCTCATTTCATCGAAACGAATTAAGCCGCCCTTGTCAGCAATGTGATAACGCAGCAAAGGTACGCTGTTTTCGCCGGACACGACCAAAGTGCCTTCTTGTGTTTCGAAAAATCGGCTGACAGGATCATACTGTACCAACGTCGGCAAACGCGATTCACCGAACAGTTGTCGTGCGGCGGCCGGATGCCTGGCGAACCAGCGGCGAATGGCGATACTCAGCGGCGTTTCGTTGCCGAGTACCCCGCCATCAGCCGTGCCATAGAGCGATGCGGAATCAAAACACGGCGCTGTCGATCCGGTGCGCTGGCCGATCAACTCTCGTCATTCCTCACTGAACACTTCGCCGGCAAAGACCAATTTGACGTGGAAATTGTGCCAGTCAATGTTCTCGGCGATACCGGCGTCGATCACGTCTTTGACAAATGGCGGATAACCCAACAGCACCGTCTGATCAAAATGAGGCGCTAATTCGCGGACTACGCGAAAAATCTCGGACTTATTATTGCCCGGTGTCGCCACCATCAGCGGATAACCTTTCTGAGCCAAATGCCAGCAGCAGGATGTCGTAAACAAGCCTCCTACCCAGTTACCCAGAGCAAAACAAACGATTGCCAAAGTGCTGCGTTCGTGAGCGCGAAAACTGTCGTGAAACACCTGTTCGAACCGGAGCGCCACATCCAGTTCATAAGTTGCAGAGCGAGGCCAGAACGTCGGCTGACCGGTAGAACCGGAAGAAACGGCCACCCGGTCAGCACCCTTTAGACTGCCGCCGAAGCAGCGATCCGGTAACGGATACGTTTGCATGTAATCGCTTTTACCCATCAGCGGCAGATCGAGGAATTTCTGATAGGTCGTTATGTCAGCCGGATTGATTTGTCGTGTGGCAAGAAAGTGGCGGTAAGCAGGCACCTCGACCGCACAGCGTTGAAATAAAGCCAATGCATGGTCTTCCGCATTGACAGCAAGGTGTTCTGCCAACAGTTCATCCAGTGATGAGTTGATAAAGCGGTTGAAAATACCGTTAGGGGGTGGCTTTAGCAGGGTGGTCATAAATTAGCTCTCCGACCGTTGGACCTAAATGTCTCACTGGATTCATTATTATCGGCTTTCGCGTGACTTGGCAATCCTAAATTGGCAAGGCTTAGCTTGATCTGAACAGTATTTACTCAACCGGCAAACGGCAACGACGGAGATGCTATTTATATCAGCGTAAAAATGCGTTATGGCATCAAACTACAGATAGAGCGACAATCTTATTCCAATTACTTAAAAACAGGATTTTTTAACGATGACACCCTTAACACGAATTGGCCTGCCATTTCTGATATTTTTGCTGAGTTTCGGTGTTCTGGCTCATGGCGTTGATGTCAATACTGAGCGTTTTTTATTGGCTAACCATGGAACAGCCATAGGGCCTTTTCTTTATATCGGCGCCAAGCACATGGTAACCGGTTATGATCACCTCCTTTTTCTTATTGGCGTGATTTTCTTTTTGTTCCGTACCCGAGATGTATTGATTTATGTCAGCTTGTTTACCCTGGGGCATAGCTTGACTCTATTAGGGGGTGTGTTAAACCAGATCGCGGTGAATCCTTTTGTAATTGATGCCATTATAGGACTCTCAATTGTCTACAAAGGTTTTGATAATCTGGGCGGCTTTCGGTGTTTGTTCGGCTTTCAACCCAATACAAAAATTGCGGTGCTGATTTTTGGCTTGTTTCATGGATTTGGTTTAGCGACCAAATTACAGGACTTTGACTTGCCGCAACTGGATTTATGGACAAACTTACTAGCTTTCAATGTCGGAGTGGAGTTAGGCCAGTTTATCGCGCTACTTTTTATTTTGATCGCACTCAATTTTTGGCGCAGACATGAAAGTTTTTATTCGTTTTCAACTGCAACCAATACCTTTTTAATGACAGGCGGACTTGTTTTGTTCGGTTACCAAATGACAGGGTTTCTAACCAATGGCTAAATTTATGAAGGATACTTATCCTCCGGCTCAATCAGTAAAGTCGCTTGTTTTAGCCAGCACGCTTGCGATGCTGTTGGCGTTCATTGTTTTAATAACCGCGGTATTGCCCGCAGAATATGGCATTGATCCAACCGGATTCGGGAAAATGATGGGCTTAAGCGCATTGTCAGGCTCTTCCAAGGGCCGTCCTGTAGTGGCTTCCTGCAAAGACCAGTTGGCCGAATGGTCCGATTCGGTCACACTTGTGGTTCCCGGTCACAGTGGTTTGGAATATAAGTTTCATCTGCTGAAAGGCGCTAAATTGGATTATGCCTGGAAAACAGAGGGCGCTCATGTCTATTTCGATCTTCATGGCGAACCAAAAGGGGATAAATCCGGTTACTTCAAAAGCTTTAAGATCAGTACTGAAAATCATTCTGCCGGAACATTAACCGCTGAGTTTGAAGGGCCACATGGCTGGTATTGGGAGAATAAATCGCAATCACCCATTACTATCATGTTGAACACACAAGGGGATTATCGGATTTTGGGCTTGATGTAATGACGTGAAGCCTCTGTTTTATTGACGGAAGCCGTTTTACCTGTTGCCGTACTTAAAATCGATCCCTCGATCGCCAAAGCAAAATTAGGGTCTTCCATGAGCCAAGAAATCAGCTCAAATTACCATTAAAATAGTTAATCGACTTTAAACCCAGCTTGATAATTGCCCATTGACCTATTGGGAATGAAAAGCTGATGCACCGAATAGGTTGCGGTTGGCGATAGCCAACCCAACATTTCAAGGCCATGGTATTAATTGTTGAGCTGAGAAATGCAGACAACCCAATCAAAATTATACTTTGCACGGTCATGTTTGCGGCTTTTATGGCAATGCTATTTATACTCATCGTAGATCGAAATTCGGCATCGGGGTGCCCGTCAAAGGACGCCGTAAATACATCCATGTAGGCTCTATGCCAGCATCCATGCTGGCAAAGCCTTTGCCGAACACCCCGTTGCCTCCTTAGGCACTGCCGAAATTTGAAGTGCGAAAGGTATAGTTCGAGAGCAAGGCGCGGAAACAGGCGCATAGCAAGCTATGTAACTGTTTTCGCAACGCCGCTATCGGACAAAATAGCGCGTCAGAAATCCGCAAATGTGGCCACGCGAAGTATACAGATAATCTTACGCCTCCATTCAGTCTGGATCTGACCCTTCTCGCTCGCTGTTTTGTCTTATAAATAATGTGTTATTACTGAAAAACCGTCTGGTATCCGGTCTGTTTGGTGAGATGTCGGCAGCTTGGAAGCTGCGGTCAAGCCTCGCGTGGACGGCTGCTTTGACAGGCATAGCCTGCACCTTTAACCAAGTCGACCGATTTTTCAGTAGGAGTAACAGAGTTAGAATACTATTTAAATAATAATAAAGTAGATATAATACTATTTTAATAGTAAAAAATAACCAGAAGTGTCATTCGGTTTTTAAAATTCCAGTAAGCGAATGCCTTATGGGGCATATTGACAGCCTAACTGCTAACGTTCTGAGGGGAATCGATGGGTAATCCGGTAGTGCAAGCGTCTACTTCGACATGCGGCTTGGCCAAGCTGAACGCAAATTTGCATAGCGGACTTGGATTCCTAACCGGATTTCTGGTCCTGCTGAACCATCAGCGGTTATGTTCGTTCTTGAAAAAGGGTGCTATTTCTTTGTCGTTCAGCACAAGCAGTTTGCTTGAAGTTGATTTTCGCAAATCGCCGCAGAGCTCAAAACCATGATGACCATGATACTTGCCTATAACGCCGTATTACTCAGTTTTGCTTCCGGCTTGTTAGCTCTGTTGTCCAATCAGCGCGCGATGCTAATGGCCTTGAGTCAGCGTTATTTAACTTCGGACTTCCATTATCCACGCTGCCGAAAATTTCTGGATAGAATCCTTGAGGAAAATCGACATGCGTCTTTGCACAGGCGAGCGGTGTTTGTTCTGCTTGGCTTATCCGGAGTTTTTGCCGTGCTTGCCGGTCTCGCCGTTATGATGGGGCAAGACAGTTTAACGGATCAAATCGGACTGGGTCTGCCTTGGTTGCCGTGGCATGTTCGCTTTGACGGTTTATCGGGTTTTTTCTATTTGATCATCGGTATTGGGGTCATTGCCGTCAGTTTATACGGTCCGGCTTATGTTGCCTTCTATCAGGAAAGCCAAAATCCCTTTGCGGTGCTTGGCTTGTTTACCGGATTGTTTGTAGGTGGAATGTTATTGGTATTGTTGGCGGACGATGCCTTCTTTTTTATGATTGCCTGGGAATTAATGTCGGTTGCCAGTTATTTTCTGGTCGCATTTCAGCATGAACACTCGGCTAATCGGCGTGCCGCGTTTATCTATTTATTGATGGCGCAAGTCGGCGCTTTAGCCATCATCCTGAGTTTTGGTGTCTTGGCCAGTTTCAGTGATGGGTTTACTTTTGATGCATTACGACAGGCCACTTTATCACCAACCTGGGCAAGTATCGCTTTTGTGTTGGCTTTACTCGGCTTTGGCATGAAAGCAGGTATAGTGCCGGTGCATGTCTGGTTGCCGGAAGCCCACCCGGCAGCACCTTCGCATATTTCCGCATTGATGAGTGGCGTGATGCTCAAGGTGGCCGTTTATGGCCTGATCCGGTTTTGCTTCGATTTGCTCGGTGAGCTGCAATGGCAGTGGGGCGTCGTGCTTTTAGTGCTGGGAACGGTATCCGCAGTGGGCGGCATTTTATACGCGATGATGCAACCCAACTTGAAAAGACTGTTGGCTTACAGTTCCATCGAAAATATCGGCATTATTTTCATGGTGCTGGGATTGTCCATGATTTTCATGGCTAATGGCCATCCTCAGCTTGCCGCACTGGGTTTTCTTGCTGCGTTGTTTCATGCCTTCAATCATTCTCTCTTCAAAAACCTGCTCTTTTTAGGCGCGGGGATACTGCAGCATCAAACCCATGATTTGAATATCGACACGATGGGTGGACTGATCCAGCGTATGCCGCAAACCAGCTTTTTGTTTTTAGTGGGGTGCATGAGCATTTCGTCATTGCCCTTATTCAACGGCTTTGTCTCGGAATGGCTGGCTTTCCAGACCGCCTTGCAGGTCGATGTGCTGGACAACGGGGTACTGCGCAGCCTCATTCCAGTATCCGCAGCGGCTTTGGCCTTGACTGCGGCCCTGGCTGCGGCCTGTTTTGTCAAGGTGTTCGGCATGATTTTTCTGGGTTTGCCGCGTTCGCGCAACAGCGAAAAAGCTCAGGAAGTCAAAGATAAATCGATGTTATACGGTCCTGCATTGTTAGCCGGTTTGTGCTTCTTTTTCGGTATTTTTCCCAACCTCATCATCAATTTATTGAATGGCGTTGCCAAGCAGTTGCTGGGTCAATCTCTACCTAACGATACCGCATTGAGCTGGTTGTGGTTGGCGCCGGTTTCTGCGAATAAAGTTTCCTATTCTCCACCTATGGTCTTGGTGGGCGTATTAATTGCCGGAGGCATCAGCTTTTGGTATCTGCGCCGGAATCTGGAAACTAAAACCATGCGGCGAGCGGCTGCCTGGGATTGCGGTTTTGGGGGCTTAACACCCCGCATGCAATATAGCTGCAGCGCATTTACCATGCCGTTTCGGCGAATTTTTGCCAGGGTCTGGCTGATAGATGAACGTGTTGATAAAGAAATGCAGGGGGCGATGGATATGGAAGTCAAAGCGGTCCATTATCATTTGCAGGTTCAGGATCACAGCTGGCCAAGGCTTTACCAGCCCATTACGCATGGTGTCAATCAACTGGCCAAACAGGTAGGCCGGATTCAGACCGGAAATATTCGTGTTTACTTGGGCTATTCGTTTGTCACATTAATTCTTATGTTGTGGGTGATCAGCTGATGACATGGTTACTCGCGATCTTTCAGACACTTCTATTTGTAGCCTTGGCACCGTTGTTGGCCGGTTGGTTGAAATGGTGTAAATGTCATTTACAAAATCGACAAGCCCCCTCATTGTTGCAGCCTTATCGGGAGTTATTAAAACTGACCCGCAAACAACCGGTGGTGGCGGAACACGCCTCGTGGATTTTTACCCGGGCGCCCTATATCATATTTTCCGCGACGGTGCTGGCTGCCTCGATAGTGCCGTTGATCGCAGTTGATTTACCAACTGCCGCCATAGCGGATGTGATCGTTTTGGTGGGCTTTTTTGCCTTCGCCCGGTTCTTCCTGGCCCTGGCCGGGCTCGATATAGGGACCGCATTCGGCGGTATGGGATCCTCGCGTGAAATGACCATTTCCTCACTAGCTGAACCCGCGATGTTGATGGCCATCTTTACCCTGACCATGACGGCCTCGACCACTAACTTATCTTTTGCCATCGTACATGTTCTGAATGAAGGCTTGGTGCTGAGGCCTTCGTTTGTGTTTGCACTGTTTGCGCTGATGCTGGTAGCCATCGCAGAAACCGGACGGATTCCGGTCGATAATCCGGATACCCATCTGGAACTGACCATGATTCATGAAGCCATGATACTTGAGTACAGTGGCCGTCATCTCGCATTGATCGAATGGGCCAGCCAGGTGAAGCTGATGCTTTACGGCGTATTGATTGCCAACATCTTTTTTCCCTGGGGCATTGCCCAAGGTTTTTCAATTCAAGCCCTCGCTTACGGATTGTTGGCAATCATAGTCAAGTTGGCCTTATTGGCCATTCTGTTGTCAATCTCCGAAACCTTACTCGCGAAAATGCGCTTGTTCAGGGTGCAGGAATATCTCAGTTTTGCCTATTTGTTGGGGTTGTTGGGTATGTTAAGCCACATCATTCTGGAGGCTTCGCGCTGATGAATATCGAACAACAGGATTTTTATACTCAAGCGATCTTGTCGATGGCCGCCTTGATTGGACTGGCTTCTTTTTTGATGCTGGGGCAAGGGCGCTTATTACGACTCATTTTTGTGTTTGCTCTACAGGGTTTGTTATTGACCCTGACCGCGGCACTGTCTGCTTACAGCCTGGATAATCATCATCTTTATATTTCGGCAGGGCTGACGCTGGTGCTTAAAGTGATGTTTATCCCCTGGATGCTGAGACGGCAGGTCTTGGCCATGCACATGAACCGGGATGTTGAAGCACTGGAAAACAAGACCTTGGTGATGCTGGGCGGGGCCAGTTTGATGGTGTTCAGTTATTATGTCCTTCATCCGATTGTCCAAAGCTCTTCAACCATCATGGTCAACGCACTGGCGGTCAGCTTATCGGTAGTCTTGCTGGGTATGCTGTTAATGATTTCTCATCGGCAGGCGGTGGCCCATGTGGTGGGGTTTATGTCTATAGAAAACGGTTTGTTTTTCGCGGCCATTGTCGCTACCAACGGCATGCCGATGGTGGTCGAATTGGGTATTGCCTTTGATGTGCTGGTAGCGGCCGTACTGTTTGGTATCTTTTTCTTTCATATCCGGACCAGCATTGATTCGCTGGATGTTGATCGCTTGAATCGTCTGAATGAGATCGATCAATGATCGCTGCCTATGTGCTGCTGTTGGTGCCGTTTCTGGGTATTGCCTTTTTCGGTCTGACCGGACATCGTGACGATACCGGCAAGGTCAATATTGGCCTTAATACCTTCAGCTTTCTGGCGTCGATCTGGTTGGCGGTCAAGGTGCTAAACGTCGGCAGTCTTTACTCGGCTGACCAGGCATTTCTGATCGATTCGTTCAATGTTTACCTGATCATGCTGACCGCATTCGTGGGTTTGACCACCTCGATTTTTTCGGGTCCGTACATGGCGCACGAAAAAGAATTGGGCAAACTAAACGACCGGCGCTTGAAATTGTATTACTCGATGTATCAGGGCTTCATGCTGGCCATGTATCTGGTTTTGACGACCAATAACATGGGCGTGATGTGGGTGGCGATGGAAGGTGCGACGCTGGCGACCGTTTTATTGGTCAGCCTGTATCGAACCCCTGAGTCGATAGAGGCGGCCTGGAAATATTTTATACTTTGCGGCGTCGGTATTGCCCAGGCACTTTTCGGTACGATTTTGCTGTATTACGCCGCCGTGCAAATCGGTGACAGCGAACATGCCTTGCTGTGGTCCGTGCTTTACGAAAATGCCGATAAACTCAATCCTGATATTTTAAAGATCGCTTTTGTATTTTTGCTGATCGGCTACGGCACTAAAATCGGTTTGGTGCCATTGCATAACTGGCTGCCCGATGCCCACTCCGAGGGTCCGACACCGATGTCAGCCGTATTGTCCGGCTTATTGCTGAATGATGCCTTATATGCAGTCGTACGCAATAAAATGCTGGTCGATGGCGCTACACAGAATAATTCGGCCGGGCTCTTGATGATGGGTTTTGGTTTGTTGTCGTTTCTGGTGGCCGCAGTGTTTTTGCATCGCCAGAAAGACATCAAACGGCTGTTCAGCTACTCCTCCATCGAGCACATGGGCATCATGACTTTTGCCTTCGGGATGGGCGGACCGCTGGCAACATTTGCGGCCTTGCTGCACATGACCGTGCATTCACTGACTAAATCAGCCATTTTTGTTACAGTCGGACACGCCGCTCAAGTGGCCGGCACTCAAGATATTAAAAAGATCCGCGGTCTCATCAAAACTCAGCCCAAGATAGGCTGGGGCTTGTTAATAGGGACTGTGGCGATTGCAGGCTTTCCTCCCTTCGGCGTGTTTACCAGCGAGTTCTTAGTCCTTTTGGCGACTATGCATAGTTATCCCTGGTTAGCGCCCGTATTGTTATTGGGCATAGGCATCGCCTTTGCCGGATTGTTCAGACATATCCAGCCCATGGTCTTCGGCGAGCAGCCTGAAGGTCAATTGCCGGTCAAAGCCAATCTATGGCCAGTGTTCATCCATTTGGGACTGGTTTTTTGGTTGGGTTTAGCCATTCCGGATTTTCTCGCTAACTGGTTTTCACAGGCTACCTTACTGATCTCGGGGAGTACGCCGTTATGAATGCGTTAAACTGGACTGAAACGCTACGCCAGCAACTTGAAGAGGCCGGTATTGTCGTTGATCAGCAAGAACTCACTCACAGCCAACCCGCTGTATTGTGGGAGATTAGCGCCAAAGACTGGCACCCACTTGCTGAAGTATCCATGCTTCAAGGCTTGCGTTGGTCGGCAGGTTGGGCTGAGCAAAACGGTGAACAATTCACGGTCCATGCCTTGTTTGAAAAACAGGGCATTTTTCTGCTTGTACGCACCAGGATAGGCTGTAAAAAGCCCGAATTACCCAGCCAGGCCAGTATCTATCCAGCGGCGAGTCGAAGCGAACGCCATACTCAAGATATGTTCGGCATCAAATTCATTGGGCATCCCGATAAGCGGCCCTGGACGCGGCATAAAGCCTGGGATAAACACACTCATCCATTACGTAAAGATTTTCCGGCACAGGGTTCTCCTGAAAATATTACCCCGCCCGATATGGATTACCCTTTTATCAGATCGCATGGGGCAGGGACTTATGAAATTCCTGTGGGTCCGGTACACGCCGGGATCATCGAGCCCGGCCATTTTCGCTTTCAGGCAGTGGGCGAGCTGATTCTGAATTTGGAAGAGCGCTTAGGCTATGTGCATAAAGGTATAGAAAAAATAGCCGAAGGCAGAACGCCGCAAGCTTTGGCGCGTTTAGCCGGGCGGGTATCCGGCGACACCACGGTAAGCCACAGTTGGGCCGCTTGCATGGCTATGGAACAAGCCGCAGCTTTATCAATACCGGGTCGGGCGGCCCTGATTCGCGGCATTCTTGCCGAACGCGAACGGGTGGCCAACCACTTGGGTGATATCGGAGCCATTTGTAATGATGTGGCTTTTGTGTTTGCTCAAATGCAATTCACCCGCGTACGTGAAAACTGGCTACGAACCAATGCGTCAGTGTTTGGCCATCGCTTGTTGATGGATTGCGTGATTCCGGGCGGTGTTAAATCCGATATCTCGGATTCAGAGGGTCGCCTGATCAAGCAGGATATTATCCAGCTCAGAAAGGAACTGACCGATATCATCACCGCACTGGATTTGAACTCATCACTGGAAGACCGCGTTTACACCGCAGGTTTTTTGCCGGAACACATAGCCACAGCTTACGGCA
This sequence comes from Methylicorpusculum sp., assembly GCF_030651835.1. Lineage (GTDB taxonomy): Bacteria > Pseudomonadota > Gammaproteobacteria > Methylococcales > Methylomonadaceae > Methylicorpusculum. The sequence continues at coordinate 1,200 of NZ_JAUSBX010000038.1, read as the reverse complement.
CCGTCGGATATGTCGGCAGGGCCAGCGGTCAGGATTTTGATGTGCGAAGAGACTTGGCTTATCCGCCTTATGATCAAGTCAAATTTAAAGTCGCGGTGGAAAGCCAGGGGGATATCGCTTCCCGATTTTGGATACGTTATAAGGAAATAATGGCGGCACTAAAACTGATTGAGCAGTTTATTGACTTGCTCTCTCCCGGAGAGATTCTGAATGACTGGCAAGTCCCTGTTGCCGGAAGTGAAGGATTGGGTATTGTTGAAGGGTGGCGCGGCGAAATCGTTACATTTCTCCGTTTCGATGCGGACAATAAAATTTCGCGTTTTTATCCACGAGATCCCAGCATTCTGAACTGGCCGGTCCTGGAAAAACTGGTGCTGAACAACATTGTTCCGGATTTTCCGGTATGTAACAAATCCCTGAATGGCTCATATTCAGGGAACGATTTATAGGGAGCGGGCATGCTAAGACTGTTTAAGAAAATTCTTACTACCGGGATTGTTACCGAGCCAGTCAAGGTGCCTAAGGATGCTGAACTGGAACATTTGGGTATAGCAATCAAACGCCATATAGACCTGAAGTTTACCGGCAGCATCGCGATACGCCAAATCGATGCAGGTTCGTGTAATGGCTGCGAGTTGGAAATTCATGCTTTGAACAATCCATATTATGATATTGAGCGCTTCGGCATACATTTTGTCGCATCACCCCGTCATGCCGACGTTTTGCTGGTCACCGGGCCGGTTTCCAGGCACATGCAAACAGCCTTGCTTCGCACTTACGAAGCCACATCTGATCCGAAATGGGTGGTTGCGGTAGGTGATTGTGCTGCCTGCGGAGGTGAGTTTGGCGTTTCTTATGCCAGTTGTGGTGCAGTATCCAATGTCATTCCGGTAGATGCCGTCATTGCAGGTTGCCCCCCAACACCTCTGGCGCTTTTACAAGGTTTACTGTCCTTGTGCGAAAAGCACTGATAACCAGCAATTCCACGGTTGATGATAAAAAAAGGGGGCGTAAGCTTTACGGGAATGTCGGCAGCAGGGATGCCCGTCAAAGGATGCCGTAAATAGTGTCTGAAAGAAAACTCAATTTTTTATAATTTCGCCGTTGCTTTGATGACGATTTTCCGGGAATTTTGCCTTCAGATCGAACGCTCAGACACGCTGATTGCGTCTAATTGAGAAACATTCCTATTTGCGCCGA
>NZ_JAUSBX010000034.1 GCF_030651835.1 Methylicorpusculum sp. | reverse complement strand
GCGGGTTTTGTCAATCAATGAGCGCGCTGTAAAGGGTGCCGGTTTCGTTGAGGGATGAAAGGGACTGGCCATAAGCTTCCGTGCAGGTTGCAAAAATTAAACATTATACAAGCTATGGTTTTAAATTGAGAATTGCTGGTTAGAACTGATAACTTGTCAGTAAAGAATCACTTGGTGGTAGAATGGCAAGTTTTGAAGAAATAGCTTCCAATATGCGCGTAGTCAGGGGGTTGGCACACTTACAACCATTACTAAAAGGTTGTGTGCTTACAATTGGAAATTTTGATGGCTTACATTTAGGTCATCGGGCTTTGATAGATAAATTGGCCGAAAAAGGCCGGCAAATGAATTTGCCGGTCGTGGTCATTATTTTCGAGCCCCAGCCACAAGAATATTTTATGGGCGATAATGCGCCCTCAAGATTGATGCGCTTGCGCGAAAAAGTGACACAATTTTTGACGCTTCCGGTGGACATCCTGCTGGTCATGAAGTTTGACATGCACTTCGCCAATTCGGATGCCGAAGATTTTATACGCGAAGTGCTGGTAGCCAAGCTGAATGTAAAACACCTGGTTGTGGGTGATGATTTTCATTTTGGTAAAGCGCGTAAAGGTAATTTTGCGTTACTTAACCATAAAAGCCTGGAGTACGGATTTAAGGTTGAAGATTCTCAATCTTACCGCTTGTCCGGCCATAGAATCAGCAGCACATTGATTCGTGACGCATTAGGTGAGGGAGATTTGCCGATGGCTGAAAAAATGCTGGGCCGCAGCTATTCGATTTGCGGCCGGGTTGCTTACGGTGAGCGCGTGGGTAGAACCATTGGTTTTCCTACGGCGAATATCAGGTTGTTGAGAAGAAATACACCGATCGATGGCGTATTCGCTGTCCGGGTGTCGGGGCTGGATGACACGGCTTTGCCGGGAATTGCCAATGTCGGCACGCGGCCTACTGTAAACGGCGCGTCCAAAGTGACTTTGGAAACGCATTTATTCGATTTTAATCGAGATATATACGGCCGGCAGATAGAAGTTCATTTTTTAAAGAAGATCAGAGATGAGCAGCGATTTGAGTCATTGCAACAATTGAAGACTCAGATTGAGAAAGACGTAACTGAAGCCAAAGAATTTTTGCTGAAATAACTAGTGATGACGATGGAATACAAAAACACACTGAATTTACCCAAAACGGATTTTCCAATGAAAGGAAATCTGGCACAACGCGAGCCGGAGCAACTTAAAAAGTGGAAAGAAGCCAGCTTGTATTCAAAAATCAGAGAAACATTTTCCGGTCGTCCCAAGTTTATTCTTCATGATGGGCCTCCTTATGCGAACGGCCCCATTCATATCGGTCATGCGGTCAACAAGGTTCTTAAAGACATCATTGTCAAATCCAAGACCCTGTCCGGATACGATGCGCCTTATGTGCCCGGCTGGGATTGTCATGGGTTGCCTATCGAGTTAATGGTTGAAAAAAAGGTCGGAAAACCGGGCGCCAAATTGACGGCAGCCGAATTCCGGACTGCCTGCAGGGACTATGCGGCCAAACAGGTCGAAATGCAAAAAGAGGAATTCATCCGCCTGGGTGTTTTTGGTGAATGGGACAATCCCTATCTCACCATGAACTTTAAAGTAGAGGCCGATATCGTTCGCGCGCTGGGTAAAATCAGTCGTCAAGGCCATTTAACCAAAGGTGCGAAACCGGTTCACTGGTGTACCGATTGCGGTTCCGCCCTGGCTGAAGCGGAAGTCGAGTACGAAGATAAGCATTCTCCTGCTATTGACGTAAGTTTCAGAGTTCTGGATGAGGCGAAGTTCATGGCAGCTTGCCATCACGTACCGGAACATCCGGGCGAAGGGCCTTTGTCGATGGTTATCTGGACAACCACGCCCTGGACGCTGCCCGCTAACCAGGCTGTGGCTTTAAATCCGGATCTGGAATACGCGGTTATTCAATTCAGTAAAAATGGTCAGCCTGAGCGCTTACTGCTGGCTGAAGCGCTGATGAAAGACGCGATGATGCGTTACGGTATTTCCGATTACAAGGTCATTGCCTATTGCAAGGGTGATGCGCTGGAAAATCAAATGCTGCAGCATCCGTTTTACGATAGACAAGTGCCTATCATTCTAGGCGGCCATGTCACTACCGAAGCCGGAACCGGAGCGGTTCATACCGCACCGGGGCATGGACAGGACGACTATGTAGTCGGCCAAAAATACGGTCTACCGGTTGATAATCCGGTAGGCGGGAATGGTGTTTTTTTACCGGGAACCGAGTTCTTTGCGGGTGAGCATGTTTTTAATGCGAATGATCATGTGCTGGAAGTGCTCGCCGAGCGAGGGGTGCTGATTCATAAAGAAGCTATTTTGCACAGTTATCCGCATTGCTGGCGTCACAAAACTCCGATTATTTTCAGGGCAACGCCGCAATGGTTTATTTCTATGGATAAAAACCGCTTGCGCGAACAAGCGCTTGAAGAAATCAATAAAGTTGAATGGATACCGGATTGGGGTAAGGCCCGTATAGAAGGTATGATTTCAGGAAGGCCGGACTGGTGTGTTTCAAGACAGCGGACCTGGGGCGTACCCATTGTCTTGTTCGTCAATAAAGAAAGCGGGGAACTGCATCCTAATTCCGAAGAATTGATCGAACAGGTCGCTCAGAAAATCGAAGTAAAGGGGATTGACGCCTGGTTCGAGCTGGATAAGGCAGACTTGCTGGGCAATGAAGCCGAGCAATACGACAAAATTCAGGATACGCTGGATGTCTGGTTCGATTCCGGGGTGACTCACTTTTCGGTATTGAGAGACCGCGATTATCTGGGTTTTCCGGCCGATCTGTATCTCGAAGGTTCCGATCAACATCGCGGCTGGTTTCAGTCATCATTGCTGTCATCTGTTGCGATGGAAGGCGTCGCTCCTTTCAGGGAAGTGCTGACTCACGGCTTTGTCGTCGATGGTGACGGCAAAAAAATGTCCAAGTCCAGCGGCAATGTCGTTGCGCCTCAATCCGTCATGAAAACACTGGGCGCCGATGTCTTGCGTCTGTGGGTGGCAGCAACCGATTATCGGGGAGAAATCAGTGTTTCGGACGAAATTCTCAAACGCACGTCCGATGTTTATCGGCGCTTGCGCAATACCGCCCGGTTTTTGATATCCAATCTGGATGGTTTTGATCCTGCATTACACAGTGTTTCGGTTGACGACATGATCGCATTGGACCGGTGGGTCGTGGACAGGGCATTTGTGCTGCAGCAGGAAGTGATAGACGCTTACGATAATTACCAATTCAATTTGGTTTATCAAAAAGTTCACCATTTTTGTGCCGTGGATTTAGGCGGTTTTTATCTGGACATCATTAAAGACCGGCAATACACCGCCAAGCATGACAGTCTTGCGCTTCGCTCGGCCCAAACCGCGATGTATCATGTGCTGGAGGCATTAACCCGCTGGCTGGCGCCGATACTGAGTTTTACCGCAGATGAACTTTGGCAGTATTTGCCCGGTTCTCGCGGCGAATCGATTTTTCTTGAAACGTGGTATCAAGGTTTGTTCGAGCTTGATAATAACAGCGCGTTGAATCGGGAATTCTGGCAAACCATCATGAGCGTGCGGGAAGCGGTCAGCAAGGAATTGGAACAGGTCAGAAAAACCGGAGCCATAGGCGCGTCATTGAATGCGGAAGTCACCCTTTACGCGGATGAGTCGCTTTTTCCTGTACTCAAACAGATTGAATCAGAACTGCATTTTATCTTTATCACGTCTTACGCCCGCGTTAAAACGGCATCCGAAAGACCGGCCGATGCCTCTCAAACAGAGGTGAGCGGACTGGGTGTGTTGGTTGTCGCGTCCACCCAACCAAAATGTGTTCGCTGCTGGCACCAACGCGATGATATCGGCGTTCATCCGGACCATCCGGAACTGTGCGGACGGTGTGTTGAGAACGTCGAAGGTTCCGGCGAAATAAGGCAGTTTGCATAATGGCCGGCACCAAGTTGAAATGGCTTTGGCTGTCTTTTATTGCTTTGGTGCTGGATCAGCTGACCAAATGGGCAGTTAAAACCGGCATGCAGTTATACGAATCGATAGACATTCTGCCTTTTTTTAAACTGACCTATGTTCATAATACCGGCGCAGCCTTCAGTTTTTTGAGTGAGGCTGGCGGCTGGCAACGTTGGTTTTTTGCCGCAATGGCGTTTGTTGTCAGCGGTGTCATTGTCGTCTGGATCATGCGGCTCAAAGAACATGAGACCTTGCTGGCGATTGCATTGTCGTTGGTGTTGGGTGGTGCGATCGGTAATTTGATCGACAGACTGGCATACGGTTATGTGATCGATTTTCTGGATGTTTATTATCAGGCATGGCATTGGCCGGCTTTCAATATTGCCGATTCCGCGATTACCGTGGGTGTGATGCTGATGCTGGCCGAATCGTTCGGTTTCGGTAAACCCAAGCCGGAATAACCGGTTAAAACGAGTAAGGCATCAGCCTTAATCCTGAGATACTTCCGGCAAGCCCTTAAACAACCTGTCCCAATCAAATGCCGGCCCCGGATCGGTTTTTCGACCCGGGGCTATATCGCTGTGTCCTGTAATGGCTTGCCGGGATAGTTTCGGATAATGCTTTAACAGACAGTCGATCACCGCTATTAACTGTGTATATTGTTCGCTTGTGTAGCGGGTTGTATCCATGCCTTCCAGCTCGATTCCGATAGAAAAATCGTTGCAGCGCTGTCTGCCTTGATACTCCGACATGCCCGCATGCCAGGCCCTTAGATTAAATGGTACATACTGCGTTATTTCGCCGGTGCGTTTAATCAGCAGATGCGCCGATACTTTCAGCTGATGAATACTTTCAAAATAGGGATGATCAGCCGGGTTCAAATCGTTACAAAACAATTGATCAATGCAGGCTGTGCCAAACTCTCCGGGGGGCAGGCTGATACAATGAATCACGATCAATGAAATGTCGTCAGGATCAGGACGTTCGTCGCAATTGGGTGACATGATCTGACAGCAATCGGTTATTCGGTGTTCGGCTAGGTGCATGATTGGATCGAGTAAAAGTTGAAAACACTGTTATTATTCACTGGTCCGCATTTTATCGCATGATCAGCCGGGCATGAAACAAACGAACCGAAGGAGACGCTATGAAGCAAGCCCTAATTGATCAGGTCAAACAGATGTTGGCCGAAGACATAGGCAGTGGCGATATCACTGCAGAAATTATTCCGGAGCATCTCTCGGCACAGGCCCAAGTGATGTCTCGCGATGCGATGGTGCTCTGCGGCAGGGACTGGTTCAATGCCGTATTTTTTATACTGGCTCCCGGCATGACCATTCATTGGCGTGTCGCAGAAGGCGAAGCTATCGCCGCAGATACCTTTCTGTGCAGCCTGAAAGGTCCGGCCAGGTCGTTGTTGACCGGCGAACGCACCGCGTTAAACCTGTTGCAAACCTTATCGGCAACGGCAACGCTGGCCCGCCGATACCGGGATGCGGTAGCCGGAACCGGCTGCAAGATTCTGGATACCCGTAAAACCATACCTGGATTACGGCAGGCGCAAAAATATGCAGTTGCCTGCGGCGGGTGTTATAACCACCGAATGGGGCTGTACGATGGGGTGCTGATTAAAGAAAATCATATTATCGTTGCCGGTTCCATCGCCAATGCGGTCAAAGCCGCCAGAGCCAAATCGTCTGTGCCGGTAGAAGTCGAGGTTGAAAATCTCGATGAATTGAATCAGGCCTTAGCGGCAGGTCCGGACCGGATCATGCTTGATAATTTCAATCTTGAGGATATGCGTAAAGCGGTGATTTTGACTGACAAACGGGTTGAGTTAGAGGCCTCCGGCAATATCTCGCTGGAAAATATCCGCAAGGTGGCCGAGACCGGCGTTGATTTTATATCAATAGGCGCGCTGACCAAACACGTTGAGGCCATCGATTTGTCCATGCGTATTCAATTGGTGCTGGACCATGACGACTAAATTGGCCGATCTGTTCAAACTTATCAGTCACGGCGTTTATGTTATCGGCGTTTGCGACGGCAACAACATCAATGCGTTTACCGCTGCATGGGTGATGCAGGTTTCCTTCGATCCGCCCATGCTGGCCTTCAGCATCAATCCTCAACACACGTCGTATCAATTATTGCGGGCAAGCGGCGTCTGTTCGGTCAATGTCTTGAGCGATCAGCAGATGGCGCTGGCTGAGCGTTTCGGCTCGTCCGGTAAAGACAAAATGTCAGGCATAGACTGGCAAACCGCCGTAACCGGCGCACCCATTCTGCCTGAGACGCTGGCTTTTTTCGATTGCGAAGTTTCCTCCTACGCCGATGCGGGTGATCATCAAGTGGTTGTGTGCCGCGTAGTCGATGCGCAAGACAAAAATCCAGGCCGTCCCATGCTTTACGGGCAAACCGGAGAGATGGATCAAAGCGAGAGGCTTTATTCCGGTTCTTCCGAGGAATCGTCATCTTAACCGTGTGTATTGGTCAGACTGCTGTTTGGCATGCCAATATCAACTGATGGTCCTGTTGTGATTTTTATACCCATCGCAGATCGAAATTCGGCACCGGGGTGCCCGTCAAAGGACGCCGTAAAACCTAGCCAGCAGCCATGCTGGCATAGCCTTTGCCGAACAACCCGTTGCCTCCTTAGGCACTGTCGAAATTTGAAGTGCGAAAGGTATAGCGACGTTTAGGGGGCAAGGCATGTCTGGCGAGGCACATCGTGAACTCATCCATAGGGGAAGATAGCAATCCTGCTATCGACATTCTTGCCAAACTCACCTTACCCCTTCTTTAGAGTCAAATTGGGAATTGCCGCGATATCGGGTCATTCCGGGAGTGAATCTTGAGCTCTCTTATCTTAGCGAAGAAAGTCCCAGCGTCAGTGCGGGCCAGTAGGTAATGATCAGCACGGATAACAGCAGAATGAAGAAAAACGGTAAGGTGGCGCGGTAAAGTTGTAGCATTGGCCGCTGAAAGCGATAACTGGCGATAAACAGGTTCATGCCTATGGGCGGCGTAAAATAGCCAATTTGCATGTTGGCGAGAAAAATAATACCCAGATGCACCGGGTCCACGCCATAACCGACGGCAATCGGCAGCAGCAACGGAATCATGATTACCAGCGCCGCAAAGATGTCCAGCAGAGTGCCGAGTATCAGCAGAAAAATGTTAAGTGCTATCAAAAATGTGAGCTGACTGGAGATGTGTTCTTTGACAAAACCAAACAGAAGCCCCGGCACATCCGCATCGATCATATAGTTGGTAGACGCAAGCGAGACGCCGAGTATCACCAGAATTCCACCCACCATGACCATGGCTTTGCGCATAATTTCGGGCAGTTTTTGCAGTTCTATTTCCCGATAAATCAAAACTTCGACAATCAGTACATAAGCCGTGGTGACTGCGGCAGCTTCCGATACAGCGAAATAGCCACTGTATATGCCGCCCAGTACTACAAAGGGCAAAGGCAGCTCCCAACGCGCTTCGTTGATAGCCTGCCAGGCTTCGGTACCGGTGAATTTGATCAAAGGTAAATGGCGGTTTTGAGAATAGCTCCAGCCAGAAAGCAACACCAGCATCAAAAGGCCGGGCATGATGCCGGCGAGGAATAATTCATCGATGGTAAACGGCCGGCCGACACTCATTTGCTGGGCAATCACGCCGTAAAGTATCAGCGGTAACGACGGTGCGAACAACAGGCCGAGGCTGCCCGATGTGGTAATCAATCCGAGACTGAAGTTTTCCCGGTAACCGGCCTGCATCAGGGCCGGATATAACAAAGCGCCCAATGCGACAATGGTGACACCTGAAGCGCCGGTAAAAGCAGTCAGTAAAGCACAAGCGGTTAGAGAAACCATGGCCAGACCGCCGGGCAGCCAGCCTAATAGTGCCTGAGTGAGTCGCATCAGCCGATGTGGCGCGCGGCTCTCGCTTAATAAATAACCGGCGAAAGTGAATAATGGAATCGCCAGTAGAATCGACATATCCGTCAACCGGTAAAATTCTATGGCGACTACCATCAGATCTACATCGTTTTGATAAAAGCCCAGTAACGCGCCTGCGGCGATAATGGCAAACAAGGGGGTGCCCAGCAACGCTAACAGGAGCAATATCAGTGAAATCAGCACCGGGAAGGTTCCCTGTCAAACAAGGCAGATAAGGCGTATAGGAAAAAACGCAAGCTAATGACGCAGAAACCAAACGGGATAATCAATTCGCAGACCCAGGCGGGTACCGAAGCAAATGCAAGGGTGGCTTCCCGGAAGTCCATCAATACCAGTCGCAAGCCTTGCCATGAGAGCAGGGCGCAAATCACCGAGGTAAATAGATGCGTACAAAATTGACTCGGCTTTTTCAGGTAATCCGGTAAGAATTTGCTCAGCACATCAATGCTGATATGGTTGCGATCCCGCGTTGCCGCCATTGCGCCCAAAAGTGCAATCCATAATACCAGGATGCGTAGCAGCGGATCGGCCCAAACAAAACCGCTGCCCCAAATGTTGCGAAGCACCACCTGGCCTATTGCCAATAGGATCATCGCTGTCAGAATGGTGACCAGAGTGAGATCTTCCAGGCGACTTAAGCCGGTTATCAAACGCCGGAACATCGTCTTAATTGCCTGAACCCTGGTTCTGGCGAAACTCTCGCAGATGCCTTTTTAAGGTATCCAGAATCGATTGACTGAGAACGCCTTCCTTGCCCATTCTTGTCTCGGTGTCTTCCAACATGGTCCGCCAACTGACTTGGTCGTTTTTATCTGTCGGAACGAATTGGATTCCCTGATTACGCAAAACGTCCAGCGCCTCGTTATTGTCTCGGCGGTTGATACGATCAAGATCCTTATAAACTGCACCGATGACTTCGCGGACACTTTGTTGATCTTCAGGGCTTAGTTCCGCAAAGGCTTTTGCCTGGACGATCATGGTTCCATAAAAATAGGCCAGCGGTTCGTCGGTGACATATTTGATGCGGGTGTGCCATTGCAACGCGATGGCCCCCATCGGTGAAGCCGCGACGGTATTGATCAGTCCGGTTTGCAGGCTGGTCAGCACATCGGTCAACGGCAAAGAGATCGGCGACTGACCGATCGATTGGAATGCACTTCGACTGATGTAATCCCCCTCCGGAATCCAGATTTTCTGGCCTTTCAGATCGTCCACTCTAGCCACCGGCTTGTTTGCCATCAGATAGGCGAAGCCACCTTCGCTCAAACCAAAACTGATAAAGCCGTTTTTTTCCAGTCCTTTGATAATAATCTCATCCATGTGCGAGCGGACATAATCGACTTCGTTGTAATTGCGGAAGATCAACGGCAGGCTGTAGATTTGCGAATCCGGATAAATGTCTTTCAATCCGCCGCCTGGAATGATGCCGCCTTGCAGTTGATTGACGTTGATTTTACGCATAACGCTGGCATCGTTGCCCATGATGCCGCCCGGATAAAAACGGAATATCACCCGCCCGGAAGTCCGTTGTTTGATGACCTCTGCAGCCTGACGCATTTTTTCCATCCACACGGTGCCATCCGGCGATGCGGTGGCTATCTTCAGCGTAATCGATAAAGCATTTTGTGAGAAAAGGGTCAGAAACACCCAAACAACCGCTGCTGTTAATCTGCGCATAATTTACTCTTGAAAATAGCTGGAAGATTCGTCCAATAAGTGTTGAGCTTCCTGTTGAGCCATCGTATTGGAAAGGGTCAGGCCGGAAACCTTGGGGTCTGCCTGCAGGACTTCATGCAACACGTTGTCGTGCAACGCGCGGTCGAAAATCATACGTGCATAATTTCGCGCCAGCGCCACTTTGACCGCCAGGTCTTTGCCTTGCGATAGCTCAATGGCTCGTTCGAAGTGGGTTTTTGCCAGTTCCGGTTTTCCGCCTAATGCGGGGGAAAGTTGAGACCTTAGCAGGCCTAAATAATAATGGACGCGGCCGGCATCAATGCTTTCATCCAAATCGACGATTCTTTCAAATAGAGCTTCGATTTTTGGCCGGTCGGCAATGGCGTTCCAGTCTCTGCTGTGCGCCTGCAGCCAGGCCGCCCAGGTCAGTCCATACGTGTACAATTCGTTCGTCGCATTCTGATTGATATTATCCAGGGCAGGCTTGAAGTCATCATAAGCCAGCGTGTCAATCTTGCACTGCTCGGCTTGTTTTAAACACAGCGCGCGTTGAGCGTAGCTGCGGGCTTTTTCAGTCAGCTTGCGTGAACGCATGTTGTCACTGACCAGACTGGAAGCATAAAAAGCATAGAGTTTTGCTCCCGACATGAGCAGGTCGGCATTGTTCGGATTACTTTCGATCAAGCCGTCCGTCATTAACAAATAGGCCGGTAATCCTTCTCTGACAATAGCGACATCTTCCTGGTCGAGAATAGCGCTTGCAAATGAATCGGACGCGTCCTGTAATGCCGATGATACGCAACCGATCAAGAACGGGATTATCAAAAGCAGAACAGCTGCATTTGTAGGTTTTGATAGAGTCACAAGAATTTTCCCATGATGATGAGCGTTAAAAAATGAAACTAAAGTTTCCTGACTCTTGAGAAACGCTATATTAGCGCATCATAATCCGTTCTGCTAGAACGCCCTGCCGAGATGACGATTTTTGACTGAGCTGATTGATCTTTATAATCAGGACTTTTAATGTAGTTTTATGGGGGTGGCATAAACCTCGCGAGGAACGCCGTAAACCCTCCATGGGGTCTTGACAGCATCATCTGACCGCCAAGGACGGTGGAAATGCAGATGTTGTCCGGAATAATAATCTGCCCTGTTGCCAACATCCCTGTAGCTTACTACTTCCCTTTTTATCATCAAACTGGGAATTGCTTCGATGATGATTGATTGTCTTCAATCAAAGCTTGTCGGAAGTAATCTCGTTCATTTGTTGCGTTTCTTTGTCACGATGGGAATTTCGAATTTGCAGGTATGCATGAGCTTTGCTGCCACTAACCGGTAGTGTCGGCTTGAGTCATCAAGGCTTTACGACGTCAAGGGCCAGAGCTGACAATCAGCCGATAACATTGTTGACAGCATGATTGTCGTGCTCCGGTCCCCGTTCTATTACTCGATATCGATGCTTTTACGTTTGCCCTTTTCTGTTTTTGGAATAATGACTTTTAATATACCGTCCTTAAACGACGCTTTGACATTGTCATAATCAACGGTGCCGGGTAACGATAGCGTGCGCTGATACTCACCCCGGCTTATTTCCCGGCGAAAATATTTCCCTTCTTCCTTTTTTTCTTCTTTTGTGGAAGTGCGGATGGTGATGGCCTGATCATTAACGGTGACATCCACGTCTTCTTTTTTTACACCGGGTAAAGCTGCCTGGACTTCGATTTCATTGTCATGATCGATAATATCCACTTTCGGGAAACCTTTCTCCAAACCCATAGCCGGTATATTCCAGTCTGAAAGTCTGGGCCATCTGCGCGACAGAAAGTCATCAAAAAAATTATCGAAGTCGTCAAATGAAATCAGATTGCCGTTTGTTGAAGGGGCTTTTAATTCTGAACTTTGCTTATTTTCTTTTTCATTGGAATTCATGGCATGCTCCTTTTTAAGTGTTCAAACTTCTAAAAAAGTTATTCAGCTTGATAATAGCGCGAGGGTTCGCCATTGCTTTTTCATGGTTGATAAGGCCGGCAATTCCCAGTTTGATATTTTCCGCCTCATTTTGGGATAGGAAAAAGCTTGAAGAATTTGACGAAAACCTGGAAATAAACTGATCAATACTCAGTCAGCGAATCTATAGCGGAAAACTCAAATGGGCTGTAAAGAGGGGGAAATTAAAGGCCATTTGCAAGACCATCATAGAGACACTGACTGAGCACCATCGGTATTAAAGATGAAAACAGGCAATAAATATATTAGGGTAAACACCTACGAGAGCGCTTGTTCTGTAAATTCTTATCTATGTCGAGTTTGCATGATTGATGTCCCTGAAAATTGGAGAAGTGGCGAAGAGCCTGGCTAAGTGGGGGTATGGTCGGGTCATCTTATTGTGGTGTCATTTTGGCGACAGCGTTACACTGAGTAGAAAATTCCGTTTAATCGCAGGTAAATAGTATGGAAACCGTCCCAGCCAAGCAAGACCGCATCGGTGCGCGCGTTCCGCATGAGGTCTACGAAACATTGTGTCGCGCTGCCGAATTGACCGGCGCCACGGTCAACCAGTTTTTAGTGCAGTCGGCTTTAAAAGAAGCTCAGGCAGTTATCGAGCGTGAGGAAGTTATCCGTCTATCCCCTCGCGACTGGAATTGGTTGCTTGATCTGATGGAAAACCCGCCACAACCCCACGCCAAGTTGCAGGCCGCCATGAAACACTATCAGGACGCAAAACAAAATAATGCAGATAATACCTTTAACTGGGAGCCATGATCGGCAAGGTTTTGATTGTGGGCGTCAGGAACTGAATGGCTGGTTAAGACAGGTCGTTCGGCAACATCAGGACAATGGGCTATCAAAAACCTTCGTTGCTATCGACGAAGCCGAGTCAACTCAAATCTGCGGCTATTATGCCCTAACGCTAGCCGAACTCGAAAACCGCCATCTGCCCGATGCTTGGCGCAAGAAACTGCCTAGCCGCATACCAGGCGTGCGACTGGGCCGGTTGGCCGTTGACAGGATGTTTCAGAATAAGGGGCTGGGTGAGTTGCTTCTGGTCGACGCCATCGATGAAAAGGCTGCCGATTATTATCGACGCTTTGGATTCGAAGCTTTTCCGGACAATCCGCTGTTATTATTTCTGCCCGCAGCTTCAATCAGCCTATAAGGGAGAGCATGCGAAACCAGGGGAGGCGTATTGGTTCAGGCCATTGGTGGTGCGGGTGCGGGTGACCGTTGGTGTAGCCGGTCCATTGGTAGCTGTCATTGGTCCAGCTGGCCGCCTTGATGTCTTGCAACTGGTTGCGAGTGTAGCTCCAGGTGTTGTCCTGGGCGGTGTAGTCGTAGCTGGTGATCGTTAAAAAGTTAAATTAATAATTTAACCGACTCCTTTTCCCCAAGTGGTCTCACCACAAATCCCAGCAAATACAATTTTTGCTATTTTGCAAGACCTGATCCCATTGCTCCTTCTAACTCGATCGGCTTGAGTCCCATGCTAGTATTTAATTGCGTAAATTAGCTATTGTATTTTTTATCTGACTACCCTGTACCTCTCTTCGACGCCATTTAAAAGGTTGAGCCTTCTGATTATGCCTTACGATAAAGGCCTCAATCGCACTCTTTAGCTCCTCAGCACTTGTAAAGCTGGCTCCTTTGAGTGTTTTGCGGGATAAAATTCCAAACCAT
>NZ_JAUSBX010000030.1 GCF_030651835.1 Methylicorpusculum sp. | reverse complement strand
GTGGTTTTAGCCACTGACAAGCCTATTTTAGGCGGATAAGTGGTAAAATCGGTGCCAGCACGATAGATCTTGGTGCTTCGTATTAATTATAACATATTGTATTATATGGCATATTTTGATTTTCTTTCAGGCACTATTTAACTTATTGCTAACTTTCTAAGGAGAAATTGTGCCAAGTCCTAAAGTATTTGTCTCATCAACATGTTACGACCTCGGCATGGCAAGGGAGCAGCTTCGTTCATTTTTATTGAGAATAGGCTATGACCCAGTCTTAAGTGAGTATTCAGACATACTTTATGATCCGAGAGCACATACCCATACCAGTTGCATACAAGAGGTGCCAAATGCCGATATTGTTGTTGTGCTTATTGGTTCTCGCTTTGGTGGAAAAGCAATACCGGAAGCTTTGTCAAATGTAGATTTAGAGAATCTCGTTAACTCTAGCTTTGATGTAACAGTGCTAAATGATCCAGAAAAACTATCAATCACACAGCTAGAGGTATTAAAGGCGATAGATTCAGCTGTGCCTGTATTTGCTTTTGTTGATGAAAAGGTGATGCACGATCACTATGTTTATCAAAAGAATAAGGATTTAGTTGATAAAATTAAATTTCCCTCGATTGATAAGCCAGAAACTGCCAAATATATATTTGAATTTATCAGCTTCCTGTCTCACAGGAATAAAGGGAACAGCGTAATTCCGTTTGGAAAAATCGAAGACATTGAAAACCATTTGAAAAAACAGTGGGGCTCGCTTTTTCAACGCCTTCTTAGAGAGCAGAGAGAGCAGCAAGTTGAAACCAGAAAGCTATTCACAATTACTGAGCAGATCGAAGACCTAAAAACTGCGATGATTTCAACTATCGGGAATGCTCAGAATAGGGAAGTTGCTCGTGGTGTAATTAAATACAGGCGACTTTCAGATTTTCTTTCTGGCATTAACTTTCCAGATTTTAGTGTTGTGACAGAAGGAAGCATGGGATTTGAGGAGCTGCTCACTTCAGCTGATATCGTCGCAGTTAGAGAAATACCAGATGTCAGGAACTCTTTTGGGCGATCTGCATTAGTGAAATCTGATGGGACTTACTATGAATTAAGGCTTGGGCAAGAATTTTTGAATCGAATAAATATCGATTGGAACAGTTTTATGACGCTTACGGCGGATGTCCGGCATGTGATATTTGAGGCTATCTCTGATATGGGGCGAATGGGCCCCGGAATTGTTAGGTATAGAGATGAGCTTTTCGAGGAAAGATTCAACGAGTATTTGGAAAGAAATGAAAATAAATCCATAACTCTAGAGGACTTTTTGAAGGATGAGCAAATTGATGAGTCAACCGAAAGTTAACAAAGCATTGCATCGGACAAGCGGCTGACTGAAGGGCGAGGAAGGGCAAGAGTCAGGTCTTGCAATCAAGCATCCATAGCTAAACATTGGCAGCTGCTATCCATTCAAGTGCTGTCACTAATTGCGGTAATGCCGCAGCTGGGTTGGTCGGGCAACCGCTTTTTGTTGCCCGACATTTCATTCTAAGAGTAAATAATTGGAATTTAAAAATGCCGCCCAAGATTAAAGAGCTTATTGAATAACTGGCTATCAATTTGAAAATGCATCAGAGTAAACTGAAGCAGTTCCACTGATGAATAATTCACAAAAAAGTCACTAGATATGCATTTTATTTGGATCTGAAAAAAGCCACTGCGAAGCGGTTAAAACATGGCGTTACTTTTGAAGAAGCAACCAGGGCTATGCGGGTTTATTTTCGACTACAGCGCATGACCCTGACCACTCGGATAGTGAGGCGCGATTCGTAACTTTTGGTATTTCCTCCCAAGGAAGGTTACTTGCGGTATCGCATGCCGACAGAGGTGATGCAATTCGAATCCTATCGGCAAGATTAGTAACGAATGTTGAGAGGCAAATTTATGAAGAAGGTTAAATCAGAAATGACCGATGAGCTTCGTACCGAATATAAGCGGTCGGATTTCGGTGAGATTGTACGCGGTAAATACGCAAATAGAATCAAAGCAGAAACGAACGTGGTTCTTCCCTGATATTGCAGAAGCTTTTCCTAATGATGAAGCAGTAAACAAAGCGCTGCGATATTTATTGGAAGTAGCAAAAACATCATCCAGCCTTACCCGCCGCTCCAGTTGACTCCGCTAACGCTCCACCGCTAAGCTTTGTGTTAACTCTTCCGCCGGATGACAAAGTGCACATATTTTTGGTAGCATTTGGTCCATGAAAATCTACAATTAGAAATTTTTTTAAAAATCAATAGCTTATTCTTGATAGAAACATATCTTTTGAGGAAGCTGTCTTTTATATTGAGCAGGGAGGCCTATTGGATGACATTGTTCATCCAAACACATCGGATTATCCAAATCAGCGGATTTTCATCGTTCGGATTGGGGATTACGTTTATCTGGTTCCGTATGTAGAGACTGAGGAAGAAATATTTCTCAAAACTATTATCCCCAGCAGAAAATTTACCAAGAAATATCTTGGAGGTGGATTATGAGTAAAACTAAATTATCGAAAGAAGAAAAAAAACTCCTTAATGCCTTAGATGCTGGTGAATATGAATCAGTTTTAACTGAGTCTCGTAAAAAGGAGCTGGAAGCAATTGCTTACAACACATTCAAAAAGGATAAAACAATTAATATCAGAATTTCCAATCGAGACTTGACTGCCATTCAATCAAGAGCATTGGAAGAAGGTATTCCGTATCAAACGTTTGTGTCGAGTATTATTCACAAATACATTTCAGGATCTCTGAAAGATCTCACTGCTAACAAACCAAGCAAGCAAACGCAGTAAATGCGCGGCTTCGGGTCAAGAATTCACCTGATTATAAAGATGCTTCAGCAACAACGTCTTTCCGGCAGGGATTGCCGGAATCTAGAGCACAAGGATGTGTTCGGCGCTCGCCATCCATGGCCCTGGATCTCGGCAATCCCTGCCGAAATGACGATTTTTGACTGAGCTGATTGATCTTTATAATCAGGAGAATTCATGTCTTGCAATCAAGCATCCTTGGCTAAACATTGACAGCAGCTATCCATTCAAGTGCGGTCATTCATTGCGGTAATGCCGCAGTCCATTATTGGACCGAGCCCCCATACTTCATTCTGGCATAGCCATAAATAAAGGGGATCAGAATAGAATGGCACTTACTTAAGCTTTTTCGGATGCCCATATTTTTTCACGTGTTCCCTCGCCTGACCTCTTGGCACAACAAGTAACGGATAGGGTTTCGGTCTTCGTTTTACAGCTCTTGGTTCGATCCGACCGGAACGATTTCCAACCCGCTGTTGCGCCATTAATGCGCAAACCACCCACAGCATGTGGTTGTCTGAAGTGTTTGTTTGCCTACTCCATATCAGCCACAGTTGCAGACTGTGTTTGAAGCTGATTTCTCTCGGTAGAATACCGGCCAGGATGGCAGCTTGCGTCATCAGCAAGCGGATCAGATTATAGGCCAGCAAATAACCCCAAATCTCCTTGATAACCATCTCTGGCGTCTTACAACTGACGACATTCATGCCCATGGTTTCCTTGATACTGCGAATATCCAATTCGATACCCCATCATAAAAACACCTATAAATGAATTCTTGACAAACGAGGAAATTCTACCAATAATTCATAAAGATGCACTCATGTCACTGGTCCGATGGAGCCAAGCGCATGGTCAAAAACTCAAGCCAAGTGAATGCG
>NZ_JAUSBX010000029.1 GCF_030651835.1 Methylicorpusculum sp. | reverse complement strand
AAACACGCTTAAATTAAGGCTATGTTCGCGTTAGTAGTTGAAAGTAAATCAACACCGTCACTCCGGCATGGATTGCCGGAGCCGTTAGACCGCGTAAGCGAATCCAGGTCACAAGGATGTGAAAGCCCAACGCCATCCATGGCTTCTGGACCCCGGCAATCCCTGCCGGGGCGACGCCTACTATAAACGCGAGCATAGCCTAAATTAAAGCGCCCTCCCCTGATCAACAGAGAGTGATTCGTCATGATAGACCACGCCAACTTGATAGCTGCTGAAAACAGCGTGCTGCTGATTGTCGACATGCAAGCCAAACTGACGGCCAGCATGCCGCAAGCCGACGCCGAGTTAATGATTGCCAACACCGGCAAACTGATAGAGGCCGCCAACACACTGGCAATTCCCATTTTTGTTACCGAGCAATACCCTCAAGGTTTAGGCTCGACCGAAACCGCTGTTTTAAACAGACTGCCCGTGCATTCAAAAACCTATCCAAAAACCAGTTTTTCCTGCTGCGAAGCGGAAGGCTTTACTCAGGCGCTTGAACAGACCGAGCGCAGGAAAATAATTCTGGTAGGCCAGGAAGCACATATCTGCGTTTTACAAACCGCATTGGCATTAATGGCTCTCGGCTATCAAGCCTACATCGTTGAAGATGCAGTTTGCTCCCGGAACCCGACGCATAAAACCAACGCCCTGCAAAGAATGCAACTGCAAGGTGCAACGGTCGCCAATTATGAATCGGTCTTGTTCGAATGGCTCAAAGACGCCCAACACCCCGACTTTAAAACGCTATCAGCGCTGGTGCGCTAATTCATCTTCAGCACTCATTTATTTATGACGATCAAAGACTTAATCCAACAAATCAAAGCTCAACAACCTGTCAGCTTTACAGACGTTATCGCAGTGATTCAGGAAAATTATGATTACACCCCTACAGAGTTTCATAACGGCCTTGATCAAAACAAGCTGATAAACGAGGCAGGAAAAAACGAAGGGTCGTGTAAAATTTTTGCCTTCGCCAGACTTAACGAGTTAACTCAAGATGAAACACTCGGCCTGTTTGGCGACTACTACCGTAAAGATGTATTAAATAATCCGGAAGGCAGCGACCATCAAAACATCCGCAATTTCATGCGCTACGGGTGGGAAGGCATTTATTTTAAAAGCCAACCGCTAACGCCCAAAGCTTAGCTATTCAGCGAAGCAACAAAACCAAGATGATACTCCGCGCAGGTTAGGCAATGGCCGTAACCCAGCAGATGGTTTTTTCGAAAGCAGAGCGCTTCGATAGTTGGGGGACGCTCTGCGAGCCAACCCCTAAAGACCCGAACTAGCCCGGATAAGCCCCTTCAACTCTTTGCGATTTAACAGAACAATCTTCTGCAAAAGAGGATCTCTCTTACTATCATCCTTGGCAATGCGCATACATAACAAAAAATAAGGCAGTAAAGCAGCTCTGACTTTAGTTACACATTTACCGTCCATCATCCCGTAATCCCGTTCAACTACACTTTTATGCATTTCGCTTAACCCCGGATGCGGACCAATTTCTACTGAGACCCAGGCTTCCCAAAGCCCGTCTAAAAAAGGCGGCTCCTCAGCCTTACCCAAAATCGTGACCTGGTAAATCCGGGCCAGAACAAAATCACGGTAAACACTCTCCTTGATACTATAAGCCCGCAAATGCCACTGCAAACCATCGAACACCAGCGTATAAGGAACCACCTTGAGAGTCGCCAGTTCATGACTGGTCATGGATTGATAAGTGATTTCAATTTCCAGATTAAAACGGATCGCCCTAACTACAGAGCGCATGAGCAACTCATCAATCTGCCGCCCCAATGGATTAACGATTTCAACAGAAGGCAAGTTGCCGACTAAAGCCACCATTACCTTGGCACCCTTTTGCTGTTGCAACTTTAAAACCAGCAGTAACTCGCCAGTCGACCCTTCCATGAAAAACGGCTTGAACGCTTCGTCGACCACATAGCGCTTAATATGATTATCGTAGAAAATATTACCGGGGCATAAGCTTTGGTAAAGCGATAAATCCTTAGACGCCTGTACACGGCTAATCCCGAAAAACTCGACTAAAGAAGCGGTCGAAATCTCCCCGCTCCAAAACACCGTCGCTTCAAGCAAGATTAAACGCTGGCGTTGCTCCCATTTCAAACGGTCATGTAGAAACTCAGACATAAAAATATGAACATAAAGTTTGCACGGCAATAGATTTTGGTTTAGAGCTTACCTGAATTTTACGAAGTTCTCACCGGAATTTTCCCTAAACACCATAAACTAATTTGGAACAAAGTCAGACGTTTCGGGAACGCTTTTGGAACGTTTTTCCGCATGCGATGGCGATTTCTGCTTTGACCATAATGAAGAATGGGATGCATGGTCCAGTGGACTGGCTTCTGTTGGTAAAGCATTGATGTTTGAAGCAATCGCTTGATCTGACAGCAGTCTTGGATTCAATTTAGCGCAGCGTAACCGGCTTTCCGTCTTTATAGAAAAGTGCCGTTTAACGCTGGACGTTATAATCGACGGCGGTACTTAGCGATATTGCGCTATCTTTAAGGAAAACGAAAACCTAGCAAAATAAGGAGCTGCGGAATGGACCGATTCGAACGAATCTATCAACTGCACCACATACTATCCGAGCGCAGAACGCCGGCATCGAACCGATTTCTTCAAGATAAACTGGAATGCAGTGACGCCACCGTCAAAAGGCTGGTCGGACTGATGCGCGATCACTTCGACGCGCCGATAGTCTACGACAGAAACCGAAACGGCTACTATTACGACACGGAAACCGGCGCTCATCCTTACGAACTACCGGGCCTATGGTTCAATTCCGAAGAACTTTGGGGACTGCTGACTTGCCATACGATGCTGCGGAAAATTTCGCCGGGTATTTTTGGGGATCAGATCGCCCAGTTGCAAAACCGGATAGAAAAACTTCTCGCGTTAGATCAAAGTAGCGCCGAACGCAAACTGGAATGCATTAAAATCATCCCGATCGCCTCGCGTCAAAACGTCCAAAATCCTTGGTTCGCCAAAATTGCCGGAGCACTATTCGACAATCAACGTCTCGATTTGATCTATGAAGCGCGAAGCGACGGGCATACTAGCGAGCGCAGCGTATCCCCGCAAAATCTTGTTTACTATCGGGACAACTGGTACCTCGATGCATGGTGCCATCTTAGAAACAAACTGCGCACCTTTGCATTAGAACGCATTAAAACCGCCATACGCCAAGAAGTACCCGCCCAAAGCGTCGATCGGCAACAGCTCGAAGACTATTTCAGTGCCGCCTACGGCATCTTTTCCGGCAATGCCGAGCACATCGCAAAGCTAAAATTCACGCCTCAGCGCGCCCGCTGGGTCGCCGACGAACAATGGCATCCCAAACAAACCGGCCGCCTGCACAAAGACGGCAGCTACGAATTGCACGTACCGTTCGGCGATCACCGCGAACTGTTGATGGACATCCTCCGCCACGGCGCCGAAGTCGAAATTTTGGAACCGGCTTTTTTACGCGACGCACTGATCGAGCAAATTGAAGCCATGGCGAGCATCTATCAAAAAAATTAGCCACCGTATCACGCTTTGATACGGTGGCTATGGATAATAGACGGAAAGACCGCTAAACAAGGAAAGATCCCTCGTTCCCAAGCTCTTTGCTTGGGAACGCAGTTCGAGAAGCTCCAGCTTCTCTAAACCGGTAAGCAAGAGCTTACATGAAGGGTTTTCCAAATCTGAGTTTGGGGAAAAGCGATGGGATATGAATACTTGCGTTTGGATCATGAAAAAGGCCTTCAGCGACACCGAGGCCAACCCAAGTCTGTTGGACAGTATTTGATGCGCCGAATCGATTTCATCCGGCCGGCTAGAGAAATTTAACGACAATTGGCTGAGTCGGAGCAGCGCATTGCCAAGCAGCTCAAAACGAATTGCCGCCTATTTCAAATGACGTGATGCAGACCGAATTTATATGAAAACAACCGGAATCCAAGCATGTTTCTCCACATAACCGAGGCCACGTATCTCGATGATTATCGTATAAAACTGGTATTTAACGACGGATTGACCGGTGTTGCCGATTTACGCAATGGGCTTTGGGGAGAAATGTTTGAGCCGCTATTGGACCGGAATAATTTCAGCCGAATCCGATTGGATCCGGAATTAGGAACCGTTTGCTGGCCCAATGGCGCCGACCTCGCTCCGGAGTTTTTGTACACATTGATACAATCTAACAGTGAACCCAGTTTAAAGTGAGGCAACCATGACCGAAACAGCCGGATATTACAGCTATTGGGGTAAAGCCAAACCGGAAGGCGAATCCGGTCCTGCCTATCATTTGTTGCCTTATCATTGTTTGGATGTGGCGGCGGTAGCGGATCAATGGTTGGAACAAAGCCTGGCTTACGGACAACGATTTTGCGACATTACGGGATTAGACAAGCAACGAACGCGTGCTTGGCTGCTATTTTTCATTGCGTTACACGATTATGGCAAATTTGATTTACGATTCCAGCGAAAAGCAGGTGAGGCTTGGAAAGCGGTTAATCGGCAATTGAGCGCCGTTGAAACGCATCTGAATGGGTTGGATATCAAAACATACAATCATGGTCCGGCTGGTTTGTATTGGTTTTATCAAGATCTAGCAGAACGTTTTTCCTCAGGCGATGACGATTTTTCCTTTGACGATAATGAAGAATGGGAAGCATGGTGTAGTTGGTTGGCTCCGGTTGTCGGGCATCACGGCATCCTGCCGAAGGACGATGAAAAGGACAATCCAAAATTCAATCTATTGGCGTCAAACGAGATATTGGATCCCTTTAAACAAAGCCGTTTGCAATGGTTGCAACTGTTAGAGCGTTTTTTTCTCTTGCCAGCAGGACTGAATTTGAGCGACACACCGCCAAGGCTGGAAACCAGCAAAAATAATCAAAGCACGGCAACGATGTTGGCCGGTTTTTGTTCGGTATGTGATTGGCTTGGCTCGTCCGAACGCTTCGATTATGACGCTGAACCCTGCAATGATCTTGACGAACTGAAACAATGGTATGCAAAGCGTATCAGTATTGCGAAAGCCGCTTTATTCGATGCCGGCGTTCTAAGCCGTATCAAACCCTATCAAACGTTGAGCGCTTTATTGACCGAAGGCAGCAGCCCTCGCCAAGTTCAGTGTTTGGTTGATAGTTTGCCGATAACCGGCGGGCTTACCATCATCGAAGCATCAACCGGCTCTGGTAAGACCGAAGCCGCGTTGGCCTATGCCTGGAAATTGTTGGCATCGGGTTTGGCCGATAGCATTGTGTTTGCCCTACCGACTCAAGCCACGGCCAATGCGATGTTGAGCCGGTTGGACAAAGCCGCGCCGTTATTGTTTTCAGAACAAACCAACTTAGTGTTGGCGCATGGCCGAGCCAAATATCAACGAGATTTCATCGATTTGAAAAAAGCCTGCCGGCCGCAAACCGCGCAAGGTGAAGAAGAAGCCTGGGTGCAATGCGGCAATTGGTTGGCGCAAAGCCGCAAACGGGTCTTTCTCGGTCAAATTGGCGTTTGCACCGTCGATCAGGTTTTAGTTTCGGTGTTGCCGGTTAAGCATAAATTCGTGCGGGGCTTTGGTATCGGCCGTAGCGTGTTGATTGTCGATGAAGTTCACGCCTACGATAGCTATATGTATGGTTTGTTGGAAGCTGTATTGGAACAGCAACGCCTTGCCGGTGGCTGCGCGATTTTGTTGTCTGCAACGTTGCCCTTCGAACAAAAGCGCCGATTGGCGAAAGCTTGGAATTGTGACTTGCCCTATGAAAACAAGCGTTATCCTTTGATTTGCCACTGCCAAGCTGGAGGTGCCGAATTCTTTGATTTGTCCGATTTACCCGAGCAACAACCCAAGTCGACAACCGTCGGTATCGAGCTATTCAAAATTTCGGAGTTATTGCCGGACGAAAATTTGGTTCGACGTATGCTAAATGCCGTGGAACAAGGCACGCAAGTCTGCCTCGTTTGCAATTTGGTGGCCGTGGCGCAACAGATTTATCAGGTTTTGTTACAACTGATACAGCAATCGCCGTTACTGAACGAAACGCAATTGTTGCTCTTTCATTCTCGTTTCATCTTTGCCGATCGCCAAAAAAAAGAGCAAACCGTGCTCGAATGGTTCGGACCGGAATCAGAAGAGCGCTGTAGACAAGGCCATTTGTTGATTGCCACTCAGGTGGTCGAGCAATCGCTCGATCTGGACTTCGATTGGTTGATTACCCAACTTTGTCCGGTCGATTTGCTGTTTCAACGCATGGGACGTTTACATCGTCATGCTAAAAATCAGATTGGCCGTCCACTCGAATTCGCAAAGCCGGTTTGCACAATCTTGTTGCCGAAGAACATTGATTACGACTTGCATGCGGTGATCTATGGAAATAGCCGAGTACTTTGGCGAACGCAACAGTTGTTGGAGCAAGCTGCCCAAAAGAATGACTCACAAATTTCTTTCCCCAATGTTTATCGAGAATGGATTGAGCTGGTTTATCAGGAGAATACTTGGTGCGACGAACCGGAATCGGTATCCAAAAGCTACGAAAAGTTCGAATTAGAAAGCGAATCGAGCCGGTCCAATGCCTTGCGAATTCTAAGAATGAATCCTGGATTGGACGACAACGACAGCAATGTGTCGGCACTGACTCGTGATGGTGAGATGAACTTGAATATTTTGCCAACGTACATTGATACCGAAGATCGGGAGCACCTTTTGAACGATGAGTGTTTGAACGATCTTGATGAAAGCAATCAAACGGAAGCGTTCAACCTAAACACTATTGCCGTACCCCGCAGTTGGGCCAATCAAGGTCGATTGCCAAAGCCCGAACAGGATGGTTTGATTAAATTGCACGTGCAGCGACAAGAATCAGGTGGGTTTATCGCTAGCCATGGCAACTATTCTTATCTCTATCATGCCGATACCGGCTTAACCCGCATCGAAACCACCGAGGAGAGCAAATGAACCTACTAACTGATGCCTGGATACCGATTCAACATCAAGGCAACTACCAAAAAATCGGCCTTCAGCAATTGTTATGCGGCGAAACAGACGGCGAACTGTGTTTGCCGCGCGATGACATGGAGCTGGCCTGTTTGCAATTGTTATGCGCCATCGCGCAAGTGCTGTTTACGCCCAAGGACAAAAAGGAACTGGGGAGGCTTGTTCAACAGCCATTGACGCCGGAAATCTACGCCGAAGTCTGTAAGGACAAATTGGATTGGTTCGATTTGAATCATCCGCAAACGCCGTTCATGCAGATTCGCGGCGTCGATGCCAAAGAGCCGACTCCGATGGAAAAATTATTGGCAGGAGTCGCCGACGGCACCAATAAGGCCTTCGTCAATCCCCCTGGTTTGGGCGAAGCCTTGTGCGGCGGCTGCGTGGCGGTTTCATTGTTCAATGTTGCCAACAACTCGCCGAGCATGGGTGGTGGATTCAAAGGCAGTTTGCGCGGCAGCACACCCATTACGGTTCTGATCAAGGGAAAGGATTTGCGGCAGACCCTTTGGCTCAATGTCTTGACCGAAGAAACTGCCGAATCGGTCATGCCTTGGTATCAAAAGACCAAAAACCAACGACCAAACTACCTGGATAGAGTTAATGCGGGTGAAAAGATTCCTGCGTCGTCCATCGGTTTGGTTCGCGGCCTGCTATGGCAACCCTCTCATTTCGAGCTGTTGCCGGTTGAAAACAATGCAATATGCAGTTGCTGCGGCTGCGAAGAGCCGGTATATCGCGGCTTCAAAAAAGCTAAATTCAATTACACCGTGGAAGGCATTTGGCCGCATCCGCTATCATCCCGCACATTTACCGTCAAAAAAGGCGAAAAAGAAGAAAAATTTCCTTCGTTTACCTCAACAGCGCCGACCTGGACGCATTTGAGCAAGCTGGTGGTCGATCAATTGGAAGATACGCAAAATGGGCAACAGGCTGCACCGGTACTGCAACAGGCCAGAAAATTAATTGCCGCCGACAAAATTCATTTGATCGTCGGCGGTTACCGAAACAACAAAGCGACTGTATTGGAACGACGGCATGAGTTTTTCAGCTTGGCACAAGGCTGGGCGGAGCACGGATTGGTGATTCATAAAATCACTCAGGGCGGTTTGGCTTACAGATCCGCATTGCACAAAGCGCTCTATCTATTTGCGGTCGGTGTAAAAGATAAAGTCCACGGTTCTGGGGTTAATCTATGCAATCCCGTCGAAGCGAATTATTACCAGCAAACCGAAAACTTGCTGCATCAAACTTTTGCCTGCGTGAATTTCGCAGCACCGGATTCGACGCTGCAAGCATTGAATCGAAAGCTAAAAGCCGTTGTGCTCGATTTGTTCGAGCAAGCCACCAAACCATACCGCCAAGAACCCAAAATGTTGAAAGCATTGGCCTTGGCGAGACGATCGTTACACAAATCACTTAATGAACTGGAACCCGAAGGAGCTAAAACATGAGTGAAGGACAAAACCAAAGGCCGGATTTTCTCGGCTTGTACGAGCGCTATCAAAAACTGAAACCGGGTCCGCAGGCCGAATTAAAACGGGTGGTGCAGCCGGACGATCTATTGGAAATACCGGCTTTCTATCGCTTGCTACACGGCACAAACGCCGGTAAAGGTATGCAGCGCCTAGTGTATTGCCTGCCGTTGATCAAACACCAAGAAGGGGGCGATTCGTTAGGAAGAGCCTTGGCAAAGGCCGACATCAACGAAAAGCGCCTTTTCATGGTAATTCGCTCACAAGAACCGAACGATTTAATCCAACTGCGGCGTTTGCTCAAACATATTCAACCCAAACTGGATTGGCTATCTGCCTCCAAAACTTTTTATTACTGGAACGACCTCACCAAACGCCAATTACTGGAAGACTTTTTCTTCTACCAAAATACCAAAAGCAAAGAATCCGCTTAAAGCCAAGGAAATAAACCATGAACGAAAACTTTATCAATTTTCACATTCTCATTTCACACAGTCCGTCTTGCTTGAATCGCGACGATATGAATATGCAAAAATCGGCGCTTTTCGGCGGCAAGCGGCGAGTGCGTGTTTCTAGTCAAAGCTTAAAACGCACGATGCGACACAGTGATTATTATCGTGAACACTTGGGTGAGCCGAGCATTCGTACTAAACACTTGGCCGACTATCAAAACAAAGCAGTTGCCGCATTATCCAACCGCTACAACGAAGACTTAATCAAACAAGCCATTGACTACATTTCCGGTAAAGATGCCAGTGCCGAAGATGCTAAAGACGATGCCGTGGCACCTTGGGTATTAGAAGAAGTCGCTTATTTTTGCGACCAAATTAAATTGCTGGAGGCTGAAGGTGTCGATGCGAAGAAATTGCAAAAACATATCGAGAAAGACAGCCAGGCTTTTCGTCAAGCTTTGTCCAAAGGTTTAGACATCGCGTTATCAGGTCGCATGGCAACCTCCGGTTTGATGAGCGAAGTCGGCAAAATCGACGGTGCATTAGCCGTCGCCCACGCCATCACCACGCACACGGTCGATGCCGACATCGATTGGTTTACCGCCGTCGATGATTTGCAGGAATTGGGTTCAGGCCATTTGGATACTCAGGAATTTTCTTCCGGCGTGTTTTACCGTTACGCCAGCCTTAACCTGAAACAATTGCAGGTCAATCTGGGTTTGTTGGCCGACATCAAAACCGAAGAAACCGCCGAGGGCCGTGCCAAAGCCTTGGGCATTGCTGCTCATGTATTGCACATGCTGGCAACCGAAGTGCCGAGCGCCAAGCAACAAAGCTTTGCCGCGCACAATTTGGCGGACTTGGCTTTGGTCGGTTTTTCGCATCAACCGGTTTCGTTGGCAAACGCCTTTGAAAAGCCGATTCAAGCCGACTTCAAAACCGGAGGCTTTCGCGAACCGTCGATCACGGCATTGAACACCTATTGGGACAAAATCCATCGCGGTTACGGTCTTCAAGAACGTTGCGCCGAGTTCGTCTTGGAACAAGTGCAACCGGTCGATGGTATCGTGGTGAAACCATCGCTGCCTGAATTGGTAAATTGGGTCAAAACTAACGGCCAAGGATAAACGCTATGCGCGATTATTTGATTTTAAAATTACAGGGGCCGATGCAAGCCTGGGGGCGGGAAAGTTTCGAGGGTTTGCGGCCTTCGGAATTGTTCCCAGGCCGGAGCGCGTTGCTGGGTTTGTTGGGGGCCTGTTTGGGTATCGACCGCATCGACCGCGAAGGATTGCAAGCATTAGCCTCCAGCGTGTCGTTTGCTGTTCGCGTCGATCACCAAGGTCAAAAAATGACCGATTACCACACCGTTAAAAACGCCCGTGAAGATTATCGTGGCTTGAAAAGCCACGACACCATTCAAACTTGGCGGGAATATTGGCAAGATGCGTTTTATACTGTGGCAGTTTGGAACAATGACAATGCAACACTCAGCTTGGATCGCATCGAGCACGCACTAAAAAGACCGCATTATACGCCGGTACTCGGTAGACGCAGTTGTCCGTTGGCGCGGCCATTACTAGATAATCGCGTATCCGCCGAGTCAGCGCTGGCGGCATTGGCTTTGAGTGGTGATACCGGCGGAACGGTTTACAGTGAAGAATGTACCGACAATGCGATTCCCATCAAAAAACGAGATACGCCGATCATTCATCAACCCCGGCAATTCGCCAGCCGGACGCTATACATGAGTCATGGGCAAGGAGGCGAATATGTTTCTGAGTAAGGTGCATATTCCCTGGCAGCAAGCCAAAAACCCTTATCAGTTTCATCAAGCATTATGGAAGTTATTTCCAGACTGCGATGATGCCGAACGTGACTTTTTATTCCGCGTCGAACAATTTCAGTCGGGTGTTGGCGCTCATGTGTTGTTGCAATCGGCACTCAAACCGGAAGGCAGCGAGCAAAGTCCGTTACTCTTGGCGCAACGCGAATTTGCGTTGAATGTTCCAAAGAGTCAACGTTTGCGCTTTCGATTGAGAGCCAATCCGATCAAAACTATTAAGGACAGCGGCAAAGGGACGGTCGAAAAGAAGGGTAAAACTTTTACCAGAACCGTGCGCGTGCCATTGTTGCATGAGGAGCAGCAACAAGCTTGGTTGGAGCGCAAGTTTCAGGGTTTTGCACTGTTGGAAACGTTGATCGTGCAGCCCGAGCCGGTCATGTATTTTCGAAAACCAAAGGAGGGGCGTAGCGGCAAAATACAAACAGTGTTGTTTGACGGCGTCATAAACGTTACCGATCAGGCACAATTTGCAGCACAAATTTTACACGGTATCGGCCCGGCCAAAGCCTTTGGCTGCGGTTTGCTGTCGGTGGCTAGAGTTTGATGATTCGGTTAAGATAAGTGCGTCCCCTACACCCGAGGGGATAAATCGTCGTACAGGAGATTTGCAATGCGTATTACCGCTCGAATTGACGAAGATCACGAACAGAAACTGAAATCCATACAACGGAAAATGAATCTGAATACGACGGAAATCATCAAAATTGCGTTGGATTTGCTTTATGAAAAAACGGAATTATCGGTCAAAGAAAAAAACAGGATGTTGATCGATAAGTTGGCAGGCATAGGTCATGGGCCAAGCGATGGCTCGGTCAGGTATAAAAAATATGTCGCAGAGTATATCGATGAAAAATTGGGTCATCGCTGATACCGGTTTTTGGTATGCGTTGCTCAACAAGAATGACGTTCATCATGTCAAAGCCGTTGATATGCTTAGCCGGATTGATGCAAGTTTGGTTTCGACATGGCCTGTCATAACTGAAACCTGCTATTTTTTGCAATCGAGATTGGGGCAAAATCAAGCCTGTGCATTTCTCTCGACATACGATGAAGGCTTGTTCGACATTTACGATCTGCAACCCGCACACGTGAAACGGATGACCGTGCTGATGCAAAAATTCGCCGACTTGCCGATGGATTTGGCTGACGCCTCGTTGGTGATTTTGGCGGAAGAGTTGGGGCATGGTCGCATTCTTTCTACCGATATGCGCGATTTTCAAGCCTACCGTTGGAAAAATCATAATCCTTTTCAAAACCTGCTGTTACCCGATTCCTGATGCTTCCACCACTCAAACCCATCGCCATGAAAGAACGCGTTTCCTTGGTGTTTATCGAAAAAGGCCAGATCGATGTCAAAGACGGCGCATTTGTCGTCATTGACGATACCGGCATCCGCACTCATATTCCGGTCGGCAGTATCGCCTGCATCATGTTGGAACCCGGAACCCGGGTTTCCCATCAGGCCGCAGCACTGGCCGCCAGAGCCGGGACCTTATTAGTCTGGGTTGGTGAAGCGGGCGTTCGCTTATACGCGTCGGGACAACCCGGCGGCGCTAGGTCCGATCGTTTGCTCTACCAAGCCAAATTGGCTCTCGATGATGCAGCGAGATTGAAAGTTGTGCGCAAAATGTACGAAATTCGTTTCGGCGAAAAGCCGCCTGAACGGCGCAGTGTAGAACAATTGCGCGGCATAGAAGGCGCCAGAGTCAGAAAGCTTTATCAATTATTGGCGAAACAAGCGGGTGTCGAGTGGAAAGGCCGAAACTACGATCATACAGAATGGGATAACAGTGACGCCGCCAACCGCTGCATCAGTTCTGCCACCGCTTGTCTTTACGGCATCTCGGAAGCGGCGATACTGGCTGCCGGTTATGCACCGGCCATAGGATTTATCCACACCGGCAAACCACTGTCATTTGTTTATGACATCGCCGATCTCTTCAAATTTGACGACATCATCCCCCACGCTTTTAAAATCGCAGCCAAAAACTACCCGGCTCCGGAACGTGAAGTTCGCTTAATGTGTCGGGATATATTTAGACAATCGAAAATCCTCAGAAAAATCATCCCCACCATAGAAGAGGTGCTGGCAGCCGGCGAATTGGAAATACCCAAACCGACTGAAGAAAACATAGCACCTGCCATTCCAAACTCAGAGAGCATCGGCGATGTTGGTCATCGTAGTTGAAAACGTCCCGCCCCGTTTAAGAGGGCGATTAGCCGTATGGTTAATTGAAATTCGGGCCGGTGTCTATGTCGGCGATCTGTCGGTCAAGGTTCGCGAGATGATTTGGGCACAAATTGAAGACGGTATCGAAGAAGGCAATGCGGTTATGGCTTGGTCAACGAACACCGAGTCAGGCTTCGACTTTATGACCTTAGGCAAAAACCGACGTCTGCCGGTTGAACTCGACGGCCTGAAATTGGTGTCCTTTTACCCAGTAGAAAACGATGAACCCAAAGCTCTTTAACAATCCGGAAAATACCGAAAAAATCGGTAAAATTTTAGGCAGGCTATTTCTGTTTATTTAACAATCGGTTAAAGTTAGTCCGTTCCCCGCATCCGCGGGGATGAACCGTTGATGCGCTTGATTTTGGTAGTTATTTGGAACCGTTCCCCGCATCCGCGGGGATGAACCGCATCCATTAATGTGCTGGATGCTATTTCTGAGCCGTTCCCCGCATCCGCGGGGATGAACCGTGTGAGCCATTGAGCGCATACGCTAACACCATCCGTTACCCGCATCCGCGGGGATGAACCGTTGAAATGGGTGGCAATGGCGGGCAAGCAGTACCGTTCCCCGCATCCGCGGGGATGAACCGACTTCTCTCGCGGATTCCGAGGTCAATAATACCCGTTCCCCGCATCCGCGGGGATGAACCGTGATAACGCAGCATTGGCCGCTTACATTAACTCCGTTCCCCGCATCCGCGGGGATGAACCAGGTCTTGTTGCATCCCGCTGTCACTTTAACACCCGTTCCCCGCATCCGCGGGGATGAACCAGATACGCCCGCCCTCGGTATGCTGGCGCATGACCGTTCCCCGCATCCGCGGGGATGAACCGACGACCTTGACGCGGGGATTATAAGCGCAGAACCGTTCCCCGCATCCGCGGGGATGAACCGCAATGTAATTTAATGCAGCAAGCTCATACTGACCGTTCCCCGCATCCGCGGGGATGAACCGAAAGTGGTTGGCAGGTTTTGCCTTCTGATTTGCCGTTCCCCGCATCCGCGGGGATGAACCGTAGCCATGATCGCCCAGCTCTTAGGCGAACGCCCGTTCCCCGCATCCGCGGGGATGAACCGCCTAATCGGCGCTGATGCCTCTGCGTTGATTGCCGTTCCCCGCATCCGCGGGGATGAACCGGATTTTAAATGGTGCCCTCTGAATCTGTGTAAACCGTTCCCCGCATCCGCGGGGATGAACCGCGTATCGGCCCGCCCGAGCACACAGCCGTGATCCGTTCCCCGCATCCGCGGGGATGAACCGTTTGAGTAAGGATCTGAACCGAAAAGCGGAAACCGTTCCCCGCATCCGCGGGGATGAACCGCAACCCTTCCAGCAGAGTGGGAAGCGGAAGTACCGTTCCCCGCATCCGCGGGGATGAACCGCGATAATTATTATATGAACCCAGGCGATCCAGCCGTTCCCCGCATCCGCGGGGATGAACCGTGATCGGTTTGTTGTGTGCGGGGACTACTCGACCGTTCCCCGCATCCGCGGGGATGAACCGCCAAATCCGGAGGTTTCGCTTATTCCAGTGTTCCGTTCCCCGCATCCGCGGGGATGAACCGTTTAAACCGGGCGCAAGTTCGGCATATTCGCGCCGTTCCCCGCATCCGCGGGGATGAACCGTGTTGTTGTTGGAATTGAGCGAACGGTATCAGCCGTTCCCCGCATCCGCGGGGATGAACCGTCGCCTGATTTACTATTTGCTCTAAATGGGTACCGTTCCCCGCATCCGCGGGGATGAACCGCCTGGAAGTCTGTCTGTAAATAAAAAGCCTGTCCGTTCCCCGCATCCGCGGGGATGAACCGCGCCGGGTTTACCAGCAGTTGCGCAATGGGGACCGTTCCCCGCATCCGCGGGGATGAACCGCCTGGCGAAATAGATCAACGTTCCGATTAGATCCGTTCCCCGCATCCGCGGGGATGAACCGTTGGCGGCAGACGGGTAAATCAACGGAATTGTCCGTTCCCCGCATCCGCGGGGATGAACCGGTTACTGCTTGGTTGTATCTTATTTTGTAGTTCCGTTCCCCGCATCCGCGGGGATGAACCGTATGCGGCTTATGTTCAGGCTGAGCGGTCATTCCGTTCCCCGCATCCGCGGGGATGAACCGTTGAAAAAGCCTTTTATGCCCAGCTGGTAGGCCCGTTCCCCGCATCCGCGGGGATGAACCGAAATATTGCTGTTAAAGCAAAGGTCAGTTGCACCGTTCCCCGCATCCGCGGGGATGAACCGCTCTCATACTCAGCATAGGTTGCCGCCACTAACCGTTCCCCGCATCCGCGGGGATGAACCACGGGGGCCGAAGGCGGTGGAGCGAAATCTCACCCGTTCCCCGCATCCGCGGGGATGAACC
This sequence comes from Methylicorpusculum sp., assembly GCF_030651835.1. GTDB lineage: Bacteria > Pseudomonadota > Gammaproteobacteria > Methylococcales > Methylomonadaceae > Methylicorpusculum. The sequence continues at coordinate 1,774 of NZ_JAUSBX010000029.1, read as the reverse complement.
GTACCCAGAGATCTACGACACGATTCAACTCAGCCGTTCCCCGCATCCGCGGGGATGAACCGTCGGCAATGTCATGAGGCGTTTCGGCGGATACCCGTTCCCCGCATCCGCGGGGATGAACCGTATAAAACCGATGCGCAACAAAACTTTGATTCCCGTTCCCCGCATCCGCGGGGATGAACCGCCGGGAGCCTTATTTAACCGCTGTGTCGGTAGCCGTTCCCCGCATCCGCGGGGATGAACCGCCATCTGGTCGCGGCTCATGGGCTTTTAGCCTCCGTTCCCCGCATCCGCGGGGATGAACCGCCAACCCTGATGCTGCCGCATAGGTTCCAGTGCCGTTCCCCGCATCCGCGGGGATGAACCGGCGCTTGCTGATTTGCTACTCGCCAGGAAAAACCGTTCCCCGCATCCGCGGGGATGAACCGCATTACCTTAGGTTGCCGTTTAGATCGTTTTACCGTTCCCCGCATCCGCGGGGATGAACCGCGGCATTGGCCCGTTACTTGTCATGATGCCGCCCGTTCCCCGCATCCGCGGGGATGAACCGCTCGCCAGTGAGCGCGCTCAATGCCGCGTCAACCGTTCCCCGCATCCGCGGGGATGAACCGAGCATGGAACATGCTTGGCGGCACAATTGATTCCGTTCCCCGCATCCGCGGGGATGAACCGCATCCCTTTAACTCCTTTATCAAAAGGATCAACCGTTCCCCGCATCCGCGGGGATGAACCGGCCGCTCTCGGAATTGCCACCGAAAGATTCGACCGTTCCCCGCATCCGCGGGGATGAACCGAAAACGATATCAATATCAGGCCAATCGCAGTACCGTTCCCCGCATCCGCGGGGATGAACCGAAAGAGGTCGCATTTCAAAACGGGTGGGTTATCCGTTCCCCGCATCCGCGGGGATGAACCGGCTGAATTAAATGCTTTTAATTCGTGCATGAACCGTTCCCCGCATCCGCGGGGATGAACCGTAACCGATGACAACGCCGCAGATCAGCGTTGTCCGATCCCCGCATCCGCGGGGATGAACCGAACTTGGGAAGAAGTAACCTGGGTAGCAAGGCCCGTTCCCCGCATCCGCGGGGATGAACCGCGAACTTGGACGCTTGGGAAGATCGAGCAGACCCGTTCCCCGCATCCGCGGGGATGAACCGTGGGCTATGGCGCAGCTTATTCGCTGCATAAACCGTTCCCCGCATCCGCGGGGATGAACCGTGGCACGCCGCTGGCAAGATAAAAACCCCGTACCGTTCCCCGCATCCGCGGGGATGAACCGACGAATCGACGGCGTAATTGATGTCTACCTTGTCCGTTCCCCGCATCCGCGGGGATGAACCGCGGCAGTAACGGCGTACACTTACGACTAATGACCGTTCCCCGCATCCGCGGGGATGAACCGTCGTGGCGATTGCGCCGGTGCCAGCTTCGTTACCGTTCCCCGCATCCGCGGGGATGAACCGGGAACGGCACCGCCCCTGCCATGAGCGGTTTTCCGTTCCCCGCATCCGCGGGGATGAACCGCCGTACTTGATCGGGGAAACTGTAGACTCCCGCCGTTCCCCGCATCCGCGGGGATGAACCGCAGCCTGAAACGTTCTGAAAATAAAGTTAATTCCGTTCCCCGCATCCCTCAGTGTCAGGATAGTTGTCGCCTCTAAAATTTTATAGAGGTACAAAATGCAAACCCGTTATAGTGAAGAATTTAAACAGCAAGCCCTGAGTAAAGTATTGCAACGCGGTGATAAAAGCATTCAATCGATTGCCGATG
>NZ_JAUSBX010000121.1 GCF_030651835.1 Methylicorpusculum sp. | reverse complement strand
TAGTAGTTGAAAGTAAATCAACACCGTCATTCCGGCATGGATTGCCGGAGCCGTTAGACCGCGTAAGCGAATCCAGGTCACAAGGATGTGAAAGCCCAACGCCATCCATGGCTTCTGGACCCCGGCAATCCCTGCCGGGGCAACGCCTACTATTAACGCGAACATAGCCTTAAAAAAGCCTTAATGATCCCGTCAAATTCGACCCAACTTACAACAGTAAACCACCCAAAAATAAGCGTAATCAACTCTCTTCAGAATCGCTTAGTGATTACCGCAATGTTCGCTCTCTCTTGGAGCAAGATAAGGACCCGCCAGAAACCCTTCGTCAGGATTATTGATCATATCCTGATTTGCAACTCTGGAAAGATCATGCGTGTAGTCGGTCATCGAATTGATAATCTGGACCACAGCAGCATTTATCAGCATCACAACTGGATCACCGCCACCAGATCCCTGGACTATAGATTGCGTCCCGTACCAGATTACTTCACCGGACGCCGTATCAAGCAACTTGGCGCTGGCTTTGATGGTGGTAATAGATTGCAACACCATATACTTTTGGCCCCATTCTTCAATGGTCACATACAAAACGGCATCCGCACCGATGATCTCTTTGATTTTTTTCAGCGGCACACCATGCATCTCTTCCGATGAAGGCAGACCATTCTCCTTCATATAGGCATCGATTACGGCAACCGGAAATACATAGTAACCACATTCCGCCAATGGATGGGTAATGGTCGATAAATAACTGTAAGGGGCATTAACGTCAGTTGTTAGATTCAAAGGCGGTAACACCAGGATGGACCTGGGCCGATAATTACGAAAAGCAGAATAATCGAAGGGCAATTTCGAAGGACAGCCGGTTAAAAAAACCAATAACAGAACGGATAAAAATCTGAAAATAAGAGATGCAGGGGTCATTGTTTTATTCTGCTCATCAAGCCATCAATAAAGATCGCTGATTCAGGAAACAGCTGTTTTTCTGCTGCAAATTCAAGAAAGGCTGATTGCGTATCTCCCTGCAAATAATACATATAACCCAGATGCGCATGAAGACCTGGCGGAATCTGCTTTCCGGATTCACTCGCAATACCGATGTCTTCTCTTATTTTTGCAATTTGAGTCGCAGGGTCTGCCGAACCCGGCTCACTATACATCTGATAAATCATGTCTTCGTATTCGCCCCAATAGTACAGGGACGGGGGTGTACAACCGGAAACAAACAAGCAAGAGAATGCCACTATCCTTTTGATTAAAGCTCCGGCCATTAATTTCCTGGCGTTGGATTCCATTGACCACGCTCCAGACCGTTAACTAAGTTATTGACAGCCTCCATGATTGCCAGATTAAGGACTTTGCCGTTTAAAGTCGCATCATAACCTGCGCTTGATCCAAAGCCGATGACTTCTCGGTTACTGAGCTCATATTCACCGGCGCCCTGAACTGAATAGATGATTCGTGAGGTTTTGACATCGACTACGTTTAAAGCAACTTTCGCGTAAGCCACCTGATTCTTTCCATAACCCAGTATTCCGAATAGCTGGGTATCACCTGTTGTGCGACGCCCGAACTCGGTAACATTGCCGGTCAATACGACCTGAGCACCTTGGAGTTGCTGTTGAGCACCACGGATCTTAGCCTCCTGCGCAATTTCTTCCATATTCTCTCTATCGACTACGTCAAACCTGCCCGATTGCTGCAAATGCGTTTTCAATATGGTCTTGGCTTGACTACCAAGTTGATCAATGCCGTCTGAGAAGATACCTCGCATATAGGCTGATCGATTATCAAACTTTCCGACAACCAGCGAGTGTTTTATTCCTTGATAAACAGTCGTTGAAGAAGGAACGGATTCTGGAACTAAGGCCCGGTGAGTTTCAGTGGCGCACCCGCTTATAAAAAGAACGCTTAAAATAGAAGCTATGCGCCAAAAGTTGCAAAGATAATTTGTGCGGATATTGAATAATTCTGGCATGGGGTTTTCCCTGAATTGACTTAAATGGGATAGGGCAAGATCGTCGGTAACTCTTTGCTGTATTGACGTTATCAACTGAAGTTTCCCAGTTTTTATAGGGTTCTCCAGGCTTGTTGGAGAGCTTTGTATGCATTAATAGTTACCGTCATTCCGGCAGGGATTACCGGACCAATCCGCGGGGAGCGGATTGGCACTCGCCCGAAGGGTGCCCGGGCAGGATAGCCCGGCATGAGCCTAGAAGCCATGGATGGTAAGGACTGGATCACGTCCTTGTGTCCTGAATCCAGGCAATTCCTGCCGGGATGACGTCTCATCCTTAAGCGGCAGTGCTTTATTAAATAGATTTGCCACCTTTTTCTATCAATAATTCCTGCAACTCAAGCAGAATGGCCGTTCGTTTTTGAAATTATTGGGAAACTTCAGGTTATCAACTCTCACTGTTGACAAAAACTAACGATACGGCGTTTTTATTTACTCTAAAGGCTTGTCGTTCCGCCTGTTGACGAGCAAGTTCATTTTTTACTGGCCGCAAGTGAGCTACCAACCTAAGTCAGTTGACAGAAATCCCGCTAAGCCATTCAACTTGCGGTTTTTTTGTACTTCCTTGGGCTTCTTAAAATCCTAAAATGGCTCGATGACAGGGATATTGCAGAGAGCGACAGGGACGTATTGATGCGTCCTTTGTAATCAAACATCTACACCATTAATTACAAGTGGGCGAGTAGTTACATTATTTCTTATATAACTGATTATTAAAATACGTGTAAACACCTAGATGATGGTTTGATTTGTAATGATCTCTAACATTTTTTTAACCTTTTTCACTTCCGGTGGGTTTGCGGCAGTTGGCGGGGTTTAACCGTTTTTTGGAGGGCGGCCTGGTGTGGCAAAAGATTAATTCTACTTTGTCATATTCAATAAACGCACCATTCAGAATCGTCATTTCTGCAGGGATTGCCGGAGCCGTTAGACCGCGTAAGCGAATCTAGGCTCCATGGATAGCTTGAAGCTTACCGTCCCTGGCACTGGATCCCCGCTTCCCGGCGAGGATGACGAGTTTGTGTGTAATCTGACAAAGTAGAATTAATTAGTGCCTGAAAGAAAATCAAAATATGCCATATAATACAATATGTTATAATTAATACGAAGCACCAAGATCTATCGTGCTGGCACCGATTTTACCACTTATCCGCCTAAAATAGGCTTGTCAGTGGCTAAAACCACA
>NZ_JAUSBX010000011.1 GCF_030651835.1 Methylicorpusculum sp. | reverse complement strand
GCGAGCAAGAGCGTGAAGAAGAACGTTACGAGCAACTAACGCTCTTTGGGCAAGCAAATCCGCCTTTAGGCGGTTCATGAACATGCCCCTTTGAGGGGCTAACAGATATAAGCCCCCGGCTTTGCCGGGGGTGATTTAACTTAGGACGTCCATGCCGTGTTGCGATTCCTTACCTTGAACAAGTGGAAAAGTGGTCTTTAGGCTTCACTTTTCATCAGGCTGAGTAAATCATCGGCGGACATTTTTCCGCTGATGTCGGCGCCATCCAGCAAGCTATCGGCCAGATCTCGTTTATGACTATGCAATGCAACAATTTTTTCTTCAATCGTTTGCTTGGCTATCATGCGATAAATAGTAACCGGACGCAGCTGTCCCATGCGATGAGCGCGATCCGATGCCTGATCTTCCACAGCGGGATTCCACCAGGGATCCATATGAATCACATAATCGGCCGCTGTCAGGTTAAGACCGACGCCGCCGGCTTTCAAGCTGATCAAAAACAACTCGCCCTCACCGCGCTGAAACGCATCGACGCGCTTTTGGCGCTCCTTGGCCGGCGTACTGCCGTCAAGATATTGATACTTGATATAGCGCCCTTCGACATACTCTTTAATCAAGTGTAAATGATCGACAAACTGACTGAAGACCAGCGCCTTATGTTTGTTGTCCAACAATTCATCGACGATTTCACCAAATGCCGCCAGTTTACTGCTGGGCAAACTGATATCGGGATTGGCGAGGCGGGTGTTGCAGCAACTGCGACGCAATTTGGAAATGGCCGCCAGAATTTGCAAATGCTTTTGACCGGGCGGTTGGCCTTCAGTATTGACTAATGTCGCCAGACTGTCACGGCGCAAGGCTTCGTAAAACGCCATTTCTTCGCTGCTCATTTCCACATAAATCGGAATTTCGGTACGAGGCGGCAGCTCTTGTAATACCTGGGTTTTAGTCCGACGCAGAATAAAGGGCTGGATCAGCTTTTTTAATTGCTGCCTGGCTTGCGTGTTACGGTCTCGCTCAATCGGACCGGCAAAGCGCTGATTGAATTGTTCCATCGAGCCCAGCAAACCGGGATTGATAAATCGAAACAGGTTCCAGAGTTCACCCAAGTGATTTTCCAGCGGCGTGCCGGTCATGATCAGCTTGAAATCGCCTTGCAGACTCATCGCTCCCTGCGAACGGCGTGTGGCGGTATTTTTGATCGCTTGCGCTTCATCGAGAATCAGTGTCTGGAAGCGGATTTTTGCCAGCATGTCGGCGACTTGTTCTTGTTGCAACATGCCATAACTGCAAATCAGCAAATCGTAAGGCCCCAGCTCATCCAGCAATTTTTGTCGGTCGCCTGTGCCCAAAAGTTGCGGGTTAAGCGTCGGTGCAAACCGACGGGCTTCAATTTCCCAATTCATGCACACTGATGTAGGCGCCACAATCAGACTGGGACCATTAGGTGCCCTATCCACCAATAAAGCCAGACCCTGAACCGTTTTACCCAAGCCCATATCGTCGGCCAAACAGGCACCCACACCCCATTGCGCCAAGCGGGCCAGCCATATGAAGCCATCCAGCTGATAATCACGTAATTCGGCTTGAAACGTTGAAGGCAAAACCGGCTGGTAATCGCGAGCGTGTCTAAGCCGTTGGATATGCGCCTGCCAATGTTTGTCCGATTTAATCGTACCGGACTCATCATCCCAGTCCTCTAAAGTCAACGCGGCCAGCGGATTGATGCGTACTTTTTTGCCGCTAATGTCGGCATAGGCTTTTAGATCGTCCAAACGCTTGCGGAATGCGTCGGTCAAAGCGATAAACTGGCCGTCCTTCAGCTTTAAAAAGCGGCCCTGACTGCCGCTGAGCAAGCCCAGCAAATGCTGGATTTCAAGCACGGTATCTTCGTTGACTTTCAGTTCGCCCTGCAAGGCAAACCAGTCATTGTCGCGCTTGATTTGCATATTAAAACCGCTGCCGCTGTTTTGACCCAACACCCGGAATTTAACGCCTTCCGGCCACTCCAGTATGGCCTCCCCCTCCGGAAGCGCCTGCAGTTGCAATAATAATTCCAGGCATTGCTCAGGCTCTTCCAGCAAGAAGTCGCCGGCGACATCGCGCTCCGCTTCCTGCAAACCCGGGCAGGCATCAAGAATCGCTTTCGAACGTTTTTTCTCCAGCGATAAATTGCGTTTGGCTTGCAAAGGTTTACCGTCAATTTCGGCCAGCACGCTTTCACCGCCCTGCCCAGGCTGGTAATAAGCACCTTCGGTTGCAAATGGCCTAATTAATAAGGCCACCCTAAGCCCATCTCCCAGAGGCAACAAATGGACACGCGGTGTCGCATCGGCTTCAACCTGCTCGGCCGTGCTCGAACTGCCGCCAATATCCGAATGCACCGTCAACACCCCGGAAATACTGGTCAATGTTTGAAGCACGCGTTCCTGAGCGGACAATGGAACTTCAAGACCTTTTGAACCCAATACCGAAGCAATTTTCTGATAATCTTCGTTCAGCTCTATCACCTTCAGGCGCGTCGGCGTTTCTTTGGTGATGTATACCGTTTGATTAAGACTCGCTAACGGATTCAGGCTGATTCTGATTTTATCGCTTTTAGCCAGTTTACTGACCCTCAGTTCGGCTTCGCCTTTGACGACTTCTATCCTGACTTCAGGTGAACTCGCCCAAAACAACAAGGGATGGCCTATCAAAGCCAACGGCATTTTCGGACTGAAATCGATATAGGAGCTCGCATACCAGCCATTATCACGATATTCCTTGATTGTGCTACATAACTTGAGATCGTATTCGGTCAGGTAATCGAAACTGCTGCGTTCCGTATAGAGTCTTTTTAACGAAACGGCCCGACCTTTACTCCATCCGCCTTTGACCTGTTGTTTTTGCTCTCTGGGCTCGATAATCAGCCCATGAGTTTGTTCAGTAAAAGTAACCAGCCAGATTAACCGGATCGGCTTATCCGTTTGCTGCAAAGCACCTGATTTTTTGACGGTAGCATTAAGATGAAGCAAGGCATCCAGGGCCAGATCCCAATCAGGCCGACTGACAAACAAATCGGCCAAAGCCAGTGGATGTCGGTTAAAAAAACCGGTATCCCAGCGTATTGCTTTACTTGGATCGATATGACTGAACACTTTAGCCAGTTCGGCGGCAGGCCAGCGGTAACCGTTATCGTCCAACTGTTTATAAAGATCATGACTCAAATCCGAGACATGAGCAAAATGTTCGGATTTTGTCCAGAATTTGGTGAGTATCAGAAAGACTTGCAGCAATAATGACGGAGCGTATACCGTTTCAGGCTCACCTTTATCTGTGAAACCACGATGAGTTTTATAGGGGGCATTAAGCGCCAATAAACTGTCGCGCTGTTTGACATCACCTTGTATAAATTGCTGAAATTGGTTGAAGTATCGGTAGACCTCGGTCCAGTACCCTTGAATTTTGATAGCCTGGACCAAAAGGCCAGGTAACTTTGCACGTTGCTCTGACTGATCGGACTTTAAAAGGACCAAAGGATAAAAGATGCCTGCCAATCCGAAAAAATAACAGTTACGTTTACCTGTCTGTTTTTTAAGTGCCTTTAGAGCATTTTCATATTGCACGAAGGCGCCGGTCAAGTCGCCTTTGAAAAAGGTCAACGCTGCGGCAATAGCCTGTAGTTCAGGATCTTCTCTGTTAGCAACAATGTCACTCAAGGCATCCCATTCGCCCCGTAACAACTTTAATTCAGCATAAGTCCTGACTAAAAGAGAGTCGCTACCGGCTGATTCTGCCAAGCATTGTTGTTGCAAAAACTGATCGATCTCCTGATCGGCATAGAGATAGACCAGCTGATGCAAACCGATGTAGCCACTGATCTCATCAGGCAGAAAGTCTTTGTGACTCAGAAACCACCCGGCATCAAATGGATTTAGTATCCATTCAAGATAGACATTAAAATAACTTGCAATCTGCCCGTAACGATTTCCCAGCGTCAAACACTCTCTGACCTTATTAAAATCACGACGGTAAAATTGAATTCGTGCATCCCGAAGACAATCATCGACTCTCATATAGCGGTAATAACCGGTACCGATGGGCGCATGTTGTTCGATAATCTTCGCAAAACGCTCAAATTCATTGTCATCGATCAACTGTCTGGTAATCGGTTCGATCAACATTCTGTGACAACGATAGGATGACTGTTTCGGCAACTGTTCAACCAGATTAGCTTTGAACAACAGTTGAATAAAACCATGAATGGCAACCAGCTTGTAAACGTTACCGTTTTCATCTCGCAAACCGGTATCTTTGATACATTCGGTAATAAATGTTGGCGAGGCATAACCATAAAAGACGGCCAACACTTTCAAGATAGCTTGTTGTTCAGCAGGTAGCTTTTGATAGGTTGCAAGTAATTTAGAATGTTTTTCTGATGGCATGAGCAATTAAAATTGAAAAAGGTGCTTTGCAGTTAACCGGCTTATTATACATAACAGTATCTCTTATCCGGATTTACAATTTGCTTTAGTTAAAATGCGTTCTGAATACTCAAAGTTGGCGTTTGCATTGACCGCCTAAATCCGCATAATGAGCCCTTTTTTGCGACTCATACGCCCAATTATACAGATGAAAGAACTCACCGACCGCGAGCTATATCAAGCCCTAGAATACGCCAGAAGCATTGACGAGGATACAGGCCGTTCAATGATGGAACAATTCGAAATGGATCAACCGGCGCTGGTCCAAACCCTCTTTGGCGTTTTTCCAAATATCATTGCCGAACACAATCAAGAGATGTCCTACTTTTTTATGGATTTATGCTTTGATGTGTTCTGCGTCTTTCAAAAAGCGTTTGGCCCCCTGCCCCCTCAACATGAAATTGATATTAACTGGCTGGAAAAACAAGCCGTGCTTTTGGATACGGAGCTACAAGCGCTGATCAAAGGACGGGATATGGATGAAAAAATAAGTGCCAAGCTCAAAGACCGATTAGTGCATAGAATGCAGGAAAATAAGCCGCAAAGCGGACTCGTGAAGTTCATGAATGAATCGATTGATGATTTTGCCTCCGAGAATACCGCCAGAGTGCCGGCGATTCAAATGACGCAGGCAATGATTTTTGTAGTGATCCGCCTATTTGATAACCTCTATGAGCACCCCGAAAAAAAACCTGGCTGATCTTCGGCCCAGCTTACAAAGGCTAACAGTACTTTAAAAACGGCGGCTGCGCGTTATGAAAACACAGCTCGATATTGAGAACCGTACTTTCAACACGATAGAAACCGGCCCAAAGCCAAGCATTTTTACGAAAAGTACGGATTCACTGCTTTTGGAGATGCCGAAAGCAAGCTGTTTATCACTATTGCCGACATACGGTCCAGCTTTGATTCAATGGACCCAATGAGCAACTCAGGAAACTTTGTCCAGGAATACCTTCCCATGTTTCCTAAAAATGAATAATCTGAGCCAGAGTAAACTTACTCAAATTCCCCAGTCTTTATAAAAGCACCTAAACTTGGTAAGGACATTATTCAATAGGTTTGACGCCGTTTATGAAAACCCCTTATTAATTCCTGAAAACCCACAATTAATGTAACTCTGTCTTTGACAGTTATTGGGAAGCTTCAGAAAACATAGATATCCGTTATATTTATTTTAATTTAACTGGGACCTAAGTTATATTTAAACTTAATGATTTATTTCTGAAAATGATATGTCTCCAGATAAAAAACTTAAAAGCTTATCTCCATCCCATAACTCAATATCATGCGATTCAGCTAGCTTGATAGCGCTATTAAGGAAAGTACTATTAGTTATTACAATCCCCTTGTCTCCACAATAATGACCAATTGCACCAATTACCTCTTGAACGGCTTTCAAATTAACCCTCGATTTAAATCTTTTACACTGGATAATTATTTTAGTACCATTAGCGTTTTCAAGAATTATATCAGCACCGTAATCTCCAATTTTAGGTGTTAATTCAACTTTAAATCCAAATTCAAAAAATTTATCTATTAAAAAGTTTTCAAACTCAATTCCTTGAAGTTCATTTATTTTAGAAAAATCTAAAGATAAGTCGGTTTTTAGTCGTTCTCTCTTTCTTATGCGTTCAATCAAGACACTAATATTATCTACCGAAGGATGATAAGGTTCTATTTCTTTCAGCTTATCATAAATAAAAATTGCGCTGTCAAGATCATTTTTTTCTAAAAATTTAATTGCCAAATCGCTAAGTACGTTAGGATTAGAGCAAATAGATGAATCGATATAAATTAACTCCTTTGCAATTTCAAGTTCATTTATATTTACCAATAAATCAAGAATAAAGAAGTAATTTGAGAATGACATTGCCTTTTTGTAATCATTTTCTTTGCCAGATTTTAATACATTATATCTAATAAGAAATAATCCTGAAATGAATCGAATAATTTCAATTATACAAGGTGTATATTGTTTACTTTTAATATATTTGTAAACTGATTTTTCAAGCGTGCTGACTCTGTATAAATAATACTCGTAATTTTTTAATTCTTCTTGAAATAGACTCTCTCAAAGCCGAATATAAATTATTTCCATCTAAACCATTTTTCACAAACTCATCATAAAAATTTAAGAACGAATATGTTTTTAGCTGATTTTTTATATTCAAAGGCAAAATAGAATTAAATAAATCAATTAATTTAAATAAATTTGCTTCATTTTTATTTTTCTTAAGTATTTCTTCTTTTATTTCTTGTAATTTTAAATCCCTTTCTTGTGCGACTTGTAATTTTAAATCCATTTTTTTTTGTGCTACTTGTAATCTTCTTTGTTTAATCCGTTCTTCGCTCGCAACTATCGCCTTTCTTTTTTTTTCACTTTTAAGTTTGTCTTCAACATATCCAAGTTTTCTAATGGATAAAAGTTCTTTCTTTATACTCTCCAAGTCTCGTCCTCTATAAGCTCTTGATAATATCTTTCCAATACAAGAATCTATTTCTGTATATTGATCACAATCAAATCCTGATATTGCGAGGACATGAAGAACATGAGATAAAGGAATTTTTGAAATTTTAGAATACTGCTTTAGAGTCTGCATTATAAAAACAATCCATTTAAAATCTTAGGAAAAAATAAAATTAGTTTACAAGCTATTAATATATACCAAATTAATAGCAAGAAGTTAGACGTTAAATTAAAGTTATCATTAGACGGAAACCGTTAAAGCGAAAAAAAATAACAGAACCAAAAAAAACGGGTAGGCTCTTGCCTGCATCCATTAAACCTTGCATACGCTCTTTTCCAGCTCGTCTTTGTCGGAACCTCTTAAAACCGATATTTCGCATAAAGCTGCTGGATTCGAAATCGACCGGGTCCAATCCCCCGATCTTACAGCTTTTGTCGCTTCAGTGACTAAAGCCAACAACAGACTTCGACCCTATATTTCGTTTGTCCAATGCCTAATTTATATGTATATTTAAAATATTTATTTGAATATACCTAATTCAATGACTGATTCAGATTCAAAACCTTTAAAAACCCGGATGCGTCTTTTAATTACGGCCAGCCGGATTTTTGCCGAAAAAGGTTTTCAGGAAACAACGATTGCTGAAATCTGCGAGCAGGCCCAATCTAATATCGCTTCAGTCAATTACCATTTCAGAGACAAAGAAAGCCTTTATCTGGAATCCTGGCGCTATGCCTTCCAACAAGATCTGGCGCTTTATCCATCGGATGGCGGCGTTGCTTCGGACGCTCCGGCAGAGCAACGTCTGGCTGGCCGCATACGTTCTTTGATCGCTCGTATCGCCGCAGAAAATTCGCATTTTTTTGCGATTATCAATAAGGAAATGGCTCAACCCACTTCGCTGCTGCCGGAAATTCTCGAAAAGGAAATCAATCCCCAGCGTCAGGCCATGATCGCGCAAATCAAGGAATGCCTGGGTCCGAAAGCGGATGACCAGGATATTCACTTTTGCCACGCCAGTATCATTGGTCAATGTTTTCATTTGATGCAAGTCAAGCACATGAAAAAGACCTATCCAGAGCGCGGACACTATCCGGAATTGGAAAACCCGGTTAGCTATGCCGAGCACGTTGTGCTTTTCTCTCTGGCCGGTATCCGGGCGCTTCGCTATCAGATAGAACAATCCCGGGGAGACAGCGCATGCGCGCAATAAAAGGTCTTGCCATTATGATGCTGCTTTGCCTGCTCAGTGCTTGCAGCGTTGAGGTCAAAGAATTTAAAACACCGGTTGCGATTAACGAATCCTTTTCATTAACCGGCCGTGCATCGTTGCAGGAACGCTGGTGGCTCAGTTTTAACGATCCGACGCTAAATCAGCTTATCGACAAAGCGCTGCAGCAAAATCTTGATCTTATCGCAGCTTATGACCGGCTCAAACAGGCCCAAGCCATTGCTCGCAAGACCGGTTCAGAACTGATTCCCGCCCTCGACGCCACATCTAGCCTGAGCCGCAGGGATGGGAGTGAAACGCTAGGCTTATTCACTACCGATAATTTTTCGCTGGGTCTCATTGCCAGTTACGAGCTTGATTTATGGGGCCGCATTAGAGCCGGCACTTATGCCGCTGAACAGGATGTTAAAGCCTCTGAACAGGATATTCATACCGCTGCAATTGCCTTGTCTGCAGAAATTGCACGCACCTGGTATCAATTGATAGAACAGCAGAAACAGCACGACTTGCTGACTGAACAAATCGTCATCAACGAACAATATGCCAACTTGATTGAAGTCCGATTCAGAGGCGGGCAAGCGACCGCTGCTGACGTATTCCAGCAGCGCCAATTACTGGAAGGTGTGGTTGGTGATCGTTATACCGTGTTGGCCAACATTGAGGTCCTGAAAAATCAACTGGCGGTTTTAACCGGCCAATCGCCCGGAACGCTTGAAATTGCCATCAGTGATCATTTTCCCGAAATAAACGGCTTACCGGATACCGGCTTAACCTCGGATTTGATTCAACGCCGTCCCGATGTCCTCAAGGCTTATTTCCGCTTGCAGGCAGCCGACCTTAGAGTGGCCGCTGCGATTGCCGACCGTTTTCCAAAAATCGGCCTGTCTGCAGGCATTGATACCACGGCACCGGATCTTCAGGATTTTTTTAATAACTGGATGGCAACGCTGGCCGGCAATCTGGTTTTACCGTTGATTGACGGTGGCCGCCGTATTGCGGAAGTCGACCGCACCAAAGCCGCGACAGAGGAAGCGCTCAATCTTTATGGGCAAAGCGTTTTACAGTCCATCAAAGAAGTTGAAAACGCCTTGGCACAAGAGGAAAGGCAGCATCAACGACTGGATAGCTTGAAACAGCAACTGCGTTATTTGAATGAAGCCAATAACAATATCCGGATCCGCACGGCTTATGGTGCTTTCGACTTTCTCCGCGTGCTATCGACGCTCAACAGTTTACAAGCCATGCAACGCACGCTGATTCGCGCTGAACGCGAATTGGTCGATTTCAGGATTCTACTTTATCGCTCTCTTGCCGGTGGATGGCCACTCGCAGAACCCGCAAAAACCAGGATTGAAGATAATGGCTAATGTTTTAAGGAAATTATTCAAAGCACTCCCTTCACTGGTGATTATTGCCATTGCCGGATCTTTATCGTATTACTGGCTGACCAATAAACCCAGAGCAGCGCGCAAACCGATGACGGTCAGTGCACCTTTGGTCGAAGTCATCACGCCGCAGATAATCGATCACTCAGTCACTGTTTTCGCGCTAGGAAATGTCATCGCTTCACAGAGTGTTAATTTAAACTCTCAAGTCGACGGCATGGTCAAGTCGGTCAGTGAAAACTTTATTGAAGGCGGTTTATTGAGAAAAGGAGAGGAAATCGTCAAGCTTGATCCTACGGATTATGAATTACGCTTGCGTCAGGCTCAGAATGATTTGGTCAGGGCCAAGTTCAATTTAAAGCTGGAACTCGGCCAGCAAGCTATCGCCCAACAGGAATATAAACTGCTCGGCCAGGAACTGGATGAACTCGCAAGCGAACTGGTCCAACGAAAACCTCATCTGGAAGCGTCCAAATCGGCGCTGAACGCTGCCGAAGCCGCGCTTGAACAGGCCAAGCTGAATCTTCAGCGCACACAAACCATCGCACCTTTCAATGCCGTGGTCACTGCGCGTAATGCCAATATCGGCTCATGGGTATCGACGTTTTCTACCGGCACCCCCCTGGTTCAACTGGTTGCGACCGATACCTTCTGGGTAGATGTGTCATTGCCGCTGGAAAAACTGCGCTGGATCCATATTCCCGGTTTTAACAATGAAGAAGGCTCGACTGTCAGGATCACTTACTCGCAGGCCTGGGGGCCGGAAGCGTTCAGGACCGGCAAGGTCAAACGTTTAAAAGCCGAGGTGGAACCGGAAGGCCGTATGGCCAAGTTAATTGTCGAAGTCGAGGATCCGTTAGGACTCAAACCGGCTAATCGCTCAGCTCCGCATATGATGCTGGGCACACTGGTCCATGCCGCTATAGCGGGCAAAACAATTAATCGTGTTATGGCAATTCCCGAAAACGCGCTGCATGACGGTAACCGGCTCTGGCTGATCACGGCTGAAAACAAACTGGATATCATCAAAGTTGACCCGCTTTGGAATGAGCCGGGATGGGTCTATTTAAGCGCTGAAGCACTTCCGGCCTCCCCCCGTATCATACATAGCGATCTGTCTGCTCCAGTCCAGAACATGCAAATCCGCACCCATGAACCCAAGATTTCCGAATCGGCCAGGTAGGTACGATGTCACTAGAACAACCTTCGACACAATCCGGCCCTATCGCCTGGATGGCAGGTCACTCAGTGGCAGCCAACCTGGTCATGGCCGCATTAATTATTGGCGGCCTATTGTTCATGACGACTATCCGGCAGGAAGTATTTCCGGAATTTGAAATTGACAGCGTCATCATTACGGTCTCATACCCTGGAGCCAGTCCCGAAGAAGTCGAAAGCGGCATCATTCTGTCAATAGAGGATGCGATAGGAGGTATTGAGGGCGTCGATCAAATCAATTCTTCCGCCAAGGAAGATATCGGCATGGTCACAGTCGAAGCCCTCAGAGGCACGGACATGCAGCGCCTGACGCAGGAAATTCAAAAGGAAGTTGACCGCATCACGACCTTCCCCATTGATGCCGAGAAACCTCAAGTCACGGTAATGGCCAACAAGCGTCAGGTCATTTCCATGGTCCTATTTGGTGATACTCAAGAAAACGTGCTGCACGAGCTGGCAGAACAATTCCGCGATCAACTATTGCAGGACCCCGGCATCACCCAAATCGAGCTTGAAGGCATCAAACCGCTGGAAATCGCGATCGATATCCCACAGGAAACGCTGCGCCGATACCGTCTGTCGCTGGGCGACATCGCTCAGCGCATCACTGCCGCCAGCATCGACTTACCGGGCGGTAGTGTTAAAACCGGTACAGGGGAAATCTTGATCCGGGTGAAAGAACGCAGGGATTACGCCAGCCAGTTTGCCAGTCTTCCGATTATCACCACTGCGGACGGTAGCCAGGTAAAACTGGGCGACATCGCCACCATCAAAGACGGTTACGATGAAAGTGATTACTACGCAACTTTCAATAACCAACCTGCCGTGATGATTCAGGTTTACAGCGTCGGCGACCAAACGCCGATCCAGGTCTCCAAAACGGTCAAAAGCTACATGGAACGCATCGTTCCCGAGCTACCCAAAGGCATCTCAGCCGAAATCCGGCGAGATACCTCGGAGGAATATTCCCAGCGTATCGATCTTTTACTGCGCAACAGCGCCATGGGTTTAGTGCTGGTTTTCATCATGCTGGCCCTGTTTTTGGAATTGCGTTTGGCATTTTGGGTCATGATGGGGATTCCGACAGCATTTCTCGGCTCATTTTTGATTCTGCCAAGTATCGGCGTCAGTCTCAACATGATTTCGCTGTTCGCTTTCATAATCGCGCTAGGCATTGTCGTGGACGACGCAATCATTATCGGTGAAAACATTTATCACTACCGGCAGGTGGGGTTTTCGCCAATGCAAGCCGCAATTAAAGGCACACAAGAAATGGCGATGCCGGTCACGTTCAGTATTTTGACCAACATCGCCACTTTTATGCCATTGCTGTTTATCCCAGGCATCACCGGCAAAATCTTTTACATGATACCGCTGGTGATTATCACCGTGTTTCTGCTGTCGCTGGCGGAAAGTCTGTTTATTCTGCCCTATCATTTAGGGCAACTGACTGAAATGAAACGTCATGGGATTTTGGCATTTGTGCATCGCTACCAGCAGAAATTCAGTCATGGCTTCAGACATTGGACTGTGAATCGTTACGGACCCTTTTTGGAAAGCATATTAAAACATCGCTATCTAACCATAGTCGCAACTTTCGCGTTACTGGTTGCGACGATTTCTTATGCTTCAAGCGGTCGCATGGGGATGACGTTGTTTCCCAAAACCGAATCGGATTTCGCTCAGGTTACGCTGGTGATGCCGTTCGGCACACCGGTCGCTAGAACCGAAGCAGTCGCCCGGCATCTGTTTGAATCCGCTCAAAAAGTAGCAGGCAGCGTTCCGGATGGCGATAAGCTGCTTAAGGGAGTTTTTGCCGAAATCGGCACGATTGACCACAAAAGAACGACAGGAAGTCATTTGGCCTCAATCCGGGCTTACCTAGCGCCGCCTGAGATACGCGATAAAATCATGAGCACCGAACTGTTTAATCAGCGGTGGCGAGAAGCCACAGGCGAAATCGCCGGAATCGAGTCGATCATGTTTGAATCGGATGCCGGCGGACCTGGCTCCGGTTCGGCATTAACGATAGAGCTGAATCATCGGGATATCAAAATATTGGAACAAGCCAGTCAACAACTGGCCGATGCGCTTAGCGCCTACCCTATCGTCAACGATGTCTCAAGCGGCTTTACCAGCGGCAAAGAACAACTGGATTTTAGCTTGTTGCCCGAAGGAAGAAGCCTTGGTTTCACCGCGCAAAATGTTGCGCGCCAAGTCCGTAACGCCTTTTTCGGGGCGGAGGTTTTGCGCCAACAACGCGGCCGTAACGAAATCAAAATCATGGTGAGACTGCCGGAAGCAGAGCGAATGTCGGTCCAGAACATTAAAAACTTAATGCTTTGGTCTCCGGCCGGTTTGGAAATTCCGTTAACCGAGGCTGTCGAAATCGACCAGAGCCGAGCCTATACCGAAATCAACCGCCGGAATGGCCGACGTAATATACAAGTAAAATCGGGTGTTACCCCGCGCAGCCGTACCAGCGAAATTCTAAATGATCTGGAAGCGACCGAACTGCCCCGATTGAAAAATGAATTTCCGGGTTTGCAATACAGCTTTCAAGGCAGTCAGGCCGAGATGGCAGACAGCCTGAGTAGCCTTAAAATCAGTTTCGTATTCGCCTTGCTGGGGATCTATGCCATGCTGGCGATCCCTTTCCGTAGCTATGTTCTGCCGCTGATCGTCATCGTCAGTATTCCTTTCGGCATCATCGGCGCGATATTCGGCCATTTACTGATGGGTTATGAGTTAAGCATCTTAAGCATGCTGGGTATCGTGGCTCTGTCCGGCATTGTTGTTAACGACGCGCTGGTGTTGATCAACTACGCAAACGAATTGCGGGTTGACAGCACCAAGTCACCTTTGCAAATCATCAAAACGGCAAGCATTCAGCGCTTGAGACCGATTTTATTGACGACGCTAACCACTTTCTGCGGCTTGATGCCGATGATTTTCGAAACATCCCGTCAGGCCAAAATGCTGATTCCGATGGCTATTTCGATAGGCTTCGGAATCATGTTTGCGACACTGATAACCCTCATTCTGATTCCGTCACTGTATCTGGTCGTCGAAGATATACGCGGCCTGCTGATCAGACTAAAAAAGACTGAATCATCGGTGGATTAGCTTAACAAGCTAAACTTCGCCCGGTTTCATTTGGATTCAAAGATTTTTCAAAACTATGTCATTTACCTTATAAATAAGCCATTTAACCTCGTTCATTAATTATTCTCTAACAAATTTTATCTTACTTATTATTTAACTCATTGAAGTAGTTTGGAAAATATTAAATAGGAATATTATTTGCCTATATATTTCGTTTGCCCGAACGTGTTCTAACTTGAGGAAATCACGCTCGTGGCTGACTGACAAAAATTACTATAATAAGAAGGGTGACTGAATGAATAAGAGCTTGCTAATATTGGGTATCAGCTATTTTGGAAGCACCGTGGCCGCCGATAAAGCTGAAAATCCTTCATCTGATGTGTATGAAGCAGAACCGATGATCGTCGAAGCGCAAAAAAAATCATTTCCAAAAACTGATCAGGCAACACCGTCATTTGAGATTAACAAAGAAGCCATTGAAGTCATCAATTACACCACTGTCGAAGATGTATTCAAATATACGCCGGGTCTGTTGATTCGCAAACGCTACATGGGCGATCCAAACGGCAACTTAGGTATGCGAGGCTCGAACGTCTTTCAAACCGCACACACATCGGTTTACGCCGACGGCATGCCTCTCCATAATCCTTTGCAAACGAGCTTTAACGGCGCACCCAGATGGTCGATGGTAGCACCTAGCGAGGTCGATTCGGCCGAAGTCTTATATGGTCCATTTTCAGCCCAATATGGCGGCGCTTCATTTGGCGGCGTAGTCAATATCGACACCCGAATGCCGGATAAATTCGAAGCGCACATGGAAGCGACCGGGATGTTCCAGGATATGCACAGGGCCGGCCGCGACGAATTATTGACCGGCTACCGAACTTTTCTTTCAGCGGGAGATCGCTTTGACAAACTCAGCTTATGGGCGTCTTATAACCGCTTCGAAAACGAAGGTCAGCCGCAGACGTTGAATGTTGCACCATTAAGTTCTCAAGCCGGCGGTACAGCAGTTACGGGAGGACTATCCAGTTTTACACCCCAAGGCAACTCGGCGGTAATTTATGGCGATATCGGTATTGCTCAAACCACCACGGATTTGTTTAAAATAAAAACCGCTTACGATTTCACCGAGGATCTGCAAGGCCGCTTCACGATTGCTTATGAAGATCGACAAGGAACGGTAGATGACCCGAATAGTTTGTTAAGAGGTGCCAACGGAAATGTTTTGTGGGGTGGTGGCAATAGCGCCGGTAACTCTACCAACACGAACTACAGACAATTCGAACAGCAATTTACCGTACCGGGCTCGGCTTTCAATGTCAGTGAATCCCAACGGCAAACCTTAAATTACGGTTTAAGCCTGAAAGGTAAAGTCTCTGATGATTGGAGTATCGATACGACTGCAAGCTTTTATGATGCATTCAAAGACAGAGATATACGGTCAAACCTTAACCCGAACCATCCAAATAACAGAAATAAAGGACAGATTACGGATGTCAATGCCTGGTGGGCCGCATATGATCTAAAGCTGGCTACCGATAATTTCATGGGACGAGACGACCTTTCATTCATGGGTGGCTATCAGTTAAATCATGCCAGTTTGGGAATCGATGTCTTTAACTCTGATGATTATCGGGTAGGCAGTAAGGATTCGCAGGTTAGCGACAGCGGCGGAGCGACCCAGATCAACAGCGCATTCACGCAATTGGAATGGCGTTTCATAGAGGATTGGAGCGTAATGGCCGGGGCGCGTTTTGATCACTGGCAATCACTTGATGGCCGTGTCCGGAATTTCAGTACCAATAATATCCAGAATTTCAGCGACCGCGATGCATCGCGTGTTTCGCCGAAAGCATCGCTGGAATACTCGCCAGACGCCTGGACTTTTAGGTATTCATTCTCTAAAGCCTACAGATTCCCAATCGCCCAGGAAATGTTTGCTAGCGTATCCACGCTGAACAATCTCAACGTTTCCGCTCCCAATCTTGGTCCTGAGAACGGCTATTTTCATAATTTTATGGTGCAGTACGACATTCCGAGAGGCTATGTGCGGGCTAATTTCTTCTACGACAAAATTAACGATGAGATTGCCAGTAACGTATTCACAGCAAACAATCGAACCACTAATATTTTCTTACCGATTGATCAAACCGAAACGATCGGCGTTGAACTTACCTTTCAACAAAACGAAATATTCGATTTACCCATCGACCTGATGCTGAACGGCACGTTCATGAACAAAGAGATCAAAAAGCATAATCCAATTGATCCTAGAATCTCCTCGTTCGTCAATAACGAATGGGACCGCATACCTCGCCTTTTGGCTAATGCCACGGCGACTTATCACATAATGCCTGTTTGGGATGCTGCCGTTGGCGTCAGATATAGAAGTGATTCGTTCCAGCGTCTGGATAATAAAGATACGCAAGCCAATGTAATGGGTGGAACTGACGAGTCGACTTTCGTCGATTTTAAAACCACTTACCATCTGCCGACTTACCGCGACTTGAAAAGTAATATTTCCGCCGGTATCGATAACATTCTGGATGTTGATGTTTTTGAAAATCATCCCTATCCGCAGCGCACCTACTTTGTTAAAGTCGCTTTCGATTATTAAGAAGGATGGCAACGGCACACCAACCGGATAAAAAACGTCCAAGGAAGGACAATCCAGACAACCATCAAACTAAGAGGACGATATGATTTTTAAGCATTGTCTAACGATAATTGCCTTGTCTTTGTCGCTATCGAATTATGCTGATTCGGCCGAACAAAAGCATATGGGCGCCAATCAAGCCCCCTTGTCGGAAGCCTGCGGCAATCAACTCAAAGCTCCTGCCAGCATCTGTTCAAAAACGGTATCGGCAAGCTTTGATGACGCCGGCAAGCTCTGGACTGCATGGGCGCAAAACGGTCACGTTTATGTTCAATCCAGCACAGATCATGGACACAGTTTTTCCACTCCTGTCAAAGTAAACACAAAAGCCGAATCAATAAGGGCCGAAGGGGAAGGCCGTCCGAAAATCAAAACAGGACCCAATGGCCTTATTTATGTCAGTTGGGGCCAAAATCTCAGCAAACCGCACACCGGACACATTCGTTTCAGCCGCTCTATAAACAGCGGTAAAACCTTCGAGAAACCGGTAACAATCAACAGCGATCAAAACGAAATCAGTCACCGTTTCGATGAATTATTAGCCGGTCCGGACGGCTCAGTTGCGTTATTTTGGCTTGATGCCCGTGACATGGTCGCGGCTAAACAAAAGGGCCAGGAATATAATGGTTCGGCGCTATATTATGTTTGGTCTGAAGACGGTGGAGCGACATTTCAGCCTAATGCAAAAGCCGCTGACTTAACCTGTCAATGCTGCCGGATTAAAGGTGCGATCGATATAGACGGCCTGCCTACGGTAATGTGGCGGCATGTCTTTGACGACAATATCCGCGATCACGCGCTGGTCAACTTTAAAACCTGGAACGATCCCGGTCCTGTTCTTCGAGTAAGCAGGGAAAACTGGAAGATTGATGCCTGCCCTCACCACGGCCCGGGCTTTTCAATCGGCGGTCATAACGGGCGTTACCATGGGGTTTGGTTCAATAATGCCGATTCAGCACACGGATTGTTTTATGCCTATTCAGACGACCAGGGCAACCGCTTTTCGCCTCCGGTCAATTTCGGGAACTACGAACTGGGGGCCTCTCATCCTGATGTGATGGCACTGAATGGACAAGTATTTATTGCCTGGAACGAATTTGACGGCACCCAAAACCGTCTGATGTCGATGGTTTCTAACGATGACGGCCAAACATGGGAAAAGCCGAGAATCGTCGCGGGAACCAAAGAACAGTCAGATCATCCGTTTCTGCTCAGCGATGGGCGCCAAGTCTATATTTCCTGGCATATTCCTAACGTAGCCTATCAGTTATATCCTGCGCGAGAAGAATCGATAAAACCTTAGAAGGTTTGATCAATCTCAGTAAAGTCAATGAACACGACCTTTTAGGCCCGTTTAACCCTAGCATTACCCGGTTTGTCTGTGCCGGGTAATGCTTGCCGTACCGACAGTATAATATCGGCTGCTGATTTAAACGAAATCCCGTGGATAATCAATATAGCAAAAACTCAGCCTTCAGAATTTTTGCCTATCAATTGCGCGCCTCTACAAACTGGAAATCCTGTCCCGGTATTCCTGCTCGCTTAAAACACCGCTTATTCCTGTACGCTCGTGCTTGGCGTTGAAAAAATAGATCCTTGGCATTTCACCGTACCAGCGAGGATCAATCTGAAAGCGCAATTTTTGCGCATTATCATCGGCAAAGATCCAATTTTCAAGCCCGTCTAGTTCGTGCTTTTGCAATATGTTCAGGACTTCGGCTTGCTCAGAAATATCATCGGTAGACAATAAAATCATTTCAACATCGGGCGTCTTCTTGCGCCATTCGTTTAACGAACTCATTTCCTTTAAACACGACGAGCATGTCAGCGACCAGATTACAAGGACCAAAGGACGTCCTTCGTGAGCGACGAGTATTTGTTGATAACTGCCGTCAACGAATGACCGCAGTGTTTTATTATCTGCTTTCGCCGTTACCGCCATCAGCAGTGCGAGAAACACCAATAATCCGTTTAAAAAGTAATGTGTTTTTTTCATGTCAGGGTCACTTGTTTTATAGTTCTTAGGTATTTCTATGCTATCAAGAGATAAAGCATTAATGGAAGATAGAAAGCAACAAACTGATATCAAGGTTCCTAACGGGATTTAATCAAAATCGCATTTTAAAAAAATTGGTAACTACTCGCCCGCCTTGAATTACTCCCTTTATACTCAAAAAATGATTAACTTTATGAAGGTATGGGGTGTGGCTAGCGAGGATGTCGGCAGCAGGGATTGCTGCCGTCAAGCCCCCATGGAGGGGTTCACGGCGGTCCTCGATAGCCACATCCCATACCTTCTATTCTTAGACGGTTTTTCAATCAAAAGGGAGTAGCGTTAATTAGGGGCAAGGTAAGTGCCGTGAACCCCTCCATGGGGGCTAGATAGCGGTCCTGCTATCGACATCCTCGCCAATCTCACCTTACCCCTTCTTTTGTGTCAAATTGGGAATTACTGCGATAGGCTGTATCGTAAGAGCGGGCTATGCCCGCGAACAAATGGGGTTCAATCACGGGCATGGCCCGCTCCTACAAAATATGCTTAACTTAACGGCATGGGCTCACTTCACTTTTCAACTAATCAAGTACATCTTTTATTTCACGCGGACGAGTAGTTACTCATTTCTTTTTGATGAATTGGTGCAGGCCGCTACGTCCAGTTCAGGCAGGGCGGCCGTTCTGGTTAAATTAGCTTATGGCGTCGTTCTTCCCTTCTTCCCTGGTCGAGACGGTTTGGAGTTTGCACTTACCGGATGGCAAAATTTACGACGTACCCCTTTTTCAAGTTCCAACAGTCCGAACAAGATTAAACCTATTGCTATGATTTCAAAACCATGCACAAAATCCACCGGGCGAGTATCGAAAAACTGTTCCATAAAAGGTGCATACGTGAAAATGAGCTGTAGCGTTACGACGGTGCTTACCGCGTAGATAATGGCTTTAGAATTGAACATGCGTTGAAAGCTCAGTGCGGAGGCCCTCAGATAACGAACACTGAGCAAATAAAACACTTCCATCATGACCAGCGTATTAACCGCATAGGTCCGCGCTTCCTCAATGCTGGAACCCTGGAGTTGACTCCATTCGAAAATACCGAATATACCCAGAGCAAATAAACTCGATACCAAAAAAATTCGCCATACCAGAAAACCGGAAAGAATCGGTTCATTTGCCGGGCGAGGTGGGCGTTGCATGATGTCGGGTGCCGGAGGGTCAAAGGCCAATGCCATTGCCAAGGCTACCGAACTGACCATGTTGACCCAAAGAATTTGCAGCGGTGTAATGGGCAGGGTAAAGCCAAACAAGATGGCAATGATGATGCTTATGGATTCGCCGCCGTTAACCGGCAACAAAAACACAACCGCTTTTTTCAGGTTTTCGTAGACGGTGCGGCCTTCTTTAACCGCATGGACAATGGTCGCAAAATTGTCGTCAGTAATTACCATTTCAGAGGCTTCTTTGGCCGCTTCCGTACCTTTATGCCCCATCGCAATACCTACATCCGCACGGCGAAGCGCCGGAGCGTCATTAACCCCGTCGCCAGTCATCGCGACAATGGCGCCGCCGCTTTGTAACAAGGTTACCAGACGCAGTTTGTGTTCAGGGCTGACTCGGGCAAAGACATCGATTTCTTGAACACGATTCAGTAACACCTCATCATTCATGGTGTCGAGCATTTTGCCGGTAATGGCCTCTTGACTGTTGTTCAGATTTAACTGCGCGGCAATGCTGCAGGCGGTGACTTCATGGTCGCCGGTAATCATTTTTACGCGAATCCCGGCATTATGACATTCATTGACAGCGGCAATCGCTTCGCTACGGGGCGGGTCTATCAATCCAAACAGTCCCAGAAAAACCAACCCATTTTCCAGATCGTTAAAACTGAGTTCGGTTTGATGCGGTTTTGCTGATTTACTCGCCACTCCCAGTACGCGCTGACCTTGTTTGGCCAGCGCTTCAATGGCTGCATGCCAGTCATCCGGATTGATTGGCTGGTCACCAGTCGAGGTTCGCTCTAGCGTGCACATTGCCAGAAGACGTTCCGGGGCACCTTTGACATGAATCATGGCCTCGCCTTGATGATTATGATGTAAGGTGGCCATAAATTTGTGTTCTGATTCGAAGGGAATCAAATCTCGGCGGGGCCATTCTTTTAGTGCTTCATCAGAGTTCAGGCCGGCTTTCAATGCGGCAACCAACAACGCTGCTTCCATAGGATCACCGTGAATTTTGCAGGTGCCATCAGCGAGTTCCAACCTCGAATCGTTACAATATAGCGCCGATTGTAATGTTGCTAGCAGGGTTGAGTGGTTCTCCGGAGTAATGGATTGCCCGGCACATTGAAAATCGCCTGCTGGTTCATAGCCTGTGCCGGTGATATCAATATGGTGTTCTTCTGTGATTATGGAGCTGACGGTCATTTCGTTGCGGGTTAACGTACCCGTTTTGTCGGAACAGATGATGCTGACAGCGCCCAGCGTTTCAACTGCCGGTAGACGCCGGATAATTGCATTCCGACTCGCCAGACTCTGTACGCCTATTGCCAGTGTCACTGTTAAAATAGCAGGCAGCCCTTCAGGAATGGCAGCGACCGCAAGTCCCACGACCGTCATGAACATGTCGACAGTATCGCCGCCGCGCACGAGTATGCCAAAGGCGAATACCAGGCCGGATAAAACAATGACGGCCGCCGTTATCCATCGAGCAAATACAGCCATTTGCAGCAGCAAAGGTGTAGTCAGTGTTTGGACCTGGGAAACCATTTGGCTGATGTGGCCGATTTCGGTTTGAACGCCTGTTCCGACAACGACACCTCTTGCTTGACCAAATGTCACCAGAGTGCCTGAATAGGCCAAGTTAAACCGGTCGCCAAGCACGGCATCTTGGGCAACTTCTTGAGGACGTTTTTCGATAGGGACTGATTCGCCGGTTAAGACCGCCTCTTGTATCTGCAGATTTTTAACTGTGATTAAGCGTAGATCGGCAGGAACTTTATCGCCCGATTGCAACATCACAATGTCGCCCGGCACCAAGTCTGATGCCGGAATGGTTGTTTTTTTTTCATTGCGCAAGACCAGCGCATGAGAAGAAAGCATCTTCTTGATGGCTTGCAAGGCGTCTTCGGCTTTGCCCTCTTGTACGTAACCAATCATCGAGTTGACGAGTACGACGCCAAGAATAACGAAAGTATCAGTCCAGTGTTCTAGCATCGCGGTAATGGCTGCTGTTGCTAACAACACGTAAATCAGCAGGTTATGGAACTGGCTGATAAAGCGAACCAGTGCGCTGCGCGGTTTTTGTTCGGGTAAACGATTTGGCCCGTATCGGGTAAAGCGCTCTTGAGCTTCCGTATCACTGAGACCTTGATCCGGGTTTGTTTTTAACTCAGCCAACACAGCTTCAGCTGACTTTGCATGCCAGGCTGTAGACTCAGGCAAGGATTCTTGTTTTAGCTCAGTTTGCCGTTTATGTCTGTTTTTGATGAACAGCCATGCCAGTAAGCTTAAGAACAAAAGACCGATGACCAACAGGCCGGCAATCAATGCTATTAAGTTGTCTGAAATCAATGAGTCAGCAGATTGCAAAATCATTTTCCAGTTCAATTGATCGTTCATGGTAATTTCCTTAATTTTATTTCAATGCTGAATGATGCCTGGGGATTTAAGTTTTGCTCATTTGTTGTGAGTGTCATGGTACTCTGATTTTGAAACAAGAATAAGCATGGCGCTATCCGTTCTCGATGATGATGGGCTTGATATCAGAGGTAAGCGGGAAATTCCGTTGGCTCGTATCTGCTCACCCCCTCCTATTTTATTGGGTGTAGGTGTTTGATTTCAAAGGACGCATGAATACATCCCTGTAGCTCTCTGCAACATCCCTGTTGTAGAAGCCTTTTCAATCAATTACCTACACCCTTTATGTCAAGCGGGCGAGTAGTTACGTTGGCTGTTTCAATAGACTGAGAATAATCCATAAGGCTTACAGTCGCCTTACTCTTGAGTTAAGCTGGAATTTATCTGTTAAAAGCTTATTATTTTATTGAGTGTGCCGATATCCTTTAGGTAGTTTATTAAGGGGTCATAAAATGAAAATCAATAACCAACCGTTTGGTCAGACGGTCAGTCAATTGGCCAAAGAGCCTACGAATAAAGCCGAGGCGCCTTTTGGAAAAAAGGTGTCGGAATTAGCTCATGCAAAAAAATCAGAACAGCTTCAAGCTCCGGATGTTTCTCCTAAAGATGTGCTCAATCAAGGCATTATCCAGGCTTCTTTTGAGGTGAGTCTGGCAACGGGTAATGAGCCGTTAACCTTGGTCTATAAAGCGGCTTTAGACGGAATTAACGCGGAATTGAAAGCTGAATTTGGCGATGATGCGCTGCAGAAGGCTTATGATAAGGGTATCGATATTTCTCCCGAAGCAACCGCCGACCGTATCGTTAAATTCGGTACTGCCTTTTTTGAACAATACCGCGCTAATCACAGCGAATTATCAGATGATGAGGCTATGGGGCAATTTGTTCAATTGATCGGTGGAGGTATTGACAAGGGCTTTGGCGAGGCAAAGGATATTTTAAAAGGATTACAAGTGCTGGACGGCGATATTGCCAGTAATATCGACAAGACTTATGAACTGGTTCAGGCCGGGCTTAAAGCCTTTGCTGAAAATTATAAGAAAACACCTGTTTCCGGACAGGAATCTTCGCCTGTTTCAAAGGCAGGACAAACAGACATCAGTCTATGAACTCAAAATCGCGCTGTGAGGCCACTAATTTTAAGCGAGACTCTTCGAGTGCCGCAGCATAATGTGGGTACTTGTTGAATAGTGTCGTGTTTTTAGCCTTTTTCGTGGTTCCACGTTCAAATGATTGTTTCAAGAAGCAGGTAACAATTTTGTTTTCGGTAGTCCCATGTTAGAAATTGCTGCCATCGCTATGGCGACCTTGTTTACGACTATTGGTCCGTTGGATGTCGCTGCCGTGTTTGCGGTATTGACAGTCGATGCATCGCCTAAAGAAAAGTCTGCCTATGCATGGCGTGGAACACTGATTGCCTCGGCAATATTGTTTCTATTTGCGTTGACCGGAGACTTTTTATTAACAGGGCTGGGCATATCGATGTCTGCGTTAAGAACATCGGGTGGAATTTTGCTGTTGCTCATCGCTATTGACATGGTGTTTGTGCGCTCATCCGGAGCGACTTCCACCACCGATGAAGAAACCCATGAAGCCCGGTTGAAAGCTGATATATCGGTATTTCCCCTGGCCACGCCGCTGATTGCCGGTCCTGGTGCGATGGGAGCTGTAGTTTTACTAATGGCTCAGGCCAAAGATAATTGGGCTCATCAAATGGTTGTTTTTGTCTCATTATTTCTGATGATGATGGTGACCTTGCTGAGTTTGCTTGCCGCGAGCCGAATTCAACGATTTTTAGGTGTTACGGGTATTCAGGTCGTCACCCGCATCTCCGGTATCTTGCTGTCAGCCTTGGCCGTTCAGTTTATTTTTGATGGAATTGCGCAAAGTGGATTACTCAGGCCTATTGCGGCAATGGGCGGTTAGCCATCAGACTGCCAAATCAATTTGTTGCACCGTACCGGTTGAGCCGTTTTCAGTGACAAACAGCCCCGTGCTTTTGATTTGTCCATGAAGCTGATTTTGACTGTTTTTGAGTGAAAAGCCGGTGCTGGTCTGGCCCAGATAAATCGCGCCGATTTCTTTTTCAGCCAGTGTGCTTAACGTGTCGCGCCCCTGCTCATCTTTTGTCCAGAGCCGAAGATCTTTATAGGCTGCATCGTTTTCATCGATCCATAAATTCTTGTCATTATCGAAGGCCGCTAACTCGGCGAAGCCATCGCCGGTGACAGCGCCAAACAGTTCCTGACCGTTATTCACTCTGCCGTCCCGGTTTTTATCGATCACCAAAAAGCCACTGCCGGAACTGACAAACGATATTTGATCTTCGACGCCGTCGGAATCAATATCGAAACTGAATTTTGTATCAGTGAGTTGGGCGGTCGGTCCTTTGAAATTAAGCACTAAAGGATCTTTCATTACAGCGTCACCCAAACGAACGCTGACTTCATTCTGCTCAAAATATTCGCGGCTCATAATCAAGTGAACTGACAGGTTAAGGGTTTTTCCGTCTGCGGTGTTTACGATTCCCTTGGCTGAAAATGTAGTCTGTTCTGCTTCATAAACCGTTTCAACCCGAATATATTCGAGCCCGAAACCTGCCGAGGTGTTAGGGGGTGTCTGAGTGGTCCCTGTATTCGCATCAGGCGAAGTAATTTGCTGCTGTTCATTGGGTGACTCCAAATGGCCTATGCCGGTGATATGGATTTTTTGCCCCGTTAATGCTTCCAGCATACGTTTCATGATTTGCAGGCGGGGGTCATTTTCCAGTGCTTTTTCCGTATCTATTTCACCACTTTGTTGGGCTTTGGTTTTTTGATTCTCCACAAGTCCTTGGCTGGAAAGACTCACTCTGTCGACAATTTGCAGGTTATTTTGAGTTGGTCGCGAGGCGGTTGCCGCCTCCCCCTGTTGTTGACTGCCAACCCATACGCTCAGAGATTCACCGGTCGTTCGTGTTTCAGTTGCTATACGTTGGCCGGATAGATGAATAGTTGAGCTCTCAATTTTCATGGTGCAGCGCCTGTAAAAAACCGGTTTCTCTCTGTTATCGACCAATTACAGAATAACGTGAGATTGTTGTGCCGGTTTTTTTCAGATGGGTAGGTCACAGAGTGATTTTTTTAGATACCTGAGTGCGGGTTATCGAAATATTGCGTTGAACGGATCAACGCATTTCTTCTTTCAAAGGTTCTTTATCTCTGCCAAATGAGAAAAAAGGAAAGCGTAAGCTTTTAGTTTCAGCGGGTATGGCTTGCGGTGCAACAGCCTCAACCTCAGTCGGAATAGCCGCTTTTGGAGGTTCAGGGGACGGCTCTGTCACCATGTCGGCCTTGGGCGGTTCAGGCGTGGGAACGGGAAGCGTAGGAGTTTGCTTAACCGACGTTATTTTTTCCAGCGCACTCATCAACTGACGGTCACGGTCATAAATGTCTCTAAGGAAATTAACAGAGCCGTCCTCATCCGCCCATGCTGTCCAGTAAGAAATATGGACAGGGATGGGATTGAGGAGTGTCACTGTTTTTTTATCAGTGCTTTTTAACGCATTCTGAATGACTTCTGGTGCCAAACGGGTGTTATTTTCGAGTACGACATTCAGCAAAGTGTGGGGTTGTGAAACACGAATACAACCTGAACTAAAAGACCTTTCGCTTCTCTTGAAAAGAGTGGGTTCCGAGGTGTCATGCAGATAAACATTGTGCTTATTGGGTAGCATAAATTTGATCTTTCCCAATGCGTTATTTGGTCCGGGTTTTTGCACAATCCGGAAAGGAAAGTTGTTGGGATTGATGCCCGACCAGTTAACCGAATAAGGATTTATTTCTACAGCATTGGCTCCTTGACCACTATAAAGCACCATATTGTGGCGTTTTAGATAAGAAGGGTCCCTTCTCAGGATAGGTAATTTGTCTTTTCCGGCGATGCTTTTGGGCACAGTCCAGGTGGGATTGATGACAAGATAAGTCATGTTTTCGGTAAAAATAGGGGTTTCCCGGGTGATTTTTCCTACAATCACCGGCATTTCCAAAACAGTCTTGTCATTTTCTTTCATGGTCAATTTATAGCCGGGGATATTGACCATAATATGCCGTGGGCCAAGGTCTGACGGAAGCCATCGCCAACGCTCAAGATTGGCGATAATCTGTCCAATGCGTTCGTCGACACTGATATTCAAAGCCTGTTGAGTTGCCGTGCCTATTACTCCGTCCGCATCAAGGCCGTGGCGTTTTTGGAAGCGCACTACGGCCAGTTTTAGTGTTTCATCGTAGATTTTACTTTTGGTGTCATTTTCCGGCGAGGCATCGCCGGTCGCGATCAGTCTTTGTCGCAGAGGAATAATGCGGTTGTCACTAGCACCCTTGGTGAGTTTGGGTCCCTCGGGAACCCGAGTCCATCCGCCTGTGCGTTGAATACTCCGGTACTCGGAAAGCGTTTTGAGTAATGACTGATAGCCTGCGTGCCGGGGAATCAGTTGTGCCAACGATGCTTCAACACTGTTGTTTTCCAATGAACTTTTTAGCAGTCCCAGTAAATCGGTTGAACGTTTTCCGGCTCGCCATTCGGGTCTTAACGTTTCAGGATTGACCTGGCCGAAAAGGATGTGAGAGCTATAAGTCAGAAAGGCATCGGTCAGCAGCAAATCAAGATCAACCCATGAGGATGAGCCGCCTGTGCCACTATTAAGTTCGGTTAATAATTCTGTAATCGCCGAAGTGTGATAAACCTCGGGGTTCATGCCGTGCTCTTCGGTATGCGCAAGCGCCTGTCTTAGCGCTTGAATCGAGGGAGTCAGTTTTTCGCTGTTACTCCAGGCGGGTTGATAAAGGCGTTCAGAATAAAACCTGATCATTTCCTCTTGGGCATGCAGGGTTTTTTGCTTGACGACCATAGGCGTTCCGGCCATGGCTGATTCAAAACGCTCCCTGATTTGATCTTCAAAGCTGCTCTCATTGGCATGAGCGGAAAATATGAATAAAAACACGCAGCTCAGTATTGCGAATCGGTTGGTTACGTAGTTATATTTTCTATGCATTTTGAGGCAACTTTTTCTTAAATTAGTAAGGCGATAAATCCCTCTAAAGATACTCTAAGCTGGCTTTTAAAGCCAGTTTAACCTGTTTTTTAAAGAGGGTTTTCAGGTTAAGACAGGGTGTTTTCCCCCTTGTATCATCAAGCTGATTTATGGAGTTTTTCCTGCTGGCGGCCGATAGCCCATGTGACATGCTCTCTAACCAACTCTGATTCGTGCGAGCTTTGTGTATTGAGTTTCTCAATTATCTCCTCAGACGGAGGCGCATTTCCCAATGCGACGGCAATGTTTCTTAACCAGCGCTTATGCCCGATCCGGCGAATCGCCGAGCCTTCCGTATGCGTTAGAAATGCGGCTTCATCCCAACCGAAAAGATCCATCAACTGCCTGCTGTTAAGCCGGTGGCGGGGACTGAAATCCTGTTCTGAAGTCAATCTCGCGAAACGGTTCCAGGGGCAAATCAATTGGCAATCGTCGCAGCCGTATATCCGGTTTCCGATCAGCGGTCTCAGCGCTTCAGGAATTGATCCTTGTAATTCAATCGTTAGATAGGACACGCATAATCTGGCATCAACCTGATAAGGCGCCACAATGGCCCGGGTTGGGCAAATGTCGATACAGGCAACGCAGTCGCCGCAGTGAGATGTTGCAGGCACATCAGCGGGCAAGGGCAAGTCAGTGTAAATTTCACCAAGAAAAAACCACGATCCGGCTTTCCGGTTGATGAGATTACTGTGTTTACCAATCCAGCCGAGGCCTGCTTTTTCGGCAATCGCCTTTTCCATGACCGGAGCGCTATCGGTAAACACGCGATAACCGAAAGGCCCAGTTATTTCGTGAATTCTATCGGCCAGTTTTTGCAGACGTGACCGTAATACTTTGTGGTAGTCGCGGCCTAATGCGTAGCGGGATATGTAAGCAGCGAGAGGCGTTTCCAGGTTTTGAGTCATGTCCGGACCGGCTTCGGTCTGGTAGTCCATTCGAACGGAAATGATACTTTGGGTGCCGGGTTCCAGCAGTAACGGTCGCGTCCGTTTAAGGCCATGCCGAGACATGTAGCTCATTTCGCCCTGATAGCCATTCTGTAGCCAGTTTTCAAGATGTTGTTCGGCTTCTCTGAGGTCGGTGCCGCTAATTCCGACTTGCTGAAAGCCTAGCTCAAGGCCCCATGACTTGATTTGATGGGTTAGTCCGGAAAAATCGGTGAATGTTTGTTTGTTCATGGCAAATAATAGAAAATAATCAATACTTAATCCGGCTTTAACAATTTATGTAAACATATCATGCAAGATCTACCTATAGAACTTTATCGTGTCAATCAAGTAAAAACGTTCGATAGTATTGCGATCGAAGAGTTCGGTATTGCCGGCTATGAGTTAATGACTCGGGCCGGCTTATTTATTTTAAATACCATAAAAGAAAACTATCCGGATTGCCGGAATTGGGCTGTTTTTTGTGGCGGCGGCAATAATGGCGGGGACGGTTATGTGGTTGCCAGGCTTGCATTGGAAGCGGGTATGAACGTAAGTGTGTACCCGGTTGTTGACGGTGCAACGCTTAAAGGCGATGCCGGCTTGGCTTTTGAGGCTTACACTTTTGCTGGCGGGACATGTAAACCATTCACGCCGGATTGTGCTGTTACAGAAGATTTAATTGTGGATGCCTTATTAGGTTCAGGGTTGGATCGGCCTGTTACAGGGAGTTATGAAAAAGCCATTGAGGCAATCAATAATTCTTCTTGTCCTGTAATAGCGGCGGATATACCTTCAGGCCTGAACGCCGATACAGGCAAAGTGATGGGGGCGGCTGTCAAAGCGGATTACACAGTTTCCCTGGTAGGACTGAAACAAGGTCTGTTTACCGGCGATGCGGCGGATTTCTGTGGAACCATCCTCTTTTCGGATCTCGATATTCCTCACCAGGTTTACGAAAGACAGGCTTGCTCAGCGCGCCGTTTGATGCGTGTTCCGTTTGTCAAGCGCAGTCGCTGTGCTCATAAGGGAAAAAACGGCCATGTATTGATTGTCGGTGGCGATTACGGTTTTTCGGGTGCGGCAAGATTGGCCGCCGAAGCCGCGCTGAGAACAGGGGCGGGTCTGGTGAGTGTCGCAACACGGCCGGAGCATGCCTGGACGTTGAATCTGGATAGGCCGGAGATCATGTGCCACGGTATCGCTGACGCCTATCAATTGAGCGAGCGAATCAAGCAGGCCAGTGTTATTGTGCTGGGACCCGGGCTGGGCTCTCAGCTTTGGGGGCGGTCTTTGTTTGATGCGGTTTTGCAGTCTGACAAGCCGATTGTGCTTGACGCGGATGGACTCAATTTTTTGTCAAGGGCGACTATCCACCGTGACAACTGGGTGTTGACCCCGCATCCCGGAGAGGCGTCAAGATTGTTGACTGCATCGATTGCAGCTATTGAAGCAGACCGATTTTATGCTGCCAGTGAAATGCAAAAGGCTTATGGCGGTCTAGTGGTATTAAAAGGCGCGGGATCTTTAGTGGCCAATACAAAAGATATCGCTATTTCGCCGACCGGTAATCCCGGTATGGCGACGGGGGGTATGGGAGATGTGCTTTCCGGAGTGATTGGCGGTTTGATTGCGCAAGGATTCAGTCTGCAGGAGTCTGCCGAGCAAGGTGTTTATATTCATGGTCTCGCGGCCGATTTGGCGGCCCAAGCGGGTGGTGAAAGAGGTTTGTTGGCGAGGGATTTGATGCCTTATTTGAGGCGGTTGGTGAACGAGTGATTGCTGAACTGGAAGATACCGAAGCAACCGAGGCGGCAGGTGCTGGTTTATGGTCACTGTTGCCGGAAAAGTGCATCATTTACCTGCAGGGTCAGCTGGGGGCGGGTAAGACGACTTTGATAAGAGGCTTGTTAAGAGCTGCCGGTTACCAGGGGGTGGTCAAAAGCCCGACATATACAGTAGTAGAGGAGTATGTAGTCGGCCATCGCACTCTGTTTCATTTTGATTTGTATAGAATCAAGGATCCTGAAGAATTGATCTGGATGGGCATAGAAGATTATCTGGCGCAGGAGGCGGTCTGTTTGTTTGAATGGCCCGAAATGGGGCAGGGCATTTTGCCTGAGGCTGACCTGATGATCCGTCTGGATTTAAGGGGGTATGGCCGTTCGATGCAAATGGAGTGGCGGAATGAGGGCGTAAAAAAATAATTCCAAACTGACATGAAAAAACAAAGACATATTGTTATACTTTAATCCAGTTTATTATTATTTCAGGTAGATATATGCGTAGCATCTGGAAACTCCTAATGATTCCGGTACTGCAATTGATTGCATTATGTGTTCATGCAGATCAGGCGGGTTTGAATGCATTACACCACTGGATAGCGTCCGATCACACGCGAATGGTTTTTGATCTCACGGCAAAGTCTGAGCAACAGGTTTTTTTACTGGATAACCCTCCGCGTATGGTGATCGATTTCAAAAATGTGAGCTTATCAGGGCCATTAGATCAACCTTCAAACAATCATCCCTTATTTTCAAGAGTAAGAAGCGCTCTGCGTAATGATGGTGATTTGCGAGTGGTTATTGATTTGAAAAAATCCGGAACCCCCAGAATTTCTCCAGTTTCGGTTGGAAAAGATAAAGGCCATCAATTAATCGTTGATTTTTTCCCCAAAGGTGTTGATCCGGATAAAGCATCCAAACCCCGTATGGCTAAAACCGGCACAGCCAGTGAACCGGTATCAGTTGCTGTGACCAAAGAAACAGAGAATCCGGTTAAGGTAGAAAGTAATGCCAAAAAGGACTCTGTTTCTGAAAGCCCTGTAAACGTTGCAAAGAAAGAACTTACGCCTGTTCCTGCTCCGGTTGAAAAAGTCTCTTTACCAGCAGAAACGGTATCCGTAAAAAAAGAAGTTGAGTCAAAGGAACCTCTACTGCAAACAAAATCGGTTGCTGAAAGGGCCGGGGATATCGTTATCGCGATTGATGCCGGACATGGTGGTGAAGATCCTGGTGCTCATGGCCCCAAAGGAACGCATGAAAAAGAAGTGACCTTGGCTATTGCCAAAAAACTGGCGGGTATGATCAACGCAAAATCAGGGATGAAAGCGGTATTGGTACGAAAAGGAGATTATTACATTAGTCTCAGAGAGCGTATGAATATCGCAAGAGACGCCAATGCTGATTTATTCGTTTCGATTCACGCTGATGCCTTCCAACAGGCTGATGTTCAAGGCGCCTCGGTTTTTACACTGTCTACTGCAGGGGCTAGTAATGAGGCGTCGCGCTGGCTGGCGGATCAGGAAAATGCAGCCGATTTGATCGGAGGCGTCAGTCTGGTTGATAAAGATGATGTATTGGCTAAGGTTTTACTTGATCTTTCGCAGACAGCTACCCAGGAAGCCAGTGTTAACGCAGCTTCGACTATTTTGAAAAGCTTGAAAAAAGCAGGTCAGGTTCATCAGAATGCAGTTCAAAAAGCCGAGTTTTTAGTCTTGAAATCACCGGATGTGCCCTCTATTCTGGTTGAGATGGCATTTATTTCCAACCCAGCGGAAGAGGAGCGGCTAAGAAATAGCGCGCACCAGGATACGTTAGCCAGAGCCGTGTTTAACGGCATCGATAGTTATTTCAAGCACTATTCACCGATGGAAACACGCGTTGCAAGTACAGGAAGCGATAATTTATAAGTCGAATCCAAGAATAAAAAAAGGGCAAGTTCATGACGAACTTGCCCATCGCTCAGTTTAAGCAAGGGGATTGAGTAATCTAAAAACCCGTTTTTTTTCTCTGCGCCCAGCTCATACCAAACAAACCCAGTGACATCAACATCAGGCTGCCTGCTTCCGGAACGTTTGCCGGTGGATCAACGATGATAGAATCATTGGCACACATTTGAGTCCAATGAATATTAAAACTGGATCCGTTCCAGCCGGCTTGTCTCAACAAATCAAGACTTAAACCGATTTCATAAAAATAGTGAGTGTCGGATGACCACTGCCCATAACCCGTTTGCGCGCTACTGATCACCATGTCCGCGATACCTAACAAAGTACCGGACATAATGGCGGTAGGATGTTCCGATTTTAAATACCCGGGTGTGTCATTCCACAAACCATAGGCCCATTGGTCAACCTTGTATAAGCCATTAGCAACTCCAAACGTATCCCAATCCGGTTTTACATTGATACCCGCTTCATAAGTTCCGTCCAAGCCGAAGTCGATGGCAAAGTCTCCGGCGCCGTAACTGTTTTTTGATGGATCATTAGGCGTATTGGGATTGTGGCCCGTTGCCATTGCAATAAATAAATGCGTGTCAGTCAAATAGGCATATAAGGCTTCTGCATCATAAGCCTGACCGCCATAGCCGGGATTGAGATAATCTGATAACTTTCCAGTTTGATCTTCAACAGTAAAATGAATGCCTGGGTTTGGTGTCCAGTCATTTGCGTTACCATTACGTTTGATACCCCAGTCACTTAAGTTGCCGTCGACAGTAATGCTGGCTTGAACCGCTAGCATCGAACTAGCAAACAGGGCGAGGATCATTGCAGTGTTTTTGATCATGAGTTTTTCCGGTAAAAAGTTTTGAATAATTACTCTTAATCAAAATTGATGCCAATTTTGAAAATACTGGTTTTGCCTGACTCATAGGCTAGAATTAGAAACCGGACTGACAGATATGTCATTTGCAAAGTCAATCATGTCATGCAGGTGTCAGCAATTCTCAATTTGAAGGGAAAAAAGGGCTGGGGGACGCTTTTTGAGGATATCGGCAGCAGGGATCCTGCTGCCAAGCTCCCATGGAAGGGTTTACGGCGTTCCTCAAAAGGCTTTTCTCAGCCAAAAATGACGCCGAAAAGATCAAACTGAGATTTGCTGTGCAGGTGTGTGACATGTCAGATTGTTTTTTAGATGGCTATTCAGGCGTTTGGCCTATTGATGTCTGTTCATGATTTTAGAGATAAAACCTTTAAGGACTTAACTTCACTGGCGTTATGTTAAAAAATTCAGTCACGCTTGAATCTTTATTAGAAACGCACGACACTCCTTTTGTGATAATCGACGCTTCGTTGAATGTGGTTGCCGTCAACAAGGCCTGGGAATTGCATTTTGGCTTGAGTCGCGAGAGACGGATGAGTCTTCCTTGTTGTCATGAATCGGGAAAGTGCAGGCATTCGCTGCTTTTTAAGAACATAGAGCCCTATGTGGGGCTCTATGCTGACAAACTGGATAACCAAGAGCAACGCTTGTTAAGGGTGCGAGGCTATCCGCTGCTTGACTCGGATGGTCAGTTGTATCTGGGAGAGTCGCTGATTATCTCGGGCACAACCAGTTCTGTGACCGAAAGTCCCAGAATGATTGGGACATCACCGGGATTTTTGAAGCTGAAAACCAAATTGCAGCAAGCCGCCCAGTCACATGCCGCGGTGATGCTTAACGGCGAGACCGGCACAGGAAAAGAGCTGGCTGCCGAGTACATTCACCGCCAGTCAAAAAATGCCAATGGAGAATTTGTTGTTGTTGATTGCACCATACTCAATGAAGACTTGTTTGAAAGTGAGCTTTTCGGTCATGAAAAAGGCTCATTTACCGGTGCGGCAGGCGTAAAAAAAGGCTTGTTCGAGTTGGCTAATCAGGGAACCTTATTTCTGGATGAAATCGGTGAATTACCACTGTCATTGCAGCCCAAGCTTTTAAGGGCTCTTGAGAGTGGTCAGTTTAGACGGGTCGGTGGCACGACAACCTTAAAGTCCACTGTCAGAGTCGTTAGTGCTACTCACCGTAACCTGGCCGCCATGGTTAAGGAAGGCCGGTTCAGGGAGGATTTATTTTACAGGCTTGCTGTTTTTCCGATTGAAATTCCCCCGCTAAGAGATAGAAGCGAGGATATGCCTTTATTGGTACAGCATTTGCTTGAACAGATCGGTCAAAAAGAAAACCTTACGTTCAGAATTTCTATTGATGCATTAATGAAACTGAATAATCACAAATGGCCGGGGAATATTCGTGAGCTTAAAAACTGCTTACAATTGGCCGCAAGTCTTTGCAAGAATGATCAAATTGAAGCCTTGGATGTTCTGATAATGCGGCGTCAATCTCAAGACTCAAACGTTATGAAATTGGATAGAAGAGGACAGTCCATGGGTCAACAGTCCTACATTAATCCAATGAAGGAAAGTACCCCTCATTTTGACGGAGACTTTTCAGTAAACGTAACGGCCAATGGTTTTTCCGGATCAGGGGCTGAGAGTAAAAACCT
Organism: Methylicorpusculum sp.; assembly: GCF_030651835.1. Taxonomy (GTDB): domain Bacteria; phylum Pseudomonadota; class Gammaproteobacteria; order Methylococcales; family Methylomonadaceae; genus Methylicorpusculum. Next base: position 112,232 of record NZ_JAUSBX010000011.1, on the reverse strand, counting down.
GACACCTATGGAAATTATGGAAGCCGAGTTTATCCGGCAGTTGATCGGTAAGTACCAAGGCAATCGTAAATTGATTGCAACTGAAATGAATGTTAGTGAAAGAACGTTGTACAGAAAACTTAATCGTTTGAATTTAAATTGAAATGGCCGGATATGATGGATGCAACTTTAATTAATTGGACACTTTCAAATATTGCCGCTCCGCTGGAGCATTTTTCGCATCCTTCAGATATGCGCAGTGCAGTTTCAAAAATTAAAGAACTGCCGCCATTGCCGGGCATCGCCGAAAAAGTCATAAAATTGGCTGCCGATCCTCTGGCTGATGCGGCCAAACTGGCAAGCATTATTGAACTGGACCCGATTTTAACAACACAGGTCATCCGTTGGGCCAGTTCTCCGCTCTATGGCTTCCGGGGCAAGATTACGACGGTCAAAGACGCTATCAGTCGTGTATTGGGTTTTGATTTCGTGATGAACCTGGCTTTGGGTTTAAGTGCATTGCAACCGCTTCGGGCGCCTAAACACGGCGTTATCGGCACAGAAATGCTTTGGGTGCAGTCCTTGGCGGGAACGCGCCTGATTAAGCAGCTAAACCGGCAATTGATGCTGGAGAAACAAACTCGGCCGGATGTCTTATTTTTATCCGCTCTGATGCATAACATCGGTTTTCCTTTGCTGGGACATGAGTTCCCTGAAGAGTTTCTGTATCTGAATAAAATCATTTCGGTCAATCCCACGCTGAATACCTTTAATATTGAGCAGTTTACTTTTGGTGTTGATCACACTCAGCTAGGGGCATGGTTGATGACCAGTTGGGCAATGCCCAAACCCATTCTTGATATTGTTTATCATCACCATAATCCCTATTACCGGGGAGAGCATTATTTGCTGAATCTTCTGGTTTATTTAACGGATTCCTTGTTAGGCAAGCTGGGGATTGGTGATGCTCAGAATCAACACTGTGAGGATGATGTTTTCGTTGAGTTGGGCTTGGATCTAAAAATCTGCGAATCCGCGTTGAATGACATTAACGACGTCTTGCCGGATATTAAAGCGACAGCGGCGAGTCTGGTGGGCAGTTGAGGTCATTTAAAAGTGTAATCTATTCAGTTTTTAGCTGTGATAATGCTTTAATCCAGTTTACCAGTTCTTCCTAACAGCAATTCCCAGTTTGAATTTTTATGTGGCTTTGTGGGGAGGTGTAAGCCTTGCGAGGAACGCCGTAGACCCATCTATGGGGGCTTGACTGCAGCACCCCTACTGCCGACATCCCCGCAAAGCTTACACCGCCCCGTCTTTATCATTAAACTGGGAATTGCTGTCTTCCTAAATCAGAACTACATTCAAAGGTCACTTCAGATAAAATAGCCCTTTTGTTTGGATTAGCTGTTCTATGCGTATACACGCGCTTCCTACCCAACTTGTCAATCAAATCGCTGCCGGGGAAGTGGTTGAAAGGCCCGCTTCTGTTGTTAAAGAATTGGTTGAAAATTGTTTCGACGCCGGTGCCGGGCAGATCTCTATCGATATTGAACAAGGCGGAGCCAGATTGATAAAAATCAGGGACGATGGTTGCGGCATCGATAAGGAAGATCTGCCGCTGGCATTATCCCGTCACGCGACCAGTAAAATAGCTTCACTGGATGATTTGGAACATGTTGCGACCATGGGGTTTCGGGGCGAGGCCTTGCCCAGTATCAGCTCTGTAGCCAGGCTCACACTTATTTCAAGACGGCCGGAGGCCGATTGCGCCTGGCGCGTTTCAGCGGATGGTACGGAAACGGATTTTGATCCACAGCCGGATCCCCATCCACCGGGTACAACCGTGGATGTGCGCGACCTGTTTTACAACACACCGGCGCGCCGAAAATTTCTGAAAGCCGAAAAAACCGAATTTGCACACATCGAAACGTTGATAAAACGGATGGCGCTAAGCCGGTTCGAAATGGGTTTTAAACTTACCCATAATCAAAAAGAAGTGTTCAATTTAAAACCCGCACTGACTGACGAACAGCAAGAGCACAGAATTGCCGACGTTTGCGGTGCGGCGTTTATCGAAAATTCAGTCAAAATCGATTTTGCTGCATCCGGACTGCAATTGTCGGGTTGGGTGGGTTTGCCTACGTTTTCACGCAGTCAGCAAGATATGCAGTTTTTTTATGTCAATGGGCGGCTGGTTAAAGACAAACTGGTCTCTCACGCCGTCAAGCAAGCCTATCAGGATGTGCTTTATCAAGGGCGTCATCCTGTCTTTGTGCTTTATCTTGCGTTGGATCCGGCTTTGGTTGATGTCAATGCGCATCCGGCCAAATTGGAAGTCAGGTTTCGTGAAGGGCGTTTGGTCCATGATTTTCTGTTTCAAGCCTTGCACCGGTCATTAGCTGATATTCGGCCGGAACATCGGGTGACTCAGATCGATACCGTTGACGATGTTTATCCCGTTGAAAAAAATACTGCTCCCCGGGAATTTCAACCGCCTCGTAGAGACTCGGGTTATTCATCTCGGCCTCAGCAGGCGCCGCTTCCTGTTTATGTGGAAGAACAGATACAAGCCTACACGGCGCTTTATCAGAAATCGATTGATCAGGCACCCGTAGAGATCAGGCATCAACAAGCCGACCAGACGAAGCCGCCCTTAGGCTATGCCATTGCGCATTTGCATAATATATTCATCCTCGCGGAAACGCCTTCCGGCATCATTCTGGTTGATACCCACGCGGCACACGAGCGGGTAACTTATGAGCGGCTTAAAAAGCAATTTGCACAAGGAAATATTGTCAGTCAGCCTTTATTATTGCCAATTACTATTCAAGTGACCGGCCACGAAGCCGAATTGGCTGAAGATCAGCATGACTTTTTTTATCAGCTGGGTTTCGATATTAACCGCTCGGGCCCGGAAAGTGTCACTTTGCGATCAGTGCCGGCACTGTTGGTTGGCGCGGATATGGAGGCATTGATTCGCGACGTCTTAGCCGATTTTATCGAGCACGAGACGAGTTTGAAGGTTGAGGAAAAAATCAATGAAATCCTTGCCGCAGCGGCTTGTCACAGTGCTGTCAGGGCCGGACGTAAACTGACCATCGACGAAATGAATACACTCTTGAGAGATATGGAGCAAACAGAAAGAATCGGGCAATGCAATCATGGTCGTCCGACCTGGGTTGAATTGACGAAGTCCGATCTGGACAAGTTTTTTTTAAGAGGTCAGTAGGCTTGTTTAAACAGGAAGAAATGGCCGTGATTGGCATCATGGGGCCGACCGCATCAGGGAAGTCGGCTTTGGCAATGGAACTGGCGAGGCGTTTAAACGGCGAAATAATCAGTGTCGACTCGGCCCTTGTTTACAAAGGGATGGATATAGGTACGGCTAAACCGAGTCTGGCTGAGCGGGCTGAAATTCCGCATCATCTGATTGATATTATCGATCCAGCCGAATCGTTTTCAACAGGCGCTTTCCGGAATCAGGCGCTGAGCTTGATTGATCAAATTCAGGCTCGAGGCAAACTGCCGATTCTGGTAGGCGGCACCATGCTGTATTTCAATGCGTTGACCCAGGGATTGGCACAATTGCCTGTGGCTGATGAAGCGGTAAGAAACCGGTTGGATAAAGACTGCCTGGAATTGGGCAAAGAGGCCATGCACAGGCGCCTTGCCCTCATTGATCCTGTTGCAGCTCTGCGTATTCATCCTAACGATCCGCAACGCGTCCAGCGAGCATTGGAAGTGTATGAGCTAACCGGTAGGCCGATCAGCGATTTAATCAAGGCCGGTCAAGCCAATAGCTTGCCTTTTAAAATGGCCAAAATCATTGTTGCTCCAGATGACCGTAAGCAGCTCCATCAGATGATTGCGCAACGATTTATGCAGATGCTGGATCAGGGATTTATCGATGAAGTGAAGGGGCTTTTTCAGCGAGGCGACCTGAGCGAAAAACTGCCTTCCATCAGGGCTGTGGGCTATCGTCAGATTTGGTCTTATCTTAAAGGCGAAGATGACTACGCAACAATGGTAGAAAAAGGTATTGCCGCCACCCGTCAGTTAGCCAAGCGTCAGTTTACCTGGCTGCGCAGGGAATCGGATGCGCATTGGTTTGAATCAGCAGAGGAAAACCTGGTAGAGCAGGTCTTGCAGCATTTAAGGCCGTTTTTGTCATGACTTTAGAAAAATAATAGTTACTCTTCATCGAGTCTGTCGCCATTTTTGTTAGGCGAACTCAGGTTTAAAACTATAAAATACCCCGTTTAAAGTTCAACTTACTCGAGATAGATATGAATCAAGAAACCATAAACCTCATACAAAATTACTACAACGCTTTCAATTCGGGTGATATGGATACTTTTTTAAGCCTGTTGACAGATGATGTGGTGCATGACATCAATCAAGGCGACCGCCAAGTCGGCAAGGCGGCGTTTAAACAGTTCATGGCCTGTATGAATAATAACTATAAAGAACAGCTGGTTGACATGGTAATCATGGCATCTGCAGATGGAAAGCGGGCCGCGGCTGAGTTTGTGGTTTTGGGTGAATATTTAAAAACGGATGAAGGTTTGCCGGAAGCGGAAGGTCAGAAATACCGTTTGCCTGCGGGTGCTTTTTTTGAAATCCGTGACAATAAAGTAGCCCGTATTACCAACTATTACAATCTGAAAGATTGGATCGCACAAGTTAGCGGTTAATCAAGCAAGCGGATGAAGTGGAAATGAGAAGGATAGCTTTCTCATTTCCTCATGCCGGTTGAGGCACAAATCATTACCTGATTAGCAAGCTGTTTTAGCTAAATACATAAACCCGTCATGTCCGTCTGTAAACGGGTATCCAGCTCCAAGGAGGGTAAGCTTCGGGCTGTCCATGGGGTCTGGATTTCGGCAATCCCTGCCGACATGATGCGGTCGACTAGGGAAAAAAAGTTAGAGCTGAAATATCGTTATAATCATTAGCTAGCTATCTCACCTTTCATTTTTTCAATCAGGCTTAATGGACACTCACTCAGTTAGATTGGCAAAAGATTTAGGCGTCCTTTTCAAAAGTAAAGGCGAGGTCATTGTTACTGCCGAGTCTTGTACCGGCGGAGGTATTGCCCAAACGTTGACCGAGATCCCCGGGAGTTCTGCTTGGTTTGATCGAGGTTTTGTAACCTATAGCAATGCTTCGAAAATTCAAATGTTAGGCGTTAAGCCGCAATCATTGGCAACATTTGGTGCGGTCAGTTCTGAAACAGCGACAGAGATGGCCTTGGGTGCGTTGAAAAACAGCTCGGCGACACAAGCGGTTGCTGTAACAGGTATTGCAGGGCCAGACGGCGGGACCGAGGAAAAACCGGTTGGAACTGTTTATATTGCTTGGGCCTCTATTCGCAATGAGATTTTCTGTCAAAAATTCTTGTTTTCCGGCGGTCGAAGTGAAGTGAGGCAACAAACTGTTATAGAGGCGCTGAAAATTTTGATATCAAATACGCGTTTATGACCGTTCCGGCTTTTTGGCATAAGATCGCTAGATGACTTGTGTTTCGAGGTTTTCGGGTTAAAAAAGTATAATGTCAATGTCCATTTGCCTGGTCGCCTGCAGCATAAAACTTTTTATTCAGCTTAGCTTTATTTTTATTTTCTAGGCTATCACTTTGATTTTGGCAAGATCAGTTGCCAATTTCGATGTTGACCAACTATTTCTAACTATTCGGGTATGTTCATATGAAAAATAAATGGGTCATGTTTGCTATCAGTTCAACTTTGCTGGCAGGTTGTGTGACAGATCCTTACACAGGAGAGTCACGAATCAGTACAACGGCTAAAGGGGCCGGTATTGGAGCCGCAGTGGGCGCTGGAGCGGGAACATTGTTTGGAGGAAATGATCTTCAAAACGCAGGATGGGGAGCCTTGGCAGGTGGCTTGCTGGGTGCAGGGATTGGCGCTTATATGGATCATCAGGAGCAGGAAATGCGTGAATCATTACAGGGTACAGGGATTGAAGTGCAGAGAACGGCAGAAAACACGCTCAATCTGACCATGCCTGACAATATTACTTTTGGTTTTGATTCTGCTCAACTGACGCCCCAGGCTTTTACGGCGCTGGATTCTGTTGCTAATGTGTTGAATCACTACCCTGAATCCAGGATCAGCGTTACCGGCCATACTGACGACAAAGGCAGTGAAAGTTACAATTTAAAGCTATCGGATCAGAGAGCTTCTAGTGTTTCCAATTACTTGACTCAACGCGGTGTTGCTTATAATCGGATTACCCAGCAAGGTATGGGTAAATCCATGCCCAAAGTTCCGAATAACAGTGAGGCAAATCGGTCTATCAACAGACGTGTCGAACTGGCCATCGTGGCAAATCAAACGCCTGCGCCTCAGCAGCAACCTCAAGGTGCTTACCCACAACAACAGCAGCAACAAGGTTATCCGCAACAGCAAAGCTACCCCCCACAAGGCGGCTACCCTCAGCAGCAATACCCACAACAACAATTTCCGCAACAGCAGTATCCACAGCAACCGGTCTATCCAAGGTAAGTCTATATTCGATGAGGTTGTATTAGTGGTGCAGGGCTCTTGGTTTCAGCAATCTTTAGGTGCTGGTAATTCAGCACCTAATTTGCGGTTCATTGGTTTCGGTTTTGCCAAAAATTTTAGTTTATTGGCATTGACCCTGCGGTATAGTCTTTCTTATGTTTATTGACCCGTGATGCAACGCCATGCGCTGTTTGTTAATTAAATTGATCCAGATCATTTTACCGGCACTGATGTTATTTGGATGCGCCAGTCAGCCAAATAAACCGGAGGTACCGGTGCCGCGTTTGACCTATTCCGAACCTGTATTAAAGAAACTGTTCTATGAGCAGTTTCAGGAATGGGCATCCGTTCGTTACAGAAATGGCGGCTTATCGAAAACAGGTGTTGATTGTTCAGGCTTTGTTTATTTGACCTATCAGCAAAAGCTAGGCATTCGTTTACCCCGCTCTTCCGGTCATCAGTCTCAAACCGGTTTTCCGGTTCGCCAGAATGAATTGAAAGCCGGTGATCTGGTGTTTTTCAAGACCGAGCCCACGCAAAACCATGTCGGCATTTATCTAGAGCGCAGACGATTCATGCATGTATCCTCTACCAAAGGCGTCGCTATTTCCAGTCTGGATGACCGATATTGGGCGAGTAAATACTGGAAGTCAGTCCGAGTGCTTGGATAAAGATAAGTTGTAGAATTGCGATTGAGTTCCATCATTCTGCCTGAAACTTCCATCAGAAAAACTGGATTAATTCAGATTAGCATAAAGAGTAGAGATCTCATTTTATATTTTTTTCATCTTTTTCCTCGGCTTGTCTAATAGCCCCAACAACGCTGTTAAGTGTTAATTTCCTGGGATGTCTACAGGGATCGGCTTACAGGTGATTGAATATCGAGCCAGTCTGAAACTAAACTCAAGGCTGACAGATACCGTGAACCGTGCAATATGAATAAGAATAATGCGGTGAAGAACAAATATTCTTTATGTAAGTCCGATTTTACCGAAACTCTTTACGCTGCGCTTTTATGTATCTGGATCGCAGCTTTTGGCTATCTTTTTTCCCGGGTTTTAAACGATTTACCGCAAGAAGGTTTTACCGAAATTCTGATGGTTTTGAGTGTAATTATGACCAGCAGTTGCTTACTTGCTTTTTTGCCGAGGCTGTTGAAACCACATCGTTCTCTCGATAAGGTTTTGGTAATGGAGAAAAGCGGAAAATCGGAGCAAAGGCAGCAAAATCTTGAGCTACACTCGTTTTTGAATGGAGAAGCCGAGTCATGTCAGTTCGATATACGCTTGATTACCAAATGCGGGAAAACCGTTGATGTACTTTTCAACATCAAATGATTACGAGACGCTGAAGCTAGACCGCTGCAACTGATCGCATCGTTGCAAGACATTTCCTGCCACAGCTTCAATGAAAAAAACAACGCAAATCAATCATTTTTATGCGGCCTTAAGTTTGTGTAATCAGGCTATAGTGCGCTGCGTTTTGGTGCCATTGCAATAATAAACAGGCTTTATGAAGCAGGCATCCGGATGTCAATTTATGATTTCGGTACCGGCATTCATTCTTAAATTATCTGAAGCGGTTCACTATTTACACGATTAAGATCGATCAGTCTTTTGCGCGCGAAGTCATTCATGAAGCCGAGGGCGTCGAGACTTCAGAGCAACTTGAATATTTGACAGAGAAGGGGTGTGATGAAGTACAAAGGTATTTTTTCAGCAGGCCCTTACCGCCGGGCGAGTTTGAGTTGTTCGTAAAAAATAAAAATAAATATTGAAACTTATTAGGCACTATTGCAGCCTTTTCCAGCTTGATATTTTTAGCGTCATTTTGGGTTGGGGAAAGCCTTTCGAGGAACACCGTAAACCCTTTCGTGGGGTCTTGACAGCAGCATCTGACCGCCAAGGAGGGTGGAATTCAGACTTTATCCGGAATAAAAATCTGCCCTGCTGCCGACATGCTCAAAAAGCTTTTTCCCCTTCATAATGAGAATTGCTGGCGCTATTGCGAATTTTCGCCATTAATAACGTTTAGGATTTCCTGCTTTATGTCCAATAAGTGTTGTATTAGCGTATTAAGTTGCTGAAAGTCAGTTTCTATCGATGCGTAATTTTGAGACAACAATCCGTCCTCAATTTGACGTGCAATAGCTTGAAAGTTCGTCAGTCCGCAGAAACTGACCGATCCATGAAGCTTGTGAATAAGATTGCGCGTCTCATGAAAGTCTTTCTTGTTAAACAGGGTTGATGCTTGAGCGGATAATTGAGGCAGTTCTTCGCAAAGTTTTGTTAATAATGTCGCGGCCAGGTTAGTGTCGTTATGAGTCTTGGCAAGCAGTTGTTCGGCATAGCCCCTTTTTTTATCTGTTTCCAGGGACATCGGCAGCCATAAGCTCAGCGTTTCGTCCAAGTGTTCGCGTAAAACAGGCTTGATCAGGCATTCATCAAACCCTTCAGCGATAATGCCGCTTAATTGTTCTTTTTGTGCATGTGCGGTTATTGCAACGACAGGCGTATCCACGTTAAGTGATTCCTTTGCTCTGATGATTTTGATCAATTCGTGGCCTGTATATCCGGGCATTTTCAAATCCAGGAGCACCAGATCGAAACGTTTTTTTAATAAAGCGTCATGGGCTTCGGTGCCATCCTTGGTTTCCGTGACCCATAAATCATAAGGTTCCAATTGTTTCTGAAGTAATAAACGGTTGATCGCGTTGTCATCGGCAATCAATACTTCAAGTTTACGGTGGCCGGTTTCAACGAGTCCAATCCCGGAAGACTGCTGGCTAACATTTGTTTTTGCCATTAACTCGTTAGCGGATCTGCCTAAACGGGTCGCTTGAGTTTCTTTGCTGATATCTTGGGATTGTTTGGCCTTCGTGTCTCTGTTTTCTGCATGCCCATCCATGATGCGTTTGAGCTTGCCTGAATAAAACCGACTAAGTAATAAAGCGATTAGCAAAGCACTTAAAAAAATCAGCAGCAAGTTGGATAAGGCCTCAGATAAGGTTCCAATCTTATCAGTGCTTACAAACATCAAAATAACGCCTAGAAAGGTCCATAGCAACGGAATCAGGCTGAGCGTCAATAATATAGCGATTGGTTTTTGAGGTTTCATCAGGCTCAGTGCAAAAGTGTTTCGGTTCTGTAGCGGGAGTTAAATTGAGTCTGGATGTGATCCACTCGATGACAGTCTAACAGTGATTAGCAACGCAATAGCAAAAAAGGTATCTGGCTTCCCCGTCCGTTTTATTGTAAATAATCCACAAAACCCTTACCTTGGTTAGTCCTAAATAAAGCCAGTTTGCGTCTTTGTAACAGGTGCTGTTCGGCGACAGTTTGTTTGGCCGCCGTTATGCCAGCAATTCTCAGTTTGATCTTTTCGGCGTCATTTTGGGCTGGGAAAAGCCTTTTGAGGAACGCCGTAAACCCTTCCATGGGGGCTTGACAGCAGCATCCCTGCTGCCGACATCCTCAAAACGCTTCCCCCAGCCCTTTTTTCTCTTCAAATTGAGAGTTGCTGCCGTTATGCAAAGCTTTTCATAACGCCCCGTTTCAGCCAATTGTTCCATCTGATTTAATGACAACAATTCATCATTAAACGGACAGTTAATTCTAAAGAACAACCTTAATCAAGACGGAAAGTCGTCGTTAAAAGTTTTGGTCTGGAGCTGGCATAGTATACTGCCGTCAGATACCTCTTGAACTGAACTCACAATAATCGCACAATTACAGTATATAAATAAATTTGGATTTTCGAATGGCAAATTCTACTGTCGAAGAAAACCTTCTTAATATTCGCTGGGATATTCGTGCAAGCGAATTGCTCAACAAAGCGGCTACTTACTCTCATGTCAGTATTTCTGAGTTCGTGCTATCTCCACGCGATAACCTCCGTAGAGAAAGTTGTACAGGCGAACGAAAGTGTTACGTTACGACCAGAGGATTTTCGTGGCTTTTGGCAGTACTCGATGTCCAAACACAGCCCACTCCCGCATTGAAAAAGGCCTTTACAAGGCATTAAACGAAATGTTGCTAGAGTATTTATTGCTACTTCGGTTCATGATGCTGATCGATTGGCTGGATTTATACGTTGAGCACAGGTAGCGTGAGTTGCTCAGATTTGCCGCTGTCATTAGCCAAGACGCTTCCCCATTATCCTGTTCCAGTTGAGCTGATTGGGCGCTGGCCTGAGACAGCCACTTTCAGGGAAAAGGTTTAGGGTCAATTCTTTTGGTAGATGCCTGCCAAAAAGTGATAAGCGTCACTACAACGTTGGCAGTGGTCGGCAACGTTGTTCATGCTAAAAACAAGGCTACTGTTGGTTTTTACCAGCATTTTGGCTGTATATCATTGCCGGGTCAGTCTGATCGATTACTGCTGCCGTCAACAGTATTTCGTGTCTAACAAACGTTTTCACGAATCAGCTTTAGTGGTAAAAGTAACCTGACTTCTTCCATTAAACCCTAGGTCGCATTTGAACAGAAGGGTACGATTTTTGTCATTGATTATAATTCCATTACTTAAGCTAAAATGACTGAAAAAGTAAACACTGGAAATCATCCTATTAATAGTTTCCTGATTGTCATCTTTCGACCTAAAAGTGAAGTTCACCTCAATTCCGGCTGTTGGTGTGCTAATCCATAGCTGACAGTCAATACCGAAAACTGACTTTTTTACATGATTGATGGGTAATTGTTCCTCGACTTGCTTGCACCTCGCGTAAGCGCATCTTCCTTTCGTTTCTTATAAGCCATGTCCTGCTTAAATTCCGCTATCTTCAAAATTTCAATGCTCATATTGATGAGTTGTTGTTCGATATTGTTTTTTAATGGTTACGAAAGGTACCAACTTGTTGGGCCTGAGCTCATTGAAAATGCGGATTTCAGCAAAGGCTTGGCTCATTGGCAACACACCGGTAATGTCAGTATTTTTGCTTTGAATAACGAAATGATTGCAAAACTGGAAACGACTGTTCCGATCGAATCCGCGTTCATTTCCCAGTTTATCCGCCCAAGCGGACATACTCGTTTAGTAAAGTTAGGCTGCGAGATAAAAACTGAAGATATCATCAATGGCGACACTAGCTGGAAAACTGCCCGAATAGTTTTGGTTTCCTTTAATGCTGCAGGTGAAGCGATGTACAGTCTTCCTCATGTGTTGGTGCGTCAGCAAGGTAGTCGTGATTGGCGGCGGCACGAAAAGGTTTTTGCGATTCCTGGTGATGTATCAAAAATAATGGTGGCTGCGCAGGTTATCAAGAGTACGGGAAGTCTATGGATAAAGTCGATCAGCTTGCATCCTGTAACGCTTAAAACTGCTTTCAGAGACTATCGGCTAGCACTGATGCTAATCTGGGTAGTCATTTTGTTCTGGGTAACTGTTCCCTTTTTTAAATCCGGATTCAGTAGTGTAAAACATGGTTTTGTTCTATTGCTGGGGATAGGGGTTATTGTCGGGGTTCTTATGCCGGAAAGTATGAAGGAGTCAATGGGAGCGGCAATCACAGCATCTGATACCGTGGCATCTACCACCTACATTCCCACTCAATTCAACAATACGCAATCATTTAACTTGAATCCGCATTTGCCGGAACTGGACATACATAAAGTCGGGCATTTTATGCTGTTTACCTTGCTATCAATTGCTGTTTTTGGCGGCCGGCCTTATAAAAAATCTACAGCTTCTCTGCTGGCTTATTTGGTGTTGTTTGCTTTGATTAGCGAAGTTTTGCAGTTGTTTATGGACGGACGGACCGCCCAGTTGGGTGATGTTTTGATTGATAGTGGCGGCATCATAAACGGATGTCTGATAGCTTGGTTATGGCATCGCTTGAATGGAAATCAGAAAAACAGGTCAAATTTTAGTTTTAAATGAATGGATCATTATTGCTGTTGTTTTGGAGCTTCACCTTGCAAGTGAGAGAGTTACAAGCTCTTCATACAGCGTTTGGCTTAGCACGAACAGTTGTCTTCGGCACTAATAGGCTTTGCTGCTTATAAATCCTTTAAACACAGTTAAAAAGAATATCTTGATGTCGAGCCAAAGCGACCATTTACTGATGTACTCAAGGTCGTATCTGATACGGCCGTCCATTTTTTCAAGGGTGTCTGTTTCGCCCCGGTAGCCTTTGATTTGTGCTAGACCGGTAATGCCCGGCTTGACTTTGTGTCTCAGCATGTAGCCTTTAATTTTGGTCCGGTACAGTTCGTTGTGGGCAACGGCATGGGGCCTGGGGCCGATGATCGACATGTGGCCTTGCAATACATTGATAAACTGAGGTAGTTCATCTAATGACGTGCGTCTTAAGAATGCACCCAACTTGGTGATGCGGGCATCATTTTGTGTGGCTTGTTTGACGTTGTCACCGTTATCGCAGGTAGTCATGGAGCGGAATTTCCAAACCAGTATTTCTTCACCTTTAAAGCCGTACCGCCGTTGTTTGAAGATGATGGGGCCGGGACTGGTCAATTTGATGCTGATGGCGATAATCAGCATGGGAATTGCAATGATGATCAGAATGATGGATGCAGCGATGATGTCAAACATACGTTTAACTGCGCCATCTATCCCGTAAAAAGGCGTGTCGTAAATACTGACGATTGGGATGCCCTCTAAATGGCTCCAACGGGAACGCAATAAATCAAATACAAATAGATCGGGTACAAAAAATACGGAAACGGTGGTATCGGCCAGTTCACCCAGAATAAACTTAATCCGATCTTGTGCTTTGAGTTCCAATGTAATGTAAACGATGTCGATTTCGCCTTGTTTTGCTCTGATGACGACATCGTTAATATTGCCGGCCAGATCTTGGCTTTCTGCCAATATTCTTTGTTTTTGTTTAATTCTTCTGTCGTCGAATATGCCTGTCAGATTAAGTCCGAGCCAGCTTTCAGCGGTTATGATTTGCGCAATTTCGTGGCCCAGGCGGGTGGAGCCTATAATGGCTACGGTTCTTGAATTTCTGCCTAAAGACCGGATCAGGGTGAGGCCGGTAAAAATGGTAAAATGCCAGATGAATAAGGTTAACGGGGCAAGATTAACCCAAACCATGAAGTAAAATTCCTGATCTTCATCGATAACAGGGTAATAAAATCGCGCCATAGAAATGACAAAAATAACGCCGATCCATGATAAAGCAAGGCTGCGTCCTGTGCTGGAGAAGCTGTTGCCTCTAAATCGATCGTAGACTCTTAATAATTCTGCGAAAAATGCAAAGCTTAATGTGGATAACAAAAGCCACAGAGAATAGTTGGTGTCCCATTCCAGATAGTAGTATTCAACAATCCCGCCTAATACAGCAGAAATAATGACCATATCAGAAAGGCGGAATAAGGCCTTTAGTTGGGTGTCAAATTGTCTTATCAATCCTTTGTCTAAGCTCGTCATAAGGTGATACCAAAAATTAAATTTATTACTTCAATTTACTTTATGTTTCGGGAAAGTACCCATCTTTTACAGGTTGTTGATATACCGGCGAATCATAGAATATTTCCTGACGCGTTCAGAATAAAGTGCTGCAAACCATAAGCCATCAATGACTGGCTGAATATAAAGTTAAGGTTAATTAGCCGGTCAAACTGTGAATTGATCCGCATTTTTTCTGGAAATAACTATTTTTCTGCTATTCAATTATGTTGGATTTTTCTTTAAAAGTGCATTTTTCTCGCCGATGAGAGTCCAAAAGAGCGAATCTCCTGGCTTAATGTCATCTCAAATAGGGAATGTCGTCCGGCAAACTGAATTTCAATTATTTTTATTATTAGGATTGTAGCTTGCAAATATGACGGGCTGCTTAATTTCGACCTATTCTGGGCATTCTGTAAAAAAGAACATCAAAAAGTGATAATCGGTAATGACCTATATCATCTGATTCGGTCTAAAGGTTGAGTGACTTTTGGGTAAAAATAAGATACGCGACCGGTAATATAGAAACCGGCCGCGTATAAGATTATCAGCTTAAGGTGTTAAACCTTCACCGACAGTTATGACTTTTAGTGCGTTAGTGCCGCCCTCGATACCGGTCAGGTCGCCCTTGGTGATAATAAACTTATCTCCATTTTTGGCCTGTCCACGTTTGCGGAGACGATTTACGATGGACCGGTTGACTTCTGCATGATCCAGCTGGTCATTTTTGAAGTAAAACGGAAAAACACCCCGGTACAAGGTTACTTTTCCCAGAGTTTCCTCTTGGCTGCTGAACGCAAAGATAGGAATGCCCGAACTGATTCTGGACATCCACAAAGGCGTGGAGCCGGATTCAGTCAATGTGGCTATGCCGTTGATCGTGGTGTGATTAGCCATATACATGGCAGACATTGCGATGGCTTCGTCAACACGGTCGAATTGAACATCCAGACGGTGATCCGAAACCCTGACGCTAGGCTGCTTTTCCGTTTCCATACAAATCCGCACCATCGCTTCCACCGCTTTGACCGGGTACTTACCGGATGCGGTTTCAGCAGAGAGCATGATGGCGTCTGTACCGTCAACAATGGCGTTGGCGACATCAAATACTTCAGCCCGGGTTGGGATAGGGTTTTCGATCATGGATTCCATCATCTGTGTTGCCGTGATGGCCACACGATTCAGTTCCCGCGTGCGTTTAATCAGGTGTTTTTGTACGGCGGGCAGGTTAGCATCGCCGATTTCCACACCCAAGTCTCCACGAGCCACCATGATCACGTCCGAGGCAAGAATGATTTCATCAATCACTTCCAGTGCTTCAGCGCGCTCTACTTTTGCGACGATGCCGGCATGGCAGCCTTCAGCCAATAGCAGTTCGCGTGCTTCATGAAGATCGGCGGCGCAACGAGGAAAAGACACGGCGACAAAATCGCAACCGATTTTGCCAATGGTTTTAATGTCTTCTTTGTCCTTTTCGGTCAAGGCTGCGGCAGATAGACCACCACCCAACAAGTTGATGCCTTTGTTATTGGATAAGTCACCGCCCACAACTACCTCGCAATCCACGCGCGAGCCATCGGTTTTGACAACATCAAGAACGATTCTTCCATCATCAAGCAGCAATCGGCTTCCTGGTTTGACTTCTTTAGCCAGGGGTTTGTAAGTGATGCCTACTTGGGTTTCATCGCCGTCGTTAATGTGCAGGTTCATGTCAAGTGCAAAGGCTTGGCCTTCTTTGAGCAAAACCTTGGTGTTCTTAAACCGTGCAATGCGGATTTTCGGGCCCTGCAAATCAGCCAATATGCCGACCCGACGCCCCGTTGCTTTGCTTAATGCTCTGACTTGATTAGCCCTGTCAATATGGTCTTGTGCAGAGCCATGTGAAAAGTTTAATCTGACGACATCGAGTCCGGCATTGAAGAGTTCTTCAAGGACGCCGGGTTTGTCTGTTGCCGGTCCAAGTGTGGCCAATATTTTGGTTCTTCTTAGCATAGAGGGGGTTGAATTATTTGGCATTAAAAAGAGCAACCGTAGTGTCTAACATGCGATTAGAAAAGCCCCATTCATTGTCATACCAGGATAAGACTTTAACGAAGTTGCCACCGGTAACTTTGGTCAGAGCGGGTTCGTAGATAGAAGAAGCAGGATTGTGGTTGAAATCTATAGACACCAGAGGAAGATCGTTAACTGCCAGTATGCCGTTAGATTTTTCCGATGCAGCTCTTAAAACGCTGTCCACTTCTTCTTTTGTGGTCGGTCTTGATGCCTGGAAAGTTAAATCGACCACGGATACATTGATCGTAGGTACACGCATCGCAAAGCCATCCAGTTTACCGGCCAATTCAGGCAGTACTAAGCCAACAGCGGCAGCAGCGCCTGTTTTGGTAGGGATCATTGATTGTGTGGCTGAACGGGCGCGGCGTAAATCGCTGTGATATACGTCAGTCAGTACTTGGTCGTTGGTGTACGAGTGAATAGTGGTCATCAATCCATGTTCAACACCGATAGCATCATGCAATGGCTTAACCAGAGGTGCCAGACAGTTAGTGGTGCATGATGCATTCGAAATAACGGTATCGGATGCTTTCAAAACCTGGTGATTGACGCCAAAAACAATAGTTGCATCAACGTCGTTGCCGCCGGGTGCAGAGATGATCACTTTTTTTGCGCCGGCAGCGATGTGTGCAGAAGCTTTGGCTTTGCTTGTGAAAAAGCCGGTACATTCATGAACAACGTCTACCCCTAACTCTCCCCAAGGCAGTTTAGACGGATCTCTTTCAGAGAAAACTCTGATTTTGTCACCGTTGATTACCAAATAGTCGCCGTCAACGCCGACTTGTCCGGGGAATTTGCCGTGCACGCTGTCAAATTGAGTTAAATGTGCGTTTGTTGCTGAATCACCCAGGTCGTTGATAGCAACGATTTGGATTTCATTGGTGCGGCCTGCTTCATACACTGCGCGCATAATATTGCGCCCAATACGACCATAACCATTAATTGCAACTTTGATTGGCATAGAGTTTCTCCGGTTGGTTGAAAATTTCAATTGAGGTGGAAGCAACGCCGCCAAGGAAAAAGCCGACAAAAACCTTATAGGTTTTTTCGGAAATCACCCACAGACAACTAGGTTAGCTGTAGATTTATAAAATCAATATCATTGAGCTATTGATTTTAACTTTTCGTCAATGCAATGCGGTAATTGTAAAAAACTTAACAATTCCCTTGGGGCTAAAAAATTAAACTTAAGTTTAGCAAATTTAGGAGAACGCCGTCTATCGCTCAAAGATTTTAAGGGAATATATGGCAGTTGGTGCACTTAATTACACTTCCCTATAACTCAGGAACGACTTAATTAAGTGATGTGTTTAACTTGATTTCCCCAGCAATTCTCAGTTTGATCTTTTCGGCGTCATTTTGGGCTGGGGAAAGCCTTTTGAGGAACGCCGTAAACCCTTCTATGGGGGCTTGACATCAGCATCTGACCGCCAAGGAGGGTGGAAATGCAGATTTTGTCAGGAATAAAAATCTGCCTTGCTGCCGACATCCTCAAAAAGCTTCCCCGGTCCTTTTTCTCTTCAAATTGAGAATTGCTGTGATTTCCCGGTCAGTTTTTTTCTTTTATTCACATTATTAATAATATTGACTGGTCTACTTTGTTTAAAGCCTTTGATGTGCATTTAATGCAAAAAAAGATACTTAAGCAATTGATTTTTGGTAATTAACAATTTTGTATAAAAAGTGGACAATTTAACAAAATGGTAAAAAACACGCAGTGTCGGCTCAAGTGCTAGCAAGATATTCACAGAGTTATCCCCAATATTTGTGGGTAACTCGATAAATTCAATAAGGTTAACCACTTAGCGGTTTTTTGTACAAACAGTCTAAAAAATGCCGCTTATTTGGCATCATTTTTTAGGTGTTGGGCGGGTCAAAAATCCAGGACGCTATTATAGTTTTATTGATTCCAGAAGGGTCTGTTGTCAAAACTCAACTCATGCAGGCGATATTCGTTATTTCTTTCAAGTAATCCGTGTATCTAAAACAAAGCGACCAGCATCTGCAAGTCGAAAAAGGGCGCCTTGTTAGGCTCAGCCGAAATCAGATTATTTGACCACTCTCAGTTTAGGTCTGTTTGGGGATTTGCCGGGTGGCGTGGGGAGTGGGTCGGTTTCATCGTATTCTTCCTGATCAAAAATCATCCCTTTGCCGTTTTCTTTTGCATAAATGGCAAGAACCGCTTTGATGGGAACGATGATATGCATGGGTTTTCCGCTGAAGCGGGCATTAAATTCTACTGTTTCGTTACCCAGTGTTAGGCCGTGTATTGCTTCCGGCCTGATATTCAGAACAATTTTGCCATCTTCCACATAATTTCTGGGTAAAACGGTACCTTCTGTTTCAGAGTCAACCAGCATGTGAGGCGTAAGATCATTATCCAAGACCCATTCGTAGATCGAACGAATCAAATAAGGCTTTATCGGGGTCATCTAGGTAATTCACCCATTTCTTTTTCAGCGCTGCTTAAACTTGCAATAAAAGCAGGTCTTCTGAATAAGCGGTTGGCATAATTACGCAATGCTTCGCCGGTAGTCGACAGTTCTATGCCCATGCTTGGAAGCCGCCACAACAGAGGCGCCATTGTGCAATCGATTAAAGAAAATTCATCGCTCATGAAAAATGGCCGGGCTTCAAAAATTTGACCAGCGGAAAGCAGGCTTTCTTTGAGTAATTTTTTGGCGCGTGCCGATTTCTTTTCGCCGGAAACGAGAATTTCATCCATTAAAGAATACCAATCCTGATCAATTCGCTTGATAATCATTCGGGCGTTAGCGCGTGAGACGGGGTCCATTTGGTGTAGCGGGGGATGGGGGAAGCGTTCGTCCAGGTATTCCATAATAATGCGTGAATCATAGAGTACCAGGCCGCGTTCTATGAGCGTTGGCGAAACACCGGTCGGGTTTAATTCCAGCAGATCCTCAGGCGGTTCATTGGTGTCGTAATATTCTATGTCGGCCGTTATTCCTTTTTCGTGCAGGACGAGGCGGGCTCCGTGACTTAATGCGCAAGTGGGTGATGAAAAAAGCGTCATAACTGATCTACGAGTATGGGTATTGGCCACAAAACAAAACCTCTTTCGAATACACAACAAAAAAGAGGTGAGTATATCATGAAAAAACAGTGTTATTTGCCGAACCTCGGCTCCAACGTAAAGCTGGAAAACGTCCCTGTTTTCAAAATAATGTTAATGCAGATCTTTCCAGTATTCTTTTTTGAGCAAATACGAAAGTATGAAGATCATAAAAATAAAGAATAAAACATATTTGCCCATTCGCTCTCTTTCCAGTTTAACCGGCTCGCCGACATAGACCAGGAAGTTGGTCAAGTCGTTGATCATTACATCGAATTCCTTTTCTGATAATTGACCGGCTTCTTTGATAGACAGTTTCTCTATGACTTCTCTGCCATCGACGTTTTTATAGATAGGCGTTTGTTCGCCTTGAAGTTGCCATAACACATTAGGCATCCCAACATCAGGGAATACAGTGTTATTAACGCCCAAGGGTTTGGACTTGTCGGTATAGAACCCTTTAAGGTAACTATAAATCCAATCTTCACCCCGTGATCGGGCGATCAAAGACAAATCAGGCGGCATGATGCCAAACCATTTCTCCGCATCGTGCGCATTCATGGCCGAGGTCATCTTGTCGTAAATATTGGCACCCAATGGAGCGATTTCTTTCAGTACTTTGTCTTCCTTGAGATCAAAATCGATAGCAATTCGCAAATAGCGAATGTGTTTGGCGGAGTGACAGCCTAAACAATAGGTTACAAAATGCTTCGCACCCCGTTCCAGGGATGCGTTATTCGTCAGATCAATGTCTGCTTTCTGTAGTTGAAGGCCTTCACTGGCAAGCACTGTGAAGGGGAGCATGAATATTAAAAATAATGTGAGTAATTTATTCATAATCAATCGAGGCTTTCTTTTAGTTTTTTTGCCAAACGAACAACTACGTTTGCCATGCCGTTAAAGTTAGGTTTTCTCCTCACTACAGTAGTTCCATCCTCCTTGGTCACCGGGGTTTTGACTGTAACTTCTTCGAATGTCTCAATCAGGGCCGGTATTCGGTCTTCCAGGCTGATCACCGGGGTTAATCGGGACGGCACTTTCTTGAATTTTTCCCAGCGAGAGTAGATCGGCATCAACAAAAAGAAGCCGAAGTAGATCGCGGTGAATATCCGTGCAAAAGTGGTCGCTGTTGGTGTTGCTGGTTGAGTGCCCAAATAACCCAGGCTGACAAAACTGATAACAAACAACAGTAAGGCTTTTTTGTAAATTCCACCCCGGTAACGGATAGAGCGTACTTCGCTACGATCCAGCCAAGGCAGAAGAAACAGCACAACGATGGCGCCTCCCATCGCAATTACACCGGCGAATTTATCCGGTACCGCCCTGAGAATGGCATAGAAAGGTGTGAAATACCAAACCGGTGCAATATGTTCCGGTGTTTTTAGCGGATCGGCCGGTATGAAGTTGGCGTGTTCAAGGAAGTATCCGCCCATTTCCGGCATGTAAAAAATGACGGTGGCAAAAAAGAACAAAAATACCGCAACACCGACAAGATCTTTAACGGTGTAATAAGGGTGAAATGGAACGCCGTCGACAGGATGTCCCCATGGATCTTTGAATTCTTTTATATTAATGCCGTCCGGATTATTGGAGCCCACTTCATGTAACGCGATGATGTGAAGCAGAACTAGCAAGACCAATACCAGAGGGACCGAAATGACGTGGAAGGCAAAGAAGCGGTTCAGTGTCGCATCAGAGACAACATAATCGCCTCTGACCCATAAGGACAATTCGTCACCTATAATAGGTATGGCGCTGAATAAAGAGATAATAACCTGAGCACCCCAATAGGACATCTGTCCCCAAGGCAGCAAATAACCCATAAACGCTTCAGCCATCAATGCGACAAACAGCAGCATGCCGAATATCCAGATCAACTCACGCGGTTGCTTGAATGAGCCGTACATGATGCCTCTGAACATATGCAGATAAATCACGATAAAAAAGGCCGAGGCGCCGGTTGAATGCATATAGCGAACCAGCCATCCCCAGTTGACATCTCGCATGATGTACTCGACCGAGTCAAAAGCCAATTTGGCATCCGGCTTGTAGTTCATCGTCAACAGAATGCCGGTCAGGAATTGGTTAACCAGAACCAGTAAGGCCAGTGAGCCGAAAAAATACCAGAAGTTAAAGTTTTTGGGCGCATAGTAATGCGCCATGTGATCATTCCAAAGTTTGGTCAGTGGGAACCTGTCCAGGACCCAGTTGCCACAATCAGTCCAGCGATTTGATTTCATGCTGTCTTCTCCATAGTGTCTTCACCAATGATTATCAAGGAGTCACTGACATAGCGATGAGGGGGAATCTCAAGATTAGTCGGTGCCGGGACTCCCCGGTAGACGCGTCCGGCCAGATCGAACCAAGATCCGTGGCAAGGGCAGAAAAAACCGCCTTTCCAATCATTGCCTAAATCGACGGGGGCTATTTCAGGTCTGAAGGTCGGTGAGCAGCCCAGATGCGTACACAAGCCGACTGCGATGAAAATATCAGGCTTGATCGATCGGTTGGGATTTTTACTGTAAGGCGGTTGAGTTGATTCGTTTGAAAGAGGGTCTCTTAATTTGTCATTAAGCGTCGAAAGAGTCGCTAAAACTTCTTCTGTGCGATTGACTATCCATACGGGCTTTCCACGCCAGGCGACTCTGATAAGTTGCCCTGTTTCCATTTTGCTGATATCGACTTGTACTGGAGCGCCTGCAGCCATGGCTTTCGTGCTGGGTTGCATTTGCGCGAGAAATGGAACGGCCAAATAGCCTGTACCAACCGCACCGACTACAGTGAGGGCCGAGGTCAGAAATTGGCGTTTTGATTTGTCGACGCCTTCATTATTCATAGGTAACACTCCTGGTTATTACTGAGCTACAGGTGACTCTTTTGTTATTTTTATCGAGTCAATATACCACTTCAGCTGAGGTTATTTGAAGTAATAAAAATTGAAATTAACTCAACTCAGCGAGTTAACAGGTGTTCTACCCATGCGTTAAGTCAAATACTTCCTTCATGCTCTATTTATGTAATTGATATTTAAGGTCAAATTAGATTTTCCTGACGGATGTTGAGAGTTTGGAAATAAGGATGCGGACTAACATCTTACGGCAGTGGGTTATGGATTAGGCGCTGCAGTTTGTTGCACCGGTCACTGGATAACTTAAACCTGTCATTCCGTGGCAGAGGTGCTAGTATTGTTAGGCAAAAGCTTTATTGATCTTCCCTTTTGATCATTCAAATAATAATTCAATCGCGGAGCCCCTATGTCGGCGCAAGCCCCTCACGCAATCATACTGATTGTTGACGATTTACCCGAGAATCTGACCGTCCTTAGTGAATTATTACAACCCTATTACGATGTGCGAGTGGCCACTTCGGGCGAAAAAGCTTTACGTGTGGCGCATATAAAGCCTTACCCGGACCTCATTTTGCTCGATGTGATGATGCCGGGAATGGATGGTTATCAGGTTTTCGAACAACTGCGGGCAGATCCATCTACCCATGATATACCCGTAATTTTTGTTACCGCCATGGACAGCAAGGAAGCGGAATTGCATGGACTCAACGTAGGGGCTGTCGACTATATTACCAAACCGGTTGTTCCTCCGATTGTCTTAGCCAGGATACATACCCAACTCGAATTAAAACAAGCGCGTGAATATTTGGCCAATCAGAATGCGTGGTTGGAAACCGAGGTAACGCGAAGGATGATGGAAAATGAGCTTATCCAGGAGGTTAGTATTCGTGCGCTGGCCCATCTGGCCGAAATTCGCGATTCGGAAACCGGCTATCACATTCTTCGTACGCAAGCTTACGTAGAACAATTGGCCTTGGGCCTGCAAAAAAATCCTGATTATGCCGATGCATTAACAAATGTTTATATCAAGTTATTGACTCGTTCGGCACCATTGCATGATATCGGCAAAGTGGGAATTCCTGACGCGATACTCCAAAAACCAGGGCCGCTTACGCCGCAGGAGTGGGTAATTATGAAGACTCATGCTCAGTTGGGGAGCGATGCAATAGACTTTGCTGAGCGGGATGCGGCCGAGCCTGTGGAGTTTCTTTCATTAGCCAAAGAAATTGCCCGTTGGCATCATGAAAAATGGGATGGCAGCGGTTATCCTGATGGCTTGATTGGCGATGCTACGCCCATTTCGGCTCGAATCATGGCTTTAGCGGATGTATTTGATGCCTTGATTTCTCCACGCGTCTATAAACTACCTATGCCTTATGAGGAGGCCAAAGACATCATCCTGAATGGACGGGGCACGCATTTTGACCCGGATGTGGTCGATATCTTCATTTCCCAATTTGATGTCTTTTGTAAAATTGCCGATCGATACCGCGATTCTCATTCGGACTCCTAGCCGAGTAACGCCATTTGGCCGGAAAAACAGCACTACACGACTAGGGTCCAGCCATTGATTTGGATTATAAACCCTTCCGTGGAAGGGCTTGGCGGCAGCATTCATGTTGTCGATATCCTCGCCAAATACTATTGTAAGCCAGACGATTTTCGATTAGATAGGAGTCGTAAAGTGAGCTCATTATTTAACAAATCATTTTCGGGTCAATAGAGCTATGTCCAAGCAAATCCATTATGTCCTCTAACTCGTTGACAACCCAATCGCCTGATGTCGCCAGACGCGGCAAAATACTTTCTATCGTTCTCATCTATGCGCTGTTTGCCACCGGTTGGATTTTACTTTCCGATCAATTGACTCGCCTATTTTTTGATGAGCCGGAGAAAATTATTCTCGTCAGTTTGTTAAAAGGATGGCTATTCGTCATTATTACTTCGCTGATGCTCTATGGCTTGATGCGGCGCTGGTTTCTGGGGCCTGAAGAAGTTGCCGTTGAAGCAAAAGTGACTATTCGACGGGCCTGGTTGTTTGGGTTGTTGGCGGTAGTCATTATTGTGCTGACCTGTTCCGCCATGTTATTGGCTATGAAACATCATAAAGAACAAAAGATTAGTCAACTGCAGGCAGTGGCCGATCTAAAGTCACGGCAAATTGGAGATTGGCGGCAGGAACGGCAGCGTTATGCGGAATTTGTCCAAACCAGCTTTTTTCATGCCAGACAATACCGTTTGTGGCAAGAATCTGGTAATCAGCAAAGCGGGGAAGAGTTAAAAATCCGATTGGAGCAATCAGCCAGAAACCGGATGTCTGACGGTGTCACTTTAATCGGTCCGGCAGGCGTTCGGTTATGGAGTTCTTATTCTGATTCGGCCGTCCTTTCACAGAAACTAATGGATGCGGTTCTTTTAACGAGTGTCGATCGAAAAGTGCGTGAAATCGGCCCTTATCGCGACGCGACAGGTACTGCCAGGCTGGATTTTGTGGTACCACTTAATCGTTTTTCTAATGCCGGTGCGGCACCGGTTGTTATTCAGCATTTTGAGCTGGATAAGTGGCTTTTTCCTACGCTGACTCATTGGCCTAGGCTCAGCGCTAGTGTCGAAACATTATTGATCAGAAAAGACGATGATCAGGTGCTTTATCTTAATCCGCTAAAGGATAACGCTAATGCTGAAGTCAATCTCCGTTTACCGGTCGCGACACCCAAGCTATTAGCCGCCCAGTTATTTCGCAACGAAGTTCGCTTGGGTGATGCGATTGAAGGCGTTGATTACCGTAACGAACCTGTTATTGGTGTGGCGCAGGCTGTCGTAGGCAGTGATTGGGTGTTGATTTGCAAGCTGGATATGGCTGAACTTTATGCTGAAGCCGGTGCAGATATTGTCTGGATAGGCTTGGTAGGGTTATTGTCTCTTTTTATGGCCGGAGCGGGTCATTATTTGTTGCGACAGAGCCAGCAATTGGAATTATCTCGAGTTGTGCAGGAATCTCAGGCAGAACAGCTGCGCACTTTGAATCTTTTGTCCGCTATCGCCGATAGTTCCTCCGATGCTATTTTTGCCAAGGATTTACAGGGCCGCTATATTCTATTTAATGTTGCAGCCAGCTCTATTACCGGTAAGCCGGTTGATGAGGTACTCGGTCAGGATGATGCTTTTTTGTTTCCGGCGGCTCAGGCTGAAATGATCAAGGCTTTAGGCCGCCGCGTACAGGAAGAGAATAAAACCATTATTGAGGAAGAAACACTTACGACGGTGGATGGAGTGCGGGTGTTTTCTGCGATCAAGGGGCCTTTGTATGATGGAGAAGGTCATGTCATCGGTTTGTTTGGTATTTCGCGGGACATCACCGAGCGTAAGCAGGCGGAAGAACGACTCCGCATCAGTGAGGAACGTCTGAAGTTGGCGCTTGAAGTTACGAATTTAGGGCTTTGGGATTGGGATATTCAGAGCGATATTGCCTATCTATCGCCCCGTTACTATGAAATTACCGGTTACCGGGCTGATGAGGTGACGTCTGATTTTGCCTTTTTTAAAAGCACCATTCATCCGGACGATCGGCCTTTTGTATTGAAAGCCCTAGACGATCACTTGTTGGGTAGTATTCCCTGTATTGATGTCGATTATCGAGTTCAAAACCCGGCTGGGCAAATCACCTGGGTTAAAGAAAGAGGCCGAGTCGTCGAACGGACGGTCGAGGGTAAACCACTCAGGATGATAGGGACGATTACCGATATAAGTGCCGCAAAGGTTACCGAACACGCGCTGCGCAAACAAACGGAGGAATTGGCTGAGCGAAACGCAGAAATGGAACGTTTCAATCGTGCCTCAGTTGGCCGAGAACTGGACATGATTGCCTTGAAACAACAGATTAACGAACTGTCCCGGCAACTGAGTAAGGAGCCGCCTTTCAAGTTGTCTTTTTTGGATGAGTCGGATGAAGGCGGCGAGGCATGAACAGCTTACAAGGTGACAACCCAACTGGGTTTGTATCAATCTATATCCATTATCTTGATGACGGCAACTTCTAAGACTTATTTTTCCGGTTCTGCAAAGCAATTTAGCTATTTCATTGGGTTATGTTTTATTTTAGTGGGGAATTTTAGGTATCAACGGCGTGCTAGGGACTATGCTGAGTGAGACTTTGCACAAAATGACTTCCGTTTTGTAACTAATTCCGAGCTGGCTGAGGTAGCATCGCCAAGGTGGAGTAATTGGACCTAAGTATGAATCAGGTGAAGACGCGGTCATCTGTTTTTCGCTTTCAGGAGCACCCTTTCATGCTGAGAAGTATAAATCGGAGTTGTTATGAGTTCGACAAAAAGCATTTTATTAGAAGAAGCTCGCTTGATCAGCTTTAATTTTGTCCGAAAGCCAGTGGATTTTAACGATTTCGGCGAGACTGTGGCGCGTTTAGGGGTCTATTGGCTGGCGACTAACGCGGGTCCATGTCGATGAAAATTTTAATCATTGAAGATGTCACCTCAGATTTTTTATTGCTGGAGCGATTTCTCCGACTGAATGGAATTGACGGCGAGTTCCTTTGTATCGCTTCTAATCAAGATTTAGAGCGCGCTTTACAGTCCTCTTGGGATGTCGTGTTATCGGATTATAAC
Source organism: Methylicorpusculum sp. (assembly GCF_030651835.1). GTDB lineage: Bacteria > Pseudomonadota > Gammaproteobacteria > Methylococcales > Methylomonadaceae > Methylicorpusculum. The sequence goes on along the minus strand of NZ_JAUSBX010000011.1, from coordinate 85,716 downwards.
GTGCCCGGTATGGATTTCCGTATCACTCTGCAACGAATCCACAAATCTAATCCTGAATTGCCTGTAATTTTAGTGTCCGGTAGCGTAGGCGAAGAAATGGCGGTAGAACTGCTACGCTTGGGGATGGTTGATTTTGTCTTTAAGAATAACCTTATCCGCTTGGTGCCGGCTATGCGGCGTGCGATAGAAGAGGTTAATGAGCGCCGCATTCGGCACGCCGCTGAAAAGGTGTTGCACGAAACTCAGGAACGCGCCTTGAAAGTGCAGCGTCAGGCGCAATTGGCCGCAATGAATTTGATGGAAGATGCCATCATTGCGCGAAATCAGGCAGAGACCATTAATGCTGCGTTACTCGAGAGCGAGCAGCGGTTGATGCTGGCCCAGGAAGGCGCCCATGTCGGTATCTGGGATTGGGATATTAGTAATGATCACTCCTATTGGTCGCCCGAATGTTTTCGGATTTACGGACTTGCCCCAGGTGAATTAAAAAGGAATGAAGATTTTTTAGCACGGGTGCATCCTGATGATTTGCCATTGTTTGAGGCGGTGTGGGCGACACATATCATGCAGGGCAAGCCTTTCGAGGTAGAGTTCCGTTTCAGGCGCGATTCGGGTGAGGTGTGCTGGTTAGTCAGTAAGGGGCAGGCTCAATATGACGAGGACGGCAAACCGATCAGACTGTCCGGCATCAATCTGGATATTACCGAACGCAAAAATAGTGAACAGCAATTACGCAAATTGGTTGAAGTAGTCGAGCAAAGCCCGGTAAGTACCATTATCACCTGCCTGGATGGCAATATTGAATATGTCAATGAGGCGTTCATTCAAGTCTCAGGCTATCGCCGTGAGGAGTTGATGGGTCAAAATCCCCGTGTTTTGAAGTCAGGCAAGACATCGGCCGAGATTTATTTAAAATTGTGGGATACGCTTAAGTCCGGCAAGACCTGGAAGGGTGAGTTTGTCAATAAACGCAAAGACGGCAGCGAATATGTGGAATATGCGATTATTATTCCTATCCGTGACGCTGATGGAAGCATTTCCCACTATGCCGGTTTGAAAGAGGATATCTCTGATAAGAAAAGGCTCAATGAAGAGCTGGATCAGCATCGTCATCATCTGGAAGCGTTGGTAAAGCAGCGCACTTTGGAGCTGGAAACAGCATGGGCTTCAGCTGATGCGGCTAATCGTGCCAAGAGTTCATTTCTGGCCAACATGAGCCATGAAATTCGCACGCCCATGAATGCCATCATCGGCATGACTTATTTACTCAGGCGAAGCGGTCTGTCAGCCGAGCAAAATGAGCGCTTGAATAAAATAGATACGGCTACACAGCATCTGCTTTCTATCATTAATGACATCCTCGATATATCGAAAATTGAGGCGGGTCATATGCAGTTGGAAGAAGTCGATTTTTCACTGAGCGTGGTGCTGGATAATATCTATTCAATGATTTCCGATAAAGCTCGGGCTAAAGGTTTAAGTATTCGATTTGATTGCGAACAGGTTCCGAAGTGGCTGCGGGGTGATCCAACCCGTTTGCGCCAAGCTTTGCTTAACTATGCCGACAATGCGGTCAAGTTTACTGAATCCGGCGAAATTTGTCTGGGTGTCCACGTTCTGGAAGAGAGCGGCGAAGGCTTATTGATTCGTTTTGAATTTCAGGATTCCGGGGTCGGAATAGCAGAGGATAAATTGCCACTATTATTTGAAGCATTTGCTCAAGCGGATGCGTCGACCACTCGTAAATTCGGTGGCACCGGATTAGGGCTGGCAATTACCAGGCGTTTGGCAAGCATGATGGGTGGCGATGCAGGTGTAATTAGTACCGTGGGAAAAGGCAGCACTTTCTGGTTTACGTCCCGTCTTCAACGAGGGCAAGGTCAAATGCCGGAAAGATCGGAAGCAGCAGAGGCCGCCGAGGTTGTTTTACGCCGGGACCATAGTGGCGCACGCGTGTTGTTGGTGGAGGACAATCTGATCAATCGCGAGGTGGCTTTGGAGCTGTTGTATGGGGTGGGTCTGGCCGTGCATACGGCGAAAAACGGCCTCATAGCTTTAGAGAAGGCGAGCAAAATGGATTACGATTTGATATTAATGGATGTACAGATGCCTGTGATGGATGGTTTGACGGCAACCCAAATGATTCGGGCGCAACCGGGGCAGGCCTCCTTGCCGATTTTGGCAATGACCTCTAATGCTTTTAATGAAGACCGGCAGGCTTGTCTTGCTGCAGGTATGGATGATTTTGTCGCCAAGCCGGTTATGCCAGCAGAGCTTTATGCGTCATTGTTGCGCTGGTTGTCAAAAAAGGGACAACCTGGGGTTGCCCCTGCAGAGCCCGAAAGCGCTGACAAAACCTTAGCTGCATCGGCATTGACTACTCCCCAGGACTCCGCCATACCACAAACCTTGCCGCCGATAGACGGAATGGACTATGCCCCGTCCCTTCTGGTTCTCCGCGGCAATATCACCAAATATAAAGCCTTGCTTCGTCTTTTTGCGCAGTCGCATAAAGATGATATGCATGCTGCGATAAAACTGCTGGCCGATGGCGATACACAGGCGGTCCGGCATTTGGCGCATGGCCTAAAAGGCGTGTCCTCGACGTTGGGTGCTTATCGGGTCTGTGCTCTGGTAACTCAACTGGAAAATGCCTTACTCAAAAATGCTGAGATGAACGAGTGTATGGAACTGGTCCGGTTATGTGATAGTGAGTTGAGACGATTGGCAGAGGTGATACTTGATTTGCCCAATGCGCCACAACAAACTTGCGGCGGCGAAATTGATCCAGGGCCTATCAAGCAAATACTTGCAGAAATGGAAAGCCTTTTGACCCAAAGTAATATCCGGGCCGGACGGCTTGCATCTGAGTCAGATGATCAGTTGCGCGTAATATTTGGTGATCGTTATACAGATTTTATGCATCAACTCGAGATTTTTGACTACGAAAAGGCCTTGGCAATACTAAAAACCAGTCCTTATTACACAAAGGTTTCGGATTAGGCTGATAGCGCTTGGTATCTGCTCACCCCTTCCTATTTTATTGGGTGTAGGTGCTTGATTTCAAAGGACGCATGAATACATCCTTGTAGCTCTCTGCAACATCCCTGTTGCAGAAGCCTTTTCAATCAAGCACCTACACCTTCTATTTCAAGCGGGCGAGTAGTTACAGCGCCTGTAAAAAGGCGTCATTTTCTTCCGGTTTGCCAATCGTGACTCTCAGGCAATCTTTCATCAGTCCTCCTTGAGGTGACATGTTTTTAATGAGCACACCTTGTTTTTTAAGGTGTTCAAACAGCGTGTTTGCCTGGTCTGGATGGGTTCTGAATAAAATAAAATTGGCGGCACTGGGGTAGACGCAAAAGCGGTTCATCGCTTCCAATGAGCTAAGTACGCGACTTCGTTCGCTGCAAAGAATAGCGGTTTGAGCGTTAAACAGTTCGCTATGCTGTAACGCAAATTCAGCGGTGGCCTGCGTTAAAATATTGATGTTGTAGGGCAGGCGGATTTTGTTGAGTTCCTGAATTATAAGAGGATGTCCTGCCAAATAACCCAGCCTTAAACCGGCCAAGCCCAATTTGGAAAGTGTGCGCATCACAAGCAGATTATCAAATTTCCCCAACTCACCCATGAAACTGGCGTTCGCAAAAGGGGCGTAAGCTTCATCCACTATGACCAAGCCTTTACAGGCCTTAATGATTTCGATAACTGCCTCTTTTTCAAATAGATTGCCGGTAGGATTATTGGGGTAAGCCAGAAACACCAGAGAAGGATTATGAAGAGCGATGGCGTCCAGCATGGCTTTCAGGTCAAGGTCAAAAGTCTCGCTATTTAGCGGCACACCGAGATAGTTAAGGCCAAGCGACAGGCTGACTTGTTTGTACATGACAAAACTGGGATCAGGTGCCAAGACACTGGCACCCGAAGGTAACGCCATCAGTAACATCTGGATGATTTCATCCGAGCCGTTGCCCAATATCAAGCCATGTTCATCGGCAATCCCGTTATTTTGTCTTAATGTCAGGCACAGTTGACGGGCTTCAGGGTCAGGATAACGGTTTAGCGCGCAATCAGTGAGGCTTTTAAGCCATTGCTGTTTGGTATCTTCAGGCCATGAGAAAGGATTTTCCATGGCATCAAGTTTAATGAAGCCACGGGCATCTGTCACCTTGTAAGCTGACAAGGCAAGGACTTCAGCTCTGAAAAGTGTTTTGATTTGCTCGCTGTTCATAAAAGAATGACATGGTTTAAGGCGAAGGCGTGAACGCGATCGTTACGATGATTTAATTCTGAATTCCGCTGAGCGGGCATGGGCGGTCAGGCTTTCTCCCCGGGCGAGAACGGAGGCGGTTTTGCCGAGTTCATGCGCACCTGACTCGGAGCAGTTAATCAAGCTGGTTCGCTTTTGGAAATCATAGACACCCAAGGGCGATGAAAAACGCGCAGTACCTGAGGTGGGCAATACATGATTGGGTCCTGCGCAATAATCGCCTAATGCCTCGGCCGTGTGCCTGCCCATAAAAATGGCGCCGGCGTGACGGATTTTTGCACATAAGTCAGCCGGGTCTGCGACCGATAATTCCAAGTGCTCCGGAGCAATGGTGTTGGCGACATTTGCGGCTTCATCCAGCGAATTGACTTTGATAAACGCGCCTCTGTTGCTCAGAGAGGTTTTAATGACCTCGGCACGTTCCATTTCGGGCAGTAATTTATGGATGCTTTGTTCAACCTGATTCAGGTAATCGGCATCATCGGAAATCAAAATTGACTGGGCATTTTCGTCATGTTCCGCTTGAGAAAATAAATCCATTGCAATCCAGTCCGGATCAGTTTTGCCGTCACAAATGATCAGAATTTCGGAAGGACCGGCGATCATGTCGATGCCCACTTGGCCAAATACCAGTTTTTTTGCCGTGGCGACATAGATGTTGCCGGGGCCGACAATTTTCGCAACAGCCGGGATCGATTCAGTTCCGTAGGCAAGTGCAGCAACTGCCTGTGCGCCCCCGATGGTAAATACTTTATCGACACCGGCAAGAAACGCGGCCGCCAGCACCCATGAATTTATTTCATCTTTGGGACAGGGGACGACCATGATCAATTCGGAAACGCCGGCCACTTTAGCCGGTATCGCATTCATCAAAACCGACGAGGGATAAGCGGCTTTACCGCCGGGTACATAAAGACCTACACGGTCTAACGGGGTGATTTTCTGCCCTAAAATAGTGCCGTCGGCTTCGGTGAACTGCCACGACTCGATTTTCTGATGTTCTGCATAAGCTTTGATGCGGTTGGCGGCGGTTTCCAGTGCTTGCGCCTGTTCAGGCTTAAGGGAATGCCAAGCCTGCTCAAGTTGCTCTTGAGTTATGACAAGTTCATCTGCCTGGCTAATCTGCCGTTGATCAAACCGATTGGTGTATTCGATGACGGCCGAGTCACCCTTTTTTTTGACGTTTGCGATGATGTCCAGTACCCGCTGATGGATTTCCAGGTCGTCGGTTTCATCCCACGCCAAGAGCTCTGCCAGTTGTTGCTTAAAATTGGCGTCAGCATGATCGAGCCGGGTGATTTTAAAATCGCTCATTGCAAATTACCGTTGCGAAAGGGTTTTTTCAAATTGATCGATCAGCGTTTGAATGGCCTGGTGCTTCATTTTCATTGACGCTTTGTTGACGACAAGCCTGGAGCTGATATTCATGATTAATTCACGGGGTTCCAGGTTATTGGCTTTTAGTGTATTTCCAGTATCGACCAAGTCGACAATGCAGTCAGCCAGGCCGACCAGGGGTGCCAATTCCATTGAGCCATAGAGCTTTATGATATCGGCCTGGATGCCGTGCTGGGCAAAATAGTTTTTGGCGGTTTTAACGTACTTGGTCGCTACTCGGACTCGACGCTTGATTTCCGGAGCATCTTTGTGCATTGCCGTCATCAGGCGGCATGTGGCGATTTTAAGATCCAGAGGTTCATAAAGACTTTCTGCGCCATGTTCCAGTAAGACATCTTTACCCGCAATACCCATATCTGCAGCGCCGTACTCTACAAAAGTGGGAACATCCGTCGCGCGTATGATGACCAGTTGAACGTCTTCACGTGTGGTTTGCAAGATAAGTTTGCGGCTGGTTTTAGGATCATCAACGGGTTTGATGCCGGCTTCTTCGAGTAAAGGCAGGGCTTCTTCGTAAATTCGTCCTTTTGAGACAGCTATTGTAATCATATCCAATCTCTCAGCAGGCGACCCGGCGAATCGTTGCACCGAGTTGCGTCAGTTTCTCTTCGATGTGGTCGTAGCCTCTGTCGATATGATAAATCCTGTCGACTAAGGTATCGCCTTCAGCGGCCAGAGCGGCTAGAACCAGGCCTGCGGAAGCTCTCAGATCGGTAGCCATGACCGGGGCACCGGTCAGTTTTGCGACGCCGGTACAAATCGCTGTGTTGGATTCCAGGCGGATGTCGGCGCCCATGCGTTGCATTTCCTGAATATGCATGTAACGGTTTTCAAAAATGGTTTCGGTGATGATGCCCACGCCATCGGCTACGGTATTCATGGCGGTGAACTGGGCCTGCATGTCGGTCGGAAAAGCCGGATAAGGCGCGGTGCGCACGGAAACCGCTTTGGGTTTTTTGCCATGCATATCCAATTCAATCCAGTTTTCTCCGGACGTTATTTCAGCTCCGGCTTCCACCAGTTTAGCCAGAACCGCATCCAGAATATCAGGGCGGGTATCTTTGAGTCTTACCTTGCCGCCAGTGATGGCTGCAGCAATCAGGTAGGTGCCGGTTTCAATCCTGTCCGGCATGATCTCATAATGCAGATTGTCGACACCCAGTTTTTCTACGCCTTCAATGATCAACACATCGGTACCGATGCCTGAAATCTTGGCGCCCATTTTATTGAGAAAGTAAGCCAGATCCGATACTTCCGGTTCCTTTGCGGCATTTTCTATAATGGTGGTGCCGGATGCCAGTGTTGCTGCCATCAGCAGGTTTTCGGTGCCTGTTACGGTAATTTGCTCCAGTACCAGTCGGCAACCCTTCAGTCTTTTAGCTTTAGCAAGGATATAGCCGCCGTCCACGCTGATATCGGCGCCCATTTTCATCAAGCCGTCAAGATGGATGTCCACAGGGCGTGAGCCGATAGCGCAACCGCCAGGCAGAGAAACATAAGCTTCACCGAAGCGCGCCAGTAATGGGCCTAATACTAAAATGGAGGCTCGCATCGTCTTGACGAGTTCGTAGGGCGCCTGGTAGTTGTTAATGGTACGGGTATCAACTTCCATGTTCATTTTTTCATCAAGCACCATTTGTACGCCCATGCGTCCCAACAGTTCAATGGTTGTGGTGATGTCTTTCAGGTGGGGAATATTGCCGATACTCACGGGTGTTTCGGACAGTAAGGTTGCGGCGAGGATCGGTAAAGCCGCGTTTTTTGCACCGGAAATGCGTACTTCGCCGTTGAGTGTCGTGCCACCGGTAATGAGTAATTTATCCATAGAAAATGCTATTTTATTCTGAGAAAAGGGGAGGGTCCAAAGGAGTTATTTCTGCAGGACTGCCTCCAAAATAACGCTCGTATTCCAATCCGCACAGCGTGGCCAATTTTAATAATTGCTGCGGGATATTGTTAAATTTGATCTTAACCTTGTGATTCCTTGCGTATTTTATCCATTCAATGATGAGGGCAAGCCCCGCGCTGTCAGTGGTCACGACTTGGCTCAGGTCAATGGTGACGGTTGAGTCCGGCTTTAAAAAAGCAAATGAATTGACAATTTTTTTATCAATAGTCGAAAAAGTCAGGTCACCTTGAATGGTATAAAGTCCGCCTCCTTGAGGCAAAATATTGATACTACTCACTTTTTTTCTTCTGCCTTGTTGAAAAGGTATTTGCCTATCACTTCTTCCAGAACTATGGCTGATTGAGTAATTTCAATCTGCCCGCCATTTTCAAGGCGTTCATCGGAGCCTCCCGGTTGAAGATTGATGTATTGCTCGCCAAGCAGACCGGCCGTGTAAATAGTGGCTGACGTATCTTCGGGAATGGTGTCATATTTGGACTCGATGCTCATTTCCACGATGGATTCGAACGTTTCTTTGTCAAACGAAATCGCACTGACCCTTCCGATGCGAACTCCGGCCACCGAAACCGGTGATTTGACTTTTAATCCGCCGGAATTGGAAAATCGTGCCGTGACTTTATAAGTATCTTCAGAGCCAAATGAGCTGAGGTTGCTGACTTGCATAGCCAAAAAAAACAAACCTGTGATACTGGCAGCGACAAAAAGTCCTACCAGAGTATCTTGGGAATGGGTGTGCTGCATGTTATTGATCTCCAAACATGAGAGCCGTTAATATAAAATCCAATCCTAATATGCTGAAAGCAGAATTGACAACGGTTCGAGTCGTTGCCCTGCTGACTCCTTCTGAAGTAGGAATAGCGTCGTACCCTTCAAATATGGCGATCCAGGTTGCGACAAAACCGAAAACAATACTTTTGATCACTCCGTTGATAATGTCATCCTGAAAATCCAGATTAGCCTGCATTTGTGACCAGTAAGAGCCGTCATCTACGCCCAGCAAACCTACGCCAACCAAATGCCCGCCCAATATGCCGACAGAGCTGAACAAAGCCGCCAGTAGAGGCATTGAAATAAATCCTGCCAAAAAGCGGGGGGTCATGATGCGTTTGATGGGGTCTATTGCCATCATTTCCATGCCTGAAAGCTGCTCAGTCGCTTTCATAAGTCCGATTTCCGCCGTCAGGGCTGAGCCGGCTCGGCCCGCAAATAAAAGTCCCGAAACAACAGGGCCCAGTTCTCTGACCAATGAGGCGGCGACCATAACGCCCAACGCTTCTTCCGAACCAAAATCAGAAAGAATGTTGTAACCTTGAAGTCCCAGTACCATGCCCACAAACAGGCCGGAGATGGTAATAATCAAAAAAGTCAAAACCCCGACGGAATAAATTTGATTGATCAACAACCGGGGGCGAATGATGACATCACCGATGCCAAACAGGGTATGAATTAAAAAGAAGGTGGCCCGTCCGAGTTTGTTAAAGGCAGCACGCGTCGTTTTTCCTAATTGTGTCAAAAAATCCATCATGCTAATCCTGGCTATGGTATCGCGACCGGCTGCTTTTTTTAGATTCGGCAGTTTTAGGGCTTGGGCTGCTTTTTTTGCCAAAAAAACTTGGGCCTCTTGGTTTTGATGGCCTTTTTAAAGGCTTTTCGGGTGAATAAAATAAGTCTTTTACATAATCACTGGCTGGATAATGAAAGTGCACAGGGCCATCAGGCTCGCCTTTCATAAATTGCTGAACCCAGGGAGAATCGGATGCCTCAATTTCTGCAGGCGTCCCTTGAACCGCCACTTTGCCGTCGGAAATGACATAGATGTAGTCGGATATCAATGATGTTTCCTGTACGTCATGAGAAACAATGATGCTCGTCAATCCCAGAGTAGTGTTTAAAGATTTGATCAAATGGATAAGCGCGCCCATTGAAATGGGGTCCTGGCCGGTAAAGGGCTCGTCATACATGATCATCATCGGATCCAGGGCAATAGCTCGCGCCAGTGCCACCCGCCTAGCCATGCCTCCGGATAGTTCGCTGGGCATCAATTTGGCGGCGCCTCTCAAACCTACAGCCTGGAGTTTCATCAATACCAGGGTGCGAATCATGGGTTCGGTCAAATGACTGTGTTCCCTGATAGGAAAGGCGACGTTATCGTACACATTGATATCGGTTAGCAGTGCACCACTTTGGAACAGCATGCCCATACGCTTGCGTAACTCAAACAGATCTTTACGTTTTAATTTGTGCACATCTATCCCGTCCACCGTAACTGTGCCTTGATCGGGGCATAATTGCCCGCCTATCAGCTTTAGCAGGGTGGTTTTTCCGGTACCGCTGGGTCCCATGATGGCCGTGATTTTGCCGCGTTGAATGTCCAGCGACAGGTTGTCAAATATGACACGATTGCCGCGACGAAATGACAAATTACGAACGGATACTAAACTCGTGCTGATGATACTATCGTCCTCATCCATTGCGTAAGCTTCAATAATGCTAAGAAATAAACGGTCTATTTTGTCTGACCTGGACTAAATAAGTCAACAAACGTCTCTATCTCGGACGACAATGGTCATTAATTCGTGCCATAATTAGCAATTTTCGAACCATAAGAATGAATTCTTACTGTTGAAGTGTGATAATCATGGCTAAAAGAAAACCGGATTTTGGCTCAGGGAAGCATGCAGCGAGCGCTCAAAAACAGGGGCAGGCGAGTGTGGTTTCTATTATTGGGTTTGCTTAGAATGAAAATCAATGGATTAGAATTGAGAGAGCGGGCAAAAACAGTCATAGATATCGAGCTGGCTGCTATAGCCGCACTATCGGAGCGCATCGACGAAGATTTTGAAGCGGCGTGCCGGTTGATGTTTGACTGCCGTGGGAGGGTGGTTGTTACCGGCATGGGTAAATCAGGTCATATCGGCGGTAAAATTGCCGCGACTTTGGCAAGTACCGGGACGCCCGCTTTTTTTGTGCATCCCGGAGAGGCCAGTCATGGCGATCTGGGGATGATTACCCGTCAGGATGTCGTGCTGGCTTTGTCAAATTCGGGAGAAACCGGCGAAGTGTTGACAATATTGCCTTTAATCAAACGCATTGGCGTGCCTCTGATAGCGATGACCGGGAATCCTGACTCGACACTGGCCAGGTTTGCCTCCCGGCATATTAATGTCAGTGTGGCCAAGGAAGCCTGCTCATTGGGTTTGGCGCCTACTTCCAGTACTACTGCGGCGTTGGTAATGGGTGATGCACTGGCTGTTGCCCTGCTTGAGGCGCGAGGTTTTACCCGTGATGATTTTGCAATGTCTCATCCGGGCGGTAGCTTGGGCAAGCGCTTGCTGATTTTGGTCAGTGATCTGATGCATACGGGCGCAGATATGCCTATAGTTAGTGAAAGCGCATTGGTAAAAGTGGCATTGATTGAGATGACCAACAAAAAATTAGGGATGACCGTTGTTGTCGATGACCACCAAAAAGTGGCAGGTGTGTTTACTGATGGCGATTTGCGAAGAATGCTGGAGAAGAATATTGATCTTAATACTACGCTTATCGGTCAGGTCATGACCCGGCAATGTGCTGTGATCGGTTCAGATCGTTTGGCGGCTGAAGCCATGCAGATCATGGAGTCCAAAAAAATAAACGGGCTGATTGTTGTTGATGATAAACGTTGCGCAATAGGCGCTCTAAATATGCATGACCTGATTCATGCAGGGATCGTATGATGGATATAAATTCGATTGATCCAGCGATAGTGGACAAGGCAAAAAAATTAAAGTTACTTATCTTGGATGTGGATGGCGTGCTGACTGATGGCCGACTTTTTTTTGATAATTTTGGCAAAGAGTATAAATGTTTTCATGCGCGGGACGGTCACGGCATTAAACTTTTAAGGCAATCAGGTGTGGAAGTAGCCGTCATTTCAGGACGTAAATCAAATTCCGTAGAACTGCGCATGAGAAGTCTGGGCATTCAATTTGTCTACCAGGGGCATGAGCATAAGCTCGCCGCTTTTCAGGAAATGTTGCAGGCACTTAATATCGAACCGGAACAAACGGCTCATGTCGGAGATGATGTACTGGATTTGCCAGTCATGCTGCGCGCCGGATTGGCTGTCGCAGTTCAGGATGCGCATTTTGCAGTGAAACAGCGCGCAGATTGGTGCACCAGTATGCAGGGCGGGCAAGGCGCGGTAAGGGAAGTGTGTGATCTGATCATGTTGGCTCAAGGCACTTTTGATTTGGCGCTCCAACCGTATCTTTAAATCATGTCTGGAAACTATAAGATCTATGTTTATGCAGCCGCTTTTGCATTAATCAGTTGGTGGCTGTTATTGCTCAATGAAACCGAGCAAGCAAGCCTATTGTCCGGGGCAGGCGTTCACAGTCCGGATTATTTTAGCAACGGCTATACCAAATGGGAAATGGGCACTAACGGTCAATTAAAAAATAAATTAATAGCTGACGAGATGAAGCATTATAGCGACGATGGCACTATCCATTTAACAAAACCGGTAATGACGTTGATAAACAAAACGACTCCGCCATGGGTCATTGAGTCTGAGACGGCCAAAGTGTCCGGTGATGGGAAGCTGATTTTTCTAAATGGTAAAGCCGTTGTTAAGAGAGAGGGCGCTCAAGGGGGCAGGCCAATGAAAATTAACAGCTCCAATTTACGAGTCAAGCCTGAAGAAAGCTATGCAGAAACAGATGAGTGGGCTGAATTACTCAGTCCGCCCAATAGAACAGAAGGTGTCGGAATGCAGCTCAATTATGGCGACCCCATTCGTGTCAAATTGTTTGCAAAGGTGCGAGGGAAGTATGAATTTAAGAAAAAATAAAGGGTTATTTTGGGGCATTTGGATCGCAATGGCGATTTACAGTCCGATCGGTTACTCACTGAAAAGTGATGCAGAGCAGCCGGTTTATATCGATTCAAATGCCGCAAGCTATGACAATAACACCGAAATCAGCACCTACACGGGTAATGTCATTTCGACTCAAGGCAGTCTTGAGGTTAAATCAGATAAATTGGTGGTTTACTTTAAGAACGGGAATGTCGATAAACTGGTTGCAACCGGAAATCCTGCTCGATTCAAACAGCAGCCCGATAATGGCGGCGAAATAACGGGTAAGGCGTTAACCGGAGAATATTACCCGGAGCAATCGTTGTTGATTTTGATAAACGAAGCGGTTGTCTGGCAGGATGGAAATACCTATGCCAGTGACATAATCCGCTATGACAGTAAAAATGCTATTGTCAAAGCCGGTGAGCAATCGTCTGATTCGAAACGTGTGCGAGTCATCTTGAAACCGAAAGGACAATAAAAAACATGACGAAACTCGCGGCAACTGCGCTGATTAAAAACTACAATAAACGAAATGTCGTTAACGGTGTCACGCTCGATGTGAATACGGGCGAGATCGTGGGCTTGCTGGGTCCTAATGGGGCCGGTAAAACGACCAGTTTTTACATGCTGGTTGGCTTGATAAAAGCCGATGCCGGTGAAATAACACTGAATGATCAAGTGATTACCCATTTTCCCATGCACGTCAGAGCACAGATGGGTTTGGGTTATTTGCCTCAGGAGCCATCGGTGTTCCGTAAATTAAGCGTTGCCGACAATTTGCGTGCAGTCCTCCAGATTCGAGGCGACTTAAGTAACGGCCAGATAGAACTGACCATAGAGGAGTTGTTGCAGGAATTTCATGTCGAGCATTTGCGTCACCAGATTGCTCTGGGACTATCGGGTGGTGAACGCAGGCGAGTAGAAATAGCTCGAGCATTAGCGACGGAACCCCAGTTTATTTTGCTTGATGAGCCTTTTGCCGGGGTGGATCCCATTTCTGTAGAAGATATCAAACAGATTATCGTACATCTTAAAGAACGGGGAATAGGGGTCGTGATTACTGAACATAATGTCAGAGAAACTCTGGGAATATGTGACCGCGCCTATATTTTGAATGATGGCAAGGTTATCGCCGAGGGTGATGCAAAAGCTATTGTAAATAATGCGGAAGTTCGCAAGGTCTATCTGGGTGAAAACTTTAGCCTTTAGGAACGTGATTCAGTTGGCTTTTGCTATTGGCGCACACTGTTTCGGTCTATGGAGGATAATGAAACAGGAGAAAGCCTGGCTATGTTTCCACTTACTAAATACTAAAGACAGGCATCAATACGGTTTAGTTTTGGACGTTATACAACTCACGACACACAAGTCATACTTTATTTAACGGCAATTAGCTCATGAAACAGTCTCTACAAATTCGATTGGGTCAGCAGCTGACGATGACCCCTCAGCTGCAACAAGCCATCAAGCTTCTGCAACTTTCCACTCTGGATTTACAACAGGAAATTCAACAAGCGCTAGAATCAAACATGATGCTTGAAGTTGAGGAAGATCATCCTCTGGACATCAATGACAGCCAGTTAGAGAAAAAAACCGAAAAATATGATGAAATAACTGCGGAAGGTTCCCAAACCGATATTCCCGATGAGTTGCCCACTGACTCGAACTGGGAAGATGTTTTTGATAACTCGCAAACATCCAACAGCAGTTCTTCCGAGAACGTTGAATTTGAAAGTCAACGCAGCAAGTCGGTTTCTTTGCAGGATCATTTGCTCTGGCAACTGGAACTGACGCCGTTTTCAGATAGAGATCGAGCTATTGCCACCACGATCATCGATTCGGTCAATGCAGATGGCTACCTCATCAGTTCAATTGATGATATTTTTCAGGGTTTACAGGCCCAGTTGGATGAGTTGGAGTTTGATGAGGTAAAAGCCGTATTGCACCGGCTGCAAAATTTTGATCCACCTGGCGTCATTGCCGCTGATTTGCAGGATTGTCTGCGCTTGCAATTGTTACAGCTGCCTGATGATACGCAATACAAGGCAGAGGCTTTGGTCCTGGTAACGCGCTATTTGGATTTGCTGGCAACGCATGATAGGGTAAAGCTGCTGCGGCGTTTAGGTGTCAGCGAGCAGCATTTGGCGGGTGTTATCGCGCTGATCCGAACCTTGGACCCAAGACCGGGTGCGCAAATAAGTGAAGGTGATTCCGAATACATTATTCCCGATGTATACGTGGTTAAGGTGGGCGGAGTCTGGACAGTCAATCTGAATCCTGAAATTGCGCCTAAATTGCGGGTTAATCCTTTTTATTCCGGCATGATAAAAAGGGCCGACAACAGCGTCGACAATAGCCGTATGAAAGATCATTTGCAGGAGGCGCGATGGTTTATTAAAAGCTTAACCAGTCGGAATGAAACACTGTTGAGAGTGGCGCGCTGTATTGTTGATAAACAGCAGGATTTTCTTGAGCATGGTTCAATTTCTATGAGGCCGATGGTGCTTAGGGATGTTGCTGAAGAATTGGAGCTTCATGAGTCAACCATTTCGCGGGTTACGACGCAAAAGTACATGCATACCCCCAATGGTATCGTTGAATTCAAGTACTTTTTTTCCAGTCATGTTTCCACCACCGGAGGGGGGGAGTGTTCCTCCACAGCGATTAGAGCGCTCATTAAAGAGCTTGTGGATAATGAAAATCAAGCAAAACCGCTCAGTGATAGTAAAATAGCCGACTTATTACAAGAAAAAGGCATCAATGTCGCAAGAAGGACGATTGCCAAATACCGTGAAGCAATGAATGTTGCTTCATCTAGCCAGAGAAAGCGTACCTTATAACGCAACAATTACAACTAAAGGAGTTTATTCCATGCAAATCAGTGTAACAGGCCACCATATCGAAGTAACTGAGTCCATGAGAGATTACGTTGAAACTAAATTTGAAAAATTAGAAAGGCATTTTGATAATGTCACCGACGTACACGTTATTTTGACCGTTGAAAAACTGAATCAAAAAGCCGAAGCCACTGTACAAATTAGCGGAGCCAAAATCTTTGCTGAAGATACACAAGAAGATATGTATGCGTCGATCGATAATCTGGTCGACAAATTGGATCGACAAATTTTGAAACACAAAGAAAAAATCAGTAATCATCGTTAATTTGTTCCTCAAAATTAGGCACAGACAAAATCATGAAGCACTGACTTATTGATTTTGAGAACCAACGGCAGCTTTTGCCGTTGGTTAACGTTGCAAGAACAGCGTTTACATTTCAGCAACACGCTTAAATTCCTCCCAACTGACTAGCCGTTATCGAATATTTTCCATTATGAGACTTTTAATTGTCAGCGGACTCTCCGGATCAGGAAAAAGTATCGCCTTAGCGACTCTGGAAGATTGTGGCTATTATTGCATCGATAATTTACCCATGAGTTTACTTGAGGGCTTTATTAATCAAGTAATGCTCGCCGATCCAAAAACGTATAACAAAACAGCGATAGGCATTGACGCCAGAAATCAAAGCGAGAATTTAGTCAATTTTGCGGACAGCCTGAATCTGATTCGCGCAAAAGGTATCGATTGCGAAGTCCTGTATATGCAGGCCGAGGAAGCAACGTTATTAAAACGTTACAGTGAAACCCGGCGCAGACATCCTTTAACCAACAATAATGTGCCGTTAAGAGAAGCGCTGGGTATTGAAAAGGAAATTCTCAAGCCGTTGGCCAGAATCGCCGATTTGGTCATTGATACCAGTCGAACGCACTATCATCAGCTTCGTGATCTGATCAGGGATCAGGTAGGCGAGAGAAATGTCAGGCATATCTCTATCCAGTTTCAATCGTTCGGATTCAAACACGGCGTGCCTTTGGATGCTGATTTTATGTTTGATGCCAGAGCGCTTCCCAATCCGTATTGGGTGCCCGAATTGCGCGGGTTTACCGGTAAAGATGAACTGATAATTGAGTTTCTTGAAAGAGAGTCGCAGGTTCGTGAGTTTTTTGAAGATATTACCCACTTCCTGGATCGTTGGGTGCCCCGTTTCGAAGCCGAAGGCCGCAGTTATTTAACGGTTGCGATAGGTTGTACCGGTGGGCAGCATCGTTCAGTTTATTTAGCAGAAGCGTTAGCCCAGCATTTTTCACAACAATCGCTGAAAGTGATTGTCCGTCATCGCGAACTGCGTTGAGAGCTTTTGATCACATTAGATTTAAAGCATGAATGCTCTTGACTGACGCAGGCCAACTTGTGTTTTTTAAGCCACAAACGGCGAAATCCGTTTCGCTCATCTGTTAGTCAATCCGGTTTAAACCAGTGAAATATTTTCGATGCGGCCGTTGACCATTTCGATAATAATTTTTTCTTCTCTCGCTAACCAGCCGATTGCGCGTTGAATATCGTTTTTACTCAATCCGGTTTCGTTAGTAATTTTATTGACAGTTGCAGTGCCGTTATCCTCAAGGAATTTCCACACTTTCCCGGCAGTTTGACCAATTGTTTCAACCATTTTTATCACCTTTAAGTTATTTAGAAGATTTGTTGTGTTCGTCAGGCAAGACAATATTCAGTTCCAAGACTTCCTGGTCTTCATCTTGTTCAAAGTTAATCGAAATAGCATCCTGTTCTACATTGATATATTTTCGCACGACTTCCAGTAACTCTTTTTGTAACTGAGGGAGATAGGAGGGCTGGGTTCTTGATGAACGCTCATGTGCAACCAATATTTGCAACCTTTCCTTGGCCAAGGAAGCAGTGCCTCTTTTTGTGGTTCTAAAATAGTCCAGTAAGCTCATCATTTACTCCTGAATAGCTTCCCAAAAATACCCTTTTTTTCCTCGTCGATAAAACGGTGCGGCCTGTCCTCGCCTAAATAGCGGGCAACAATGTCTTCATAAGCTTGACCTGCATCGCTTTTATCGTCAAGAATCACCGGAATGCCTGAGTTTGAGGCATTAAGAACTGATTTTGATTCGGGTATGACGCCTAATAAATGTAATGACAAAATTTCCTGCACATCTTCCACACTCAGCATTTCACCCAATTTAACGCGTTCAGGTGAGTAGCGGGTTAAAAGCAGATATTCTTTGATGGGTTCTTCATTATTTTCGGCTCTTTTGGACTTGCTGGCCATAATGCCTAACATTCGGTCAGAGTCACGCACAGACGAAACTTCGGGATTGGTAACCACAAACGCATCATCGGCAAAATACATGGCCAGGTGCGCGCCTTTTTCTATGCCTGCAGGCGAATCGCAGACGATATATTTAAAATCTTTTGAGAGTTCTTCCAGGACCCGACCAACGCCTTCTACAGTCAGCGCGTCTTTATCTCGGGTTTGAGAGGCAGGGAGGATATACAACTGATTACAGCGTTTATCTTTGATGAGCGCCTGATTTAGCGAAGCTTCCCCATTGATGACATTGACGAAATCATAAACGACGCGACGTTCACAACCCAGGATTAAATCAAGGTTCCGCAAGCCCACATCAAAATCAATGACGGCTGTCTTATGCCCTTTTTTGGCAAGCCCCATAGCGATGGCGGCACTGGTTGTGGTTTTGCCCACACCGCCTTTACCAGATGTTACGACGATAATTCTAGCCAACTGTTTGTCCTCCAACGAGACAGTAAAATTATAAAGCTTTAATGATTAAAGCGAGTTCATTCAAATAGATTTGGACGGGCTTGTTTCGAACCGATGAATCAAGGTCCTCGCTTATCTTATAGTTTCCAGCAATCGAGATAAGCTCCGCTTGTAAGTCGGAGCAGAAAATCCGGGCTTCAGTGTCGCCTTGAACGCCCGCCAAGGCTCTGCCTCGCAACGTGTTGTAAACGTGAATATTGCCCTCCGCCATGATTTCAGCACCGGCACTGACCTGTGCCAGCACGATCAAATCTCCATGTGAGTAAATACGCTGTCCTGAGCGAACAGGTTGTGTTATCACGCGGGTTACTGTTGCCTCAGCTTCATTCTTGACCGGTTCCGGTTCAGGCTCGGGTTCCAATGGCAATTTTTGAACCGGCTTGGCTTGGGGCGAAGCCGTGGCGCTCTGGGCCGACATTTTAGGGATGCCTAATTTTAAAGCAGCTTGGTTTTGCTCTTGCGTGCCGCCGCGAATCCCGATGGGTAACAAATCCTGTTTTCTTAATTGGGCTATAACGTCAGTTAAATCCAAGTTCAGGTCAAGTTTGTTAAGTTCCTGCAAGTCAATAATTAATGGGGAATAGCGGAAAAAATCCGGAGCCTGCTTGATTTTTAACAGCAATTGTTGCTCGATGACAGATAAATCGTTTGTGCCTAACACTAACACCGGCACAGAGAGAGAACTGCTTTTGAATTCAAGATCGGGTCTATGATAAGGGTGGATTTGAGACTCTTTCGACATTTTCTCTCTGTTAAATCAGGGATTTTGGCAAATTTTAACACTGCTTTTAAAAAAAAGCATTTTCAAGGAAGAATAAACCTCGCATTTTCAAGTCAATAGGGGCAGATTGAATTGAAATACCGAGAAAAGTGAGAAAAAAATGAAACGTAATTCAGTAAATTTCCTGAAAATAAATTTGCTTGGAATCTCCTTTGAAAATGCCGAAAGTGACTCTCGCTTTTGGATTTTCGTTTTCCTTTCCTTGCCAGCTAAACTTGAGCCAGTCTGCAACCTCAGCGGTTAAATCCAGTGAGCCTGTTTTTTTCGGGGCTTTTAAATGCAGATTAAATGAACCATTTACAAGTTGATCTGCTTCACCAAAGTTAGTTGTTGCCTGTCCACTGACCGAGCAATAAAAGTTGCCGCTCGTTTTAGTGCTATCCCAGATGCAGGTATCTTGTGGCGATAACGAACCATCTTTCTGGCCGGTGATCGTCAACTCGGCGGTTGAACATTGATCATCGGTGGTAACACTAAAGTTAGCGTCGCTATAAAATTGAACCGTCATGCCAACGGGCAAGGTTAACCGTTCCGATCCATGCGCATTTGATATTGCCAGCCTTCCGTAACGAAATTGGTTGTCATAACCTGTTGTGATGTCACTATCATCAAAGCCGATGTTTTTTAAGACAAAGGGATTGTCAGCATAGGCCACATTGTCGCTATCTTTGATGTCTACTGAAAAAGTCAGCTGTCCGTCAAAAGGCTCAACCGGAGTGTTTCGAGTGAATTTCAGACCGTGATTGTTTTCTGGATCACCCACCGAAATGCTGATTTGTCCGGTGCCGCGAGCGGTTTGCGTGATGTCGGGTAACGGTAAAGTACTGACTACGCTCACTTCACCCTGAGATGCTGTCCAAATTTGTTCGCCAAAGGTTTCTCCATTTGCCGGCATGCGCCATAAAACACCGTCATAGTTTAGGGTTATGTCGCCGGTGCTGTTTTTGGCGGTAACGGTCAGTTCCGGTGCAGTGCCAAAGCCAAAAGGCTGGCCGATATAACTAAAGCGGTTGCAGGCGGGTTTAAATGACGGCGTATTTGCGCTGACGGTAAAGTGATCCGGCACAAAGCGGCCTACGGTAATCTTGGCTGAGCTGATTCTGCGCTCGTCAGTTGACGATCCGTCTGAAGCATCAATTTCTGCAAAACTGTCATCGATAAGAACGGCTTCAATCACACCGGCTTCACTGTAGGTAGCGGTGTTTGAACTGAGGGTTCCTTGCTTCGCTGAGATTATTCCGGTTGAAAGTTGTCCTAGCTTGCAGTCAACGTTAGGGAGGATGCAGCGCGAGATCTTCAATAGGGGCATGCCCGAATAACCAGTGGTGACTGATCCTTTAGAATTATTAGCCGTCGCCTGGATTGAAAAGGGTTGACCGGCTTTATGAGTTGGATCTGCCGATGCCGTACCTGAGTTTAATTTTCGGCTATTGCCCGGTGTCAACCAATCCTGATCGGTTATGGACAGCGAAAAAGTTGCCGGACGAATGGCAAATGCATCGGCTGAACACGCCGTCGTTGTCGGCTTTGATGCCGGATAGTTGATACGCAATTTAACCTGACGCCAGGCATTAAGTTCAGTGATGGAGATCCGTTTTTTACCTTGGTCGGGTTCAGTAAAGTTAATGACTTGCGGTGTGCCGATGACTGTGTGGTTAGCGCAGGTTCCTGATTCGGAATTGACCAGTTCCAGAGACACGTCGCCGGTAAATGAGGTCAAAACGCTGGAAGTGGCATCATCGAGTGCAGCCAGATCCAAACTAAAAGAATCACCGGCAATTTTGGTTTTGATGGGGCTGGTAAAAGCGTTGCCGCTGACTTCAATTGCATTAAACCGGGTAGGTATTACAACGGGCTTGGGAATAAAAAATTTGATGGCCGAGTTATTGACTGGAAATTGGGTGCTGATTACATCGTAATCGGTCGAATTAATTTGCCAGCCGATTTGTGCCGGTTCTGATGTGGCGGCTGGTTTTGATAGGCCGTATTGATAAATGAAATCACCATTTTCTTGAAGTATAAGTTGTAAATTATATTCTCCGGAAGCTTTGGAGGCGGCTGTCCATTCCGGAACTTTATTCCAGGTAACGACAAAGCGGCGATTCGGCGCTGAACCCAGGGAGGCATAGCTGATAAAGCAACTACTGCGATTTGGGCTATTGCACGAGGTGTCGTAGCCTTTTACTTCTTGAGAGGATGTTGGATCAAGATCGTTTCCGTAAATCCGCATCGTATAATTAAGACCCACATCGGGGTAGGGTAGCTGCGTAACAGGGCTGCCGAAGCCGCAGGTGGTATTGTTAAATTGCAAACGGCCGTTGCTCATGATCCGCGCGGATGTAAATGACTTGTCTCCATACGTAAAAGTGAAACCCAATGGAATAGCGCTGGTAATGGAATCGTCTATAACCGGGGGAACAGTGCCGCAACCGGCATTGTTAATGAATGAATACAATGGCGAATAAATGCCCCCTTTCGTAGGCCCCAGCTTAATGTGTCTGGTTTCGTCTATCCAACTGATTGGCGTGGGAGTGTTGCTGTATGTTGCTGCTGATAATTGATAACCGGGATAAATCAGCCCAATCGCAAAAACAATAAGCCAGGTAAATTTTGTGCTCATGTAAGCCGGCTATTTTTGACAGGCAGGACAAATATGCGTGCCTTCAGGCGTGACTTGCCAGCCGTTTTTAAGTGCGCTGCCAACATCCCCTTCAAACCAGGCGCGGCCATCGGAAATTCTGCGTCCGTTACGTTCGTCTATGCGAGTGGACCGGCGAAACTCGATTGATCGCAAGCCTTGAGGATTGCAGATGTCACAAAAAATAAATTTGCGTATGCTCATGTCAGTCGCAGTTGTCGATATTGATACGGAAGAATTATTTAAACTCAGTTGAATTAGGCTGAGAGTGTTCTACTATTGGTTCTGAAGTATAGGCAATTTAATCGCCGTTAGAGGTTTAATTCAATTTACAGGTGTCAATGTGAGTATTAATCATCAAAAAGGGTTCACTCTAATAGAGTTGGTGCTGGTTATCGTTATTTTGGGTATTTTGGCTGCAACGGCACTGCCCAAATTTGCCGATATGCAGCGTGATGCCAGAGAATCTGCGCTTAAAGCCGCATTGGGGGCAGTCAATTCAGCCATTGCGATTGCGCATTCGCAGGCATTGTTGAAAGCTCAAACCGCTAAGGAAGGTAAAATTGAACTGGAAGGTCAGTCAATTGCCATGGTTTATGGCTATCCGGCAGCGACAGCAGACGGTATTCAAGCAGCTATCTCTTTAACAGGTGATTTAACATTTATTAAAGACGGTGTTCTTATTGGCTTTACCTCAGGTCCTGCATCAAACGACAAATGCAATGTCATCTATACCGCGGCGAGCATAGCGAAAGATACGACGGCAGTTACACCCGCATCGGCATCATTAGCAGACGGCTTGGATTGTTCTTGATTCTGTCTGTAAATCATAGGTATGGTTGACGTTGACAGTGCCTGCCATAGAGTCAATTAGCCGGAAGCCGGCGGCTGTTTCGCTCAAGGTATCCGGATCTTGTGAATTATCGGCTAAATTATCCTTTCAAGCAGGCTTCTCGCTGGTTGAACTCATAATGACGCTGGTTATTATGAGCATACTGTCTTTGAATGTAATCCCTCGTTTTTTTCAGTTGAATGAATACCAGGAGAAGGCTTTTTTTGACGATACCCTTGGAGCATTTCGTTACGCACAGAAATTGGCCATTGCCACGGCTTGCAATGTGCAAGTCAGTATCGCCAACAATCAGTACGCACTGCATAGGCCTGATGCAGGCGATAGAAGTCAATGCCGTTCGACTGATTCATCCCATTTCACGCAGACTGTTTTTCATCCGGGCAGTAGTGGGCAAAGCTATACCGGCATTCAACCCGGTATTACTATCACTGATGCCGTTATTTATTTCAATGCGTTGGGTCAGGCCTCAAACAGTATCGAGATAAAATTAGGCCGGAAAAAAATGACAATCGTCTCCGATACCGGTTTTGTTTATGACAGTTCATCCTGAAGCCCAAACCGGTGTCACGTTGATCGAATTGATTCTATCTATGGTGATTATCAGCATTGCCATAACAGGCTTGTTCAGCGCCATGACTTTTACCATCCGTCATAGTAGCGATCCGATGGTGCAGCATCAGGCAATTGCTGTTGCTGAAGCCTATCTTGAAGAAATCATCTTGCAGGCTTATGCCGATCCTGACGGCAATGAAGCTGGAGAAACCCGCTCAACCTTCGATGATGTCGATGACTACAATGGACTCACCGATAACGGTGTACAAAATCGGCAGGGACAGGACGATGCCAACTTGTCTCGCTATACCGTTTCCGTCTCCGTTTCTGCTCCAATAACCCTGGTCGATGGTGTCTCGGCAAAAAGAATCAAGGTGACCGTGGCATCAACCGGGGCCGACTCGATTGAATTAATAGGCTATCGGATGGCTTTTTGACGATGCGTAAAACTCAAGGCTTTACCTTGGTTGAACTGATCCTGGTGATGGTCATCATCGGTATTCTGGTGGCGGTAAGCGGCGATGTCATTACAAAACCGGTCAAAGCTTATTTGACTATGGAAAACCGTGCTTCACTGACCGACAATGCCGAACTGGCCTTGCGAAGAATGCAAAGGGATATCCGCAGAGCCTTACCGAACAGTATCAGGATTTCAAACGATGGCCTTACGCTGGAAATGCTGCATACCCTGGACGGCGGTCGTTACCGGGATAGGCCTGACATATCGGCAACATCCGGAGCGGGACTGTGTGCTGAAAACCCGGCGGATGACGTTTTGGATTTTACCGGCGTCGATGATTGTTTTGAGGTAATGAATGAGTTGAATCAATTCAACCCTCAAGCCACGTCGGGGCAAAGTCTCGTTATTTATAATCTGGGTTACGGGGAAGGCGATGCCTATACGGGAAGTAATCGAACCACAGTTCAAAATTCCGGCAAGTCAGGGATTATCAAGTTTGATCTGCTGATTTTTCCCTTGCGCTCGCCCCAACAGCGCTTTTTTATTGTCGATACGCCAATCCAGTATCGCTGCGATCTCAAAAGCGGGCAATTGCTCAGGTACTCCGGGTATCCGATCAATGCAACACTGCTGAGTCCACCTAAAAAAACAACAGGGAATCAGCTATCCAATCAGGTCCGTCATTGCCGGTTTAGCTATGCTGAAGCTTCGGCGACCCGTTCGGGACTCGTTTCGTTGAGCCTGACGCTGGGAAAGCATTCCGATGAAGCAATCCAGTTAGTGCAACAAATTCATGTTGATAATGTGCCA
This sequence comes from Methylicorpusculum sp., assembly GCF_030651835.1. Lineage (GTDB taxonomy): Bacteria > Pseudomonadota > Gammaproteobacteria > Methylococcales > Methylomonadaceae > Methylicorpusculum. The sequence goes on along the minus strand of NZ_JAUSBX010000011.1, from coordinate 61,561 downwards.
TGAAAAGGCAAACAGGATTTTCCCTGGTCATGGCCGTTTTTATCCTGGTGGTGCTGGGCTTACTGGCAGGTTATATGGCGAGGATGTCCAGTGTCCAGCATGCCACGGTCTTGCATGCCTTACAGAGTGCTCGAGCCTATCAAGCTGCTCGCGCCGGACTGGGCTGGTCGGTGGCCCGCTTGCTCAACAGCGGTGACTGCAAAGCGATTATCGCCCAGTCGCCTTTATCTTTCGAAGAGATGCCGGGATTTACCGTCAGCATCCGCTGCAGCAGTCGCAGTTTTAGTGAGGGAGAGACCAAACCTGTCGTGTATCAGCTAAATGCGCTCAGTGAATACGGGAGCTATCAAAGTCCTGATTATGCCGCACGGGAATTGGCCGTATCTATTGTGATGGGCGAATGATTCTAAAAAATCAGTTGAGCAGCTTAGATCAGCCCTGCACGAAGGAACTCAGACAGTCGCCTTGAATTTTTGGTGGAAGCCGAAGTATGCTGGTTTCTATGCAATCTCGCGTCAATGCATGGCACTGGAAAGATTCCACATCGGCAAGAATATGCCTAAGGCCAGGACCAGCACCATCATACCGATAATCACGATAAGAATCGGTTCAATCGAGGTAGCCAGATTTTTCAACTCGGCATCGATTTCCAATTCATAAAAATCGGCCACTTCGACAAGCATGTCGCTGATATTGCCGGTTTCCTCGCCCACCATGATCATCTGCAGTACCAGACTGGGAAAGAGCTGAGTGCTTCTGGCCATCCGGCTGATGGAGTCGCCTTTTTCAATGCCGATGCGCATCTTGGCTAATTTGGAGCCCACATAGGTGTTGCCGATCGCATCCGATACCATCATGATGCCCTGGATTAAAGGCACACCTGAATGCAGAATCATGGCAAAAGACCGTGAGAAGCGTTCCATCGTCGCTCGCTCTACAATGCTGCCGATGATCGGAATGCGCAAAAGCATTCTATCCCAGAGCAGTCTTCCAGACGGCGTGTTGATGAAACTGGTCACAAGCCAGAATAGGCCGATCAGGCCAACGCCAATATGCGGCCAATAGGCAACGGAGTAATCGGAAATAGTGATAAGCAATTCAGTTTGCCAGGGTAAGTCAGAATGTGCTTTTTCAAATACACTTTTAAAAGACGGTATTACATAAATATTGACCATCATTAAAGCAATACCGATTGCCGATAAAACCATCGATGGATAGCGGAATGCGGATTTGATGCGTGATTGGGTTTCTTTTTCCCGTTCAAGATAATATGCCAGTTGAGCAAAAGCCTGATCCAGTCCGCCCGTGGTTTCACCGACATTAATAATACTGACATACAGTGGCGAGAAAATCTTGCCTTGTTGCATCATGGCCTGACTCAGCGATGAGCCGGACTCAAGCCGCTTCGAAATATTTTTAAGCGCTTCAGTCAGCGCTTTGTTGCGGGTCGATTCGGAAAGGCTACGCAAGGACCTTATCAGCGGGACGCCTGCTTTGGTCAGGCTATACATTTGACGGCTGAACAAAATCAGATCGGTCAAATTCAGACTTCTAAGTGCTTGCCAACGATAAAATTGCTCCATGACATCGGTATTAATCAGCGTGGGCTGGATGGAAATCGGGATTAATCCTCGGTTGGCCAACATTTGAGCGGCTATTTGAGGGGTGTCGGCATCGATTACGCCTTCAAGTAGCTGACCGGACGGGTTGCGGGTTTTATATTTGAAGTGTGCCATGTCAATCCAACTCGCCTGCGATACGCAGTACTTCGGATAAGGACGTCAGTCCCTGTATTGCGTACTCGAGGGCACAATGCGAGAAGCGTTTGAAGCCGGGCGTTTCGAGCGCATCGCGAGTGAATGCAGCGGAATCGTTTCTCCGCAAGGCATCCAGGGTCAACGCATTGAGTTCCAGTAGTTCATAAACGCCAATGCGGCCTTTATAACCGGTATTATTGCAATGAGGGCAGCCGCTTCCTTGTTTAAAGCCGATCTTGGGAAAGTTCATTCGGTCTAGCCAAATCTGTTGGCCGGGTTCCGGTGTCGACGGTTCAGCGCAATGCTCGCAGATTCTTCTGACCAACCGTTGCGCCATAATGACGCGCAAGGAGCTGGCGAGTATGTAGCCTTCCACGCCCATATCCATCAAGCGTGTCGCTGTTTCTAGCGCGCCGTTGGTGTGCAGCGTAGAGAATACCAAATGACCGGTAATCGAGGCGCGAATGGCTATATCAGCAGTTTCGGTGTCCCGCATTTCACCCACTAAAATGATGTCGGGGTCTTGCCTGAGTGCCGAACGCAGGATGCCTGCAAATGTCAGTCCGACTTTGGCATTGACCTGGGTTTGATTGATACGGGGGAGGCTGTATTCAATCGGATCCTCTGCGGTAATGATTTTGGTGTGCGGATCATTGATTTCATTAAGTGCCGCATAAAGCGTGGTTGTTTTACCGCTGCCGGTAGGGCCGGTCACCAGAATCAGTCCATGCGGACTTTTAATATGTCGTCTAAAGGTATTGAGTATGCCGGCAGGAATGCCCAGCGTATCTAGGCTTAACAAACCCTGAGAATGGTCTAGCAGGCGCATGACGATGGATTCACCGTGTTGTATCGGCAAAGTTGATAATCTGACATCAAGGGTGCGTCCTTTGACTCTGACATTGAACCGTCCGTCCTGGGGCAAACGCTTTTCAGAGATATTAAGCCCGGCCATCAACTTGAGCCTTACCGCTACTGCCGGAGCAATGCTGATTTCATTGAGTATTTGTTCAATCAGAACGCCATCAACTCGCTGTCTTATCCGCAAAACGCTTTCGTCGGGTTCGATATGGATATCCGAAGCATTGGCTTTGACGGCATCTTCAAATAATGATTGCAGTAATTTGACTACCGGCGCATCGGTGACTTCATTGCTTGCAAGCAAATGACCCAAATCCACATCATTGGCGCTGATTTCTTCCTGAAGTTGCTCGGCCAGATTGGAGATTTCATCGGTGTGACGGTACGACTGATCGATTGCAGTCAATAAATCCGATTCTTTGACGACGGCAACGCGAATGGATTTTTGCAGGATACGGGATAGTTCATCCAGGCCCAATAGATCGGTAGGGTCTGCCATTGCCAGCAACACATCGTTGTCATTGTCCTCCAGCAGCATGACCCGGAAACGACGCGCCAGACTTTCGGGCAACTGTTTGACGACTTCGGCTTTGCGGGGGTATTGAGAAATATTTAAAAACGGAATTTGCAGTTGTCGTGACAGGAAATTGAGCAATTCGATTTCTTTAATAAAATTCAAATCGATGAGCGTCCGGCCAATTTTCCGGCCGGTTTTTTTCTGCTCGGCCAGTGCGGTCAATAATTGTTCATGGCTGATGATCCGGTTCTGGACCAGTAAATCACCAATACGGATTTTTTTTTTCAGATCCATAGAATCACTATCCGGAGTTCGATTACTTCCATAATTGTTTCGAATTAAGTTGTTCGAAACGCTGTTGACTGGGAGTCAGATCGGATTGCCAGTCGCTTTGTGTTTTAATGATAGTGGGTTTTAGCAAAATGATCAGTTCGGTTTTTTGCGTTTTACCTTTGTTGATTCTGAACAAATTGCCCAGATAAGGAATCCGGGCCAAACCGGCACCACCCTCTTTATCTTCTTCAATCGTTTCCTGCATCAGTCCGCCCAAAACGATGATCTGGCCATTTCGGGCTTTAACGACGCTATCTGATTCTCTGACTGTATTTAGAGCCAGAGGAATCTGACCTTCTTGAGCGTTAATAATAAATGTTTTCGTTTGCTCCACCACTCGGGTGATAGACGGATGGATATGCAGGGTAATATCCTCGTCGTCATCGATTTGCGGCGTTACGTCCAGAACAATACCGGAAAAAAACGGCGTCCAGGTGATGTCCTGAGTAATGGTGTTGGACGCCTGGCTGGGCGCATTGGCCAACGTCGAGTTGGTCGATGAGACATCGGTGATAAAGAACTCATCCTGACCCACTTTAATGATGGCTTTTTGATTGTTGAGCGTCGAAATGCGAGGGCTCGATAAAATGTTGGCTTTGCCCTGGCTTTCCAGCAATTCCACAAACGCGCTGAAGTCGCCTGCCGTAGCGCCGATAGTAAAAACATCAAATACTTCTCCAGCCTTACTTAATGCGCCCAGTGGATTACCCGTGACCAACGGTGCTTTGTCAATACCCTCCCTGACAATGCTTTCCCAACTGACGCCGGTTTGATGGGCTTCATCCAGAATGATTTCCAGAATTTTCGCCTCCAGGACAACCTGACGGCTAATTTGGGCTTGGGTCATGCTGATAAAATCCTCGATTTCACGCAATTGCATAGGCTTGGCTCTTACCACAATAGTGCCGGATTGCCGGTTGATGACCGTTGTGGCTTGCTTGTCTACCGAGAGAATCGATTGTAAAGCCATGTCCAATTCAGACCAAAAGTCCGTATCGGTTTTGGTGTTGATGGAGCTGCCCGTGGTATTGGTGCCGATGCTTCGGCCATTTTCATTGGCGGAGCTGTCGGTTCCCGTTGCCGCTGTATCGGAGGTGTCGGCTAATTGCCCCGATGAAACCCGGGTATTGGATCGGCCTTCTCTGACTAAATCCAGCCGGTTGATTTTGAAAATTTTGGTTTGCAAAGTCGCAGGATAAACCATATAACATATTTCGTTCTTTTTATAGTCATAACCATAGACTTTTCGAACCGCGTCGAGTACTTGCGGTACGCTGACGTGTTTTAATTCCAGCGTAATATTTCCGGTGACCTCAGGATGAACCAGCATGTTTTCTTCGGTATCAATGACCAGACCCAAAAAGAATTCGCGCGCATCTACGCCATGCACTGAAACGTCAAACACAGGCAGGCGCTCTCGTTGGTACCCAAAATTCCTATCAGCCTCCTGAGTCTTTGTTAGGTTGGCTAACTTCGTTTGCTGCGCCCTGATTTCAGCTTCTTGTGTTAAGGTGGCCGACTCGTTTACTTCCGAGAAAAAATTGGCAACTTGCTGTGATTCGGGAGACTTTATGTTTGCGCAAGATGCAACGAAAACGGTGAGTGTGAGACTGAATGAGAGTATGCTTTTTTTCATTGTTGAGTCTATTGTTGTTTACCGTTTTTTGATCGAATGAGGAATTAAATGCAGCGTCTGACGGGCGCCGTTATATTCAACGATAACGCTATCAGTCCTGATGCTGATGACTTGTGCACCATTGGTCAGAATTTGGCCTTGTTTGACGAGTATGCCGTTAATCCTTGCGTGTCTGGATTTTTGAGTTCGCCAAATCCCGGAAAGTGTCAGGGCTTCTGCGTCTGTGGCATTATCCGGTGTTTGTGTCTGTGTGGTATCGGGTTGAGTCGGGTCATAGCCCTGTCCGAATGCCGAGGCAGTCGTCAGAACGCTGATAAAAAAGACTAGCAGCAGGTTAAACGCCAAGCCAAGTCTCCTCAAAACTCAAGGTGTAAATTGTAAAAGTAGTTAAAGCCTGCGGATGGTCTTTGACCTGGTAGTCGATGTTTTCCCAGTAAAAATGCCAGGGTAGGGATTCCAGGTTTTTCAGATACTGGAGAGTGCTGAAATAATTGCCCGTAAAACTGATGCTCAATCCATGTTTATAAACAGGGAACGTATTTTTTGCCTGGGTCAGTTGAATCATGGGTAGTGTTTCGAGTTTAATCAATGACAGATCAGGCGCCTGATTCAGCATGTCACTCAGCAGTTTTGCCATTAATTTTGGCGGTACGAATTTTTTGTCTTCTTTGCTAAGCTGGTTTTCAAGTTGGGAATATTGATTTTTCAAGTCGCTTAATACCGTTTTAGAGGATTTGGGTCCGCCTTCAAGAGTATTGTTTTCAAGTTCAAGTGCAGTTAGCTTTTGTGTGGCAATACGTTGATCAATGGCCGACAAGGATTTTTCGAGCTGGCTTTGTTGTATTGCAAGCGGCTGTAAAATAACCTTATCCCATATGCCCCATGCCACCATCAGCGCGGCCGCCGTTACCAGAATTTTTTCGCGCTGATTTAACGCATTAAAACGCTCTTTGTAGTTATTTAGCATGAGGCTCCGATTCCAAAAGTAATTCAGATGTGGTGGCAAGAGAAAAATCAATAGAGGTCTTTTCTGTAGGTGACTGCTCTGCTGTCAGTGAAGAAAAATGTTGACCTTGAAAGACCGCTTCCTTTTGCAGTTTCTGAATAAATCCTGCGATTAATTTGGGTTTTAGCGTACTGCCTTCAAATTTGAAAAGCGGCGGTTCGGAGCTGAGGTAAATGTGTTTTAGCCAGAGTCCCTGAAAAGCCTGATTGGATAAGGCCTGAAAATAACCTGAGAAGCCCTGGATTTGCATGGCGTTGTCTGATTTGAGCAATTGCAGACTCTGGCTTAATTCTTTCAATTGAGCTTGATAGCGTTCTATTTCCAGCCGTATTCGTGCCTCTTCTTTTTCGGGAGGCAACAGGGCAATCAATTGCTCTACATGAGCTGTTTCGATTTTAAGTTGCTGCTGGGCCAACTCGACTGCGTTGTTGAGTGAATGGTTTGTCCAGACGGTGTGCAGTGTCATACCGGTGATTAGCAGCAAGCCTGTCAGCAGAAGCCACCCATAAAGGGACGGCCGGATTTTGTCTCCATGCGGCTTGACGATATCCTGATAAAGATTTACTTGCTGGAGCATAGTTTTTCAACTGTATAACGCCAGGTTGCGCCGATGACAGGGGCGCATAGCGATTGTGTCAGGTCGTCCAGCATGATGTCGCTGTCGAGAATGGTGGAGAGGTCCATAATTCGTGCCGTGATGCCGTGATGGTCATTCAGGATTTCCAAGAGTCTTTGTGTGTTTTGGGCGATGGGTATGACAGCTAACCCGGAAAAAGGGGGGATGCCGTATACGCTTTCCACATAATCCAGTGAACGCTGAATTTCCAGCGCCAAAGAGCTTTGTTCGGATTGTGCTCTGTCATTGTCAGACGTATTAATGTTTAGTCCCAATTTGTCGATGCCGGTATTAAATTTGCGGGATAAGTAAATAGTGGCCTGTTTTTGCAGGATGATCATGCCGTTGCTGTCCTGCAGATACAAAATGGCAACGCCTCGGTCGTTTTCGGGCAATAAGGCGGCTAAATTCCGTAAGGAGGTTTCCTGAATATCAATGACTTTGAGATTCAGATTGGCTTTTTGGCAAAGCTCAACCTGATGTTTAATCGTATCAAGAGGACTTGCGATGATATCCAGTGATTTTCCGCTGTTGACGCGCCCGGTTGGCGGCGTTGAGAAATAGTCGATAACCGCTTTATCTACCGGAAAATCGATCAAGTCCTGAATTTTCCAGCGTATGGCTTCGGCGAGTTCATTATCAGCCACCGGTGGGGCTTCTATGTTGATATGCCGGTAATTATCAAGCGTTAAAACCAGATGGCAATCGAACCGTTCTAGAGGATACAGTTGGAACAAGCCGGCTAAGGCAACGGTTAAATCAGGCGGTTGATCTGTGGCTATGAATTCGCAATGAACCAGTCTTAATTCATTGCTCTCATTGTATTTGGATATGGCAATGCTGATGCCTTTTGTTAAAAAGCTGAGGCCTACAATACCCAAGGAGATCTGTTTTTTACCAAAAAGTCTGTTTACAAACTGCACCTGATAGAATCCGGAAAGTGTGATCTAAATCAAGTTTATTAGAAACCGGGTAATTTACAAGCAAGTAACAGACCTTAGGTGATTGTAGGTAACTAAGATGCAGGTTTAGATAGGCATTAAATGCTGCTATCCTGTCCCAACAAAGGGGGGTGCCTATTGTTTGGATTTAGTTACCCCATTTTCTCGAAATCAATGCCGTTTAGTTAACGGCACTGCCCTCGTTATACAGTCGGCTGACGTATTCGTATCAAGGCAGCATAATGCCCCTGATAGTGAAGAATAAAAGGCCGGCAAGCAGCGCTGATAAAGGCACAGTGATAAGCCAGGCTGCAGCAATTTTATAAAGATGCGAGCGTTTGACCAATTCCTGGCGATAGACTTTTTTGAGGCTTTTGCGTTCTTTTTTGGTTAAAAAGGAATGCTCTTGTTCGATTTTGGCTTGTAGTTTCAGTTCTTTCAACATCAAGCCTTTTTTGTCGATCGATGCTTTTTTGAACTCGTTCAAGAATGCTGCGATTTTTTCCGGAGCATCATGCTCGTGATGCGCTCTGATTTCCTCCATTCGCTTGGCGTTACTGTGTTTCAGGTATTCACGTAAAAAACCCACGCCGAAAACAGCACCAACGGCGGTATGCGTCGAACTGATAGGAAGTCCTAACTGGCTGGCAAATATGACGGTGATGGCGGCTGACATCGCAATGCAAAACGCGCGCATTTTGTCGAGTTCGGTAATTTCGCTGCCCACGGTGCGAATCAATTTGGGTCCATACAATGCCAGTCCCAGCGATATGCCTACTGCGCCTACCAGCATAACCCAGGGTGTAATCGAGGCTTTACTGGATACGGTTTGACTGACGATTGCGTCATTGATAGCGGCCAAAGGACCGACGGCATTGGCTACGTCATTGGCTCCATGGGCAAAGCTGAGTAACGCCGCCGAGCAGATCAAAGGTAAGGTAAATAACGAATTAACACCGGCTTTCGTTGAATCCATATTTACTGCGGCACGTTGAAGTGCGGGTCTAACGATCAAGAAAGTGGCTAAACCAATGCAGAAGCCCACTGTTGTTGCCGTTAATAAATCTGTTTTCCAGATGTTTTTCAGCCCTTTCAATATTAGATAGGTGGAAAATGCCCAAGCCATCAGACTTACCAAAAGCGGCACCAGTCTTTGCGCTGCAGCCAGCATATCCTGCTGATAAGTGATTTTTCTTTTGATCAAAAACAAAAACAGAGCAGCGAAAAAGCCGCCTAATAAGGGCGAAATAATCCAGCTCAGGACAATCTGGCTTAATACAGGCCAATCGACAATCTCGGTTCCGCCTGCCGCGATGCCGGCGCCCATAACGCCACCCACTATGGAATGAGTCGTTGATACCGGTGCATTTAAAAAAGTAGCTATATTCAACCAGATTGCTGCAGCCAACAATGCAGCCATCATCAGCCAGACAAAGGTATCAGGATTTTTAATCATGTCCGGATCAATGATACCGTCTTTGATGGTGTTGACGACTTCACCTCCTGCGATCATAGCGCCTGACGCCTCAAAAATAGCAGCTATGACGATTGCTCCCGTCAATGTCAACGCATTGGAACCGACAGCTGGACCGACATTATTGGCAACATCATTGGCTCCAATGTTAAGCGCCATATAGCCCCCTATCACAGCGGCAACAATAAGGAGATTATGGCCTGCGACTTGATCAGTGATGTTGCCTACATACAAGCAAACAAAGATCATAAAAATGACGGCAAGACCTAATCTAATAAGGTCCTTTTTGGTTAATGTGCTTGCTTCTTCAATTTGGTTGATGTTTTTTAAGTCCACCTGTTTACACCTCGGAGCTGCTAATTTGCGGGGCATTTTATCCTAATGGTAAAACAGATGCAGAAATTCAATGTAAATGAGTGGCTTGCATAGATCCGTAATACAGTTCATCAAATTGTCATAAATACCTGCTTGCAAATCTGTCAGCAAAGACCCAACAGCTAAACAAAGATCAGCAATTCCCAGGTGGCTGATAAAAAAGGGTAGGGGGTAAGCTTTGCGGGGATGTCGGCAGCAAAGATGCTGCCGTCAAGTCTCCACGGATGGGTCTACAACCTTCCTCGAAAGGCTTCTCCCTGCCCAAAGTGACGCTGAAAATATCAAACTGGGAATTGCTGAGCCAGGAACGTTAAACCGGAATTTTCTTTAACCAGATAGCCCGAGTCGTGTACTTAGCCCAAAATTTTGAAATTGTGGAGCCTGTAAAGAAAAGCTTAAGAGCCTGAGACGCTTTTTCAAGCTTGCAATATGCCTGATTATCCTTTAGTTTAAACCTATAACCGTAAGGCTAGGGGTGCTTCAAGCTTTGTCTTGTTGCTGAGAAAAACCCTTTGAACCTGACTCCGGCTAATACCGGCGTAGGGAAGCCATCTTCCCAGCGCCCTGATTTATCAAATGATTTAGGAGATAAGCGTGAGCGCAGTCCGACAAGAAATCCCATCCGCAACTGTCAGCAGTGTCAAAATTGAGCCCTATCCGGCTTCCGAGAAAATCTATGTAGAAGGGAGTCGTCCCGATATCAGGGTGCCGATGCGGAAAATTAATTTATCCGATACCCCAGCCCATTTTGGTGCCGAAACCAATCCACCGCTTTATGTCTACGATACGTCCGGTGTTTATACTGATCCTGCCGTTGAGATCAACCTGTTAAAAGGCTTGCAGTCGGTTAGAACGCCCTGGATTGAAGAGCGTGGTGATACAGAGATACTTGACGGTCCCACCTCAGAATACGGTCATGAGCGTTTGCATGATCCGGCCACTTCGCATCTGCGCTTTGAGTTGATTCGCAAACCGCGTAGAGCAAAAGCCGGGGCTAACGTCAGTCAGATGCACTATGCGAGACAGGGCATCGTCACGCCTGAAATGGAGTTTGTAGCGATCAGGGAAAATCAACGCATGGAGGAAATGAAAGAATTATGGAAAGATCAACATCCCGGCGAGTCTTTTGGCGCATCTATACCCTCTGTCATAACGCCGGAGTTTGTGCGTGATGAAGTCGCCAGAGGACGGGCTATCATTCCTGCGAATATTAACCATCCTGAATTAGAACCGATGATCATCGGGCGTAATTTCCTGGTTAAAATCAACGGTAACCTGGGTAATTCGGCGGTAACTTCTTCTATTGAAGAAGAAGTTGAAAAAATGCTGTGGGGCATCCGTTGGGGCGGCGATACGATTATGGATTTATCAACGGGTAAACATATCCATGAAACCCGCGAATGGATTCTGAGAAATTCTCCGGTTCCAATCGGCACGGTACCTATTTACCAAGCGTTGGAAAAAGTGAATGGTAAAGCGGAAGAGCTGACCTGGGAAATTTTTCGAGATACCCTGATCGAGCAAGCTGAGCAAGGCGTCGATTATTTTACTATCCACGCCGGAGTCAGGCTGCAACATGTGCCGTTAACTGCCAAGCGGATGACCGGAATTGTGTCTCGCGGTGGTTCCATCATGGCCAAATGGTGTTTAGCGCATCACACGGAAAGCTTTTTATACACTCATTTCGAAGATATTTGCGAAATCATGAAAGCCTATGATGTTTCCTTTTCGCTGGGAGATGGTTTGCGTCCCGGATCTATTTATGACGCGAATGACGAAGCCCAATTTGCAGAACTTGAAACATTGGGAGAGCTGACCAAAATCGCCTGGAAACATGATGTGCAAACCATGATTGAAGGACCCGGTCATGTGCCGTTGCACATGGTTAAAATCAACATGGAAAAACAGCTGCAAGAGTGCGATGAAGCGCCGTTCTACACATTGGGGCCTTTAACCACCGATATTGCGCCCGGTTATGATCACATTACTTCGGCGATTGGTGCAGCTAATATCGGCTGGTATGGCTGTGCGATGTTGTGTTACGTCACTCAGAAAGAACATCTGGGTTTACCAAATAAACAAGATGTCAGGGAAGGTATCGTCACCTATAAAATTGCTGCGCATGCTGCCGATTTGGCAAAAGGACATCCGGGTGCCCAAGCGCGCGATAACGCCATGTCAAAAGCTCGTTTTGAGTTTCGCTGGGAAGACCAGTTTAATATCGGTTTGGATCCAGAGAAAGCACGAAGCTTTCATGATGAAACACTGCCTCAGCATACGGCTAAAGTAGCCCATTTTTGCTCAATGTGCGGGCCTCATTTTTGCTCGATGAAAATCAGTCAGGACGTGCGTGATTATGCCAAAGCCAAAGGTCTGGCCGATGAAGAGGCCTTATTAAAAGGCATGGATGAAAAATCAAAAGAATTTTTGCAAGAAGGTGCAAAAATCTATCATGAAGTTTAGGCTTTAGCCTAACAGGCCTGACTCTCTCGGCATGGCTGAGCATGCTGTTATTACTTCTGAATCACTCCAGGACGGATGGGTTCGGTATTTTCTTCATAAAAACCAGCGATCATCGCTGGTTTTTTTTCATTATGTACAGATAGTTTTTTATCTTTCAGTTCTGATTGCAGAGATTCTTCGATGCTTTGCAGCCCCTGAGTCAATCTAGGTCAATCAATTCTGTTGTCTTTGGATGCCTAATGTGGTTATTTAGCCGATAGGTAGGCGAACTTCTATGAATCCATAGTTTAAATTTAAATAGCTCATAGAAATGACTATACTTCGGTTCTATGTGAACGGTTCGTCCTTGGCGATGGGCGGGGTTACGGTCTTAATAAATTGGAAAAAACTTCCATTGTGCGCGTACTTACTTTAATACTATCAATTACTTTTTCATCCTTGGCAGTAGCTGCGTTGACTGACAACCAGGAAACACGCGTCCAAACCGTATCAAGAATTAAATTGACCCCTGAAGAACTTGTCTGGTTGAGCCGGCACAAAACTGTTCGAGTTGGTTTTGATAGCGATTTTCCGCCCTACAGTTTTGTTGGAGAAAGCGGCCAAATTGAGGGCGTTGCCATTGACATCATCAAAGTCATCAGTGAGCGTTTGTCTATCAACATAGAGGTCGTGCCCTATAACACTTGGAACGAACTTTATGATGCGGCGGCAACTAAAAACATAGATGCTGTGGCAACGATGGTAGATCGCCCCGAAAGACGAGAATGGTTTAATTTTACTCAGCCGTATCTGTCTAAATCGCTGGTCATTATTGCCAGAAAAGATATTAAAGGGATTAACAGCCGGGCCGATGTCGCAGGCAAGACCGTTGCCTTGATAAGAAATTATCAGTATGTGGATCGTGTTTTAGAGGAGTTTCCTTCGCTAACTCCTTTTTTTGTTGACAGTATTACTGAGGGACTGGAGTCAGTCGATACCGGTAAAGCCGAAGCATTTATCGGGTTTTCCGGTGTGGGGTACTTTCTCTCTCAGCGAGGCTTATTTCCCAGCCTCAAAGTGGTGACTTTTTACGATCACAACAGCGCGAATGAGAGTATCGCGGTTAGAAAAGATTGGCCGATACTGGCGGACATTCTTCATAAAGGTCTGGATTCGCTGTCAGCAGATGAAAAACAGGATATCTTTGATAAATGGGTGCCTCAGGCTGAACCGATAGTTGATTTTGCTTTCATTGCCAAGCTGTTGGGAGCCATGCTGATCGTTTTGATCTTGCTGATTTCATGGCTCATCCAGATTAGAAGGCAGAATAAAAAAATCGAGCTATCCAATCAGGACGCACTTTTAGCCAACAAGAAATTACAAGAGCTGCAAATGGAACTGGAAGCGCTGGTCGCTCAGAGAACGTCAGAGTTGCGGGTCAGCGAGCAAAAGTTTCGCAGTCTGGTAGAAAATCTCCAGGATGAATATTTTTTTTACAGGCAAGATCCGGAGGGGAAATTTACTTATGTCAGCCCTTCGGTCACTTCGATTTTGGGCTTTAGTCAGGATGAGTTTAAGGCTAATTTTAAAGATTACCTCTCTGATAATCCCGCCAATCAAGAAATTGAAGAAAAGTTGGCGCAATGTGTTCAAGGTCACTTACAGCCTCTTTACCAGATCGAAATCTATCATGCCAATGGCGATTTACACTGGCTTGAGCTTCTTAATACACCGGTTTACAACGAAAAAGGGGACTGCGTCGGGGTTGATACTATTGCCCATGACATCACCGCCAGACGAGAGGCTCAGGAAATTCTTACTTCGTTGTCTTACTACGATGAATTAACCGGTTTAGCCAATCGCCGCCTGTTTTCTGATCGGCTTCAGCAAACGTTAAATCTGGCTCATAGAAATAAATGGTCCGTTTCTCTGTTTTATTTGGATCTTGATCGATTCAAGTCTGTAAATGACAGTTACGGACATTCTGCCGGTGATGAAGTACTTAAAGAAACGGCAAAGCGCATGGTTTCAGTGCTGCGCGATTCCGATGTCGCTGCGCGCATGGGGGGAGACGAATTTTTGTTATTGTTGCCCGAAACAGATGCTTATTCTGCGATTAGGGTTGCTGAAAAACTGCTTAAGATTCTTTTGTTGCCCTATTATGTTGACGAACATATTCTGACCTTGGGTGCCAGTATCGGTGTTGCCGTTTATCCGGAGCATACAACCGATGGGGAAACGTTGATCAATTACGCTGATACAGCCATGTATTCTGCTAAAGAGAAGAAGCTTGGCTATGCTTTCTATACTAAAGAGATGCAGGAGTTACAGGTTAGTCAGGCGCAACTTGCCGAAGATTTGGTTAAAGCGGTTCGATTCAGCCTATTAAATGAAAAAAATGAGTTTTCAGCCGGATCTGTGAAATGCCCGACCTCTCAGTTTTCTTTGTACTATCAGACCTATCATTCACTTACCAACAATCAAATAGTGGGCTATGAAGCCCTTATTCGCTGGAATCATCCTGTGTTGGGTGCCATAGGACCCATTGACTTCTTACCTTTGGCCGAGGAAAAAGGCTATATAGGAAGTATCACTCAATGGATGTTTAATCAGGTCTGTACGCAGCTTTTAATTTGGAATTCTGAGGGGGTCAGACCTCCAAAAATGAGTGTTAATCTGGCGTTGAGCGAGATTAACACGCCGAATTGGGCGGGTAAAATACTGACTCAGCTTGAGCAGTTAAAAGTAAATCCTGCCTGGTTTACTATCGATTTAAAAGAATCCGCTTTTTTGAACGACGGTATGGCTTTAACGCCTGAAATTTCTTTGTTGAAAGAAGCCGGCGTCACTGTATGTATCGATGATTTTGGCGGGCAGACATTTACCGATTTGAAGTCCCTCGCAGAATTGCCGGTTGATCTGATAAAGCTGGACCGCAGATTATTGAGGAACATTCCCGGTGACACGGAAAGTGTAAAATTTATTCAGGATGTCATTCGTATTGCTATGCCTGTCGGTAAGGCTGTTGTTGCCAAGGGTATAGAGACACAAGATCAGCTGGATACTCTCCAGAAATACGGATGCGGTTGTGGGCAAGGTTTTTTATTTTGTAAGCCCTTACCCGGTAACGAAGTCCAGGCGTTTACAAAATCGTTACAATGGTTTTTAAATTAACCGATTGATTTTTTTATCGCATCTGCTTTACCCCCTTCAATTCAACGAGTGCCTCATGATGAAGCCCGGAATGCACTCTTATGGACCTTTTTATGAATAGAGGTGTTGGAGTGAAAAGTAGGGTGAGGCAAAGGCCGGTTATTTTTATAGATAAATAACACAGTTTAATTCCTTTGCTGACCATTCTGAGCCATCAACCAATGATGACTGCAACAATTGTTAACGTTGTTTAACAATGGTGTAAATATTGCTGTAATATTTTTTAAGTACAATGGTTGTCGCCAAGTTTGATAGCTAGTTATAATTTTTATCAGGTTAAGGCAAGGTAAGGACAATTTATAATTCGGTACCTTAACGCTTTCTTCATCAGGTATTTTTTCAAAATGAGGAAAATTTGATACTAGATTTTATTGTGCGGTTTATTTAAGTAGTGATAAATAAAGTTTGAAATCTTTTTATTGCTACGACAAGAAAAGGGTATGAGCATGAACAAAATTCTCCTAACACTGATTATGATCGCTCTAACGACAACGACTCCTCAAGTTATATCCGAGGTGAAGATCAAAGTTAAAGAGTTGGCAGGTACTGACTTGCAAAATCAAGAGAAAATGAGTATTGAGCTTGATTCATCAGGGCGGGTCGCCTTTTGGACGCCGAGTCTAACCAAAAATTATGTATCCGTTTTCTCTGGAACACTGTTGTTGCCCTCTACTGAAATCAAGGGCTACCATGCATTGGTGACTCAGCACCAGCAAGGTAAGGTCATTCGTACGCAAACGCGGTATTTTTTTCTGGAAGGACGTGATATTGAAGCCTCCTCTGATGATTTGATTGCTGTTGTTAAATCGCCTTTACAAATAGAACCCAGAGTATTGCCAAAGCCTGAAATAGGCTATGAGAGTAGCCAGCCTTATACGTTCAGTGTGAGTTTGGACGGTGAGCCCATGGCCAATACAGCGGTATTGCTTGAGACGACGAATGGGTCGCGTCAGCAGGGCCGGACTGATGCGTCCGGACGAGTGAATTTTAAGTTACCGGATGATTTTAAAGACGGCATTTCAGGTGATAACAGGGCTCAATTTATTTTAAGCACGGTTAAAAACGACAATAAACTGACTTATCAGGCAGAGTTGATACTCAACTACCAGAAGCATAAATCGTCTTGGCTGGATTTAACCAAAGGTTTGGCTTGGCGAGCGCAATCACTGATGCAACTCAGGTCTTAACGGCGTGGCCTGACCACCCAAAGTAAGCAATGTATAAATAACACAGGCAGGCCAAAGCAAAGGCGTGCTGTATACCAAAGGCGTCGGCCAGCAGGCCCTGAATAACAGGAATGATTGCTCCGCCCACAATCGCTGCGCATAAGATTCCGGAACCCTGCTGGGTCAACCCTCCTAAATCCTTGATTCCCAACGAAAAAATGCTGGGAAACATAATCGAGTTGCAAAAACCGACTGATAAAATGGCAATCATAGCCACTTTACCGCTGCCAAAAATAACGACTGTGATCAGCAAAGCAGCAACCACCGCGTGAAATACCAATACTTTGTTGGGTTTGATTTTCGCCATGAGTGCAGCACCTAAAAATCGTCCAATCATGGCGCCGCCCCAGTAAATGGAAAGGTAACTGGCCGCTTCATGACTAGGCAGGCCGATAATTTTAGGTTCTGATAAAAAATTTACCATAAAACTACCAATTGACACTTCAGCCCCAACATAAAGAAAAATCGCAATGGCGCCTAGAATAAGATGTCTTTCCTGCCAAACGCTTCTTTCTTTTTTTACAGTAACCAACGGTCTTTCAATAGTTGATGGGGCTTGATCCCGGCTTAAAACGGGCCATTTATACAGCCAGCACACCAAGGCTGTAGTGAATAATATCAGCGATATCAATAAATACGGATTTTGTACAGCGGCTGCTTCTATAGCGCGCTGAGAGGCTATTGCGGAAGGGTTAACGGCTGAATTGGTGATAAGCGTCTTGCTCAGAATAAATGTAGCCCCAAAATAAGGCGCTACAGTGGTTCCCAGAGAATTAAACGCCTGTGTCAACGTCAAGCGGCTTGAGGCGGTTTCGGAGCTTCCTAATTGGGAGACGTAAGGATTTGCGGCGACTTGCAGCATGGTGATGCCGGATGCCAATACAAAAAATGCAGACAGGAATAACCAATACAACCTGAGTGCCGCAGCCGGATAAAACAGCAGGCAACCAAAACCAGCGATTGCCAATCCGCTGACGATGGCGTTTTTATAGCCGATTCTTTTGACCAGATAACCGCTAGGCATTGAAACGAGAAAATAGGCAGTAAAAAAGCAAAACTGTACCAGCATGACTTTGGTATAACTGAGCGTAAACAACGATTTCAAATGTGGAATCAGAATGTCATTCAAACAGGTGATAAAACCCCAAATGAAAAACAAGGAAGTCAACAATGTCAGCGTTGCCCTGTTTTGATCAGTATGAAGCGAAGTTTTGTTAAGGCCGGTAAAAAGCGACATGAGTGTGCCTAAAGGGAAGATTCAGCGGAGCCGATTAAGGTAAACGATCTCGATTCATTGCCTATCATGACTTTGAACTCTCCGGGTTCGATGATGCGTTTCAGATTGACACCAATAAAGGACAAATCATTCGGCATCAAGGTTAACGTGACGGTTTGTTGTTGTCCCGGAGTCAATTCGATTTTTTTAAAGGCTTTAAGCTGTTTTACGGGCCGTGAGACCGTTGCGGCGACATCGTTTAAATACAACAAAACCGTTTCTTTGCCGGTCCGGTTTCCGGTGTTTTTGACATTGACGCTGACATCCAAATTTTCTCCCATTTGCAGTTGCTGTTTACTCAGCGTCAGGCCAGTGGTTTCAAACTGGGTATAGCTTAATCCATGGCCGAAGGGGTAGAGTGGGTTATAGACATTCCATTCGAAGGCTTCTATGGGTTTGTGATCGTAGAGCACGATATCATTTGTGTTTCTGGGATACGTGATAGGCAGTTTGCCGTTCGGGTTATAGTCACCGAACAGAATGTCTGCAATAGCGTCACCTCCTTCCATGCCCGGTAAGAAACCCAAAATAACCCCGGCCGCTTTTTCGGCAAGTGCGGTAATAATACGCGGACGACCCCCCAAGGTCAGCAGGATAACCGGTTTGCCGGTTTTCAGCAGAGCCTCTGCCAACTTTTGTTGCCGGGGCTCAAGCATCAATGAATCGATATTACCCGGTGTTTCGGTATACGGCTTTTCGCCAAGACACAGTAAGATAAATTCATGGTTGGCCGCCTCGCTAACCGCCCGATCTATATCAATCTCATCATCAAATGATTGCCCTCCTATATATGTGACAGTTCCTGACGATTTTTTACGGATCGCTTCCAGTACGGTTGATTTTTCTTGAGGGTACAATTCCTCGGCATCGCCTTGCCATGTGATAGTCCAGCCGCCGTTTAGCACGCTCAATAAATTGGCGGTGGGCCCGGTGACCAGAATGCGGGCCTCTTTTTTTAAAGGCAACACCTGGTCAACGTTTTTTGCCAATACGATGGATTCATGAGCCGCCTGTCGATTCGTCTCGACCGCCTGTGGTGTTGCAAAATGATCTTTTGGATCAGGCGTCGGGCGGTCAAAGTCGAATAATCCACTTTGATATTTGACTGTCAGAATACGAGAGACCGCCTCATCAATACGAGATAGAGGCACTTCGCCGGAACGGGCCAAATTCAGCAGTAAATCGTAAAAAGAAAAGTCAAAGGGCACCATGCTCATATCGACTCCGGCCATCACCGCCATTTTAACGGCGTCTTTGGGCGAGGCCGCCAACTTATCACGCGTATAAAGACGATTGATATCTGCCCAATCCGAAACAGTGAATCCTTTAAAACCCAGTTCGTCTCTGAGAATCGTCGTTAAGTACTGGAAGTTGGCGTGACCTGGAATACCATCGACTTCAGCCGAGTTGATCATGATGGTTGGTGCGCCTTGCTTGATGCCGGCTTCAAAAGCCGGTAAAAAATATTCACGCAACATTCTTTCGCCTATCCAGGCTGGCGAGCGGTCTTTGCCATTAATAGGAAAGCTGTATCCGACAAAATGCTTCAAACAGGTGGGAGCCTTGTCCGGCGCAGAAAAATCATCGCCTTGATGGCCTTTGATATAGGCCGAACCCATGGCGCTAGACAAATGGACGTCCTCACCATAGGTTTCCCATAAACGCGGCCAAAGAGGCTGCCTGCCGATATCCATTACCGGTGAGAAATTCCAGTGTAATCCGGATGCACGGACTTCTCTGGCGGTTATAACGCCCTCTTGATAGGCTAAATCGGTATTAAAAGTAGCCGCCATATTGATCGCTTGCGGGAATAGAGTCGAATTTTGCGTATAAGACGCGCCGTGGATCGCGTCTATACCGTACATGACTGGAATTTTTAGCCGTGTTTTAAGCGAAACATCACGAATGGTCATCAGCATTTTTCGCCAGGATTCAATTGATTGTGCTTTGTTATCAGGCGTAAATGGGGTGTTGAGAATGGATCCCACATGATGATTCAAGACCGCCTCTTCAAGCTTTTGATGGTCGATCGGAAAGGTCGGGTTTTGATCCGGCGGTATTCCGATTACGGTAAAGTCAACCTGCGTCATTTGCCCAACTTTTTCTTCCAGGGTCATTTTTGATAATAAATCAAGAACCTGATCTTCAATAAGGGTGTTCATTGTTTGAGCGCTCACGGGTGACTCCGAAATAAATAAAAAAAGTGTAAGGCAACCTGCTATTGTTTTCACATAAGGTCCTTAGGCTGATAGTCGCCTTGGTATAGGATTACAGGCAGCAACGGCTCTTTTCCAGAATATAGGGACATAGGTGTTTTTATTGCTTTTAGGGAAAATAAAGAGTTAATTTAATATTAAGTGTAATAAAGAGGTTATTAATGGATGCCATACAATTAGTTAAACAGGTCAGGTCTCTGTTTTCGCTTCCGGAAATCGCATTACGTGTTAACGAATTGCTGACTGTTCCAGAACCTTCCATCCTCGAACTTGAGGGTGTCATTATCAACGATCCCGCATTGACCGCCAATATTCTTAAATTAGTCAACAGCGCTTACTTCGGCATGCCGGGAAAAATAGACACCGTTTCACGGGCTATCACTCTGGTTGGTTTTAATGAATTAAGAAATATTGTTATGGCAACTTCCGTAGCAACCCGGTTTAAAGGGATTCCTGCTGAATTAGTCGATATGGATGTGTTTTGGTACCACAGTGTCACTTGTGGGGTATTGTCTAGAAACCTAGCCAAACGACTGAAACATCCGGACCAGGAGCGTTTTTTTATTGCCGGCTTATTAAGCAGTATAGGTAAACTGATATTTTTTTCGACTTATCCCGGAGAATCGGCTGAAATTCTTGCGCTTAAAGAACAGGGCGATGAAGTGATGACTGCGGCTGAAATAGAGCATTTTGGTTTTAACTATGCTGATCTGGGGGCGGAATTACTTAAACAATGGAAATTACCACCCAACATTTGGGAGTTAATCGCGTTTCAATTGGATCCACTTAAAGCCAATACTCCAAGAGAAGATGTCTGCATTATTAATGTGGCTAGAAAAATTGTGAATAGCATAGAGCCTTGCGCAAAATTCGATTTTAATTTTGATATTCTCGAGCCGACCTTGAATTCAGACGTGTTGGCCTTCCTGAAATTAACACCCAATGTCATTCAAGGCGCAATAGATGACGCATTATTTCAAGCCTATGAAGTCATGTGTATTATCAGGCCGCAAGCCGCAACCATCTATTGATTGGACGTAACAAAACAGGGAAGTTAAAGGAATAAATGTAAATCGAGGGTCTGCGATTTTTTAGTTCGGAGGGTGTATCGCTTAGTGATAAGTAGTGTTCTGTATGAGTCATCAGCAATTCCCAGATTGATATTTTCAGCGTCTTTTTTGGGCAGGGAAAAGCCTTTCGAGGAACGCCGTAAACCATTTTGACAGCAGCATCCCCTGTGTCGACATCCTCAAAAAGCTTCCCTCAGCCCTTTTTTCGAATTGCTGATGAGTCATCCCTGTTGTGCGCTAATCCGAAATTCTTAATAACCAAAAGCAAAAAGTGTGAGGCTATTCTCATGCTTTTTGACTAATCCCAACGCACAGCTAAAAAAAGCGTATAGACTAAGTTTGTACGTTAGAGTTTGTGGTGTCATATAGACTCATTTTTCAGCGTGTGTCATCAAAGCGGGCCTGGCGACCTTGCTCTCCATTATCAGGCAATGATGATTTCGGTAATCGCAGCGAAGCACTGTTGCCGGTTTACATTTTTCAAAAGGATCGGAGCAATCATGTTTAAAGCAAACGATCAAGAGTCTCATGGCAACCGATCGACGGACGCTGATCCTTTTGCGCCGGAATCAACTGAATCACAATCAAAGCTGGATACCGCCTTAACTTGTCTTGTCATGATGGCTAGGTTGCACGGTATTGGGGCGGACCCGGATCAATTGGCTCATCAATTTGCAGAACATGGCCGGATGTTTGGTACCGTCGATTTATTACTGGCCGCCAAACATTTACATTTGAAAGCCAAACTGATCAAAACGGGGTTGAATCGGCTAGCTAAAACGCCTTTACCGGCCATTGCGATAGGCGAGGCGGGCGAGTTTTTTATTTTAGCGCGCTTCGAAGGTAATAAGGTGTTAATCCAGTCACCTGAGGAGGGCCGCCCTAAAATGCTGAGCTTGGCCGAGTTTCAATCATGTTGGTCAGGAGAGTTGATTTTGCTGACTTCACGTGCATCATTGGGAGGAGAGCTCAGCAAGTTTGACTTTACCTGGTTTATTCCCGCTGTCGTCAAATATCGAAAACTGTTGGCCGAAGTTCTGCTGGTCAGTCTTGTGTTGCAATGTTTTGCGCTGATTACGCCGCTGTTTTTTCAGGTGGTAATGGATAAGGTATTGGTTCATAGGGGTTTAGTGACCTTGGATGTCATCGCCATCGGCTTGGCTGTTGTCATTATATTTGAGGTATCGCTTGGTGCCTTGCGTAGTTACGTGTTCTCCCATACCACCAGCCGCATGGATGTGGAACTGGGTGCGAGGCTGTTCAGACATCTTCTGAATTTGCCTATAGCGTATTTTCAAGCTAGACGCGTGGGTGATTCTGTTGCCAGGGTACGCGAACTGGAAAATATTCGATCATTTTTGACCGGTAATTCCGTTACCCTGGTATTGGATCTGATGTTCTCCGTGGTTTTCATCGCGGTAATGTTGCTTTATAGCGGCTGGTTGACTTTGATTGTACTAGCATCTTTGCCTTGCTACATTATCTTGTCCGTAGTTTTTACGCCGCTATTACGTGCCAGATTGCATGAAAAATTCAATCGAAACGCTGAAAACCAGGCATTTTTGGTTGAAACCATCAGCGGTATTGATACGGTAAAAAGTATGGCGGTAGAACCGCAGTGGCTGCGCCAATGGGATAATCAGCTCGCAGCTTATGTATCGTCAAGTTTTCGCGCGGCTACAGTGGGGACTTTAGCTAACAGTGGCGTTACTTTAATCAGCAAACTGGCTACAGTCGCTACGATGTATTTGGGTGCGCGCCTGGTGATTGACGGCCAATTAACTGTAGGTCAGTTGATTGCTTTCAATATGTTGGCGGGTCAAGTGGCGCAGCCTGTGATCCGGTTGGCGTCATTGTGGACGGATTTTCAGCAGATTGGCATTTCGATGCAGCGATTGGGCGATATTCTTAATACGCATACCGAGATTTCGGGTAATAAAAGCGCGTTACCGCTTATAACTGGCCATCTGACATTGGATGATGTTGTTTTCCGGTATACCCCAGGCGGGCCGGAAGTGCTTAAAAATATCCGCTTAGATATTTCTCCCGGTGAGGTCATTGGTGTGGTCGGCCATTCCGGTTCAGGTAAGAGCACGCTGGCAAAACTGATGCAGCGACTTTATGTACCTGAACGAGGTCGGATATTAGTCGATGGTATGGATTTAGCCTTGGTGGATGCGTCTTCATTGCGCAGACAAATCGGTGTAGTGTTACAGGAGAATGTCCTGTTCAATCGAAGTATTCGTGACAATATTGCGCTTTCCAATCCTGGTGCGCCGATTGAAAAGATAATTCATATGGCCAAGCTCTCTGGCGCGCATGGTTTTATTTCGGAATTGCCGGAAGGCTATGATACTCCGGTCGGTGAGCATGGTTCGACACTTTCGGGAGGCCAACGGCAACGCATTGCGATCGCACGCGCCTTGATCAACGACCCGCGCATTCTAATTTTTGACGAAGCCACCAGTGCGCTGGATTACGAGAGTGAGCACATCATTCAGCTTAATATGAAAGCGATCAGTAAAGGACGCACTGTCATTATCATTGCGCATCGGCTCAGTGCGGTGAGAGATGCGAATCGCATCATCGTGATGGATCGCGGGCAAATCGTTGAAGAAGGCACTCATGCCGAACTTTTAACCCAAAGCGTGGGCTACTATTCGCGATTGTTCAGTTTGCAGCAGGGGTGAAATCATGAGCATGAGTTTGCAATTTGATGCATGTTGCGATTTATTCAAACGTTACGGCGCCATATTTGTGTATGCCTGGGAACATCGTGCAGAACATGATCTTCAAAAACGTTTACAAGATGAGGCTCAGTTTCTTCCTGCGGCATTGGCCTTGCAGGAAACTCCCGTTTCTCCAACACCGAGGCTTGCAGCGGGGATGTTGGTTGCTTTTGCTGGACTCGCATTTTTGTGGGCTGTCTTCGGCAGGATTGATGTGGTTGCCAGCGCTCAAGGCAAAATTGTTCCCAATGACCGCATCAAGACGATTCAATCGTTGGAAGCGGCTACTGTTAAAGCTATCTATGTGACCGATGGCCAGTTTGTGATGACCGGCGAGGTGTTGATAGAGCTGGACCCAACCACAGCATTGGCTGATCAGCATCGTCTGCAAAGTGACCTGATTAGCGCTCGTCTTCAAGTTGCCCGAGGTCTGGCTATGCTTGCCGCACTCGACAAAGGGACAAGTCCCAGTTTAAAACGTCATCCTGATAGCGATGTCAATGATGAGGATAAGTTTCAGGAGGCCAAACGATTGCTGTCGGCACAATTTGGCGAATACCTTGCCAAGAATGCTGTGATCAACTCGGAAATTTCTCGGTACGCAGCTGAATTGCATTCAACCCAAATACTTGTGCGCAAGCTGGAATTGATCGTGCCTATTGCGCGGCAAAGAGCGGAGGATTATAAGAATTTGGTTGAGCTACATTTTGTATCCAGGCATGACTTTTTGGAGCAGGAGCAAAACCGGATAGAGCAGGAAGGCAACCTTGCCAATCTAAAAAGCCGGCTTAAGGAAATTGATGCGATGAAATCCAGGATGCTTGCACAACGGACGGAGTTGGCTGCTGAAACACGACGTATAACCCTGGACAGCATGATCGAAGGGCAGCAAAAAGTCGAAACTTTGGAGCAAGAGGTACTCAAAGCCACCCAACGCAGTAAACTCATGAAGCTGACTTCGCCCGTAGACGGCACTGTTCAGCAACTGTCGGTTCATACGGTAGGCGGCGTGGTGACGCCGGCACAACCGTTGATGTCCGTGGTGCCAAGTGATAATCCGCTTGAAGTGGAAGCCTTTATAGAAAATAAAGACATAGGATTTGTAAAGGCCAATCAGGCCGCCGAGGTTAAAATTGAAACATTTCAATACACTAAATACGGGACTCTTCATGCCAAGATGGCATCTGTATCGCATGATGCAATCAATGATGAAAAACGCGGCTTGATCTATTCGGCTCGAGTAAAAATGGACCGTTCGACGATGAATATCGAGGGAACCGAGGTGAATCTGAGTCCCGGAATGGCGGTTACGGTTGAGATAAAGACCGGCAAACGCCGTGTGATTGAATATTTCCTTAGTCCGCTGATGCAGTACGGTCATGAGAGCCTGACTGAACGATGAGCCGGGCTATCAATCGCGTGAGTTTATAATTCGCTGAAAAATGCCTGCAATTCTGATAACAAATCACGTTCCTGCTCTGCCTGTCCCAAGTATTCCGAATGGCCCCTGTCGAGTACGAATAGCTTTTTCTCCCCGGACAGCGCATTGTAAATGCTGAATTGTCCGGGCGGAGCAACCGCCGGGTCAGCCAGGGCCGCTGCTATATATACGGGGACCTGGATGTGACGGGCGGATATTGCGGCATCATAATAGTTTAATGTTGCCAGAATAGGACCGTATTGCTGCTGATAGTTTTGCACCGCCGCCGCGCTACCCCAGGTCGGTAATTGCAGGCGCAACGGATTATTTCCGAAACTGGGTACGTTGAAATGTGCGCGCTGAATGCGGGCATCCCAGGGTAATGCCAGTGCGCCAATTCCTCCACCGAAGCTGATGCCGAGATAGGCAACATGTCCGGCAACGGATGGAAATAACTCAAGCAATGCAGAAACCGCAAGCCAAAGGTCCTCCACGCAACCGCCTAAAACGTAGCGATCCCTATCGTCAATGTTATGTAAAACATGAACACTGGGATCGTCAGAAATCGTTTCGCACCGGCTTTTAGACATCCCTCGAAAGCAAGGAAACAGAAAGGCCGCTCCGGAAACAGGCAGATTGAAATCCGGTTCATCCCGACCGCCATAACCGTGTCCGACAATGATGCCCCGCCTGACCTTGCTATGTTTGGGGATCAAAGCCCAGCCGCCAATCTCGACAGCGTCTGTGGAGCGGTATTTCAAGTCGTAGCACTCAAAATCATCATGACTGGTGTTTTCAAGGGTGATGCGCGCGTTTGGTTTTATCTGCACGGCTCGTTGATAGCGCGACTGCCAAAACGCTGTAAAATCTTCCGGCGGCGTTGGCGGTTCGATCCGTAGCAGTTGATCCAGGGTGTAGCCGTATGTAGGGTCGAAATCGGACATTGAAAAGGAGGTGAGTCTTATTAAACCAATAATTTGAGCATAGGATTGCTTGCCTTTTTCTGCAAGCTTGATGCTTAATTAAGTCACAAAATTAAGGTATCAGCTCACCCCCCCTTTCTATTTCATTGGGTGTAGATGGTTGATTGAAAAGGCTTCTGCAACAGGGATGGATTGGTGCGTCCTTTAAAATCAATCGCCTACGACCTTAAATCAAAGCGGGCGAGAAGTTAAAATGACGGTAAAAAGATGAACGCTATGTTATGGATTTTAACGCTTGCCCTGTTTCCTCAATCTCAGATTTTGGCGCAACAGCAGGGATGCGAATTGATTATTGAGTTATCTGAAAAGAGTCGAGAGGCCAGAGTAAGGCCTGTTGGTGAAGATTATAGCCAGTGTTTAGTCAGCGAGACAGCTTTACGTGAGGGGATTAAAACCCAATTAAATGCATGGGCAGACTTGGATTGGAAAGTGCGCAGTGTCAACCTGGGGCGGGCAATAAATTATCCGTGGCTGGTCGATTATCTTATTGAAGCATCACTTGCTTCAATTGATTGGGATATTCACAAAGGGCGGAGTTTAAGTGGGGGAGATAACCGGTTTGTTTCCCGCATCTTATCGGAACCGGTTTTTATCCGGCGACTACAAGCGTTTTTTGAAGGTTCGCCCTATACCGTAATCGCAGTGAATGTTGAAAAAGTCTTGATCGGCGATTCAACGGTTCATCACAGCGACTTATCAAAAAGTGAAAAAGTGCCCTTTGATGCGCAAGTACGGCTTATTATTGAATATCAAGAAATCAAGACTAAGCCTTGATCTTTTAAATCTTACTTTTTGTATCAACTCGCTGAAGGGTAAGTACATTTCTTTATAGAGGACTCATGAGCAAGTCATCATTGCCTGTCGATAACAGCACAATAGTTTTGAAGAAGCCGTCGGCTCGACAAGCCTATTATGCTGAATTATTCCGAAATATTAAAAAGCCGTTTAATCCCCGGCAATTACCGTGGATAGTCGAGTTAAAGCCCGGACTTGATAGACGCAATAACGAACGCCTGATACTCAAAATTGCACTAGGATTCGTCGCTTTGATCAGTTCGGGGGTATGGTTGACGGATGAGCCTTTTGATCCTGTTATGTTTGCTTTCGGTGTTTCGTCAGTTCCTTTGACGCTTTTGACGGGCGTTCTTTGGGTGCGTTGGATTTATAGAGGTGTGCCTGCCTGGTTTCGACTGCGTTTGTCTGTTGATAAGGTCAGGATGGAATCATCGAAGGGACAGTGGGAGGAGCCAGTCGCTCATTACCTTGGACTTGCGTTAAGATATAGAGTGACCTATAGGCCGCCTCCCAGATGGCGAAAGCCTTTTTATACAGAACTGGAGAAAAAGCTTCGTCAACATGAGCTCATTACGCTGTATTGGATAGAGCTGGTTCATGTCGATACTTCGCGCACAATCGTCTTATGGGCATCAGACAAAGCCAGGGTCGACGATGTGGCAACAAAACAATTGGAACAGTTTGCAAAGACGTTGAGTTTGCCGGTCATTCAATTTACCTGAGCCAGTGCTTCGTGATGATTGATGACAGTTTGTAGCAATATGGTGCGCAACCACTGCAGATCAATCGCCTTTGTGTAAAAAGTCAGTTGGTGCAAGGCAATCAATCGGTTTATGATTGGGCACGGGTTAGGAAGACCATACTATTAAAACGGTTCAGATGTGTGTTTATCCTTAATTTCTTAAAATACAGACCGTTTAAATATGACAGATTCTAGCGAAGAGAATAGCAACGGAAAATTGGCTCAACTCGATGCCTATTACCGTCAGGTTAACGAAATTATCCTGCAGCGACAGGATTGGGTCAGCGGATTGCTGCCGGCGAGTACGGCCGTCAATATTCACGGTAATTATACCGATGCGTGGGTCAGGGATAATGTCTACAGTATTTTATCTGCCTGGGGCCTGGCACTGGCTTACCGGCGGCTTGGTGAAGCAGAGGGTAAAACCTATCTACTGGAGCAAAGCGTTGTCAAGCTGATGCGCGGCTTGCTGACGGCGATGATGCGACAGGCGTTTAAAGTCGAGCGCTTCAAGCATACGCAGGATCCATTGGATGCCTTGCATGCCAAATACGACACCAAAACCGGGAATGTTGTGGTGGGAGACAGCGAATGGGGACATCTGCAACTCGATGCGACCTCGCTCTTCTTGTTGATGCTTGCGCAGATGACCGCGTCCGGATTACGCATCATTTTTACGATAGACGAAGTCAATTTTGTCCAAAATCTGGTTCACTACATCAGTCGGACTTACCGAACTCCCGATTACGGCATATGGGAGCGAGGCAATAAGATCAATCATGGTATTGCTGAGCTGAACGCCAGTTCAATCGGCATGGCTAAAGCGGCTCTGGAAGCCATGTCCGGTTTTAATCTGTTCGGTAAAAATGGCGGACAAACTGCTGTGATCCATGTCATTAGCGATGATATCGCCCGAACCCGTATCGCATTGGAATCCTTATTACCCAGAGAATCCTTGTCAAAAGAGGTTGATTCTGCGGTTCTTAGCGTGATTGGTTATCCCGCGTTCGCTGTTGACCAGGATTCGCTGCGTAACAGGACCGAACAACTTATTATCGATAAATTGCAAGGCCGTTACGGCTGTAAGCGTTTTTTACTCGATGGGCATCAAACAGAAATAGAGGACAGTCACCGGCTGCATTATGATCCGCATGAACTTAAGCAGTTTATGGACATTGAATGCGAATGGCCGCTGTTTTTTACTTATTTACTGTTGAACCGGCTTTTCGCGAATCATCAGGAAGGCGCAAAAGACTACCGTGAAAAAATTGACCGTCTCATGGTTGAACAGAACGGACAAAAATTGCTGCCCGAGCTTTATAGCGTGCCGCGTGATTTAATTGAGGCGGAAAAAGCATTGCCACACAGTCAGCCTCGTAAACCCAATGAAAATATTCCACTGGTGTGGGCGCAAAGTCTTTATGTGCTGGGTAGTTTGATTCAGGACGGGTTGCTTGATATCAATGATATCGACCCGCTGGGTCGTCACAAAACAGCGAAAAAAACTCAGGAAGTAACCATGCAGTTTGCCTTGCTGTCTGAGGATGAAGCCGTCCAGAAAGATTTGCTGAGCGCAGGTATTCCAACGCAGACCTTGGCTGAAATTGCTCCAATACAGATGCGTGAGGCGAGTGAACTGGCCAGAGCGTATACCCATATCGGCAGAAATGATCGGATTGGCTTGACCGGGCGTCCCGACCGACAGTTAAGAACGCTGGCGACTTCGCAGATTTATGTGTTGGCCAATCAGCGCCTGGTATTTTTGCCGCAGTTTTTAAGCCAGAAAGGTTTCTATCTGGCTATGGATAATCGCTTGCTGATTCAGCGGTTACGTCTGGAAATTTCTTATGTTTACCGACATTGGGACAGGCAGGGCAATCCGCTGATGGTCATGACGATCAAAGGGAATATGTTGAAAAATCAAGGCAGGGATGTCCTGATTGATTTTATCAAGGAATTGCAAGGCGGTTTGATCAAGACTATTCCGGTGCGTTTGGGGTCTTTATCCGATATGGCGTCGGCGACCAGCCATGAAAAAATTGATTACTTGCATGATTTTGAGTTTTCAGAGCCGTTATCGGATACCTCCGAGCGGCCGTTCGCGCATTTATTGTCCAGTGACAATTCGACGCCGATGCTTTTGACTGCTCAAGCCGCGATGGATTTTGAAATCAATGATGATGCCGGTTTAATCGATTATTTGATGTCAGGGCAGTCCCTCTACGGGCAGTTGGAAGCCTTGTCTCAATTAACGTTACGTCATGGGCTTGATTACGCGTTAAACCTGACGGCGCCCGATTCAGAAGACTGCTCGGTCAAAGATTTACTGGAAGAGATTTATGCCAGGGCGGGTGACCTGCATGTCTGGGATATAGTCAGGCGTTGTGCCGGTTTGCTGGGTAAATACGATATTAATCTTGAGCAGGCGGCTACTGAAATATTAGTCAGGCAGCATCAATTGACGGTAGGTCGGGCATACAGCGGTAAAGCCACTTTGAAGCGTCCGGCAGATTCTTCGGAAATACTGCAAACGATCAGAACCTATAACAGCACCGGAAATATCAGTGAACAGATTCTTATCCAGGAACTGATTATCTATTTGGGCATGCTGATCAAATCCGATCCCGAGTTGTTTGCCGATATGCATACCATCAGGGTCGGACATATTCTGCAATTAATTCTGGCGACGCGAAAACGGCTTTCCGATGGCACGCTGGATCAGGCATTTAACGAAATATTAGCCATGCCGCCCCATCAGTTGGCAGCCAAAGTTGAGGATACACTCAGGAATTACAGTCAGGTTCAAGATCAATTAGGCCGGGTCGAGCTGTTGCATATTGATGGTGAACAGCGCGAGTTGGCTACCGCACGTTTTTCTCCGGCTATGGATGCCCGCAGGGATGATGCGGAAGATTGGTATGAATGGCGGGAGCGGCAAGGTAGCGTCGGCCGTGAAAATGAGTCTTTCTTTGCCTGCGTGTGGGAAATTTTGCATCACTGCAAAGGCTTGATGATAGGTGAAAAGTTCAACAGTAATCGACGTCTGGACAGTGAAACCACTTTGGCGCATATGACCTCGGGTGAACAAAGCTTTAAACTTTTTGTCAGTCATCTACTCAATAAAATACAGTCTCCGGTTTATCGGCAACTGACCGTCGAGGCGCTTCTGGCTATGGCTTCGATAATGCAGGAAAACCCGGCTTTGCAGATTGACGATACCTTGATTATTGATGTCATCATTGGTCATGCTGTTCGCATAACCTGGCTGGAAAGTCACCCTGAAGCGCAGGAGCATTATGAAGAACAGGTGTCCTTCGCCTGGCAGGCCTTTTATCAGTTACCACCGCATAAAGTCGCAAACGCAATGCTCGATGCCCTTATACATTTACTGGATAATAATCAACACTCAGAACAAGAAGGTATTCTATGATTCTTGCAGGCGATATAGGTGGGACCAAAACAGTATTGACATTGTTTAAAAAAGGAGCCGACGGTTCATTGGTATGCGAGCGAGAAGAAACCTATGCGAGCGCCGATTTTATGGAGTTCGATCAACTGCTTGCTGCGTTTCTGCCGGATGGCGTTACCCTTTCAGCTGTTTGTTTTGGCGTTGCCGGACCTGTGCTGGATCAGCGTTGTCATCCAACCAATTTGCCTTGGATTCTGGATGCAGAAGATTTGAAAGTTAAACTGAATGTGGCCAAGGTCAGACTATTGAATGACCTGGAAGCGATGGCACTGGGTATGTTGCATTTGCCTGAAAAAGATTTACTGGAACTCAACCCTAATGCACAGCGCCACGCAGGCAATATCGCAGTGATCGCCGCAGGAACAGGTCTGGGTGAAGCCATATTGTACTGGGACGGTGTAAAATACCATCCGCTGGCGACCGAAGGCGGCCACTGCGATTTCGCTGCCCAAAATACACAACAGGATTTGCTGCTGAGTTACATGCGCAGAAAATATAATGATCATGTCAGTTGCGAACGGCTTATTTCCGGTATCGGATTCAGTCATTTATACGATTTCCTACGCGAGCAGCAATTTGCTCCGGAATGCCCTGCTGTTCCTCCTGTCAATGCCCTCTATAATGAAGGCGTGGATCGGAATGCCATCATCTCCCGCTTGGGGGTTAATGGAGAAGACGCGCTTTGTGCCGAGGCTGTCCGGTTGTTTGCCGAGTTGTATGGGGCGGAAGCCGGAAATCTGGTGTTAAAATCCTTTGCAATTGGCGGCGTCTATATCGGCGGAGGTATCGGCCCGAAAATACGCCCTTTCTTGCAGAACGGTGTGTTTATGGATGCGTTTAAAGCAAAAGGCCGTTTTACGCCTTTGCTGGACAAAGTGTCCGTCAAGTTATCACTCAATCCGAAAACACCGTTATTGGGAGCATTACATTATTTTGACGATTGATGTGTTATTCAGTGTGTATAACTCTCGCCCGTTTTGAATTAAGGGGCAGGTGCTTGATTTCAAAGGATGCATCAATACGTCCCTGTAGCTCTCTGCAACATCCTTCTTGCAGAAGCCTTTTCAATCAACTACCTACACCCACTAAAATGTGAGGGGCTGAGCAGATACCAGTGCGTGCTGAATTGATGGTCTGTTTTCGGATAAATGCTTCATCCGTCAAGGCTTCAGGTAAAATGCTCGCACATCACATCTATCACATAAATACAGGTAAAGAGATAGCCTCATGCTGAGACTATGCAATATAAAAGACGGCGTTCTCAACGCACAATATCTGCCAAAGGAAATCCGTAAACAACTGCTTTATGAAGCGCACTGGATTGATGCGCATGATCCGAATGAGCTTGAGCGAACCCAGCTGCAGACGTTTTTACATACGCAATTGCCTGATTCTGATGAAGTCGATGAAATTGAGGCATCCGCCCGGTATTTTATCGATGAGAACGGAATTCATATCCATTCCTTGTTTCTAGCCCAAAGTGAAGGCCGCCTGGATACGGTTTCCGTAGCCTTTATTTTACAGCCCGAGCGCTTGATTTCGCTCAGAGAAGGACTGGATTTGGCCGATTTCAGGCTGCTGCGGATGCGGGCGCGGCGTCAACAGGTTGAAGTTGATTCACCTAAGAACCTGTTAATTGAAATATTTGGTCAAAAAATTGAGAATCTGGCTGATGCGATTGAAGATGTGTTTTGCCTGCTGGAGCAGGTCAGTTATCAGATTCTTGAGGAAGATGATGCAGACCACGAACATGGGATTGATCAATTGGCCAAGCTTGAAGACAGTAACGGTAAAATCCGTCTCTGTTTAATGGATACGCAACGTTCAGTCGCATTTTTACAGCGGCATATGCGTCTGGATAAGGAAGTCCAACTGCCTATTCACGATATGATGCGCGACATGGATACCTTGTTGTCGCATACCACGTTTATGTTTGAAAAAATCAACTTTTTGATGGATGCAGCTTTAGGTTTCATTAATATTGAGCAGAATCAGATTATTAAGACGTTCTCCATCGCTGCTGTGGTATTTATGCCCCCGACGCTGATTGCGAGTATTTATGGGATGAACTTTGAGATGATGCCCGAGCTGAAGTGGTTGTGGGGTTATCCGGGTGCACTTTTGTTGATGGTGTTGTCCGGAATTGCACCTTATTGGATTTTTAAACGTAAAGGCTGGTTTTAGTGTTGGCTCCAGAGCATAGGGTATCTTGATGTTAAAGTTAATGCGGTTGAGTGTTTTTTTCGGATTGGTTTTATGTGTTTTTCAGGTTTGCGCCGAAGACAGCTTTCAAGTCGAACTGGTTGTGTTTTCTCAAGATATGCCCAGCACCGAATTGTTTGATCAGACGCAAACCAGGATTCAATGGCCTGATGCCGTTCTGGATATTGATGTTTTGGGAAGCGTTGCCGAAACTGCAAAAATGCTTAAGCCGGTTTACGATAAATTGGCCGTACAGCTTTCCTACAATGTTTTGATGCATGCTGCCTGGCAACAGACTCTCAGTGCCAATGCAACCGGAGAAGCGGTGCGTATCAAGGATGTGAGTGGGGAAGTTAGCGGGTTTGTCCGTATTCAACGAGGTGAATATCTTGAGTTGATTCTTGACCTTGAATTTCAGCCGTTACCCAACCAATTCTATCGACTGAATGAAGTGCGCCGGATTAAATTCAACGAACAACATTATTTTGATCACCCCAAATTTGGGGTGGTGGCTATCGTCAAACCCCTATAAACAGGTGGCGCAAGTCCGCAGGAATTAGATCGCCGTTTAGCCAAATGCTCGAAGTTTACTGAGTTAAGAAGAATTCCGGATCAGATTGCAGATCATACTGATTTGTTTGAATATCATTTTTTCAGGGTATAATTAATTCCAAAGTTAAAGCCCGTGTTTAAAGAGCTCGGGCTTTTTTGCTTGTTTTTTATAAATACCGGATAACGATGGAAGGGTTGTTCGGTGTTTGATGTGTAACTTTATTTGCAGTGTTGTATGACCCAAAAACTTTATATTCAGACTAACGGCTGCCAGATGAACGAGTACGATTCCGACAAGATGCGGGATGTACTCAAAGCCTCGCATGGACTGGAGTTGACCGATAAGCCGGATGAGGCTGACGTTTTATTATTAAATACCTGTTCGGTACGCGAAAAAGCGCAGGAAAAAGTATTTTCAGCGCTGGGTGTGTGGCGACCGTTCAAGGAACTGCGTCCTGATGTCATCATTGGCGTCGGTGGCTGTGTGGCCAGTCAGGAAGGTGCGGCGATTCAGCAACGTGCACCTTTTGTCGACATCGTTTTCGGCCCGCAAACCTTGCATCGTTTGCCGCAATTGCTGGATGAAGCGCGTAGTAAAAAGCGGCGGGTTATCGATATCAGTTTTCCTGAAATAGAGAAATTTGATGCGTTGCCTGAACCGAGAGCAGAGGGACCAAAAGCATTCGTATCGGTGATGGAAGGATGCAGCAAATATTGTACTTTCTGTGTCGTCCCCTATACGCGTGGAGAGGAAATCAGTCGTCCTCTGAATGATGTGCTTACCGAGATTTCGGCCTTGGCAGACCAGGGCGTTAGGGAAGTCTGTTTGTTAGGTCAAAATGTCAATGCCTACCGAGGTCTGATGGCGGACGGCGATATTGCCGATTTTGCCTTACTGTTGCATCATGTGGCTGCGATTGACGGTATCGACAGGATCCGCTTTGTAACCTCTAATCCTGTTGAGTTTACCGATAGCTTAATCGATGCCTTTGCGGAAATTCCAAAACTGGTCAATCATTTACATTTACCGGTGCAAAGCGGCAGTGACGCCATTCTTAAGGCAATGAAGCGTGGTCATGTGCGGGCTGACTACATCGAAACCATCCGTAAATTGCGTAAAGTTAGGCCTAATTTGACTTTGTCGTCTGATTTTATAATCGGGTTTCCGGGTGAGACAGATGAACAATTCGAAGATACCCTGCGCCTGATAAGGGAAGTCGGTTTCGATCTGTCCTACAGTTTTATTTACAGCCAAAGACCGGGCACGCCGGCCGCCGATTTACCGGATGATGTGCCTGCGGATGTCAAAAAGTTGAGGCTCAAGCGATTGCAGGACTTGATTAACGACATGGCGGTCACTATTTCAAACAACATGATTGGGACCACTCAAACCATTTTGGTTGAGGGGCAATCAAAAAAGAACTTATTACAAATGCAAGGTAGAACTGAAAATAACCGCGTGGTTAATTTTATCGGGCATCCGCGTTTGACCGGACAATTTGTCGACGTATTTATTACTGAGGCATTGCCCAATTCACTTAGAGGCCGACTGGTTGAATCTTCAGTCGATAAGATAAAAAATCAAGCTGAAACATTAGATGTATTCTGAGGAAATCACCCTGTTGCCGTCGGATAACGGCAGACTCTCCAATCTTTGCGGTCAATTTGATAGCCACCTGAGGCAAATCGAAACGCGGCTCAAAGTCGAAATAGCCAATCGCGGCAATCACTTCAAGGTTACAGGCGGTGACGAATCAGTCAAAGCCGCCTGTGCCGTGATGCACAAATTGTTTGAATCCACGGGTCAGGAACTCCTGACGCCGGAACAGGTTCATCTGGCGATGCAGGAATCAAGTATTGATGATGCCGTTAATGCGGGGCATGCCGATACTGAGCTCAATAATCATGTGATGATTAAAACCAAGCGTGGTGTTGTCAAAGGGCGCGGTACCAATCAGCAAAATTACCTTAAAAAAATTATGTCCCACGACATCAATTTTGGCGTTGGGCCTGCGGGAACCGGTAAGACTTATTTGGCGGTTGCATGCGCAGTCGATGCCTTACAAGCTGAAAAAGTCAGGCGTATTATCTTGGTGCGTCCGGCAGTAGAGGCGGGTGAAAAGTTGGGTTTTTTGCCCGGCGATATGGCTCAAAAAGTCGATCCTTACCTGCGGCCTTTGTATGATGCTTTGTACGAAATGCTGGGCTATGAACGTGTCGAAAAATTGATTGAACGAGACGTTATTGAAGTGGCGCCTTTGGCTTTCATGCGGGGAAGAACGCTAAACGATTCATTTATTATTCTTGATGAGGCGCAAAATACCACGGTCGAGCAGATCAAAATGTTCCTGACCCGGGTCGGCTTTGGTTCTACAGCGGTAGTTACCGGTGATGTCACGCAAATTGATCTGCCTTCGGAAAAAATGTCCGGGTTACGTCATGTGCTCCAGGTGCTCAAAGATGTGGAGGGCATCAGTTTTACTTTTTTTGCTGCCAAGGACGTGGTCAGGCATCCTCTGGTTCAGCGAATAGTGCTCGCCTATGAGGCTTTTGAAAAAAATAACAAGCCGCCTCAATGAATCATATTGAAATTCAGTGGATGGTTGATCCGTCAGGTTTACCAAGCGAAGAACTGATTCACCAGTGGGTTGATGAAGCATTGGACGGCCATGCCCACGATGCGGAATTGGTAGTGCGGGTTGTCGATAAAGAAGAGAGCGCGGAGCTCAACGAGCAATACCGTCATAAAAACGGCTCCACCAATGTCTTAAGTTTTCCTTTTGAAGTGCCGGAGGGCGTTTCTCTGGAAGTTAACCTCTTAGGCGATTTAGTTGTATGTGCTCCGGTTTTAGCGGAAGAAGCGACTGAACAAAATAAATTGCTAAACGACCATTGGGCTCATATCATTGTACACGGCGTGCTTCATTTGTTAGGCTTTGATCATATTGACGAGATTGAGGCCGAAGCAATGGAGTCCCATGAAATTGCTATTTTAGCCCGATTAAATATCCAAAACCCGTATAACGAGGTATGCGAATCATGAGCGAGGAATCTCCTCACAGTAGTAATGGTGGCACACAAAAAAGCTGGTTAAGTAAAATCGGACAAATGCTCAGCGGTGATCCCCAGGATCAAGAGGATTTGATGGATATTCTCAGGGAAGCGAAAGATAATCATCTGATCGACAGTGACGCGTTTGCAATGATTGAAGGTGTCATGGAGGTTTCTGAAATGCGCGTCAGGGATATCATGATTCCGCGCGTACAAATGGTGGTGGTTCCTCATGATGCCGAACTTAAATCCATACTGCCTTTAGTGCTGGAACATGGGCATTCTCGTTTTCCGGTTATAGAAGATGACCGTAGTAAAGTGGTTGGCGTCTTATTGGCAAAGGATTTGTTGTCCCATATTTTGTCAGACCTGACCATCAAGATTGAAGAAATCATGCGCCCGGTCAGTGTGGTTCCGGAAAGCAAGCGATTGAATATTTTGCTCAAAGAGTTCAGGACCAACCGCAATCATATGGCTATTGTGGTCGATGAATACGGAGCTGCTGCCGGTTTGGTGACGATAGAGGATGTTCTGGAACAGATTGTGGGTGAAATTGAAGACGAACACGATCTGGAAGGCGATGAAGAAGATTATATTTTTAGACGCAGCGATGCCGAATATACGGTAAAGGCGCTGACTCCGATTGAAGATTTTGACGAATACTTTTCCACTGATTTCGCGACAGATGAATACGATACAGTCGGTGGTTTTATTGTGACGCGTCTGGGTCATCTGCCCAAGAAAGGCGAGAAAGTCGTGGAGGACCGGTTTCGATTTGAAGTGCTAAAGGCTGACAGTCGGCGCATCCATCTACTAAAAGTCAAGATTCTCGACAATTCCGACGAATAAATTCAATAAACCTCCAGGGTAAAAAATCTTAAAATCAGCCCGCCGACGAGAGGCTTGTGAAAAAAATAAAATTGATTGGAATTGTCTTTTTTACGTGTTGGCTTTCTGCTTGTTCTTATTTTGTCAGTGACTTTAAAACACCTCATCTTTCTCTGGTCGGTATCTCACCCATTGCTCTAGGCTTGTTTGAACAGCGATTTAAACTCAAACTTCGTGTTCAAAATCCGAATGATGCCGCTTTATCCATAAAAGGCATGCAGTATTTCCTTGATGTGGAAGGGTATAAATTTGCTCAGGGTGTTTCAGATCAAGAAATCACCATCCCCGAATTCGGCGACCAAGTCATATCTTTGCCCGTCAGTTCAAACCTCAGTGTGTTGCTGCGCCTGCTCAAAAGAGCCAGGCATGAAAAATTGAGTTATGAATTAAGAGGCGATATTCAACTCGCCAATCAATTCATCAAGCTGCCGTTCAACTATAAAGGTAAATTTGATCTGAAGCTTTAGTTTAAACTTTTCAGCCTTTATGTTGTGAGTTGGGGTGGTTTTGAAGCGCCCGCATGTCCCCCGCAAAAAAGCGACTTAAGCAGACTAATGCAGGGCACTCATGACAATGATTGTTAATTCAGGCGGGATCTGTTGTTTTTGTCTACCAAACTTTGAATTACGCCGTCGATAGAACCGGTCTGGGCAATTTCCTGATTAAAGGTAGTCCGGTAATTGGTGATAAGACTAATGCCCTCTATCATGATGTCATAAACTTTCCACTCACCTTTTTTGTTCAGTATCATCCGGTAACTGATATTGACGGGTTGTTTACCGGGCTGAATGACTTGGGCCCTGACTATGGTTCTGCCATCGTCTTTTGAATCGTTGTTAGGCATAAAAGAAATCCGCCACTCTTTATATTCAAGAAATGCCTGGGTATATGTCCGGACAAGAAGCGTCTTGAATTCGTTCATAAACCGTTGTCTTTGATCAGGTGACGCTTTGCGAATGTTATTACCCAGCACCAGTAAAGAGACTCTTGGCATATCGACAAATTGCGAGACGACTCCATCAACAAAGTTTGCCGCTTTATTGAAATCATTCTGATAAATGGGGAGTTTCAGATTGTCTTGAATTTGCGTGGCGCTTTTTTCAATGACGCGCTGGGCGGCTACTAAGTCTTCAGCGGCAAAAGACAGTTTCGAAAAAAAACATGCTGAAAAAATGATTAAACTTAACGCATAAAACTGCTGTTTTTGCATAAAATGCTCCTGAAGAAAAAAGTGAAGGTAGGTGTAATGATATGGGCTTGATATTCAATAAAAATTAACCGATTCATTATACAGTGAGTTTTTGAAATGAATTAACTTAGCTCACAATCGGGACTGGGAGCAGCGGGCAATCGGGCAATATGGCTGAACATTTCGCTGAAATGGTCTTGTACATTATTGATATTGATTTGAGCTATGCCCGATGAAAAACCGAACCACACATAAAGTCCATTCAAGTCTCTGAACATGGGTGGCAGATGTTCAGGTGGGCTGATTAAACCATCAAGATAGTGTTCATAAATTACGGGAATGTCGTCCAGCGTCACTTTGCCTACGAAGAGCATCGGTAAGATTTCAGGTACGCCTTCCAATGTCGCGGTTCTGATGAAGTTAACCAGTTCAATAAAGCCTCTGACATACGATAAGTCCTTGGTAAAACATGCCCCGCCTTTTACCATGCCGCCTCTAAAGACCCGCTGCGCAATCGTATAGCTGTCGCTTGGGCTGATGCCGGAGTCGCAGAAATAGTGAAAAACTTCCAGAAAATCCGCACCTTGTTCAGCCATATCAATAGCAATCACTCTATCGCTTATGCGCTTGGCCCGGTTCGGAAATGAACTAAAGGTTAATGTCTCGATTAGAACGGCTAAACCTTCCTGTGTCGCCGTAATGCGGGGCGAACCTACACTCAGCCAGGTAGCCCAGGGCTGGTTGCGACCATTTAGGGTTGTTCCGACATGCACCCAGCCTTCATGAACTTCCAGAACTTGCAGGTCTAGTTCTGAAAAGCTGGCATTTTTATTGATTTTTATTTTATCTCCCCCCGCTGAGGCATCCGAAACAATGCCATCATCCAGCACAACGCTCAGAGCACCGTCACCAAAATG
This sequence comes from Methylicorpusculum sp., assembly GCF_030651835.1. Classification (GTDB taxonomy): domain Bacteria; phylum Pseudomonadota; class Gammaproteobacteria; order Methylococcales; family Methylomonadaceae; genus Methylicorpusculum. Next base: position 21,665 of record NZ_JAUSBX010000011.1, on the reverse strand, counting down.
ATTCGACAAACGTTGAGATAAGCGTTGTACGGCATCCTCCGCTGAAAATACTTTGGGATAGGCGCGATTAAGATGTTTGGCGCCCGGTAACGAAAAAATACCGCATAAACTTTCGCCGAGTTCCAGCAGGCTTTTATTGTCGCCGCACAGATGGTCTTTGGCCGAACCGTAGAGTGATTGGCTGTGCATTAAGAAATCAGGCGTGCCGCGTGTGCGGAGTAAGCTGATAACCCGCATGTACTGGGTTGTTGTGTCTTGCAATATCAGGCCTAACGGATCGGTTTTACCCAATTCGCGTGCGATAGTCAGGCGAAGCTCATTCAGCGCTTCAAAAACCGCAGAGACATCGTAATTAGGTGTTTGTTTCTGATAAAACGCTGCGTCAACAGCGGGTAGTCTTCGAAATTTATGGTCAAAAAATTCAGTTCTTATCTCGCGTGGCCATTTGATCGAATCCAAAATTTGAATCGGTTTTTGGATTTTGATTAACTGATTGGACAGAGCAAGTAACCGTTCCCGGTAAGTCGATTTGGTCATAAGTCAATCCTCAGTTCAGTTCACACCTCGAGCATACTGATAATTAAGCTAAAGATCAAAAAAACCTCCATTGATCGATTGACAGCGATTCTCAATTTGAAGAGAAAAAAGGGCTGAGGGAATCTTTTTGAGGATGTCGGTAGCAGGGCAGGTTTTTATTCCTGACAAAATCTGCATTTCGGCTGTCAGGTGCTGCTGTCAAGTCCGCATGGAAGGGTTTACGGCGTTCCTCAAAAGGCTTTTCCCGGACCAAATTGACTTCGAAAAGATCAAACTGAGAATTGCTGATCGATTGATGGTGTATTGATTTAATCCAAATAATCCTGAGAAACAGAATATTCTCGGCACTGGTTGGGTAATGATCAGTGAAAATTAAGGTAAAAAAAAGCCCCTGGCAAACACGTTTGCCAGGGGCTTTGAATCGGCTAATTAATAGCGATTCTTACTTTTTAGCGTTGCGTTCCAAAGTTTCTTTAATGACCTCATCCGAAACGTTTTTCGGACAAGGTAAGTAATGAGAAAACTCCATGGAGAACTGACCGCGACCTGAAGTCATAGTCCGTAAATCACCGATATAGCCAAACATTTCGCTCAGCGGTGCTTCGGCTTTGATCCGGACGCCAGTGACGCCCGCTTCTTGTGACTTGATCATGCCGCGGCGGCGGTTAAGGTCACCGATGACATCACCTACGTGATCTTCAGGTGTGTATACATCTATTTTCATGATCGGTTCGATCAATTGTGGGCCGGCTTTAGGAACCGTTTGGCGATAAGCGGCACGGGCGGCAATTTCAAAAGCAATCGCCGAGGAGTCAACCGCGTGGAACCCACCGTCAGTAAGAATAACTTTGAAGTCCAAGCAGGGGAATCCTGCCAAAACACCTTTGTCCAGGCTGTTTTTGAAGCCTTTATCAACAGCAGGCCAGTATTCTTTAGGTACGTTACCACCGGTAACCGCTGATTCGAAAACATAGCCGCTGCCCGGTTCGCCTGGCTCAATAACGTAATCAATCTTCGCGTATTGGCCTGAACCACCGGTTTGCTTTTTATGCGTGTAGCTGTCTTCAACCCGGCGAGTGATCGTTTCGCGATAAGCCACCTGGGGTTTACCAACGATAACGTCAACACCATGCGTTCTGCGCAGAATATCAACTTTAATATCCAAATGCAGTTCTCCCATCCCTTTAAGAATGGTTTCACCGCTGTCGATATCGGTTTCAACGCGGAATGAAGGGTCTTCCTGGATCATTTTGCCCAGTGCAACGCCCATTTTTTCTGATGCGCTTTTATCTTTTGGAGCCACGGCGATTGAGATGACCGGATCAGGGAAAACCATAGGCTCTAAAGTGGCCGGTTCTTTCGGGTCGCATAATGTGTGACCGGTTTGAACGTTTTTCATGCCCAACACGGCAACAATGTCACCCGCTTGTGCTGAATCGATTTCTGCGCGGTTATCCGCATGCATTTCTACGATACGGCCAATACGTTCGGTTTTGCCGGTGAACGTATTTAAAACGTTGGTGCCTTTTTCAAGACGACCGGAATAAATGCGTAAGAACGTCAATGCACCGTAACGGTCGTCCATGATCTTGAATGCCAGTGCCCGTAATGGTCTGTTGGGATCAACGATAGCGAAGTTACCAGTTTCGTTGCCTTCCAAATCAACTTCCGGTTGGGGATTGACTTCGGTTGGGCATGGCAGATAATCAATAACGCCATCCAGAACCAATTGCACGCCCTTGTTTTTGAACGATGAGCCGCAAAAAGTTGGGAAGAAATCCATCTTGATAGCGCCTTTGCGGATGCATCGCTTCAGTGTTTCGATATCGGGTTCTTCGCCTTCCAGGTATTTTTCCATGACATCGTCATCTTGATCGACAACCTTTTCGATCAATTCGGCGCGCCATTTTTTAACGTCTTCCAGCATGTTGGCAGGAACGTCAGTGATTTCATAATTCATTGGGTCGCCGGAGTTATCCCAAATCCAGGCTTTTTCGGTTAACAAGTCGACAACACCGACAAACTCATCTTCAGTGCCGATAGGCAGGGTCATGACAACCGGAACCGCACCCAAAACATCTTGAACCTGCTTAACCACACGGTAGAAATCTGCGCCGGTTCTATCCAGTTTGTTGACGTAGATAACACGTGAAACTTTTGAGTCGTTTGCATAGCGCCAGTTGGTTTCGGATTGCGGTTCTACGCCCCCGGAGCCACAGAAAACACCGATCCCGCCATCAAGAACTTTCAACGAGCGGTAAACTTCAATGGTAAAGTCAACGTGCCCGGGAGTGTCAATAATGTTAAAGCGATAATCTTTCCAGAAACAGGTAGTCGCCGCAGATTGAATGGTAATGCCGCGTTCTTGTTCTTGTTCCATGAAATCTGTGGTCGCAGCGCCGTCATGCACTTCACCAATTTTGTGGATTTTTCCGGTGAGTTTAAGAATCCGCTCTGTCGTAGTTGTTTTCCCGGCATCCACGTGCGCGAATATGCCGATGTTTCTGTATAGCGATAGATCTGTCATGTTTGTACTCTAAAAGTTAAGGCTTAAGGCATAAAAAACTTTTCATCAGGACATGCCCGGGTTTCTTAGGGAAACGCTTTTAATCACCGGTTTCTGCAGTGGGAATGGGTCTGCACTGCTAAAATCCAAAATGAAGATCATCAGCACTACTTACGGCTCGAGTGACTGTGTTTAAGCATTCACCTGCGAGAGCTATCCCCTACAAAACGCGTCCAGAATCGAAAAACCCCATATTGTAACCTAAAACTGAGATTAAACTAGCTTGAAATGCTCTTAAGCGTAATTCTCAATTTGAAGGAGAGAAAGGACTGGGCTAATCGCTGAATTCACAGATAAGGGTGTTATAAATCATGGGCCTGATTTCTAAGCCCCGGATTTTGTTCTTACTGATTTAAATATGTGTGTTGTCGCACAAGTTTTCAGCAGATTTATTTCTAATCGCCTATATCTTTTTCATAATTTAAACGATATTTGTATCTGATTCTGTTGCTTGGTTAATGAGTCAACGTTTTGCGGTAAAATTTAAGATCCATGACGCTTTCCAATTAGCATGGATTTAATGCTCCATCGTGCATTCGTTTTAAAGGGGTGAACACTTGAAATCAGTTTATGATTTGACCACTGCCGACATCATGAACGTTGCGGTATGCCTGGTCTCTTCGGATTGTTTGCTGGGTCAAGCGGCCAGACAAATGGCTGAGGATCAAATTTCTTCGATTGTTATAACGGAACACGGCAAACCGCTGGGAATTTTAACTGAGCGGGATTTGTTGAAACTGGCTCACGCGCATATTTCCCCTCTTACTCCGATTAATGAGGTCATGACCTCGCCTGTTGTAACGATTAAGAAAAAATGCACTATTGAGACAGCTTTAACGCTGTTTCTGGATCGTCCAATCCGCCATCTTGTGGTTGTCGATGAGCACGAGTTGGTTGCCGGTATCGTCAGTGAGTCTGATTTTTTCAGGCATATGGGCGTGACGTTGGTAAGGCAGTTGGGAGATCTTAATGGCATTATGGATAAGGAGTTGCCGCGCATACATTCTTCGTCATCTTTAGATGAAGCAATAGCTTTGATGTTGCTAAAACAAAGTTCCTATGTGTTGGTCATGGAAGACGAAAAATCGCTGGGGATTTTAACTGAGCGAGATATTCCTGCTGTCATTTCAGCGATGAATTCCAGTCCTTTAAACTTGATTCCGGTCGTGCAAATAATGCATCAGCCGGCTATGACTGTGCCAAGCACTACAGCGGTTCTTGATGCGTTAGAGCTTATGCAATGCCAATCATTGCAGCATCTGGTGGTTGTTAATCAGCAAAGCAAAGTGGAAGGTCTTATCAGTCGCCACAGCTTAATGGAGCGAATTGGTACCAATATTTTGTTGGCGGCGACCCAGCATCAAAAGGACAAGTTAGCGGCGAGTCGTCGGCATATTGAACAGCGTTTACGTTTAGCGGTAGAAGTCACCCATCTGGGCTTTTGGGAAATTGACTTTGTTAGTGGCAGGCTGCGTTTTCAGGAAAACTGTTTAAAAATATTGGGGATTGAAGCAGCGGAAGCGGCCAAGACTTTTGATGACTGGCTGGCGCTCGTTCATCCTGATGATAAAGACAGCGTCATATTCCAGTTTGATCAAGCGATGCAGGCTGACAATCCCCTGGTAGATGTGGTTTACCGGATGAGATCTGACCTCTCGGATTGGCTTTGGTTACACACGCGATCAAGGGTGGTCAGGCGTGATCAGTTGGGGCGTCCTGAACTCAGTCTGTGCACATCGATGGACATCACGGAGCGCAAAGTAAACGAACTGGCTTTAGCCGAAAGTCAGCTGCGTAATCAGCGCATTATGGAACTGGCAAACGAGGGTATTTTGACACTGGATGCAAGCGAGCGAATCACGTTTGTGAATAAGCGTATCGCGGCGCTATTAGGTTGGTCTGAACCTGAACTGATTGGGCTGGCTATTAGCCGGTTTATTCCGGATGAGGATCTGGATGATCATCGACGGCTGATGGCGCAGGTAAAAAAAGGCTTGCCGGCTGAATATGAACAACGTATGCGTGACAAAGACGGGCAAGTCGTTTGGGTCAAAGTCACGACCTCGGCAATTACCGATGAAAATGATCAGTTTGCCGGTAGTTTTTCGATGCTTACCGATATTACGCTGCAAAAAAGGACGGAAGATCAGTTACTCCATACGGAAGCGCTATTGAAGATGACCTTGGATTCTACCGACGAGGGCATTCTGGTCATCACTCAAGACAATAAAGTTTTGATTGCCAATCATCGCTATTTCGAACTTTGGCGAATTCCGGCTAATTTGGTCAATACACCAGACTACACAGTTCTTCATCAACACGTTTTGGATCAGTTAATTGATCCGGATCATCGAGATTTTTTTGGTTCAAGCCTTCATCTGGACCGGGATGTCATCCGCGACAAGCTGTATTGTCAGGATGGCAGAGTACTAACGCGCAGCAGTAAGTCCCTGGTTATTAAAGACGCCCCGTGCCGGGTTATTTCCTACAAAGACATTACTCCCCAGGAATATTTACAAACCGCTTTGGCTGAACGTGAGGAAATTTATCGCGCCATAGTGACTAATGCCTCGGATGGCATTTGCCTGATTGATGTTGATACGTTTCGTTTTGTAGAATTTAACGAGGCGGCTTGTCATGGGTTGGGGTATTCCCGTGAGGAATTTTCTAATTTGAGTATTCCTGATATACAAGGCGAGATGGATGCCAATCAGGTGGCGATTAAAATTAGAGAAATAGCTAAAGCCGGGATGTATGTTTTCGAAACGGTACATCGACATAAAAATGGTGCGTTGATGTATATACGCGCCAATAACTTTCTGATCTATCTTAGAGAGCGGCCTTTCTTGGTCGCTATTTGGAGCGACATATCCGAGCGTACCAGGACTGAAGCGCTAATCCATGCCAGCGAAATCCGATACCGCACATTATTCGAGAACTCAGCCGATGCCATTGCGATAATCCAGGATGGTCTGTTTGTAGCGTGCAATGAAAAAGCCTTGCAGCTTTTTGGTTGTGAACGTGATGAATTTATAGGCGCCTCACCGGCGGTGTTTTCGCCACAGGTTCAGCCGGACGGCTCTGATTCTGTCGAATTGGTCAAAATTAAAATTGATCAAGTCATGCAGGGAAAGCTTAGTCTGTTTGAATGGCGGCATAAACAGCTTTCTGGCGCTGAATTTGATGCAGAGATTCACTTAAATTCGTTTAGCATGGAGGGGCAAACTTTTATACAGGTGATTGTCAGGGATATCAGTGAACGCAAGCAGAATGATGCTGCTTTAAAACTGAGTGAAGTAAGGATGCGAACCCTCATTGAAACGATACCTGATTTAGTGTGGGTAAAAGATCCCGGAGGTTTTTACATTTCATGCAACCGGATGTTTGAGCGACTTTTAGGCGTTTCCGAACAAGATGCGATAGGAACATCAGATTACGATTATTTCAGTCAGGAAGAGGCTGATTTTTTCAGAAAAAATGATCTTGAGGCGATAAAAGCCAATCAGTCTCGCGTAAATGAAGAATGGCTGACTTTTGCCGACGGCGGTTACAGGGGGTATTTTGAAACAATAAAAACGCCGATGTACGACAGTGCTAATCAGTTGATAGGCGTTTTAGGTGTTACTCGGGATATCACTGACAGGCGGGAAATTCAGTTGGCGCTTAACGAGCGTATCAAAGAGCAGAAATGTTTGCACGCTGTGTACAGCATTACTGAAAATGTGGAGCAGGATCTGGAGGTGATGCTGCAAGGAGTAGTCGATCTGTTGCCCGATGGTTGGCGATATAACGACATCGCCGGAGCTTGTATTGAATGGTGTGGAACGTTTTACACCAGTGATCTTTATCAGGATAGTCCCTATGTCCAGACAGCGGCTATCAAATCCCAGCAGGAACTGATAGGGAGTGTCAGTGTTATCTATACAGCAGAGCCGCCGTTTAAAGTGGAGTCGCTGTTTTTACCAGAAGAACGCATCTTGATCGATAGCATAGCTGAGCGTTTGGCGAGTGTTATGGACAGGCGGAAAACGGCTAGACTGCTTCGGGAGCGTAACGAAATTTTCCGTTCTATCGTTACACAGGCGGCGGTAGGGATAGTGTTGATTGACCCGGTTATGGGCCGCTTTGTCGAATTCAATTCGGCAGCTTGCTTGGGATTAGGGTATGACCGGGAAGATTTCAAGCTTTTAGGGATTAAGGATCTTGTGCCCGCTTCGGCCAAGTATAGCAGTTCGAGTATGCTTGAAGCAGGTAATGATAATTTTGAAACGGTTTTACTGCACGCAGACGGTCGCCTGCGAAACATGAATATCAGCAAGCAGATGATCAAACTGCAGAATTGTTACTTTATCGTTGCGATCTGGACGGATATCACTCAGCACAGAGAGCTTGAAAAATCACTGGCGTACGAGATGGAACGTCGTCAGGCGCTGATCGATAATTCAAGGGACGGCATAGTCATCATTGATCAGCAGCATCGGGTGCGTGAGGCTAATCAGCGTTTTGCCGATATGCTGGGGTACACCGTCGAGGAGGTGATGGATCTTTATACTTGGGATTTCGATGCGTGCTTTACTCAAGAGCAGGTTGAAAAAGACTTTTCCAATCTGTTACAGACCCAGACTATTTTTGAAACACAGCATCGCCGTAAAGATGGTTTTCTTTTCGATGTTGAAGTCAGCGCCAGCGGTACCGTTTGGGATGGCGAAAAGTTGGTATTTTGTATTAGCCGGGATATAACTTCACGAAAAATAGCCGAGCAGGAGCTCAATAACTATCGGGGGCATTTAGAAGAGCTGGTGCAGACTCGAACCGTTGAGCTGGTTGAGGCCAAAAGGCAAGCTGAAGAAGCCAATCAGGCGAAAAGTACGTTCCTGGCCAATATGAGCCATGAAATTCGGACGCCAATGAATGCTATTCTTGGTTTGACGCATTTGCTGCGAAAGGCTATTACCGATCCTCATTCCCGGAACCAATTAGGTAAGGTTGAAGATGCGGCTCAGCATTTATTAGCTATCATCAATGATATTCTCGATTTATCAAAAATTGAAGCAGGGCAATTGAACATTGAACAGAGTGAATTTGCACCGCAACGCTTGATGGGTGATGCGCTAAGCATGGTGGGCCAGCGAGCCGCAGAAAAAGGTTTGCGACTGGTCATGGAACATGATCCGACAGTTCCTGCGGTTTTGATCGGTGATGCACTTCGTTTGCGGCAGATGCTGATTAATTTTTTAGGTAATGCGATCAAGTTTTCCGACTCCGGACAAATTACCGTGACATCCCAGGTGATTGAAACAGACAAAGCAGCGGTTATGTTGCGTATTGCGGTTAAAGATCAGGGTGTCGGCCTGGCTGATGATCAAAAGAAAAAATTGTTCAAAGCATTTACCCAGGCCGACGAGTCGACGACGCGCAGGTTTGGCGGCACGGGTCTAGGATTGGCGATTACCAAGCGTTTGGCCTTGTTGATGGGGGGTGATGTAGGTGTCGAAAGTCAACTGGGAAAAGGCAGCCTTTTCTGGTTTTCCGTTTTATTAGGTAAAACCCAGAGTCAAAATATTCCTGATCAAATGACCTGGACGTGTAAGGAGAGTAACGTGGCAGAGCAAACTTTGCGCAGTCAATATGCAGAGGTCCGGGTTCTTGTTGCAGAAGATGATCTTGTCAATCAGGAGGTAGCCCGCGAATTGCTGGCGGCAGTTGGTTTGCAGGTAGATATTGTCGATAATGGTCTCAAAGCAGTGCAGCAAATGGAGCTGCGGTCTTATGCGCTGGTTTTGATGGATATGAAAATGCCGGTAATGGATGGCATGGAAGCCACGCGCTTGATTCGTCAATCGCCTGGTAATAAAGAAGTTCCCATTCTGGCAATGACGGCAAATGCTTTTGACGAGGATAGACGGCTTTGTTTAAATGCGGGTATGAATGACTTTATCGGCAAACCTGTCGATCCCGATCTGCTTTACCAAATTATATTGAAGTGGTTAATAAATCAAAAAATCGGCTCAATTAAGCTCAATGAAGATAAAAAAGCTCAGGACGATTATGCTTTGAGATCACTTTTAGAGGGGCTTGACGGGGTGAATCTCGATGCCGGTTTGAGCGTTGTCAGAGGCAATATGACCAAATATGCCAAACTGCTCAAAATGTTTGTAGAGGGTCATGGACAAGATGTCGCATTAATGAGGAGTCATCTGGCAACGGGCGAAATGGAAAAGGCGAAACGCCTTTCTCATACACTGAAAGGCGTTTCCGCAACCCTGGGTTTAGAAGTCATACACAGTCAAGCTGCAGCGTTGGATCTTGCCATCCATCAAGGGCAGTCATTGGATATTATTCTGGCGGAATTGGCCGAAGTTGATCAGGTGTTGTCGCCTTTTTTGCAGTCCGTAGCGCCTTTAATCAATCAAGACGAAAGTTAGGACTGTCAGCCTTCTTCTATTTCAGACTAAGGGTATCGCTACAAATCACTTCCCCCTTTGAAAAAAGGGGGGGATCGAGGGGGATTTATTAAAAACTTTCCCTCAGCTCAAAGTGACGCTGAAATTATGAAACTGGGAATTGCTGTCCTAAGGCAGGATAGGCAATTGCAAACGTGTATGATTAAATCCTGGTTCCAAAGGAGCACCTATGAATTTCAAACTTCCCAATAGCTTCAACTTTCGGAAATTTCGCGCGAAACCCGTTGATATTATGATTGCAGGCATTTTCGCGCTGGTTATTTTCAAGCTTTGGAGTCTTTATGCCAGTGCTAATCTGGATGAAGGGCAATGGGAGCAATTCAAACAAGATCACCAATGCAAACAGCTTGTCAGTGAGACCGGAACCCAGCGCTTAAGCTGGCAATGTGATGACGGTCAGGTTTATTACCGCTGGAGACAGCAACGGGAATAAAGACTGTCACGCAATCGATATCAATTAGCCGCTTCTGGCTTTTTGTATTTCTCATCGAAAAAGGCTGGGATGCGTGTCTCCAGCCAAAAGACAGGTCTCAAGGGCAGGCGGCCTGAAACGAAACCGACATGCCCGCCTTTCGGGGTAAATTCCAATTCGACGCTTGCCGAAACCTCATTCAAAGCCGGCAGCACTTCCTGTGTCATAAAGGGGTCATCTTCAGCCTGAATCAACAAGACCGGCACGGTAATCGATTTGAGAAACTGGCGTGAGCTGGAGCGCTGGTAATAGTCATTGACATCCTTGAAGCCATGCAGTCTGGCGACAACCCGGTCATCGTACTGCCAGAATGAACGGATATTCGATAAATCACCCAGCTTCCTGATTCTGTCTAAGTCCCTTTGCCGGCCTATATGCTCCAAATGCTGCGCTTTTTGCGTCATGTATTCTTTTAGTTCTTTTAACAGGTTCTTACGGTAAAGCCTCGACATGCCCTGGTCCAGCTTGGTCGCACAATGACCCAGAAGCAACGGAACGGATACGGCCACGGCACCAAACAGATCCAAATTGTCACCTTGTTCGCCCAGCCATTTGAGCAAAACATTCCCGCCCAGAGAAAAACCGGCTGCGCCAATCGGCGTATGAGGTTCGCGTTCACGCAGAGTTTGATATAAAAAATGGATATCTTCAGTCTCGCCCGAATGATAACAACGGGCGCTGTTGTTGGATTGGCCGCTACAGCCACGAAAGTTGAGCGCAGCACTTCGAAACCCTTTTTTTAATAAAACAGATTGCAGGCCTTTGATATAACCCGACTGCGAACTTCCGGTCAGACCATGTAAAAGCATGATTAAAGGCTTTGGACCGGTTCCGCAAAAATCAACATCGATAAAATCATCATCCGGTGTCGTCAGTCGTTCCCGGAAATAGTCCGGTGGATTGGGTACGGTTCTGAACAATGAGGGATAAATGGTTTGTAAATGTTGATTGGTAAGCCACCAGGCCGGTTTGAAGGTCGATTGAATAGACATGTTGAGATAAATGAAATGGGTTTTGGCGCAATTTTAATACGATTGACCAATTGGATATCAATTCAAAGCCGACGAGTGGTTACTCTTTACTTAACGTAAATTCAAAACGACTTTACCTGCACCCGATAAATCATAACCGCTCAGTTCCCTGGCTTTTTCCGCAAATGCGGGTGTGTGTGTAAATTCAAGCAGGCGTTGAACCGGAGCTTCGAAATAATCATAACGCCGCATCACCAGATCGAAGCGTTCTTTTGTCAACGGGATAAAATCCAGATGTAGTTGCCTCGCGACCGAAGCTACCGCGATACCGGCATCGGCTTTGCCGCTGGAGATGGTCAGACCTACATCAATTTCGGTTCGGGCAGGTTTGTCAGCGATTTTGATTTGTGTCTTGTCTATCCCTGATTTTTCAAGCAAATAGTCGAGCAAAATGCGGCTCCCTGCGCCGCTTTGCCTATCGATTAAAACCGCTTTCTTGTTGATCAGGTCGTCCATGCAAATGATTTGCAAAGGATTGCCCGCTGCGACGACCAGTCCTTGTTCACGCCAAGCCCACTCGATTGCGACCACGCTGTGATCCGGTAACGCGTTTTTAATCACCGGGACATTGAACTCCCCGCTTTCGGTATCCAGAACATGCATGCCGCAGATCAGCGCTTCACTAGCTGCAAAGCGGCTCAAACCCTCCATACTTCCGGTGGCCTGCATGGCCATAGGCAGGCTGCTTTCGCGTAAAGCCCACTCCAACAGTGGGTCATGACTGCCTACGACAATTTCAGGAACGGTTCTGAATAACGTGTCTTGTGAGACCGACTCGCTGTTTTGCATCAACCACATATCGATCAAATACCTGGGAAAAAGCCATTTTCCGGTCACGCGGGTGCAGGGAATTTGTTTTTGAGTAATTAAATCATAAATCTTGCGTTCTTTTACGCGCAAATATTCGGCAACCTCATGAACGGTCATCATGTCGGACAAGGGACAGACCTCGCTAAAAGCATTACTTGGCCCAACAATATAGCGAGCTTATCAGGTCCAAGCAATCTCAGTGTATGGCCGGCTTTCCCGTAAGACATTATCAGAATCAGTGATAATAAGGTCAAAAAATTGTGATTTTTACAGATCAAACTTTGTTCCTATAATTAAAAGACATAAAAAATAGGAAAAATAATCAATTTAACGAGTCATTTTATAAATTGTTAAATTATGTTTTATTATGTGTTTTTTACAAAAGAGTATTCTCATGATATTCTCGAGAGTAGAGATAATTGACCTGCTTTCATTACAGAAGGATTGACTGCTCCTGTCTAATTTAAAACGTCCGGTTTAATGACTGATGGCTCAATTCCAAGTGACTTTTAATTACCCGGCTCCGATCCGTGAGTGTCTGAGCCGATCCGGATCGCATAGCGAGATAAATATGACTGAAACCGCTTCGATGCAAACGACATTGCAAGACATCACTACACGCCTCAAGGATAAGCCCGGCGCTTTGCTGCCCATCCTGCATGAGATTCAAAATGCATTCGGCTATATTCCCAAAGACAGCATTACTTTTATCGCCTCAGAACTGAACTTGTCGCGTGCGGAAGTGCATGGCGTGATCAGTTTTTATCACTATTTCAGGGAATCGGCTCCGGGTCAGCATACGATTCATTTATGCCGGGCGGAATCGTGTCAGGCTATGGGCAGTAAGCACTTGGAAGCGCATGTCAAAAACAGGCTGGGTATTGATTTTCACGAAACCACTCCGGACGGCAAGTTCTCTTTGGAACCGGTTTATTGCCTGGGACTTTGTTCCTGTTCACCGGCGATGCAGATTGACTCGGAGGTTTTCGGGCGGGTTTCTCCGGAAACCTTTGATCGTTCATTAGTCGAGATAGGAGCTTAATCATGGCGGTCACTGTTTATATCTCTTGTGATTCAGGCGCACTAGCGTTGGGCGCGGAACGAATTGCCCAGGTAGTCAGCCGGGAAGCGCAACAGCGAGGTATCGATATCCGCTTGATTCGAAATGGCTCAAGAGGACTGTTCTGGCTGGAGCCTTTAGTGGAAGTGCTGACTGAGCTGGGCCGGGTCGCTTATGGATCGGTACAAGTGCATGATGTCTCCGGATTGTTCGATTCCGGCTTTCTGAGCGGCAGTCCGCACCCCTTGTTTTTAGGTTTAACAGAAGAACTGCCGTTTTTTAAAAAACAGCAACGTTTGACTTTTGCCAGGATCGGGCTTACCGATCCGGTCAGTCTGGAAGATTATCTGGCACATGACGGCTACCGTGGTCTCAATAATGCGCTGACCATCAGCGGTGCAGACATTGTCAGGCAGGTGACCGATTCCGGTTTGCGTGGCCGTGGCGGTGCGGCATTTCCAACCGGAATCAAATGGAATACCGTATTGAATGCCGAGGCGGATCAAAAATACATTATCTGTAATGCCGATGAAGGCGATTCGGGTACTTTTTCCGATCGCATGGTGATGGAGGGCGATCCGTTTGTGCTGATAGAGGGCATGACCATCGCCGGTATTGCGGTGGGAGCGACGCAAGGTTATATCTATTTGCGCGTTGAATATCCGCATGCTCACAAAGCGCTGAATACCGCAATCGCTAAGGCTTATGCGGCAGGCTATCTGGGTCAAAACATTCAGGGTAGCGGTAAAACCTTTGAGTTGGAAGTCCGCCTGGGTGCCGGCGCTTATGTCTGTGGTGAAGAAACGTCGCTAATGGAAAGCCTGGAAGGCAAACGTGGCTTGGTCAGATTTAAGCCACCACTGCCCGCAATCAGCGGATTATTCGGTAAACCGACTATCGTCAATAATGTTATCTCGTTGGCTTCAGTCCCTATCATTTTGGATAAAGGCGGTGAATTCTACCGCGATTTCGGCATGGGCCGTTCGCGCGGAACCTTACCGATACAACTGGCCGGTAATATCAAATGTCCCGGTTTGGTTGAATTGGCATTCGGTTTGACCTTGCGTGAATTGCTTTATGACTTTGGCGGCGGTTCAGCCAGCGGAAGACCGATCAAGGCGGTGCAGGTCGGCGGTCCTTTGGGGGCCTATTTACCCGAATCACAATTCGATACACCCCTGGATTATGAAGCGTTTGCCGCTATTTGGGCCGTTGTCGGGCATGGCGGCATCGTGGTTTTCGATGACACGGTCGATATGGCGGAAATGGCCCGTTACAGCATGGAGTTTTGCGCCATAGAATCGTGTGGCAAATGCACACCCTGCCGGATAGGATCGACGCGCGGCATGGAAGTACTGGATGACATTATCAATGGCCGCGAACTCAATAAAAACATCCCGTTACTGCGCGATTTGTGCGACACCCTGCTCAATGGCTCCTTGTGCGCCCTGGGCGGAATGACGCCTTATCCTGTTTTAAGCGCCTTAAACCATTTTCCGCTCGATTTCGGACTGACCGATCAAGCTGAAGCGGCTTAAACTTTCTGGAGGAAATACTATGTCCATGAATAAAGAACAAGACTTTGGAACACCCGCCAGGACTGCTTCTACGCTGGTTAATCTGGAAATCGACGGATTTCAGGTGACAGCGCCTGCCGGAACATCGGTGATGCGGGCGGCAGCAAGCATCGGTATCGATATTCCGAAATTATGCGCCACTGACAGCGTCGAGCCTTTTGGTTCCTGTCGCCTGTGTGTTGTCCAGATTGAAGGCGCGCGAGGTATGCCCGCTTCCTGTATTACTCCGGTTGCCGAAGGCATGAAAGTGGTCACGCAGAATAAAAAGCTGGCCGATGTTCGCCGCGGGATCATGGAGCTCTATATTTCCGACCATCCCCTGGATTGCTTGACTTGTTCGGCAAACGGCGATTGCGAATTGCAGGACATGGCCGGTGCGGTGGGCTTACGTGAGGTCCGTTATAACCCTCAAGGTGAAAATCATCTGAATGCGGTGAAGGATGAAAGCAATCCTTATTTCAGCTTCGATCCCAGTAAATGTATCGTCTGCTCCCGTTGTGTCAGAGCCTGCGAGGAAACCCAGGGTACCTTTGCACTGACCATAGACGGACGCGGATTTGATTCCAAAGTCTCGCCCGGCCAAAACGAAGCCTTTATGGATTCGGAATGTGTCTCATGTGGTGCTTGCGTGCAAGCCTGTCCAACGGCGACATTGATGGAAAAATCGGTCATCGAGCATGGTCAGCCTGAACATGCGGTTGTTACGACCTGTGCTTATTGCGGCGTCGGCTGTTCATTCCGGGCAGAAATGAAAGGCGATCAGGTTATCCGTATGGTGCCGCACAAAGACGGCAAAGCCAATCATGGCCATTCCTGTGTCAAGGGCCGGTTTGCGTTCGGTTATGCGACGCATAAAGATCGTATTACCCAACCGATGATTCGTAAAAGCATCAAAGATCCCTGGCAGGAAGTCAGTTGGGAAGAGGCTATCAGTTATGCCGCATCCGAGTTGAAGCGCATCCAGGCAAATTATGGTATTGGTGCAATAGGCGGCATCACGTCATCGCGCTGCACCAATGAAGAAACGTATCTGGTGCAAAAACTGGTTCGCGCCGGTTTCGGTAATAATAATGTCGACACCTGCGCCCGCGTCTGCCATTCGCCCACCGGCTACGGGCTCAAACAAACCTTTGGTGAATCGTCCGGAACCCAGAACTTTGATTCGGTGATGAAAGCTGATGTCATCATGGTTATCGGTGCTAACCCGACGGACGGTCATCCGGTTTTTGGGTCGTTGATGAAAAAACGTCTGCGTCAAGGCGCAAAACTGGTTGTTATAGATCCTCGCGGCATCGATTTGGTCAAAACCCCGCATGTCAAAGCCGATTATCATCTGAAACTGCGGCCCGGTACTAACGTTGCCTTGATCAATGCCATTGCACATGTTGTCGTCACTGAAAATTTAGTCGATCAAGACTTTGTGCAAGAACGCTGCGAGAAGGCGGCATTCGAAAAATGGACAACCTTTATCGCCGATCCGCGCCATGCGCCTGAAGTGACAGAAGCAGT
Source organism: Methylicorpusculum sp. (assembly GCF_030651835.1). GTDB lineage: Bacteria > Pseudomonadota > Gammaproteobacteria > Methylococcales > Methylomonadaceae > Methylicorpusculum. The sequence continues at coordinate 5,639 of NZ_JAUSBX010000011.1, read as the reverse complement.
GACCGGTGTGCCGGCTGCTGATGTGCGAGCAGCGGCCAGGCTTTATGCTACCGGAGCCAATGGCGCCATTTACTATGGTTTGGGGGTTACCGAGCACAGTCAAGGTTCAACGACAGTCATCGGCATTGCCAATCTGGCGATGGCAACAGGTAATCTGGGCCGGGAAGGGGTGGGTGTCAATCCGTTGCGCGGTCAAAACAACGTTCAAGGTTCCTGCGACATGGGCTCGTTTCCGCATGAGTTCCCCGGATATCGCCATGTGTCCGATACCGAAACGCGCACGCTGTTTGAAAATGACTGGAATGTCATACTTGAATCCGAACCCGGTTTGCGCATTCCGAATATGTTCGATGCCGCCAGTGACGGCACTTTTAAAGGGCTTTATGTCGAAGGCGAGGACATTGCGCAATCGGACCCCGACATTCAGCATGTCCACCATGCACTAAGGGAAATGGAATGCGTGATCGTGCAGGATCTGTTTTTGAATGAAACCGCCAAATTTGCGCATGTATTTTTGCCCGGTTCGTCTTTCCTGGAAAAAAACGGCACCTTCACCAATGCCGAACGCCGTATTTCACCCGTGCGTAAAGTCATGAAACCTTTGGGTGGTTATGAAGACTGGGAGATTACGCAACTGCTGTCCAATGCGATGGGCTATCCAATGAATTATTCGCATCCTTCCGAAATCATGGCCGAGATTGCCCGATTAACGCCTTCTTTTGCGTCCGTTAGCTATGAAAAAATTGACCGCCTGGGCAGTGTGCAGTGGCCTTGTAATGATGAAACACCAGACGGCACACCGACCATGCATGAGCAAAGCTTTATGCGTCCCGGTGGTAAAGGCTTGTTTATGCTGACCGAGTATGTCGCGACTCAGGAACGTACAACCCGCATGTTCCCGCTGATTCTGACCACCGGCCGGATTCTGTCGCAATACAATGTCGGCGCGCAAACCCGACGTACCGAAAATGTCGCCTGGCATTCCGAAGACCGCCTGGAAATTCATCCTCATGATGCCGAAGACAGAGGTATTGTTAATGACGATTGGGTAGGAATTAAAAGTCGTTCCGGTGAAACTGTGTTACGTGCGTTGATCAGCGAACGGGTTCAGCCGGGCGTGGTTTACACCACGTTCCACTTTCCTGAATCGGGTGCGAATGTGATTACCACCGATAACTCTGATTGGGCAACCAACTGTCCGGAATATAAAGTTACCGCGGTGCAGGTCGCTAAAGTAAGCCAATCATCAGAATGGCAGCAAAAATACGAGGCATTTTCACAGCAGCAACTGGAATTGCTGGAACAAGGTAGTCACCATGCTTAACGGCTCTGCTGTTATGCCGTCGTCGCTGGAACTGGGTTGGCCCAGTTACCAGCAAAGCCGGGTCGAACGCTGGACCGGGGGCGAGCAGATTGTGCAGCAGGATTATATTGCCGAGGAAGTCCCCGTTTCTCTGGTTTATAACGGTCAGCCGCATGTTGTGATGCTGGCGACACCGACTAACCTTGAAGATTTTGCCTTGGGTTTCAGTATCACCGAAGGAATTATCAAGGACCGTTCCGAATTGCTTAATTCGCGCGTCGTGACGCGTTCCAATGGCATTGAAGTCAGGTTGAAAATTCCGGAGCAGCGCTTCCAATGTTTGTCAGATAAAGGCAGAAATTTAACAGGCCGCACCGGTTGCGGCTTATGCGGTGCCAGTACGCTGCAGCAAGCCGTCCGCAGTCCTGAGCCCGTTCAAGGCGAGTTGACGGTAACCGCAGCCGAGCTTTTGAATACATTGGATAAAATCAAGCTGCATCAGCGGCTTAATCAATTGACCGGAGCCGTCCATGCCGCAGCCTGGGTTGTCCCCGGTTCCGGCATTCAAAACATTCGCGAGGATGTAGGTCGGCACAATGCGCTGGATAAACTGATAGGTTCGCTATTATCGAATGCAGAGAATCTAGCCGGTGGTTTTGTGATTGTGACCAGTCGGGCCAGCTACGAAATGGTTCAAAAAACGGCCAGTGTGGGCATCGTTATGCTGGCGGCCATTTCTGCACCTACAGGCTTGGCAATACGTTTGGCGGAAGAAACCGGACTGACGCTGGTCGGCTTTGCCCGCGATGATCAGCATGTGGTTTATGCTCACTCCCGTAGGTTGACACATCCCCCTTATCCTTCCTTGATCAAGAACGAATTACCATGAATATAGAAAGACTCATCAAAATGGCCAATGACATAGGCGATTTTTTTAACGCAGAAAGTGACAAAGAGGCGGCATCTGTCGGCATCAGAAATCATATTTTAAGATCCTGGGATCCGAGAATGCGCCGCGAGATCATTGACTATTGCGAAAAAGACGGCACAGCGCTTCATGGCATTGTTAAAACAGCCATTGACGATCTGGCCCGTTCCAGCTGAGCCAGTCTGTAGACTGCTGGCTTTTAGACGGGCTTTCGTGCAGGAAACAAACCATCTATCTGCGTTCCAACTCAATTCAAACTCAATTTTAAGACGCCCTTATTTCCAAAGTATAAAATCCGCTTCGAAATCACTGTTTCTTTCTTGATGCTGCTGGGCATGTCTGCCTCGGGAAAGTTATGACTAATCCAATTCTAGATTTTGCAAGTCGATAATTTAATGCGTAGGGGGTTTTATGTTGGTAACCTGGGTTGTAGTCGCTGATAGTTCCAGAGCAAGATTTTTCTCATCGACCAGTCTGACCGAGCCAATGCAGGAGTTTGATGGAATGGTTCATGTCGAAGGTAGAATGCGCGAGTTGAATGAGCTATCCGATAGGCAGGGAGGTATCGCTGGAGGCCATGGTGAAGGTGACCATACTTTTGAAGCCCCCACCGATTTTAAACACCACGAAGCGGTGGTGTTTGCCAAACAAATAGGCGTTAAACTTGACCAGGGCCGCGTCAACAACGAATACGGAAAACTGATTTTAGTCGCGCCACCTGCTTTTTTAGGGGTGTTGCGCGAGTCACTGAATAGTCATGTGTCAGATTTGGTTGCCCAGTCACTGAATAAAAATCTGGTGGTTGAGGATGAATCGGTTATTCGCGAACACATTCACCATCATTAGCTTTGCCTGACCGCTTCAATGTTTTGCGAGGTCAGCGCCGTAAGCACTGACCTCGAGGGCTTGGGAAACCCAGCTAGTTTAGATTTTGCCTGGCATTGTGACGGAACTTGTTTCCGGAGTGGAAATGAAGTTAAGAGACAAAGCTGACACCAAAATAAAACAGTATCCGCCCAGTTCAAAAAGTTCTTCAAATAAGACATTTTGATTAATTGAAGAACTTATTTCAAACAGCGTTCCAATCACTAGAAACAGCCCGCCAAGCATTAATAATAAGCCTGTCTTTGATTTAAGAAAGGCTAAAGCGACTTCTTTATAGTAAGAGAATTTAGACAAGGCATAGCCCGTTAGTGAAATAAATCCCACTGCCAATATAATATTTCTGCCAATACCGGAGCCTATCAACACAAGGAAATCAGGTGCGTCAAGTCTTTCAATGTCTAACTCCCTTACTAGGAAACTGTAACAAAGCCAAAAACAAAAAAGGTGGGTCAGTTTTTCCGAACTCTTTTTCAGTGCGAGTGGTGTTAAAAAAACGAAGCAACTGATGGCTATCAAGCCAACCTGCATGTTTTCAAGCGGTCCGTTTTCTGAATAAACATTGACATTATCGAGGACAAAAACAGCATGGCTGGCCCAGATAAAAACGGCAACAAAGAAGCTTAGAACAAAAAAACACAGAAAACGAAACCAATTTTTCATCCATATCCACGCTAAGATTTAAATCTATAAATAAAATAGCCGGGAGAATACCCCGGCTTACTAACCAGGGGGGTAAGTCTAAACATCTATAGTAAATAAACAAGACACTTTGACAATAAAAGTGTCAATGTGAATTTCAGCAGCAATTCTCAATTTGAACAAAAAAGGGGCTGGGGAAGCTTTTTGAGGATGTCGGCAGCAGGGCAGATTTTTATTCCGGACAAAATCTGCATTTCCACCCTCCTTGGCGGTCAGATGCTGCAGTCAAGTCCTCATGGAAGGGTTTACGGCGTTCCTCAAAAGGCTTTTTCCAGACCAAAATGACGGCGAAAAGATCAAACTGAGAATTGCTGGAATTTCAGGTGACATTGATCAGGCTAAATAATCAGGCGGCTTCATTGCCATTTGAGTCAAAGTTTAACCTGATTACAAGCTGTTTCAGCTAAAGCTAAAGCCCGTGATGCCCGCCTGGAAACGGGCATCCAGTGTCATGGAGGGTAAGCTTCGAGCTATCCATGGGGTCTGGATTTTGGCAATCCCTGCAGAAATGACTCGGTCGACTAAACGGATAAAGCGTTTGATCTTAAACAGCTTGCTAATCAGGAAGTTTATAGCCGGTTCTGAGTTTATCCGGCAATCCGGGTTGATCAGCCTTTGACGCGCAAAGTTGATCGGCCTCCGTCAACACTGATGATCTGTCCGGTTATCCAGCTGGCTTGAGATGACAATAGAAAGGCGCTGAGAGCCGCAATATCCTCGGGTTCTCCCAATCGTTGTAAGGCATGCATTTCGGCAATGTCGGCGGCTAATTTTTCATTGGCAAGAATGCCATCAGCCAGAGGTGTTCGGGTCAGTGAAGGCGCTATCGCATTAACGCGTATTTTAGGAGCAAGCTCGGCTGCAAGCGACAATGTCAAGCCCGACACCGCGCCTTTAGCCATGCCGACTGAGGCATGAAAGGCAAAACCCTGTAAAGCGGCTACGCTGGAATAAAACAGCACCGATGCGCCTTCGACGCTCTTCTTGAGCATCGGCAAAGCCGCCTGCACGGCTAATGCCGCTCCCAAAGCATTGATCCTGAAGTCATTGAGAAAATCGGCTTCGGTGAGGCGTTGAAGCCCTCGTAAATTGATTGAACCTACGGCATAGACTAAGCCTTTCAAAATCTCTCCCGCATCGCTTGATGCGCGGGCAAAAAGAGTGGCGTCATTGATATCGCCGACGGTATAACCGGCGCCCAGCTCTGTTGCAAGAGCCTTGAGTTTGACCTCATTTCGGCCAACCAAATGAAGATCATTGCCACGCTCACCAAGAGCGCGAGCCGTTGCCGAACCGGTTGCGCCATAACCGCCGTAAATCAGAATTTTGCCAGCCATAGAATGAATTCCTTGTTGATGTGGTTTGTATGCTCAGGTTGCTAAACCTTTGGCATTCGTACAGACCTTAACAATGTACCCAAGAAATGCTTAAGCTCAAGAGAGTTTTGAAAAAATCGCTTTTAAAGTGAGTTGAAAGGAGATTAAACCAGGAAGATAGAGACGCAAGATTTTACGTCCCTACAGAGGTTTATGACGAAGCAGGATGACGCGATTTTTTCAATAAAAAACGTCGGCAATAGAGTAATGATATTTCATGGGACATCCTGGACACAGACTGAGACCCGGTTATTGGCGATCCGGGTGGGATAGGTGGCGACTTTGACGGTGTCATCTTCAAAGCACGCGCCGGTTGCCAGGTTGAAATGCTGCTTGTACAGCGGTGAGGCGACCATCGGCTGGCCGCCGATATCGCCGATCATGCCGCGGGATAAGACATTGGCCTGGCCAAACGGGTCGAAATTATCGAGCGCGTACAGCGCCTGTT
>NZ_JAUSBX010000001.1 GCF_030651835.1 Methylicorpusculum sp. | reverse complement strand
ACGCATACCCGTGCGAAATTCGTTAATCCCCAACTCTACGGTATGTCGATTCCAACCCAGCACGTCCTCAGCTTGTCGCGATTTCCCTTCCAGCAAGGTTTGCACAACATCACCCATCGCCTGACGTCGAGAGTCATAGGGAATTTGTTTTACCAAGCGGGTAATCAATTCCGCAAGCTCTTCTGTAAACATGACGGACGGGGCAATGGTTTCTTTCATCTTTGTCGGCCTGAGGTATTTCGCAAAATTACCATTATGACGGGATTTTTATGCCTGCGGTATCCCTGAGTAGAATTTTCCACGAAAAGGCCAGGTGTTCGGTATTGACCCAAGTTCTCTCCCAAATGGCAACGGTGCAATTGTCCAGTAAAGTATTGTAAAACGCGGGTTTTTCGTACAGCTCATTAATTTTTTCTATATAACTGAGAAAGAGACGGCGACCGTTTTCTTTTCCGCCAGTAGGTTTGAAAAGATAACCCTGTTCGGGTGGGTTGTTGCGATAGTTCGTTCGAAGCCGAATGACATCGCGCTCATCGGCGACTATGTACATTAACTCGTATTGCCGGAAAAAGCCTTTGATGGTGGAATATTCTTCATTCAATTCTTTACGCGTTTCGATGGAAACGGCCAGGTGTCCTTGCTCGCCAAAGTTGAAACTCAGAATGGTATGCGCGATAGCCGGGCCCATCCAGTAAAAGGCGAGCAGTTCGACTTCTTCAAGTTTGCTGACGTTATAGGTTTTGTCGTAATAGGCGGGGTCATAATCAAATTCGCTTCGATAATCGAAGTTGCGGATATTATGCAGGGTGACCTGGTCTCCCTCGATGGTTGCATAGGCCAGTTTTGCAACATCTTGTTGCCAGGCTCGATCATTGGAAGGCGCGATGCTGAGCCAAGCGATCAGGACGATAATAAACAGCGTCAAATGCACCCAAAAATAGCGAAAACGCCAGCGGAGCCCCAGAACATCCATCAAGGCTAAAATACCTGATAGGCCAAAGAGGACGGCAAAGCCTGTTTGCCATGGACTTGTCATGGAATCGCCGTAATATAGAGCCAGCACTCCCCAGGCAGTGATGCCGGTGAGAAGCAAACCCAAAAAAAGTTGTTTAAGTATTTTTTTCATAATTCCACATAAGGCTAAACTATCGATCATGATAGCCAGCATAACTTTTATATCATCACCTATCGATCGAATACAGTGCTTAAAGAAGGCTATGTTCGCGTTAGCAGTTGAAAGTAAATTAACGCCGTCATTCCGACATGGATTGCCGGCAGTAATTCTCAATTTGAAAAATATTACCTTTTAATTCAATGGCTTGCAAAAAAGTCCGGCTATCATAAAAAATATAACCTATTGAAATTATTTATTTTTTAAATCCAAATTGAGAATTGCTAGGATTGCCGGAGCCGTTAGACCGCGTAAGCGAATCCAGGTCACAAGGATGTGAAAGCCCAACGCCATCCATGGCTTCTGGACCCCGGCAATCCCTGCCGGGCGACATCCACTATTTACGCGAACAGTGCCTTAAAAAATGGATATGATTTAATTTTATGGTCTTGCTGCCAAATTCAATCAACTGACACGAGAAAAATCCTATGACTGCTGAAATCATAAATCACACCGACAACATTATCACGGTCAAAATTACGGGTAAATTGAGTTATCCGCAATTGATCGCTATACAGAATTCCGCCATCAGCATTATCCGCCAGCAAGGTAATATCCGCTTGTTGATAATTGCTGAAAATTTTAAAGGATGGGAAAAAGAGGGTGACTGGGGCGATTTAACGTTTCAGACAGAAAACGATGCTTACATTGAAAAAATGGCCATCGTGGGTGAAAAACAATGGGAGGAGATGGCCTTGATGTTTAGCGCCAAGGGATTTAGGGAATTTCCCATAGAATACTTTCAACCGGACGATTTACTCAAAGCCCAGCTTTGGCTGAAAGAAGATTAAGGCAATCCGTTAGCAATAGTCATGCAATCAGCAGGTTTGAGCGCCTCAGTTTAAACGCTCGATCATCGACCCTTCATAGGGACCGCCCGGAGAATCATTTTATGAAATTCTTTGCTTTTTATTTGTTGACGGTATTCATTTATAGCCTGGTTTCCCGGCGTCTGGAACGGACACTTTTCACCGCGCCAATACTATTTACGCTGGCCGGTATCTGTCTGTTTATGGCCTTTCCGGCGCAATATGCTCATCTGGAACTGAATCGGGACGGCTTATTGCTGATTGCTGAAATCGGATTGGTATTGACGCTGTTTACCGATGCGGCTCATATCAATCTAAAAAGTTTGAGTTTGATTGCAAACCGCAACCTGCCCATTCGCTTGCTGACCACAGGCATGTTGCTAACCATCGTACTGGGTGCAGCCGCTGCAATGCTCGTTTTCGGACAGTTTACCTGGCTGGAGGCCGGTATACTCGCCGCCATTTTGGCGCCCACCGATGCCGGCTTAGGGACGGTAATTGTCAACAGTCCACTGGTGCCGGCGCGTATCCGTCAAGCGCTCAATATCGAGGCGGGTCTCAATGACGGTCTTTCCGTTCCCTTTTTAATGTGTTTCACGGTCTTGGCGCTGCACAGTCATGAAGGCGTCACCACAGTATTGACCAAATTTCTGATCGAACAGATCGGTTACGGCTCCTTGATCGGTGGCGTCATCGGCCTTGCCGGAGGCTATCTGCTCGGTCTGGCTTGTCTTAAGCAATGGATGGCTAAACCTATGCAGCAACTGGGTCTGGTGGCGTTGCCCTTATTAGGTGTGCTGGCCTCCGAAGCTTCAGCGGCAAGCATGTTTATCGCGGCTTATGTTGCCGGTTTCGCCGTGCAGGCCGGGTTCTCGGAAGCGGGCCGACACAGTGTTGAATTTACAGAAACCTGGGGCCAATTATTCGACTTTTTCGTTTTCTTCCTGTTCGGATTGCTTTTCGCCCGATCCTGGCAGGAGTTCGCTGCGGTGCATGTGATCTATGGCTTATTGAGCCTGACCGTTGTCCGTATGTTGCCTGTGGCCTTAGCTTTGATAGGCAGCGGTTTAAGCCGGTCCACGGTGTTGTTCATGGGTTGGTTCGGCCCGCGGGGACTGGCTTCCATTGTTTTAGGGCTGGTTTATCTTGATCAGCATGCCAATTTACCCGGTGATTCCGATATACGGCTTTCAGTCATGATGACGGTGTTGCTTAGTATCTTTGTTCACGGCTTTAGCGCGATGCCGGGAATTCGCCGTTATGCTTTAAACATAGCAACGCTCGATTCCGCAGCTCCGGAACTTCAGCAAAACGAGCCTGAAAATCCTGCTTAATTTACCTACAACAAGAGCACTTACCATGTCTACATTATTACAACGATGCCTGTTTGCCGCTTTGGGCCTCTCTCTGTCAGCCTGTTCCAGCGTTTCTGTCACGACCGATTACGATCATTCGGCGTCCTTTGATCACTACCGGACCTATACCCTGGCCCCTTCAACCGATCCAGTCGGCTTATCTCCGTCAAGCGAAGCCGCGCTGCGTGATAGCTTGCGGACTCATCTTGCAACCCGCAATATAGCCGAAGTTGCCGGCAATGCAGATCTACATGTGGTGCGGCACATTTCAACCAAGGAAAAGCGGGTTGTTAATCAATCGTCCTACGGGAGTGTCCCTTATCGTTATGGCCGTTACGGCATGTGGGCCGGAGCTCCGCCCGTCTATACCGATGTATCCCAATACACGGTAGGGACTTTAATTCTTGATTTTGTGGATGCCAAATCTCAAAAACTGGTCTTCCGCGGCATCGCCACCGGCACGGTCAGCGATCCGGAAGCCAATGCCGAGCGCATCCGTGAAGCAGTAGAAAAAATCGTCCAAAGTTATCCCGGTGGTGTCAAGCCATAAGGCAGGGACGTGAAATAAGTTGAGTATCATTGCTCAGACCCTTTTCATGTAAGTAACGAAGAAGAGGGGCAAGAAACAAGGCCGTGCACGACTTGCTGACCAACAATCGGAAGGCTGAAATTCTGATATCAGTATTGTTAAAATGGCCAGAAGCTGAAAATGATCTTGAAGAAATCGGGTGGTTTATTGCGCAAGACAACCCTAACAACGCCGCCATCCTGTCAGGTTTTACTTGATTTATCTATTTTCCGCTTGAGGTTGGCATTGATATGGCCAGAATTTTTCATAGATCATACGGGATTGAACGGTTATTGTAGTGTCAACAAATATCGGCGTTTTGACTCTACCACTAGAACTATAAAAGGCAGTTATGCCGTATAGCCATCAACCCCAACGACCTCATCCTCGACAGTTTCCTCGGTTCCGGCACAAGCGCTGCAGTGGCCCACAAAATGAACCGCCGTTACATCGGTATCGAAATGGGCGACCACGCGCAAACGCATTGCCAATCCCGTTTGCAAAAAGTCGTCGACGGCGAGTAGGGCGGCATTTCCAAGGCCGTCAACTGGCCGGGCGGCGGCGGATTTCGCTTCTTCAAACTGGGCGAGCCGGTGTTCGACGCTTACGGTAAGCTCAACAATGACATCAAATTCGCTGCGCTGGCCGCGCATATTTGGTACGCGGAAACCAAAACGCCGCAGACCAAGCCAGCCGAATCAGCACTTTTGGGTGTTCATGACGGCAAAGCTTATTACCTGCTGTATAACGGGATCCTCGGCGACCGGAGACCACAAGGCGGCAACGTGCTGACCTCGCGTGTGCTGACCGAATTGCCCGGCCTTGGCGACCACGTCGGCCCGGTCACGATTTACGGCGAAAGCTGCCGCCTGGGACCGTCCCGCCTGGCCGAGCACAACATTACCTTCAAACAAATTCCCTACGACGTGAAGGCGTTGTGATGGCGGCGTTATCGCTCGGCCCAATGGATTTGATGGGCTTCGCGTTGCTCAGCCCATCCTACGAGGGGCATGTTGTAGGATGGGCAGAATGCAATGAAGCCCATCAACGGCAGACGACAAAGATTGTAGAATGGGTTGAACAACGTGAAGCCCATCGCTGGTAACCGAATACGTAACTAACCCTTCATCAAGGATCGATCATGACCGACTATCGCCGTTTGTACATTCCCGGCGCTTCGTGGTTTTTTACCGTGAATCTGGAAAATCGACGGAGTAACTTGCTCGTGGAACACATTGATTTGTTGCGCACCGCGTTTGCCTATGCCAAACAACGCCATCCGTTCCGGTTGGTTGCGGTGGCGGTCATGCCGGAACATCTGCATTGCATCTGGACTTTGCCGGAAGGCGACGCGGATTTCTCGACCCGCTGGAATTTGATCAAGGGCTATTTTTCTCGCCACCTGCCCGGCGGCGAAAGCATTTCCAAAAGCCGCTCCGGTAAACGCGAACGCGGTATTTGGCAGCGGCGATTTTGGGAGCATTACTTGCGCGACCAGGATGATTTTAACCGGCATGTCGATTACATCCATTGGAATCCGGTGAAACACGGTTGGGTGCAGCGGGCGCGGGATTGGCCTCATTCCAGTTTTCATCGTCATGTGCAGGCGGGGATTTATCCTTTGGATTGGTTGGGAGATGGTGTTGAGGAGATTGAAGGGGATGATTAGCTTAACAATGATGGGTTTGGTGTTGCCGCCCGCCAGCGATGGGCTTCGCGTTGCTCAGCCCATCCTACGTGGGAAAATTGTAGGATGAGCTAAACGCAGTGAAGCCCATCGCTGGTGGGCTGAATGCAATGAAGCCAACAGAATCAGAATTAAACAGGACTTTTGAATTTACGATGCTGACACTAAAAGGCTACCAACAACGCGCAATCGATACCCTGGACAGTTTTCTGTCCAAGGCCCGCGACCAGCAGAATGTAACGGACGCTTATACCGAAGCGTTGCAAGATCAAGGCTTACCGCCGTTGGCCTATCGGGATTACGGCTTTGCTTATGTGCCTTATGTGTGTTTTCGCATTCCCACCGGCGGCGGTAAAACCCTGCTGGCATCCCATGCCATCGTCACCGCGGCTAAAAGCTATCTGGATGTGGATTTTCCGATTACTTTGTGGCTAGTACCCAGCAATACCATCCGGCAACAAACCGTTGAAGCCTTGAAAAAGTCCGGTCATCCCTACCGGGAAAAGCTCGATTTTGCCTTTAACCATCAGGTTTTGGTGCTGGATATCGACGAGGTCACCCAAATCAGGCCGCAAGACATTGGCCAAAAAGCCATTGTAGTGGTGTCGACACTGGCAAATTTGCGCGTCAACGATACCTCGGGTCGTAAGGTGTACGCCTATCACGAAAATTTCGAGCCGCATTTTGCCAAGTTACCCGCCAATCATCCTCATCTGGGTAGGCTGGAAAAAGTCAGTGAAGCCGACATCCAGGAAGTAGGTTTAAGTGCCCACGAGTTGGGTAAAATCAAATACTCATTCGCTAATCTACTGGCCTTACACCGACCACTGTTGATTGTAGATGAGGCACATAATGCCAGAACGTCATTGACGTTTGACACCTTACAACGGGTGCATCCAGCGGCCATTATTGAATTTACCGCAACCCCGAACACCTCAAGCACTAATGGCAGCAACATTCTTTATCATGTTTCGGCAGCGGAATTGAAAGCCGAAGAGATGATCAAATTACCGATCATTCTGACCGAGCATCAAAACTGGCAAGACGCAGTACGCGATACCGTTATCACCCGCAATAAATTGGCTCAGGACGCACTGCAAGACGAAACCTATATCCGTCCAATTGCCTTACTGCAAGCGGAAGCCAAAAACGGCGAAGTGACGGTTGATGTGTTGAAAACCTATCTAACCGACGATTTACATATCGAAGCCAACACTATCGCGATTGCCACTGGCAACCAGCGCGAACTGGACGGCTTGAACTTGTTCGATCCCGCTTGCCCTATTGAATACATCGTCACTATTGAGGCCTTGAAAGAGGGCTGGGATTGCTCGTTTGCCTACGTTTTTTGCTCGGTTAAACCTAAAAAGAGCGGTTGAATCCACTAAGCAGGTGCTGGCAGGCATTCCGGCGGCTGCAATTGACGCCCCTTGAGGTACTTAACCAGCGCTGAACTCAAGATTCGGTACCAGCGCTGGATCGCTGTCAACTGCTCCGC
>NZ_JAUSBX010000118.1 GCF_030651835.1 Methylicorpusculum sp. | reverse complement strand
GACTTTTTTTGAACATCTTCGCGCTTTAATGCAGTATCTTCCATTCGATGACTGGGATCATTTGATGCGGTTTATGCTGAAAGGACTCAACGGCACAATTCCTGACTCCGGGTAGGGTTTTAAAATGAGAATTGCTGCATTTCAACTATCTGCCGCGCTTGTTGGGTTTTGCCATTAACCTCAACGAGTGGCATGAAGCCGAACGGATTGTTTTACGAGCCTATGAATCACTTGATCAGTTGAAAGCAGTGGTTCAACAAGGTGGAGCCATTGTCGTTAATGGTGTTGAGGTAAAGGCAGGCAAGGATTTGTGGGGTTATTTAAAGGGCACTTTGACTTGGTTATTTATTGACGCGGCGACACGTTATTACGATCCCGATCAATTGCTATCGAATGAGCGCTCACCCAAAGAAAAGCGCTTGGCGAAACTCTTTTTGGAAGGCATTTTCCATAGCTTGGTTGTGTTTGAGCAATTGCTTGATCTGAAATTTGGCTTTGAAGAGTTTCATCAGAAGGCGCCTTTGGTGGCAATGGCTGATCTGGCCAAGGAACCTTACAAACACATTTTGAAGAGCCGTTCTGCAAGTAGCTTGCTTAGTCGGCGTGATGGCAAGAAGGAAAGTCGAATTCTGAAACTGATGAAATCGGCTGATCTCGTCAAGACAGATGTTCTTGAACTTTTTTTGAAAACTACTCGATCATCTCGGCTAGCTGCTGTCGAATCGCGTCATCGTAAAGGAGAGAGTTATTTACCCTATCTGTTTCCGACACGTCCTCTCACGGCTTTGGAAATCTCGGAGCTTGCCCCTGAGTGTGTAGGATTACGGCAGGCTGATGGCAAAATATCCCAAGAAAGACCTTCAGTTATTTGGGCCAAATATACCCAGGCAATACGAGGGGTTTGGATAAAACCGACTTTAATCGCTACGCTCCAAGATAGTGAGGAGAACAAAAAACGTTCGCGACCGGCAAAGCATGTCCATGTTGGGACGGAAAATAAACGGAAAATTGTTGTCGCTTTGACCAATCTCAAAACCGATGATAGCGATTGGGCCGCGATGGCGTGTAATAAGTCCAACCTTTCACGCGTGCGTTATCGCCGGATTGCCGATTTGGTAAATCATGCGCTTAAATTAAATCCCAAGCCCGATTATTTGCTGTTTCCAGAGCTATCACTGCCCTTGGCTTGGGTTGATAGTGTAGCTGTCAGGCTTTGTTCAGCCGGGATTAGTTTGATCGCGGGAACCGAATATCGGCATTTTGCTAAAGATGAAATTCTAAGCGAGGCCTGTCTTGTGTTGACGGACAATAGGCTTGGATTTCCTGCTTCCGTCAGAATTTGGCAACCCAAACTTGAACCGGCGGTTGGCGAAGATAAAGAGCTTACCTCTAAGTTTGGCAAGAAATGGGCGTATTCGAGAATCAAAGATAAAGCCAAACCAGTTTATATCCACAATGGCACTCACTTTGGTGTGATGGTTTGTTCAGAGTTGCAAAACAGTAAAGCTAGGGTGAAATTTCAGGGGGAGCTTGATGCGTTGATGGTGCTAAGCTGGAATCAGGATTTGGAAACCTTTGCCTCGCTAGTCGAATCCGCAGCATTGGATATTCACGCCTACACCATTTTGGTGAATAACCGTAAATACGGTGATAGTCGTGTAAGGTCTCCAGCCAAGGAGTCTTTTATGCGAGATTTGGCAAGGGTTCGCGGTGGAGACAATGATTTTGTCATTGCCGCCACGTTGCACATTGACGAATTACGGGCTTTCCAGAGCCGGGCAAAACGATGGCCGCAGGATGGCGATAAATTCAAGCCCGTGCCGGAAGGGTTTAGATTGGCGAAAGGTCGAAGAAGGCTACCACCAAAATGATCTCATTGGCTTATGATTCCTGAAACATAATCGAACGGGATCTCTTGGCGCGCTACCTAAGTATTGCAAAGCCTTTTCAATGCCTGTCTGCCTGTCTTCTTGGGGATGAGGTAGCTAAAACACTAGCCGGCCCGGCTTGTAACCCATAATAGCCACCAAAGCTTTGACCTTCCGCCGACCCCGGCAAGTGGATAGTGAAGTCCACTCACATCTGTTGACCTGGCGGTCTTTCAAAATGTACCACTGGTTTTTTAGGCTGCTGTTTGAACGCTCGAATATAGATTTTTTTCGTCGTCGGCCGCTTCGTGCAAATAACGGCGCACCGAATTGCGTGATAACTGTAATTTATTAGCTATGGCTCATAGATTAGCCCTTGTCTAGTTACACGCGTGTGTCCTCTAATAATTGCTGAGTCAACATGAAGTTCCATCCCTGCTAATCGCTAGCAGCGGCTATTTTTCTCAGGTGGGTCAATTTAAATTGACGTTGATGTGTTCCTCCTCATGCTCTTTGCAGCAAATTCCGGCCTATAAATTTCAAACAGAAATCAAATGCGGGCAAACTCAAAAAGGTTTAAAAGTGGATAAATAACGTTTATAAAGAGGAGTTTATATTTGTTTTGCACAACTTTGTTAATTACAAACTAAAATTAGATCTATAGAGTTAGTTAAAAATCAACCGCTGTATTTATCAGACAACTTTCAGTTGGTTTGTGGTTTTAGACGTTTGAATAAGCTAATCGTCAATGTCGTTTTACTAAATAAAATGTTTGAGTTTCACTGCGAAAATTACATTGTCCTGTGTTAATTAACCCAATAACTATGAATCTTATGGAAATTTTGTACCTAGAAGATAGCGCGGTTAATTCGAATGTGCCTCCTGTGTTAAATGTAAACATCAACGAAGTTTATTTGCTTGATAAGGTTTCGTCGCTTGCTGATGCAATAAATCGTCTTGAGCAATCTCCACGTTATCAGGCCGTTCTCCTTGATTTGAAACTTCCCGCCGGGGACAGTTTGGAATTGTTGCGTTATATACGATCGCACCGCTTATCGCTGGCTGTGATTGTTATAACCGAAACAAGTGATTTTGAATCAGTAATAGCCGCATTTAAAGTAGGTGCGGAAGACTATTTATCAAATGAGACAGACTTTGATACTTATTTTCCGGTTAAACTCAAAGCGGCATTGACACGATTAAATGAGCGTAAAGACGAAAGCTATTTTTATGAAATGGTGGAAGTTCTTAAGAAAGTCAATAATCAATCTGAATTATCACTGGAACAACAGGCATTGAAAACGTCGACTGACAGGCTCAGCAATTTGCTAGCGGCCAGTCCGATTGTTTTATATACATTGAAAATTAATGATTCAACCTACAGCACCAGTTGGATAAGCGATAATATTGTTAAGGATTTCGGTTATAGCCAGAGCGAGGCTTTAGCCCAGGATTGGTGGTTAAAAAAAATCCATCCGGACGACAGAGACAGAGTGATGGTAAAAGTTGATTCTCTTCTTACGGTAGGACACGCTGTTATTGAATACCGGTTTTATAATAAACAAGGCGAGTTTCGGTGGGTCCGAGACGACTTTAATGTTTTATATGATGATAACGGTAATGCAATCGAGATTTTAGGTGCATGGCTGGACATAACTGAACAAAAATTGGCACTAGAGGCATTAAGGCGATCTGCAGCGGTTTTTGAAAATACCAAAGATGGCGCAGTTATTACCGATCTTTCATCGATCATTGTGGCCGTGAATCCGGCTTTTTGTGAAATTACCGGTTACAAAGCTGAAGAGGTTTTGGGTAAGGGCACGAGTATTCTCAGGTCATGTCGTCACGACAATAAGTTTTATCATGATTTATGGGACGATTTAATTAACAATGGTCACTGGCGGGGGGAAATTTGGAATCGACGAAAAAATGGCGAGCTCTATCCCCAGTTTCTTAGTATTAGCACCATTCATGACGAGCTAGGCCACGCTTCAAATTATGTGGGTGTTTTTACTGATATTAGTCAAATTAAACAGTCAAAAGAACGTCTGGAACATTTGGCTCATTATGATCCACTGACGCATTTACCTAACCGTTTATTGATACAGTCAAGGTTAAAACATGCGCTTGAAGTTGCGCAACGTCATGGTAACCGCATAGCGGTGTTGTTTATTGATCTGGACCATTTTAAAACGGTTAATGACAGCATGGGTCACCCGATGGGTGATGAATTACTGGCTACGGTCGCACAACGATTAAATCACCGGCTCAGAGAGGAAGACAGCTTAGGACGATTGGGTGGTGATGAGTTTTTAGTGGTCATTGAACAAATGGAAAAAACGTTGGATGCTGTCGAATTAGCTTTATCGTTGTTAGATCGCATTGCTGAACCTTTTACCTTAAGTAATGGCCAGACGGTTTTTATTGGCGCAAGTATTGGCATCAGTTTGTTTCCGGATGATGCCGATTCAGTGACTGAATTGATACAGCATTCGGATTCGGCAATGTATCTGGCTAAAAATCAGGGACGAAATACATACCGGTTTTATACGGAAGATCTTACGCGTTTAGCAAATGAACGCCTTAATTTGGAAAGCCGTTTAAGACGTGCACTGGAAAGGAAAGAGTTTTTTTTACAATATCAGCCTTTAATAGCCGATTCATCACATGAAATTGTCGGAGTTGAGGCTTTACTGCGTTGGAATGATCCTGAGCTTGGAATTATTTCACCCAATCAATTTATTCCGTTAACTGAAGAAACCGGACTGATCATCACATTAGGCGAGTGGGTTCTACTTAATGCCTGCGCGCAAGCTAAAGCATGGCTGGATAACGGCCATCCTCCTCTGTATGTCGCCGTAAATTTATCACCGGTTCAATTTAGAAATCAGGATGTGGTCTCCCTGATTAAAAAAGTACTGGATGAAACAGGACTGCCGGCAGAATATTTGGAACTTGAAATTACGGAAGGCATTTTGATGGAGCAAGCGGATCAGGCTCTGATTACACTTGCCAATTTAAAGACCTTAGGTGTGAGTCTTGCTGTGGATGACTTTGGAACGGGTTATTCTTCACTTTCTTATCTGAAGCGTTTTCCTTTGGACAAGCTCAAAATTGACCGGAGTTTTGTTGATGGTTTGGGATCTGATGAAAATGATCAGGCGATAGTAAAAGCAGTTATCGCAATGGGCCATAGTCTTGGGATCAAAACATTGGCAGAAGGAGTAGAGACAATTCAACAACTGAACATTCTCAAGCAGTTAGGATGCCAATTTTATCAGGGGTATTTGTTCGGTAAACCTATGATGCCGGGGGATATTGCAAAAGTTGAAAAAATTTCATTATGACTTAGGAATAAGCACAAAATAACCTCTATAAGCAGGACTGTTTGTGGGGTTCGGTGACTCGTCTGACAGGACGCCGTGAATACGTCCGTGTAGGCTTGACGGCGTCAATCCCTGACGTCGACACCTATCAATCGAGCCACCGAATCCCTTCCAGTTTTTGAAGAAGTTGTTTCATGCTCGTTCCTTAGCCAATAATGCATTGGTTTCGGCCATTGTTTTTCGCCTCATACAAAGCTCGGTCTGCTCTTTCAAATACGGTCTCGGGGACATCGTTTTCTTTGAAATCACTGATGCCGCAGGAAATGGTAATTTCAATAGTCTTGCCACCCGATAAAAACCGAGTTCTTTCTATAATCATTCTTAATTTATTGGCGAGAGTTAAAGCTGACTCACTGTCAGTATTTGGCAGTAACATTGTGAATTCTTCACCACCAAAACGGCAAAGGAAGTCAGAATTACGGCAATTTTCACTCAATAATTGCGCTATTATCTTTAGCGTTTTATCCCCAGCCTTATGTCCGAAAGTGTCATTGATTTTTTTAAAATTATCAATATCCCAAATGATGAGTGACAGCGATGTTTTATAACGTAGCCAGCGTGAAAATTCGGTTTCCATGCGTTCATCAAAAGAAATACGATTACCTATGCCGGTGAGCGGGTCCCGTAAGGCCTTGTTGTGAGCCATCACTAAACTCGATTTGAGTTCTACCGCTTCCGTTTCCATTTTCAGAATGCGGCAGCTAAGCTCATCCAATTGTTTTTGTGCAAAGAGTCGCTGTTGTTCATCTTGTTCACGATGCAGCTTTATTTGTTGAGCTATGACTTCAAGCCGCATGTTAATGATTTGTTTCAATGGATCAAGATTGGTTGCATTAGCGGATGTTTTTTGCAAGTCTTGCATCTGCTCGGCCACAAACTGATCCAGTTTATTTCGGCTTAATGTGGATTGTTGTGAAGCAGCATTGGCATCACTGGCTTGTAAGCCCAGTTCCGTCAGTTGATCGGTGATATAGGACAGAAACTCCTGAATATCATTTTGTTCCGACTCCATATGATTTTTAATGGATACCAATAACGACACAAACTGATTTAACAATGATTTTAGCGACGCAGCATTATGAGATGCCTGTAGCTGATCACGCAGAAGCTGAGCGCGTTCTTCAAACTCAAAAGGAACTTCAAGGTCGTTGAGCAACATCAACAATTGGCTGCATACCGTTTTTGTTGCAATTCTCTCTGTTGAATCTACGGATTCGGGTACATGCAGTTCTTTGCTATCAGGAGTGGGTTCTGTGACTGCCAAAAGTGCATTGAACAAATCATTGCGAGATTTAAACTCATTATTTAGTTGTTTTTTCTCAATTTGTCTGAATGTTTCAACTTTCGTTTCATCAGAATAAAGCTTAACCAGAAAATCGAATAGCAAGGATGTAACTTCCGCACTGTCCGTCTCCTCAATTTCATTTAGCGTTAAAACCGCTCTGGTTAGTGCTTCTAAATCTTGTTTTAGTTGGCTATTTTGTAGTCCGGATTTAACAGCGGCATAAATCTTGTCGATATAGGGGTCAAGCGGCTTTTGGAAACCCTTTGCGATCAAAGCCAGCCTTACGACTGTTTTGCAGAGTAGCTCTTCATTCTCAACGCTCAATTTTTCAGCCAATTCCTGCTGATCGAGAAGGTTTAAGTACTTTTCTTTCCATTTGTCGTCATCACCTTTATTAAAAAAGTTCATAAAGCTGACCTCTGCAATAGTAAGCTCTTACTTACACTCTGCAGTTGAAATGAATTAGAGCTTTTTGAGTGATATAGGGACGTTGCCATAATCAATGAATTACTGTCATTTGTTAAATCCGGACGGCAAACACTGTTTGCCGTTAATTTTTAAAGTAGGAGCTAGTCAGATTAATCGTAATTAAAACTACTTCCCGCTTTCCTGTTTAATCAACTGATTCATCACGTTGATCATGTTCTCTTGCGATTTGGCAAGAGGGCCATTCGTTTTATATTTACCGTTAATAATAATAGCAGGTACACCGGTAATACCATAACGAGGTGCCAAAGCTTTAGCTTGTCGAACTTTAGCATCTACCAGGAAAGAGCCAAATGCATTTTTAAAATCCGCTTCGCTAACGCCATGAGAAGTGAAAAACTTAAGTAGCGCTTCCTCAGAATCTAAAGTTTGTTTTTTGTTTTGAACGGCATCAAAAAAGTCGGCATGCACTTTGTCAACAACACCTAGTGCTTCAGCTGTGAAATAAGCTTTTGCGTGTTTTTCCCATAAACTGCTAAATACAGCAGGCACTCGGATAAACTCGACATTGTCGGGCTTGCTCTTGAGCCATTTGTTTAAATCAGGTTCCAAATGGTAGCAGTGAGGACAGCCGTACCAAAAGAACTCAATGATTTCTATTTTGTCAGGATTTTGAGTAGGCTGTGCCGGGCTTAAAACTTCATAGCCCTGACTTTCAGCCTGTAGTAACGTTGAAATACCTAACAAAAAAAACATAAGCAGTATGTTACGGGGTTTTTTAATAAGCATTAAAAGATCTCCAATTGTTTAGTTGAGGCAGATTATTAGCTACTAAGCTTGTATTCAAGGTTTTTTAATTATGAAAAATCCAGATTTTTCTAGCTGACCAGTGACCAGGCTGATGCGTTAAATATAAGCTTTAGCTTGGGCCTGTTTTCCAAGGATCAAGCTAAATTGGCAGCTTTATACTAATCAATAAAAAACTCTAGGTTTTTGACAGCTTACAAAGAACTTTTTTGTGCTAATAAACAAATACTGTTATTGCTGAGATTCAAGCATTGCTTGAATCTCAGCCGTGGGTAGCAGAACACTATAATCTAAAAAGCCGTAATTATTCAGGTTGGGTTGTCTCGGGGAGCCTAGCCTAAGCGGCGTATCATCTTAGTTTTGTTGCTCCGATGCATAGTTAAGAAAATCCCAGGTTTTAAGGTTTCATCATGGAAATATAATAGGATACTGAATTGATTTCTTGTTCAGTCATTTTTTTAGCAATCATGTGCATCATATTTTCAGGGTTATTGCTACGTTCCCCTGATTTGAAATCGTTCAAGGTTTTTATCAGATAATCAGCGTGTTGTGACTTAATCGCAGGAAAAGCAGCCGGTTTATTACCTTCACCAAAAGGGCCATGACAAGCGATGCATGCCGAGACCTCTCTTTTAATATCGCCATTACGGTATAAATCGCTACCTTCGGCAATCAATTGGTTGATATCGCTCTTAGCCGCTTTATTGGGATCCGCATCGGCTTGTTCATCATCTTCTTCATCCACGGCAAGAGTAGGCAAGGTATTTGCCGAAATCTTTTTTGAGCTGTAATAAGCGGCGATATCTTCGATATCTTGATCACTCAAACCCATAGCTAGAGGGTTCATCATGGCATTAACCCGAGTGCCGGTCTTGAAAGCCTTTAATTCTTTGATCAAGTAAGAAGAATGCTGCTGTGCAAGCTTGGGGAATGTTGATACCATGCTGTTTCCGTCTTCGCCGTGGCATCCAGCGCAGGCGGCGGCTTTTTCTTTACCCGTGTTACTATTTGCTTCGGCGTGTAACAAGTTGGGTGTTAACGCAGATGCCAGAGAAATGGAAAGTGCCAGCAGTTTTTTCTTCATCAGATTCCCCTTCGGAAAAAATAATCAGTGATGTTAGTCTTGATAAGTGTAAAGGTATGAATTACAAGGCTTATAGGCGTTCAAGCTCTTTGTTTTGGTCGAATTCTACTCTAATTAGTAAGGCTTAGCGAGACAACGATGAATCCAGTTTATCATCAAGCAAAATTTATTAACAGCGCGCCGGATTTGCGCAGTGCTCCTGAGGACAATGGTCTTGAAATAGCATTTGCCGGCCGTTCAAATGCAGGAAAATCAAGTGCGATCAATACGCTCACTTCACAAAAATCTTTGGCAAGAATAAGCAAGACACCGGGTCGTACCCAACTGCTTAATTTTTTTGCCATTGATGAGCATAAACGCTTTGTCGATTTACCGGGTTATGGTTATGCCAAGGTTCCGGTCCAGGTCAAAAAGAAATGGCATGTGATGATTGAAAGTTATTTAACCGGGCGTAAGGCGCTTTGCGGCATTGTCTTGGTTATGGACGTTCGGCATCCCATGATGGAATTCGATAAACAGATGGTTGACTGGTGTCGGCACGCCAAAATACCGTTGCATATCCTCCTGACCAAATCGGACAAGTTAAATTATGGTGCGGCCAAAAATACGTTATTGGGTGTGCAAAAAGAGCTCGCGAATTCTGAAATACAGGTTTCAGTGCAGCTATTTTCAGCACTGAAAAAAGTCGGGATCGATGAAATTCACGCTTTGCTGGATCAATGGTTTAATCCGGATCCATTAAATGAACCAGATATTTGATTTTTGAGGGATCAAAAAAAAGCCCTCAGAGTAATAGTGCTGAGGGCTAGAGGAAAGGAACCGGATCATTGAGGGGGAACGTCTAATCCGGTTCAGCGTATGGTTAACGCGTAACGGTGAGATAATTGGTTATTAAGAAAGTTCCAAAAAAATTTTATTTTTACTAATGGGCTTCATCCCAATTATTCCCTATACCTATATCGACAATCATAGGAACATCAAGCTGAGCTGCCGAGCACATAATCGAGCGAATCCTGTCTACGCACTTATTTAGATCGGTCTCCGCTATTTCAAAAACCAATTCATCGTGTACCTGCATAATCATTTTGGCATCAGGCTTATCATGCCGCAGCCACTGATCAACCGATATCATTGCGCGTTTAATAATATCGGCCGCAGTGCCTTGCATAGGTGCGTTGATGGCTGTTCTCTCGGCGTATTGCCGGCGAGCCGCATTGCGAGAATTAATTTCTGGCAGGTAAAGCCTGCGGCCGAACAAGGTTTCTACATAGCCCTGTTCTTTGGCCACAGCTTTGATTCTTTCCATATACTGTTTTACGCCGGGATAACGGGCAAAATACAAATCAATATACGATTGGGCCTGACCACGCGACAAGCCGAGCTGTTGCGCCAATCCGTAAGAGGACATGCCGTAAATCAGCCCAAAATTGATGGCTTTGGCGGAACGTCTTAAGTCTGATGTTACCTGATCCAATGAAACGCCAAATACCTCGGCTGCCGTTGCACTATGAATATCCTGTCCTTGCGAGAAGGCCGCCAGTAAGCCTGAGTCAGCTGATAAATGGGCCATGATACGCAGTTCGATTTGAGAGTAATCTGCTGCGACAATTTTATAACCTTCAGGTGAAATGAATGCCTGACGGATTCTGCGGCCCTCACTACTGCGGATAGGGATATTCTGCAGGTTAGGATCTGAGGAAGATAGCCTGCCTGTTGCCGCTACCGCCTGATGATATGAGGTATGAACCCGGCCGGTTTTGGGGTTGATCTGCTGCGGTAATTTGTCGGTATAGGTGGATTTGAGCTTACTCATACTGCGGTAGTCCAGAATCAGTTTGGGTAGCGGGTAGTCAATTGCGAGTTCCTGCAGCACCGATTCTTCAGTGGATGGCTGACCTTTGGGCGTTTTTTTGATAACGGGTATGTTCATCTGATCATAAATGATCGATTGTATTTGTTTGGGGGAACCCAGGTTGAAGGTTTTACCGGCCAGATTGTGAGCATGTTGTTCAATTGAAGTAATCTGACCGGCCAGTTCCAGGCTGTGTTGAGCCAGCATCGCACAATCAATCAGAACACCATTTCTTTCGATGCGTGACAAAACACTCAGCAACGGGATTTCTATGTCCTTATATAACGCCAGCAGCGCAGGTAGCTCTTTCAGTTTAGCGCTGAGAACGTGATGCAGTCTCAGGGTAATATCAGCGTCTTCAGCGGCATAGGGCGTGGCTTGTTCCAGGGTCACTTCACTGAATGAAATCTGTTTGACACCTTTTCCTGTCACATCTTCATAATGAATGGTGGTTAAGCCCAGGTACTCTTTTGCTAAATCGTCCATGTTATGTTTTGTTGCAGTGCTGTTTAACACATAAGATTCCAGCATGGTATCTTCAGTGATGCCTTTCAGCGTTATGTCATAATTGGCAAGTACATTCGCGTCATATTTCAGATTTTGGCCCAGCTTGGCTTTTTTGGGGTTTTCGAGAAGTGGGCGCAATCTTTCCAATATCAAGGCTCTATCCAGCTGTTCTGGAACATCCGGATAATCGTGTGCTAAAGGCACATAAGCCGCTTTACCGGGTTCTATTGCGAAAGATACGCCGACAATTTCTGCCTGGCTGTAGTCCAGACTGGTTGTTTCGGTATCAAATGCAAACAGTGAAGCTTTATTCAGTTGTTCAAACCAGCGGTTGAAATCCTGGTCAGTCAAAATAGTTTCATACTCGCGTTCAACTGGTGGACAGTCCTCTATTAATCTCTCAGCTTTTGCCTGACTCAAATCGCTGGCGTTGTTTAATTGTTTAAGCCAGGATAAAAGACCGAGTTCAGTGAGCTGAGCGGCTAAATCGGCCTTGTCAATGGGAGCTATTTTCAAATCATCCAATTCATAACGCAAAGGGATATCGCATTTTATCGTCGTCAGTACTTTTGAAAGGGGCAGCTGATCCAGGCTGGCACGCAAGTTTTCACCAATTTTGCCGGTTATCTGATCGGCATGGGCTACCAGGTTTTCCAGCGTTCCGTATTCAGTCAGCCATTTGGCGGCCGTTTTCGGGCCCACTTTGGGTACGCCTGGAATGTTATCAACGCTATCTCCCATTAACGCTAAATAATCAATGATTTGTGCAGGCTTGACGCCGAACTTTTCAATCACGCCTTGAATATCGGTGCGGGTATTGGACATCGTATTGTCCAGCGTAATGTGGTCGGATACTAATTGCGCCATGTCTTTATCGCCTGTCGAGATGACGACTTTGAAATCACGCTGTTCAGCTTGCCGGGCAAGCGCACCGATGACGTCATCGGCTTCAACGTCAGGTTCCATGATTAATGGTAAGCCCATACTTTGTATTAGGCGATGCAGCGGTTCAATTTGTACTCTTAAATCATCGGGCATAGGCGGCCGATGGGCTTTATATTGATCATACAAGTCATGACGAAAGGTTTTTCCCGGAGCATCGAATATCACTGCAATGTATTCGGTTGGGTAATCATTCATTAACTTGCGCAGCATGTTTGTTACACCGTATATCGCATTGGTCGGTAACCCTTGAGGACTGGTCAATGGCGGTACCGCATGATAAGCGCGAAACAAAAATGAGGAACCGTCGATAAGAACAAGATAGGGGGATTGCTGTTGTGGCATAACGTATGAAGGTTTCAGAGGTGGCTCGATGCTAAGCCGGCGGAATCAGGTTTTGCGTTTAACTGCCGTGATGGTAGGCAATTGACTGATCTTGCTCAGTACCTGGCTCAGTTGAGCGGTATTTTCAATCAGAATTGACATATACAATATCGCAGATAAATCGGTATGTGTCCTTAAGGACGCATCAGTAATATGAACTTTTGATTGGAACAAAATCTGCGAGACATCGTTTAGCAGGGTTTGGCTATTATAGGCATGGATGACGATAGGTACGATGTGGCGAGTTTTCTGGCCACTATTCCACTCGGCAGCAATGAGTTGTAACTTCTTTTCCGGATCAAGTGCAATGATATTAGGGCAATTGCGGCGATGGATGGTAATACCTCTTTTATGCGAAATAAAACCAATAATATCGTCACCTTTAACAGGAGAGCAGCATTTCGCAAGCAATGTTTCAATGTTGTCGATGCCGCCAACAGTAATTTGTGACCTAGGCAGGTTTTTTTGCGGGCTGTACCTTAAATGAGCGGGTTCCAGTTCGGGTATTTGCAGTGCATGAGCAATTTGTTGAGCGTTAATTTCGCCGCGGCCCAAGGATTCAAAAAAGAGGTTGCTATCCTCCATTTTGAAATGCTTAATCAACTCGTCAAGGTTTAGTGATTTAACCCCCAGACGTTTCACTTCCTTGTCTAATAGCTGTTTACCGATAGTGATGTTTTCGCATTGCTTTTGTTGCTTAAACCAGCTCTTTACTTTACTGATGGCACGGGATGTTTTCAGATAGCCTAAGCTGGGATCAATCCAGTTAAGATTGGGGTAACCGTTTTTGACGGTGATAATTTCTACCCGTTGGCCGGATTTAAGCTGATAAGTCAGCGGTCTTATCTGGCCGTCAACTTTAGCTCCGCGGCAGCTATGTCCGATCTCTGTGTGGATGGCATAAGCAAAGTCCAGGGGTGTGGCTCCTTTGATCAAGTCAACCAGTTTTCCGGCTGGCGTTAATACAAACACTCTATCGGTGAATAATTCAGTACGGAAATTTTCGATCAGAATGGCATTGTTTTCGCGCTCATCAAGCAGTTTACGCAACGAGGCGATGTTTTTTGCAGTTGCAGCATTGTGCTGACTGCCTTCTTTATAACGCCAATGGGCGGCTACCCCGAGTTCAGCAAATTCGTGCATATCGCGCGTCCGGATTTGGACTTCTATCCGGTTTCCCTGAGCATCAAGAATGACGGTATGCAAGGACTGATAGCCGTTTTCTTTGGGGTTTGCTATGTAATCATCAAATTCTTTTGGGATGTATTGCCAAAGGCTGTGTACAAGTCCGAGTACGGCATAGCAGGTAGCCATATTGTCAACGATGACGCGCACGGCCAACAGGTCGTACAAATCTTCAAACGCCAGATTTTTCCGGAACATCTTGTTCCAGATGCTGTAGATATGTTTGGGGCGCCCATAAACCTTCGCTTTAATATGTTCATTTTCCAGCGCTTGGGATAATGTTTCTTTGAAGGATTGAATACAGGCTTCCCGCTGATTCCTGTTATCCGCCAGAGACTTTGCAATGAAACGGTAGTTTTGAGGATCAAGATAACGGAAAGCCAGATCTTCCAATTCCCATTTGAACTGATTAATTCCCAGCCGATTTGCCAGCGGAGCATAAATATCTAAAGACTCTTGCGCGATAAAACGGCGCATATCGTAATCTTCACTGTGAAGATTACGTAACCGTTGAATACGGTATGCGAGTTTAATGAGGACAGCCCGGACATCATGAGTCATGGCCAACAACATGCGCCGTAATATTTCAGCCTGATTGGGCTGATTGGCCATTTCAAGGTTATATACGGTTAGTTTGTTAAGCCAATTGACATCTTTGACCAGCGCCGCGACGGTCGAGCCGAATTGATATTCAATGTCAGACTCGCTAATACGTCCGGCAATGCGGGAATCACTAAGGAGAGCGGCCAAAATGGTCTCCACATCGATGTGTACCGCCATCAATATCATGGCGACATCAATCCCTCTGGGCCTGAGGCTGGGCGGGCTCGCATCCGTCTGGCTGACAATGGCGAGAGCCTTCTCTATTTGCAGCGAATCGGTTTGCGAAAAGCCGCTCATCAATTGCTGAACTGAAATTATAGTTTTGTCCATGGTCAGATTTTAACTGATTCGAAAAACTTGGCAATCATGTTAGTCTACAGTCATTTTGTTACTAAAATATGTTTTTAACTTTAAACCGGATTGAAAAGGGTTAGATATCAGTTATGAAAATTACCGTATTTGGCAGTGGCTATGTGGGCTTGGTGACGGGAACTTGTTTGGCGGAAGTCGGCAATGATGTCATCTGTATGGATGTGGATCAGGTAAAAACAGAAAAGCTGAAACAAGGAATTATTCCTATCTTTGAGCCAGGATTAGACGCTATGGTAAAGGAAAACCAGGCTGCCGGACGCTTACGTTTTACGTCAGATGCGAAGGAAGCAGTCGAACACGGTTTGTTTCAGTTTATTGCTGTAGGAACTCCGCCGGATGAAGACGGTTCTGCTGATTTGCAATATGTATTGGCGGTTGCCAAAAGCATTGCAGAACATATGGAAGGCTATCGGGTTGTCATAGATAAGTCGACAGTACCGGTAGGGACTGCAGATAAAGTTAAGAACAGAATGCTTGAAGTGTTGAAAGCACGGGGCAAGGACTATGAATTTGATGTCGTATCCAATCCCGAGTTTTTAAAAGAAGGTGCGGCAATTGACGATTTTATGAAACCGGATCGTATCGTTATCGGCACAGACAATCCACGAACGGCAGAATTACTCAAAGCGTTGTATGCCCCTTTTAACAGGAGCAGGGAACGGGTCATTGCGATGGATGTCCGTTCTGCTGAGTTGACCAAGTATGCCGCTAACGCGATGCTGGCGACCAAGATCAGTTTCATGAACGAATTAGCCAATCTGGCTGAAAAATTAGGCGCCGATATCGAACATGTGCGTCAGGGTATCGGTTCCGACAGCAGAATAGGTTACAGCTTTATTTATCCAGGCTGCGGCTATGGTGGTTCTTGTTTCCCTAAAGATGTAAAAGCATTGGAAAGAACTGCCAAGGAAGTCGGCTACCATGCCGAGCTGTTATCTGCCGTGGAAAATGTCAATGATCGCCAAAAGCAGCGCTTATTTGAAAAAATTAATGATCATTATCAAGGGAATGTGAAGGGTAAAGTATTTGCCATGTGGGGATTGTCCTTCAAACCCAATACCGATGATATGAGAGAAGCACCCAGCCGGGTTTTGATAGAAGCCTTGATAGCTGCCGGTGCCACAGTTAGAGCTTATGATCCCGAAGCTATGGAAGAAGCAGAGCGTATATACGGCGATAAACAGGGGCTTTTTTATAGCAAAACTCAAAATGAAGCGTTCACTGAAGCAGATGCTCTGGTTATTGTGACGGAGTGGAAGCAGTTCCGCAGCCCTGATTTTGACCAGCTCAGCCGCCAGTTAAAAGATAAAGTCATCTTCGACGGCCGTAACATGTATGAGCCTAATATCGTTAGAAATAGCGGTCTGAGCTATTACGCCATTGGCCGGTAATGACGGTTGAGTAAATTTAGAGTGTGAGCTTAATCAATAATTTGAAATTATGTCTAGTAAATACTCTGTGGCGAATTGTAATTTTCATAGGAATGTCTAGAGTTTCAATTGGGCGGCATTAAGCGAACATCAATCACTAAATGCTGTGTATCAAGCAAAACTCCTGGAGTAGAAAATGAAATACTTATTGGCTTTATCCGCATTCATTACATTCAACGCCTTTGCTGAACCAGTTAACATCAATACTGCAGATGCAGAGACCATTGCGAACTCACTTAATGGCATTGGAATCAAGAAAGCCGAGGCAATAATCGAACATCGAACAAAAGAGGGTGATTTTAAATCGGTTGATGATCTGGCTAAGGTCAAGGGAATCGGTGAAAAAACAGTAGAAAAAAATAAAGCGGATATTATATTGACGAGTACACCAAAAAAATAAAAGCCTAGCGTCAAACTGAAAGCCAGACATCTGGAAAGGTGTCTGGTTTTTTTGTTTATTCAAAAGTATGGCTATTGATGTACGACAAAAAAAGACTAGGATAAGGGAGCATGAAGTCCTTGGCTTTCTAAAGTTGAAATGAATGTGTTAGAGTTTAAGAAAGATTTATTGTTGGTATAAGTAGATGAATCACTTCAGGTATAGGCAAGTCATATGTCTGAAATTCTTCTTTTGTGGTAAAAAGTCATTAAAAATATCAGGAATAAGATCTTATGTTGGCCAAAGAAGACATCTTGGAAATTGAGCGACTGGTGGAGCAAATAATAGCCAGGCAACCTGATGAAAAAAATAATGCCAACGTACGATATGAGTTAGACCTTAGAGAGCGTACCGTAAGAGTAGAAGAAGAGTTGAAACACCAGAGAGATCTGATGATACAAGGCTTCGACGCAATGGATAAACGGTTCGAACAGATGGAAAGACGCTTCGAGCAGGTTGATAAACGTTTTGAGCAAGTCGACAAGCGTTTTGAGCTAGTGGATAAAAGATTTGAAGAAATGCGCAAAGATATGAACACAGGTTTTATGGAAATGAATCGAAGACTGGATCGTTTCATGTATTGGACACTAGGCTTAGTCGTGTCAGCAACCGTGCTGGTTATCATCATTAAATAAGCCATTGCATCAAACTTATTTGAATATCCCGCTAAGATGACGTGGCATGTCATACATACCAAACCTCGACAGGAAACACGAGCAGTTGAAAATTTGGCAAGACAAGGATTTCGGTGTTATTTGCCAACGTTTAAAGCCGAACGAGTAAGACGAGGGCAAATATACATTTGTATTGAACCTTTGTTTCCCCGTTATCTGTTTATTTATTCAGACAATGCATTGAATTGGAACGCCATTCGATCTACCAAAGGTGTGCAGGCACCGGTTTCTTTTGGTGGAGAAATTGCAAAAGTCGGCGATGAATTGATTAATGCTCTGCAAAAGGTAGAAAATAATTTGAAGGCGGGTGAGCCTGATAAATTATTTAATCAAGGTGAAAAAGTACAAATCACCACCGGCCCTTTTTCCGGGTTGGAGGCCATTTATCAGATGTCAGACGGAGAGTCACGAGCTTTGGTTTTATTGGAGTTTCTCGGTAAGCCTACTCAGGCAAAATTTGACATCATGCATTTAAAGAAAACCAGCTAAGTTTCGGTTAACAATTCGAATATTCCCCTTAAGAAAAATCAATGCTATAGTGCGTTCAATCGTTGAACAGATTGCCGCGCTTGCTGATCGTGACACAGTAGGGCGGTAGCGTGCTCTTTACAAAACAAAGTAAGATCATCTTAAACACCATTCTCGTTTGTTCTTTTTAATAACTTCAATGGAAAACGACGATAAACCGTCAGGTTTTTTGCACGAAGAAACCCACTTGCGCGTACTCCGTTTGTTGGAAAACAATTCGCAGATGAACCAGCGTGAGTTGGCTGAAAATTTGGGTGTGAGCGTAGGTAAAATTAATTATTGTCTCAAGGCATTACTCGATCGCGGGTTTATCAAAATACAAAATTTTCGTAATAGTCAAAACCGCATGGCCTACGTGTATTTGTTAACGCCAATGGGAATCACGCAAAAAGGGATGTTGACCAAACGTTTTCTCGATATAAAGCTAGCCGAATACGAAAGCTTGAAGCAAGAAATTGAACTATTGGCAAAAGAAGTTGAAATAGTTAAATCTTTAGATGATTTTGATAAGTATCGGTAAGAGCAAGACATATTGAATAAAATATCCACCAAAATTAGCAGGTAGCCAGGTTGAAGTTTAACGGAATCCGGGTTATTCGAAGTAATGGTGATTCAATTTACTTTACTATCCCAGTCTCGAAAAACGCATGGATATCAATTGATGAGAATCAAAGCATTGCAACGCGATAACCCGCCATTGTTTTTTTCTCTGATAGCAATAAGAGCTAACTTATGAGCACGCCAAGCGCAGAAGATTTGCCTCATTACACTTACGAGGACTATGTGCAATGGGAAGGCCGATGGGAGCTCATTTACGGACTGGCTCACGCAATGAGTCCTTCACCCAGCATTGCTCACCAAGCAATAAGTCAACACATTGCCAGTCAGTTAGAGCGTGGTTTGGAAAATTGTGAAGAATGTCGCGCCTTACTGCCGGTTGACTGGAAAATCGACGAAGAAACGACGGTCCAGCCAGATAATTTGGTGTTTTGTGGTGAGTTGGAAAAAAGTGCTTATTTAAGTAAAGCGCCCAAATTGATTTTCGAAATACTGTCCAAAGCCACCGCGCACAAGGACCGTACTACCAAATTTAAACTGTATGAGCGGGAAGGCGTTAAATATTATGTGATTGTAGATCCTCTGGATTCAATTGCTAAGATCTATCACTTGCAGGAAGGGCGGTACATTAAGATACTGGATGCCAGCAAGGAGAGCATCGAGTTTGACTTGGGAAAATGTAGAATTCACTTCGATTTTGCCAAAATATGGCTTTGACTTGTGATTTGCTACATTTAAGGTAAGCGAGATTCGACAACTTGCTCTCCAAATTGCCGGAAATCAAGCTCGAGTATGGGTTTTCGGATCCAGACTTAACGAATCTGCGTTAGGCGGCGATCTCGATCTTATGCTTGAATTGCCGGAACCCGTTGACAATCCGGTACTTATAGCGACAAAAATGCCTGCACAAGTCTCGCGTGTTATGAGTGGACGTAAAGTGGATGTGCTGCTCAACGCACCTAATCTTATGCACTTGCCCATTCACGACATTGCCATAAAAGAAGGGATAATGTTATGACTGTGCAACCAAAAATCGTATTGCGATTGCATTTTTTGGTTCGAGTCGTGCGCAAAGAATGCAAGCATCTTAAAACGACAGATGAACGATTATTTAATGGTAATTTTGGTCTTGAACAAATCCTCCGCTTGGAAGAAACCGCATTAGGTGAAAAAACAGCTTTTGCCATCGATAATCTTGATCTTGCCGAAGGATTGGGCTTGATAAAATCAGCCGCGAATGGATGACGATGCGTAACCTTAGAAACCAAATGGTTCACGAATACGTTGAAGACCCAGTTATTCTAAACAACGCTTTGCAATCGGGCCATGGCAGCAATTCCCAGTTTAATATTTTCAGCGTCACTTTGGGCTGGGGAAAAGCCTTTCGAGGAACGCCGTAAACCCCTCCTAGGAGGCTTGGCGGCAGCATCTCCCTGCTGCCGACATCCTCGAAAAGCTTCTCCCAACCCTTTTTTCCTTCAAATTGAGAATTGCTGGAGCCAGGGCTTCGTGCCCAAATTACTGGCAGCAACGGATAATATGTGCGCTGAAATTGAGCGTCGGGGATGTGTTTAAGTAAATCATCGACATGATGCCAGTCTCTATGGATTTCAATCAGTTAAAAGCCCAGTTAGTTCAGTTGGCAAAATCAAACGACAATATAGAACTGCTTTGGTTATACGGCTCGTACGCAAAAGGAAGTGCGCATGAAAACAGCGATATTGACCTAGCAGTTGCCTTTAAAGCCTGGGAAAAAGATGTAATTGAGCGTCGAGTTACTCGCTTTAGACTGGCAAAATACATTAAATTTGTCTGAGGGAAAATTAAGTATTTTAGATATCAATGCTGCGCCTATTCCGCTAGCCATGTCCGTGCTAACAAACGGCGAATTATTACTCAGTAAAAATGCTTATCGTCAGGCTCAAGAACTGCAGCGCATCATGTCGAAATGGGAAATTGACTACCTTTATCACTATCGAAATCAGCAGGTTATGAGGGCAAGCAATGGATGATACCTATATTTTCTCGATGAGGGAGCATCTTGGGGAATTGAAAAGTGAATTGCAAGGTTTGACCGATATCATCAATCAAAGAAATTTAAGTCGTTATGAGTATCGGGCTGCCGAGCGCACTTTGCAAGTACTCATAGAAGCCTGTATCGGCATCGCCAAACACTGGAATTACACCTTATTTAAAATAGCGCCTGCCGATGCCTATGCTGCGTTCGAAAAGCTATCGCAGCAAGGTGTTGAGGCAGTTAATGACGTAGAATGGCGTAAAATTATTGGCATGAGAAATGCGCTTGTGCATGATTATCTTAATATCGAACCTGACATCATTAGAGCGGTAATAAAAAAAACGGCTTATAACGGCTTGCTTGAGTTTGCAAATAATGGATTATCTGCATTGCAAGAGCCAAGGAGTCGCTGATTAAATCTTCGGCAGGGGGTTCTTGAATGAATCTTGGATTCAAGTTATCAACGCTGAAGCCTTTATACAAATACCATGTTTAAGAAAAAATGCCCTCTATGCCTTAGCATTTAATTGATGTTACTCATCGCATCCACCGAGCCAAGAATTTACAGTAAGAAAATTGCATGCCAAAAATAGAAGATGCTACAGAAGCGCTATCACGGATTGAAGCAAGCGTACAAAAGGTCTTGACGAACTTCGGCGGCATCACCTTGGCAATACTTTTTGGTTCGGTCGTTACCGGTCGCCAACGAACTGACAGCGACTTGGATATCGCCGTAGCCATGCAACATCCACTAAGCGCGGATGAAAAAATGGCTTTGATACAAGCTTTGGCTGAAGTAACCGGGCGGCCAGTCGATTTAATTGATTTAACGACCGCGCCTGAACCCTTACTCGGTCAAATTGTACTTCACGGTCGACGCATACTTGGCAACGACACTTTGTTTGGTAACTTAATCAGCCGGCATTTAATCGAACAAGCCGACTTTATGCCTTATAGAAATAGAATACTTTCAGAAAGGCGGAAAGCATGGCTCGGGAAGTAATAGAACAAAAACTGGATTCACTGCATCGCTGTTTGCAACGTATTGAAGCCAAATTCCCGGCTGACGTAAACACATTGGCTACAGATTATGACTTGCAAGACATTATCTCTCTCAATCTAAGTCGAGCAGTGCAACTCTCAGTAGATATTGGCGCACACCTAATAGCAAGCCTGTCAGTGCCTCCGCCCGGTACCATGGGCGAAACTTTTGATTTGCTGGCTCAAGAACAAATTTTGGATAAAGAGCTGGCAACCAAACTAAAAAAATCAGTTGGCTTTCGAAATATTGCGGTGCATAGCTATGAAAGCATCAACTGGGAAATCGTCCACAACATTGTAAAATATCATTTGAGCGAATTTTCAGAGTTTGCCAAGGCAACAATGATATGGTTGGAGAATAAAAATAATAGCTTTAAATAACGGCACTTTTTTTAAAAAGTCTTACCACAATTCCAATCAGAGCTTGTGTATTTGTAATATCAAAATGCTTGATTGAAAGACCTGACCTAGGTTTTTCATACCCGGAATGGTGTCAGTGATTTCATGTTGAAATGAGTTCCCCAAAAAAAACATTCATGCACGATCAAAACTTTAAAAACCTGATTCTGGATTACCCCGTTCAAGCCTTGCAGTTTTTTGCCGCAGAGGAAGCGCACGACGATTTGCAACAAGCGCGCATTATCCCGTTTCGACAAGAACAGCTTAAAGAAAGGCTCGGCGACCGCTTTCACGAATTGGATACGCCGTTACTCGTCGAATGGCCCGATGGCCGTCGCGAAGTGATTTTGTTTCTTCTGGAAGAAGAAACCGAAGCACGGCGTTTTTCCATTCATCGCCTTGCGCATTATTGTCTGGATTTATCCGAATTGGCAAAAACCGAACGGGTGGTTCCGGTCGTTATTTTTCTGGATCAGGGCCGTCATCCCTACGAATTGCATTTAGGCGGCGAACGGCATACCTACCTGAGTTTTCAGTATATCAGTTGTGAACTGAAAAAACGGTCGGCCGACGATTACCGCAATAGTGATAACATCGTCGCCCGCCTGAACTTACCCAATATGCGTTATGCCGAAGAACAAAAGCTGGATATCTACCACGATGCACAATTGGGTCTAGTGCAACTGGAGCCCGACCCAAAAAAGCAACTAAAATATATCGACTTTGTCGATTATTATACGGACCTAACAGAAGATGAAATCGAAACCTATCGTAAAGACTATTTATCCGAAGCGGAGGCACGTATGGGATTAGCACAGATATTAAGAGAAGAAGGCAGGCAAGAAGGAAGACAAGAAGGAAGACAAGAAGGAGAAATGCAAGGAGAGGCTCAAATGCTCCTGAAACAAATTCAACTGAAATTCGGCGGTTGTCCTGATTGGGTAGAAGAGAAAATCAACCAGGCCGATAAAGCCCAGTTGGATCAATGGGTAGAGCGTATCTTGTTTGTCGATACGTTGGAGAAATTGTTCAAGGCGTAAGGATGGGTTGGAGTACAAACCCATCATAGCTGGATGGCAAGACCAGATGTTCAATGAAGCTGTCTTCCTGATTATTAACATGTTTCAGCTAAATCCATAAATACGTCATGCCCGTCCGAAACGGGCATCCAGTGCCATGAATGGCAAGCTTCGTGCTGTCCATGTAGTCTGGATTTCGGCAATCCCTACCGAAATGACGCGGTCGACAATGGATAAAGAGTTAGAGCTGAAGCATCTTGATAATCAGGTGAAACTTTAGACTGAATAATAAGCACCGAAGCCGTACCCGCTGATCTGGCAAACGTTTCAGTGCTAAACATGCTGACTTATTTAAACAAGGTTGTATGCAGACACATATGTTCGCGATCAAAATGCAAACCCAATTGCAAACTGTCCCGTCATGCAGGCCCAACAAGACATCGCGTTTATTAAAAAGCAATCAAGCCGAGTGACTAGCGGAAAAACGTTTCGCATGCCTCCAATGGTTTGTAAAACAGAATTGTATGTGCGAATGGCCGAGGTTGAAGAAACGCTGAAGAATCAGAGCGAAGAACTCAAAGCGCAAAGTGAATGGATCTATGTGGTCATGAAGCAAATAGACAAGCGATTTGAAGAAATGGGCAGGCAATTGGATCGGTTTATGTTCTGGTCGCTGGGGTTAACGGTTTCGGCTTCGATGTTTATCGTGAGTATTTGAAATAATTACGAATAGCTTTAAATAACGGCATGGTTTTAAAGAGTGTTACCACAATTCCAATCAGAGCTTGTGTATTTGCAATATCAAAATGCTTGATTACAAGACCTGATAATCATCTAGCCTGTCTCCCCGATCGGAGCCCTGAGTGGTATAAAAGGGTGTTGATCGAAACAACCGAGGAGACAGACATGAAACTAAACGGTGGAATGGATTTGCATTCAACGAATGTGGTGACGCAACTGATTGACGAGCACGATCGAGTCGTGTATCGGAAGAAGCAGGGTTGTGATTTGGCTGATATTCTGCGAGGCTTGGAACCCTTTCAAGACAGCATCGAAG
>NZ_JAUSBX010000142.1 GCF_030651835.1 Methylicorpusculum sp. | reverse complement strand
TCCAATTTTAGTGGGTGTAGGTGGTTGATTGAAAAGGCTTCTGCAACAGGGATGTTGCAGAGAGCTACAGGGACGTATTGATGCGTCCTTTGAAATCAAGCACCTACACCCTTAATTCAAAGCGGGCGAGTAGTTACATTCTGTTAATGATGGGAGACTGAAAACGCTCATGACCGACAACCAACTTGAAACACTTTCTGGGCTGCTGGTAGAAATCGCGCGTGCTGTACCCTGCGAAGAAGTCTAGGAAGACCTATCCTCGAGTATCTCGTAAATCCTTCAATAAATAGCAGCCGGATAAGTCTAAAAGGATCGCTGATGCTTAAGTCAACCGCATTGCCCTCGGGCCAGAAATTCTCAATTTGAATGGAAAAAAGGGCTGGGGGAAGCTATTTGAGAATGTCGGCAGCAGCGCAATTTTTTCATTTTATTGGTGTTGAAAGCTTATTAACCCATAAACTATGCAACCCTGGATCACAACCCCGGTTGCACCCATGAAAAAATATTTTGACATAAACACCAATCTGGCCGTCATCACAATCTTGCTGCTGCCAGCTTATTCAGCGATGTCCTCCGACGCGGTTCAATCCTGTAATGATGGAGCTCAAACACAACTGGATATTAATCACTGCGGAAGTTTGGACTTTCAATCAGCGGATAAAGAGTTGAATGCGGTCTACAAGGCCGTATTGGAGCAGCACAAAACCAATATAAAGTTTCTGGAAAAGCTTAAAGCCGCTCAAAGGGCTTGGCTAAAGTGGCGTGACGCCGAGATGGAGGCCGTCTATCCTGAAAAGGATGCCCCGTCTTATTACGGCAGCAGCTTTCCCGCTTGCAGGAATACCCAACTTTCAAATCTCACACAAGAGCGAACAAAACAACTGCAAAAGTGGCTGGATGGCGTCGAGGAAGGTGATGTCTGTTCTGGATCCTATCCTTCAAGTTTTAAAAAATAGTTTTGAACTTCGAAAAACATGAAATGCACAATGCTATTTAGCGAGACACCTTCTGCTTTAGTGCCTTATTTGCTCCACGGATCCACTGCAGTGCTTCCGTCGATGCAGTAATGGGCTATCGTCTAGCAGGCCGACTTGTTAAGGTGTCCAACCGGAATAATTCAGATAGTCCTCAAAATCGTAACTTTTAAGAAACTTGACCGTTGAATTTTCATAACTGTAGAGCGCCGGATAGTTGTGCCCGTTAAATCGGTTTGATTTAACAAACGTATAAGCACCTGCATCTTTAAAAATCAGCCTGTCACCTATTTCTAAAGGTTTACCAAATCGGTATTCTCCAAACAGATCGCCAGCCAGACACGTGGAACCGGCCAAAATGGCGTTAAATTGACCGGCCTCCCGGTGTTCAACCAATTGAGGTTGATACTGGTATTCAAACACTTCGGGATGATGGTTAACGGTGGTATCCAATACGCAAATCGTTTTGCCGTTACGCTCAAATCTATCGATGACCGTCGTCATCAGATAACCGCTTTGGCCGACTATCGCTTTACCCGGTTCAATATAGACGTCCAGGTCGAATGCCTTCTTCAGCGCTTTCACCCGATTGATAAAATCACCGGCATCTTCGATTTGATCATACAGATAGCCGCCACCCAAATTAAGCCATCGCAACTGCTTAAAAGCACTGCCCATAGTGGCCTGAATAGCCTCCAGAGAATGCATCAGCGGTTCGAACGTCATGGATGCAAATACGGTATGAAAATGCACGCCGGCGATTGGCGCTGTTTCGATAACCGACTCCAATTCGGATAAAATCACGCCTAATTTTGAAAATGGTCGGCATGGATCAAAACGTTCATCTTGTAAAAATGACAGTTGCGGGTTAACGCGCAAACCTATCTCGGCTTTTTTATCGGTCAATTGATTAAATAGCTGGTATTGATGTAAAGAATTACAACTGATGTGAGTACAAAGATG
Organism: Methylicorpusculum sp.; assembly: GCF_030651835.1. Lineage (GTDB taxonomy): Bacteria > Pseudomonadota > Gammaproteobacteria > Methylococcales > Methylomonadaceae > Methylicorpusculum. Next base: position 22,354 of record NZ_JAUSBX010000142.1, on the reverse strand, counting down.
ATTCAATTCGCTAATTTGATCAGGTCCAATTCCCGGCGTGGTTAAGTGTATTGAGCCTCTTCCACCCAGTACTTGATAAGCCAGTTTTGCCTCAAACAAGGAGCTGACAGAAAAACCGTCAACATAAGGTAAGCACCACTGCATTACCGGAACCAAGGACAGCGACTTTATCGAATACAACACTTTGCAGCCGGAAACCTGCCGGATCGCATCTGTTTTTTGTAGCGCACTGACGACTGCGTTTTTGTCGAAGACAAAAGCGGGTGAATGTGTTATTTGCTGTTTGACGTTCTGATAGTTCATTTGCCTGTTTTTCTGCCTGATCCTTGATAAGTTGAATGTTCGGTAACAACCCAATCCATATACACGTCATGCGGCTCCATTTTAACTTCATCCACTAGCTGTGACTGATAGCAAATCCCCATCAGCACTGTACTGCTTTTTAATTGACTTAAAAGCCGGTCATAGTAACCCGCTCCATTGCCCAAACGGCCGCCTTTATCATCAAAAGCCACCCCGGGTACGATGATCAAATCCAACTGATCAGGGTTAACCTGTTTAACTTGCTCATGCCATCGATGTTGTGGCGGCTCAAGAATACCCCAGGTACCGCTCACCAATTCACTCATGTCGTCCAAAAGCCATAAACCCAGTATTTTTTGACCCTCAGCGTCTTGAGTGCAATAAGGCAAGACGATGCGTTTATGCTCGGACAAAGCTTGTGTAATAAAATCAACAGTTCTGACTTCCGACTTGCATCCCACATACATCATGACCATCTCAGCAAGGGTATAAGCGGGATGAGCCATGACTTTTTGACCGATAACACGGCTTAACGCGTCTTTGTTTGGCTGGGCTGCTCTGGCCGCATAGGCTTGCCTGCGCTGAACGGCTTTGCCGTTTTCTGTTAAATCCGAAGTCTTCATAGCAAGCTCACACTGATTAAGCGAAGTTCATGTAAAAGTGACTGTCAAAGCACCAATTCCCAGGTTGATATTTTCAGCGTCACTTTGGGCTGGGAAAAGCCTTTCGAGGAACGTTGTAAACCCTTTAATAGGGACTTGACAGTAGCATCTGACCGCCAAGGAGGGTGCAAATGCAGATTTTGTCCGGAATAAAAATCTGCCCTGCTGCCGACATCCTCGAAAAGCTTGTCCCAACCCTTTTTTCCTTCAAATTGAGAATTGCTGCTGTCAAATCGTAAATACGGCAAAAGCGGATAATGTAGCTATTTCTGAAAAAATTTGAAACGAATATCACACCTTACTGCTCCTATAGAAAACAGATCACCGGTGAAATTCCCAATCTAAAGCCCTTGCCATTGTCCAAATGCATTTTTTTCTTTTATACTTCCGTAGTAATAATAATTTTGGGGAAATCCATGGAAAAGCCGTTTATCTTACACATGCTGACCACTGCAAAAAACTTGAGCCCTTTTGATGTCAATATGGCTATGGATGCAGGCTGGGTTTGCACAGTTCCTTATACCAATGTAGAGCCCAGTGAAGTTAGAGGGTTGGTTCAAGACGCCATTTTTTCGCGTAGCCCTAAAGGTTTACAAAAAACCGGTATATTTATTGGCGGCAGAGACACAAAACAAGCAATGGATATGCTTAAACTAGCCAAAAACTCTATGGTACCTCCTTTTGAAGTATCGGTTTTTGCTGACCCTAGCGGCGCCTTTACTACGGCAGCCGGCATGGTTGCCGCTGTAGAAAATGAATTAAAAACCAAATTTAACACCACACTGGAAGGGATAAATATTCTGGCGCTTGGAGGAACGGGGCCGGTAGGCCAGGCTGCTGCAGTAATAGCCGCAATCGCCGGCGCCAATGTCAGAATTGTAGGACGCCAGCTTGACAAGGCTCAGCGCATAGCCGATTTATGCAACGAAGAATTCGGTGAAGGAAAAATTGCAATTTTAGCCGGTGTTGATTCCGAAAAAAGCCAGTACATGCAGACAGCCGACGTTGTATTTGCAACGGGCGCAGCCGGTATAGAACTGCTGAGTGCTAAACTTCTTTGCGAAGCACCGCAACTTAAAGTAGTTGCCGATGTTAATGCGGTGCCACCTTCCGGCATAGCCGGCGTTGATGCTTTTCACAACGGCGCACCTATTCCTGGTTCAAAAAGCGGTGCCGTAGCCATTGGTGCTTTAGCGATAGGCAATGTCAAATATCAGGCCCAAAATAAATTGCTGAAACTGATGATTGACAGTGAAAAACCCATTTATTTGCACTTTACTCATGCGTTTGAAGTAGCTAGAGAATATTTCAAAGCAAACGGCTGAATGCATTAGCAATCCACAGCTCATCCACCTTTTAGAGGAAATTTCATGGAGAAACGAAGCATACTCCACATGCTTGACCCCATGCCAAACAACAGTCCATTTGACGTCAATATGGCCTTGGATGCCGGTTTTGAAGTACTCATGCCTTATAGCAACGTAAAACTGGATAGTGTGCATGGATTGACACAAGATGCCATATTTTCCCGCAGCCCCTCAGGAGTAAAACGGACGGGGCTATTTATCGGTGGACGAGACATGGGTTTGGCAATTGACATGCTCAATGCTGCCAAACTGGCCATGGTTCCACCCTTTGAAATATCGGTATTCGCTGACCCCAGCGGCGCATTTACCACCGCTGCGGCGTTGGTTGCCTGCGTAGAAAAAGAATTAAAGACTCATCACAATAAAACCTTGCAAGAGTGTAAAGCGATTGTCTTTGGCGGCACCGGCCCTGTTGGTGTCGCAACTGGCGTGATTGCCTCGCTGGCTGGCGCTGATACAACGCTAGTCGATCATTTATCCCTTGATACGGCTGAGGATATTGTCAAAGAATACAACCGCCGTTTCAAAGCAACATTAAAAGCTGCAAAAGCCAGCTCTGACGAACAAAAGGCTGAATTGATTGCCGAACATGACATTGTCTTCTGTACAGCAAAAGCCGGAATTCAGGTATTAAGCGCAAAGGTTCTTGAACATGCCCGCTCACTGAAAGTGGCGGGCGATGTGAACGCAGTCCCGCCGATGGGAATTGAAGGCATCAAATCAACGCATTTAGGCAAGCCGTTGATTCATGCAATAAATTCAACAGGTGCTGTCGGCGTAGGGGCTTTAGCGGTTGGAAACATAAAATATAAACTGCAGCATGTGCTACTCAAATCCATGCTGGAAACTGAGCACCCCCTTTATCTCGATTTTAGAGATGCCTTCGAAAAAGCCAGGGCGATCATCTGATTTTCGGGCTTGCCGCCATAGGCACATGATCACAACGAAAAAAAACCTGTCAAATCAAGTTAATGGCTTGATTTAACGGGTTTTTTACACTAAGTAATTAAGCGTTAAATTCTGCAAAACGTTCTATATCTCCTGAACCGTGTTACTGAATGAGCAATCCTCCCTGAATGACGCGTATTCCTCAAGCCTTTACGCTCTTTTTTATCCTGCAAACACTCCAGTTAACAAGGCGATTATAAAACGCTAAAGGCCGCCCAGCCTTTATATATCCACTGTTACGACTAAATCACTTTGTTCAAAATGACAGGGATATAACTGCATGGTATTATCTATCCAGTTTTAATCCATACACTTTATTTTAAATCATGCCGCTTGATCTGGTGTAATTCCCCGAATTACGGATATTTGATAGTGATATGCATTGATCTAAATCGAATCCAATACCGCAAAAATGGCTGATTAGCACAGGCTTGATAAATGAATATGATTTTCAGACAAGAAAATAATGTAAACATGCTTTATGACGCTGACTTATCCCAGGACAGCTGTGGAGTGGGCTTTATTACTCATAAGAAAAGCCTACAAACACATGACCTGCTGGTCAGGTCTCACCAAGCGTTGTGCACAATTCCCCATCGCGGCGGCATGAGCGCGGAAGGTATCGGGGATGGAGCCGGTGTCAATATTGACTTATCGCTTAAGTTTTTTCGCCGCATTACCGGCAATGCTAAATTAAAAATCGGCGATTTTGGGGTCGCAAATTTCTTTTTTCCCGAAGATCACGACAGATATGATTCAGTGGCTATCGAAATGGTTGAAAGTCACCTGAGACAATCATCGTTTCCGGTCATCACTTGGCGCAATATTCCAGTTGACGACCAAGTCATTAACGAAGCCTCCCGCCGAGCCCAGTTACCGATCAAGCAGGTGATTTTCGGACGTTCGCCTCAATTGAAAGACGTATCGCACGCCGAATTTGAAAAGCATATTCAACAAACCTTGCTGAATATTGAAGCTGATGGCTTCACAAGAACCGAGTTAAGTGGTTTTTATCCTTTATCGATGAGCTCACGTACCCAGGTTTACAAGGGCCGTTTGAACTCCTTTGAAGTTATTCCGTATTTTAAAGATTTGTATGATGTTGATCACGAAGTCAGCACCTTATTTTTTCATACCCGTTTTTCGACCAATACCGCACCCGCCACAATGATGGCTCAACCGTTCCGTTACATGGCGCATAACGGGGAATTGAATACCGACAAAAAAAACCGGCTCAGTGAAAATGCGATTGCTCGCCAACATAACAAACACATTGTTTTCCCCTGTGGACAGTCAGACTCGGGGCGTCTTGATCAAACCCTGACTCGGCGCATCAATGAAGACGAACTGGATATCGTAACCGCTGTTATTGCGATGATGCCCCCCGCCTGGGAAAATGATACGACTTTATCTCCGAAAGTCCGGGCAATGCTGGAATATTTCAGCTTGTATGAAGAGAAAAACGATGGCCCTGCCGCTTTAATTTTTAACGACGGCATTCGCGTGGGTGCACGACTGGATCGACTCGGTTTAAGACCGCTACGCTCCGTTGAAACGGGAGAGTATCTGGCCGTCATGTCAGAGGCAGGACAAATTGACTTCCCGCCCAAAGAAGTATTGAAACGCGGCCGGATAGAGGCAGGCGGCATGCTGTATTTTGATCACAGCACAGGCGAAGCCTATGACCACTATCAGGTCATGGAGCGGTTAGCCAACGAGAAAGACTATGAAACGCTCTTGCGCACCCGCTGCATTTATAAATCGGAACTTCCCCCGGTCACTCAAAACGAGTTAACCGCACCCAATACTTTTTTTAACATCGATCAGCAACATACGGCTTATTCTCTTAATCAGGAAAGCTTTAAGTTTCTGCTGGACCCTATGCTGGAAACCGGCCTGGAAAAAGTGTCCGCCATGGGTTACGGCATTGCACCCAATGCGCTTTCAGACAATGAAGGCGGCATGTCGCGTTATTTTAGCCAGCGTTTTGCTCAGGTCACCAACCCGCCACTGGACTCATTAAGAGAAAGTGACGGCATGACATTGAGAGTGGCACTCGGTGCCAAACCGACATTTTCAGAAGCAACCAGTAAACAACTGATGCTCGATTCGCCCATTCTGCAAAGAACTGACCTTGAGCAAATACGCAGACAATCCAGTATTAAGGTGGTGACGCTGGATATGCTGTTTACGCCTGTACTTGATGATTACCGAAAAAACGAAGAAGCGCTTGAAGACGCTATTGCAGCTGTATGCCACCAAGTAGAAGTGGCCGCCAAAGACAAGACGGGCATCATCATTCTGAGCGATACCGGCATCACGGACAAAAAAGCGGCGATACCGGCCTTATTGATGATTGCTGCAGCTAATCAGCACCTGGTCAAAGAAGGTTTGCGTTTTAATTCTTCATTGATTGCCGAAACAGGACAGGTTGTCAGCGCACATGATGTCGCAACAATTTTAGGATTTGGCGCGTCGGCACTCTGCCCTATCAGCGTCTACAATCGCGTGATTTCTCAGTATCCCGCTGAAAAACAGGAAAAAATCCTGGTCAACTTTAAAAAAGCGGCTGAAAAGTCTTTGATGAAAACCATGGGCAAATTCGGCCTGTGTACGGTTGAAAGCTATATCGGTGGCGAATTTTTCGAGTCCAACTACCTGGATACGAACGAACCTAAACTGCATGCCTATTTTCCTAACATCAATTCGCCGGTAGGCGGCGTTCAATACGCCGACATTGCTAAAAGTGCTGCAGACTGGCATAAAAAAGCGTTATCCGTTAAAGACGAAAAGGATATTCCATTTCTGGGTCTATTTAAGGAACGTCAGGACGGCGCAGGGCATACTTTTGGCAATACGGCCGTCAGAGAATATATCAATATGACTGACGAACCCATTTTATATATTCCGGAAGAAAAAGCACCTGAAGCCAAAGACACCGCCTATGTGGATTTTGGTTATGACAAGCGCACACCTGAGCAAATCGATTGTTTCGGAATAACCCCCGCTTATCGAAGTTTTGTCGAGAATCTTTACAAAGAAAGAGACAGCCGTCCTGCCGCGCTAAGAGACATCATGGAGTTACCTGCCGATGTCAGCCATTGTCAGACTTCTGAAGAATTCGAGCGGGTCTTGGGCAAACAAAGTTTGATTGGGAATAACAATTTTGTTATCCGTGGCCTAAAAGTCATCAATGGCAACACAGTGACATTGACAGACGGCGTTTATCAACAACGACTGGAAAGCCTGGCCAATTATTTTAAAAACAGATTCAGTAACGAAGATTTCAGCGTCTCTGTCACTGAAAAGGGCTGTGAATTCCAGATAAAAGATTCCGCCAGCCCGCTGAACTTTTATATCAGTTCAATCATTACAGCTCGTGATCCGATAGCACTCAAAGAGGTGCAACCGGCTCATGAAATAACGACTCGCCTTGCGTCAGGCGCGATGAGTCATGGCGCTTTAATTGCCGAAGCGCATGAAGCCGTTGCCCATGGCACCAATATTGTCGGAGCATTCAGTAACTCCGGCGAAGGTGGCGAGCATTCCAGCCGTTTTAATACCATCCGTTCCAGCAAGATCAAACAATTTGCCTCCGGCCGTTTCGGTGTGTGGGCGGGTTATCTGGCGGACCTGAACATTGAAGAAATTGAAATCAAAATTGCCCAGGGCGCAAAGCCCGGTGAAGGTGGCCAGCTTCCTGCGCCCAAAGTATCGGTAGAGATTGCTGCTCTCAGGGGCGGCACTCCGCAAGTTGAACTGGTCAGCCCTCCGCCCCATCATGACACCTACTCTATTGAAGACTTGGGCCAATTGATACACGATGCCAAAGCGGCCAGAGTCAGGGTTGTCGTCAAACTGGTTTCCTCAGAAGGCATAGGAACGATAGCCGTCGGTGTCGCCAAAGCCGGTGCGGATGTCATCAATGTCGCAGGCAACACCGGTGGAACCGGCGCTGCTGCAGTCACCAGCTTAAAGAACACAGGCCGGTCTGCAGAAATTGGTATTGCCGAAGTTCACCAGGCGCTTGCCGCCAATGGTTTACGCGACAAAGTCATACTTCGCTGCAGCGCGGCGCATCAAAGCGGTTTGGATGTCATCAAGTCAGCCATACTGGGCGGAGATTCATTTGAATTTGGAACCACTGCATTAATGATGCTTCGTTGCGTGATGGCCAAGAACTGTAATATCAAATGCCCGGCCGGACTCACGACAACTCATGAGGAGTTTAAAGGCGACCCACGCGTTCTGGCTCAGTATTTCATGAATCTTGCCCACGAAGTCAGGGAGTTTTTGGCCTCAGTAGGTTACCGCAGTTTAAAGGACATTAGAGGCAAAACCGACTTATTACACCTCATCAACCATAAAACGATGGTGGGTCAATTGGATCTGACCAAACTGTTGGCTTATGTTAACGAAGTGAAAATTGAGAAACCGATTTATCTGGAAGCCAATTTTCACATTGATGACCAAATAATTGACTTGGTCAAATCAGAGATCATTGCCGGTAATCAAGAAAAAATCTTGATTGAAGGATCAAATTTCAAGCTGAACAATTGCAATAAAACCGTGGGCGGACAAACCGCGATTGATATTGAACGCATACTGGCTTATGAATTAACTGAAGATCAGGTCAAATCGTCACGGAATATTTATACCAATCAACATGGCCGACGTTACTTCGCTCCGGATACCATCACTATCCGGACCACAGGATCGGCAGGTCAAAGCTACGCTGCCTTTATGAATGATGGCATGCGTCTGGAGCATACCGGCACCTGTAATGACGGTGTAGGAAAATCGGCGTGCGGTGGAACATTGATCGTGGAATCGCCTGGAGGCGGGATCAAAACCCCCGGTAAAAACGTATTGATCGGTAATTTCGCGCTGTTTGGAGCAACCGGCGGTCAAGCCTTTATAAACGGTGAAGCGGGCGATCGTTTTGCAGTTCGTAATTCAGGCGCAATGGCTGTTGTCGAGGGCGTGGGCGATTTTGCCTGCGAATATATGACCAACGGCGCGGTATTAAACTTGGGCCGCTTCGGCAAGGGCTTCTGCAACGGCATGTCCGGCGGTAATGCCTATCAGTATGACCCTGATAACCTGCTGTCCAGTCTGTACGACAAGTCATCTGTTGAAATTCACAGCCTGACTGAAAATACCGATATTGCCCGTGCTCATGAGCAATTCGTAGTTTACATGCTCGAACAGCATGAACAGTATGCGAACTCAAGCAAAGCGAGAAACATCCTCAGCAATTGGGAAACTGAACGCCATCATTTTAAATTCACGCTGCCGCTTTGGCTCTACAAGACGCAAACCGCCGAGCTTTTAAGCAGCACCATTGACCGGAAAGCGATGATCGAGGAGTTGGCTATTTCTTATGCGGGTCAACAAATCGATCAGATGAAATTGGCTTACAAGCATAACAAGCCTTTGTTTGCAGGAGCTATCCCTGATTTTGGCGCCGCTGACACACAATTGACTTTCAGATTGGTAAATAGCTTTGCAGTAATAGACAAAGCGTGCCAAATTGCGAAAGAACTGCTCAAACAGCAAGGCAATACCCTTCTGACATCAGCGTTAATTGAGAAATCCGCACGTAAATTAATAGAGCAACGTCCGCGTAAAATTCAGGACGCTCTTGTCAAACAAACAAGAGAAGCTTACAGCAATTACTCGGACAATCAATTATCCTGGTTATTAGCCAGCAAACGTCTTAACGATTACAAAACGGCTCTGGCCAACCGTGACGTCCAAAGTATTTATTCATTGGGTTCCACGGCCTGGATTATTGAACAAGACAAAATCAATCGCGACGCGCTGGCAGGAATCCCCCGTATTGAGGAGTATCTGGCAGCGCTTGTAGGCTCAGGCATTGTTCAGGAGTTGATGAGCGTTAACGCTGCTTGATACCAATCCCTATTTTCATGCGCTTCAAAACTGAATCCATTATTCGGTTGGGCAGCGCATGGTTTTTTATTTGACATATTTAAAGATGAAGACACCTCATATTCCACAAGATGCTCCTTATAGCGAAAGCCAACGCGCTTGGCTGAATGGTTTTTTTGCCGGCATGCACACTCAGATGATTCAGAGTGCAGGTTCCGTGAATCAAGCCAATGCACGCATTATCAATATTTTATACGGCTCACAAACCGGCAACGCCGAATCTGTAGCTAATGATGCCGCTAATGTCGCTAAAACGCATGGCTTGAAACCGATTGTTCAGAGCATGGACGAAATCGACTTAGCCGTACTTGCCAAAATGGAATATCTGTTGATCGTCACCAGCACTTATGGTGAAGGCGATATGCCTGATAATGCCCAAATGTTGTGGGACGCCATCTCAGCCGAGTCAGCGCCCAAATTTGAGAATACCCAATATTCGGTATTGGCATTAGGAGACACCAGTTACGACCAGTTTTGCCAAGCCGGTATCGAATGGGATAACAGACTGGCCGAACTGGGAGCAAATCGCATTTACGATCGGATAGATTGTGACGTGGATTTTGAAGAACCTGCTGAAAACTGGATTTCTGCAGTCATACCCCATATGGCCGAAGGTGCGTCATCCAGTACAACAGCCTTCATAGACATGCAGACGCCGGCTAAAGAAGCGCCCAAATACAGCAGAAAAAATCCGTTCCCGGCACACCTCACCGTTAACCGCTTGCTAACAGCGCCGGACTCATCCAAAGAGACCCGTCATTATGAAATTTCTATTGCCGGTTCAGAAATGACCTATGAAGCCGGCGATGCCTTTGGTGTCATTCCTACGAACTGCCCTGACCTGGTCGCTGAGATCATCAAAGCGATTGGCTATGAAGGCGAAGAGGAATTTCCCGTCAATGGCGAATTAATGACATTGAATCAAGCGTTGCTTTCCCATTACGAGATTAAATTACCCAGCAAGGAACTGGTAGAGGAAATCGGTAAACGCTCCGGAGACCAGGAACTCAACAGCTTGCTTGAAAGCGGTGATAAAGACGCGTTATCCCAGTACCTCTGGGGACGGGATATTCTTGACCTGTTGTTACAATTTCCAAGTATGGAATTTTCCGGGGCCGAATTTATTGCCTTGCTCAAACCCTTACAACACAGGGCTTATTCCATTTCGTCCAGTGGCAAACAATTTCCCGATTCAGTTCATTTAACGGTTGCTTCAGTTCGCTACGAAAGCTTCAACCGTCCGCATAAAGGCGTATGTTCCACCTATCTGGCGGATCTGGTGAACAGCGACACCCCCGTCCGCAGCTTTTTCATCCCGAATAAAGTCTTTCGCGTACCGGAAGATGATACTTTACCGATGATCATGGTGGGACCGGGAACGGGTATCGCTCCGTTTCGCGCATTTCTGCAGGAACGGGCCTTCCGCAAATCCACAGGTAAAAACTGGTTGTTTTTTGGCGACAGAAATGCCGCAACTGATTTTATCTACCGGGAAGAACTCGAAGCGATGAAACAAAGCGGCTTATTGACTCGCTTGGACCTTGCTTTCTCCAGAGATCAAGAAGAAAAGATTTATGTTCAGGATCGTATGTATGAATACGGCGGCGAACTCTTTGAATGGCTGGAAGAAGGCGGTTATTTCTTTGTCTGTGGAGACGCTTACAAGATGGCGAAAGACGTCGATAAGGCTTTGCACGAAATCATTGCCAAACACGGAAAACTAACCGATCAACAAGCTGTTGACTATGTTAATCAATTGAAAAAAGATAAACGTTACGTCAGGGACGTTTATTAATAGCTGTACCACTCTTAAACAAGTGAGGATGTAGGGTTCCGACTGTTGAACCCTACTACTCGGCCGCTTTGAATTAAGGGTGTAAGCGATTGATTTCAAAGGACGCGCGAATACGTCCCTGTAGCGCTCTGCAACATCCCTGTTGCAGAAGCCTTTTCAATCAAACACCTACACCCAATAAAAATCTGAGGGTAACCAGATACCCTTTAAGACTGATATTTTGACTTTACACTAAGTAAGGTAATCTTTCGTATTCGCCTTCATAGCCAATCGCTTTGATGATCTCAGCGACCAGATCAGGGCAGTTCATAGGAATGACACCAAAGGCCTCGCCGGCTTCATAGGTCATTTCTGAACCGGCAATAGAAATTTCATAATGACGGGTCTCTTTGGATGAGTCCGGCGTTGTCAGCAAGCGGTTAACGGTGAGGCGTGCCGGGAACGGATTTTTTCTGCTGTACTTGGGCGCTTCTTTAGCCGGCGTCTGCATGTCTATGAAGGCTGTTGTACTGGATGACGCACCTTCAGCCATATGGGGTATAACTGCAGAAATCCAGTTTTCAGCAGGTTCTTCAAAATCCACGTCACAATCTGTCCGAATAAGGAGCATCTTGTGGAATATGAGGTGTCTTCATCTTTGAATATGTCAAATAAAAAACCGAATCAGCATTGACGACCGGCCTGCCATTGTCTGTGAAAAAAACCGCTTGGGCGATAGGGAGATCGATACCGTCATCGGTAAAAACCATCAAGGGGTATTGGTGACCCTCCTTGAACGGGTATCCAAACTAACCTTGATCAAGAAGGTGCCCAGCAAGCATGCTGAGGTCGTGACAAAATCCGCCATCCAGCTGTTGACGCCTTATCTGGACAAGACCTTGACCCGTCACCGCCGATAACGGCAAAGAATTTGCCGGGCATGAACAAAACAAGGTCACCTTGAATGCCGATGTCTACTTTGCCCACCCTTACAGCTCATGGGAGCGCGGGTTAAACGAAAATACCAATGGTTTGATCAGACAGTACTTACCCAAGAGCCGCAGTTTTGAGAACATAACCGACAAAAATATTGACGAGGTGATGGAAAAGCTCAATCAGCGACCTCGAAAAACGCTCAACTATAAAACACCCCATTTGGTCTTTTTTGTTGATTCTCTACCAAAGGAAGCATGATTTCGAGGATTGCACTTCGGAGTTGAATCCGCCGCTCACGGTTCCTATAAAAACGATTTACGTGAACTTTTCTGCAACATATGGGCCCCTTCGACTAACGCTTTGCATGTGCTTCAAATTAGAATCAGGTATTTTATATTTAGGGATAACCCTTAATGCTGTCGAAGCTTAAAGTGAATTTTTGCTAGAACCGGCCAAACTTATTCTAAATTCGTTATACTTCGAACAGTTGCCCTACCCCATTCAAAAAGCGATAAGCGGAACAGGTCTTACCCATCATGAATAGTCAGCCAAACGAAAAAGCTGAAAAGCCCGAAGCGATTGCATTATGGGAATACGTACCGATTAGCGATTTTGAGTGTCCCATTGTGTTAAGTGCAGATGTTGCGCGTCAAAAGTGGCGATTGTTCAAGCGCCTTTTTACCAATACCGATCATTCATCGGAGCAAATAAAATCCGAAGAGGCATTACAGACTTTTTCGCGGGCACGCTTGGACGAGCTGGTTCCTGCGATTGATTGGCATGCGGCCGTCGATGCTCTTGATTGCGCACTGGAAGATTGGATACACAATCAACCGAATGATAGCCCGGTTAAATTCATCGTGGGCCATCCCTTTATGGGCAATGGCGAAATACTAGCCCGTTGGACCAGCCGGCATAATGCTCGACTGATCGCAAAACCCCAACAAGAACAGATAATCGACAACGACCCATCTTGGCTAAGTAATTGGCCCGATTCACAGAGCTGTTGGGTCTTGCCGAATCTGGATAAATGTTTTTTGCGCCATGCCGAAGGATTGGCACTGATACGACGTTTTTTAGGATTGGCGTTGAACGGCGATTTGGGATCCGGCCTTATCGGTTGCGATAGCTGGTCTTGGGCCTACCTGTGCCGCGTTTGTTTCATACCGAGCAGCGATGCATTGACGCTTCGAGCCTTTGACGGCGCACGACTCTCAATCCTATTGTCGCAATTGGCAAATTCCCCACACAACAACCGGCCGACATTCCTCAACGCCAAAACCGGAAAAGCCGTCTTGACCGACTCGCAAGAAGATAATAATGGAGCCAGCAAAGACTTGGAGCGGTTGGCTATGCGCTGCCGCGGCAATGCCGAAATCGCCAGACAATTTTGGCGCGAAAGCTTGAGAGATGAACCGGACAAAACATCACTTAAAAACTCGCCATCAAAACCTACGGTTTGGGTCGGTCATTTCACCGAGGGCGCTATTATACCTAGCGCAAATGATGAAAATATTGCACTGATCCTGTAGGCCTTGCTGATTCATAACGGTTTGCCGGTTTCCGCTTTAGCTGAAGTTCTGCCCTTTTCCGCTTATCACATCATGGACTTATTGTGGGGCTTGAGGTCCTTAGGTGTCGTCGGTCTGCATCATGAAGACTGGCTAATCACGCCAATGGGCTATCTTGCCAGCCGGCACTATTTAAGAGTGCAAAACTTTCTATTGGACGATTTTTAAAGGACGGCCATGGGTAACAACAAGATTTCAGATATTTTCATCGAGCCCGACTTAGGAACCTTCCTGGAGGTGCTTTTAATCATTTTCGGCGCTCTTCTGCTCATTCAAGCGATACAAAAATTGTTTCCCTGGATTGCCAACCGTCTCTATGGGGCCTCCCGGCTGTTCATACTAGCGATGATACCTCTGTTACGGTTGATTTTGATTATAACAGCGTTTGTTTTGATCATCCCTCGCATCATTGAGCCTTCTCTGCAGAATTTGATCCCGCTACTGGGAACGCTCGGCATTGCCTTAGGCTTTGCCTTCAAAGACTTTGCCAGTAGTCTAATTGCCGGCGTAGTCGCGGTCGGCGAAAGACCTTATCATAACGGCGACTGGATTGAAATCAACGGCATATACGGCGAAGTCAAGCATATCGGCATGCGCGCCGTACAACTCGTCACGCCGGACGATACCGCCGCTTATATTCCGCATATCAAACTGTGGACCGAACCGATTTTAAACGCCAACAATGGGACGCCGGCCCTGCAGTGCGTTGCGAATTTTTATTTGCACCCGGATCATGATGGCGCTCGGGTGAAACAATTACTGCACGATGTTGCGTTGACCAGCCCTTATTTGAATTTCGAGGAACCCATTGCCGTGGTCGTCCAGGATCAGCCCTGGGGCACGCATTACCGTATAAGGGCTTATCCAATCGAACCCTACCAGCAGTTTCGCTTTATCAGCGACCTGACTATTAGAGCCAAGGCCGGTTTAAAAAATCTCGGTATTATTTTTGCCGTAGTTCCGGCACTCCCGAAGAATAAAGACACCCGATAATTTGAAGGATTCGCATGGACTCTTATCTCTTGGGGCCGTTCGCTGCGCAACGGAAAAGGAATTAGCTGCCTTTTATTTTCAACAAGTTAGGCTCATCCGGACACTTAAAATCACAATTGGGAGGCATTATGACGCCAACGAAAAAACCTTATTGATTGATCAGCAACCTAAAAACTCAGTTCGGCTCCGCAGCCCCTTAGAAGGCACGATGCATATAAGTCAATTATCTGCCGATTGTTCAACATTGCCGTACACATTGAGGATGCGGTGCCGCGCCCGCTCAACCCCGCCAAAGCATATCCCATTATTTAGCTAACGATGGCATACGATTGATAATTGCTTTAAACTCGAACCACCCACAAATGCATTAACCCATAATGGAGTCGATTTTCTATGGAAACCTATCCTTCTGAACTTCTGCTGATTGCCTTTATTGCAATGTTGGCACCTCTCATTACCGAACTACCCAAGGGGTTCCGTTTACCTGTCGTCGTTCTTGAGGTTTTTTTGGGAATACTCATTGGCCCTCATGTTTTCAACCTTTCTGGTCCAACCGGATTCATCGGGTTACTGGGAGATCTAGGGTTGACGTTTCTGCTATTCATGGTTGGCCTTGAGATCGATTTCGAAAAAATTCACGGCAGACCTTTCTCATTGGCAATCGGCGGTTGGTTGGTTTCGTTATCGGTAGCCATGATTTGCATGCTTTTCTTTAATGGCATCGGACTCATTCAAACGCCCCCCTTATTAGCAGCGGTCGCCCTGTCAACGACAGCACTGGGTATATTGGCTCCCATCCTGCGAGACCGCGGCCTTCTGGATACTGACTTCGGGACGCATTTGATTGCTGCTGCTGCGGTCGGTGAATTCGGACCTCTAGTCGTCATATCAATGGTGCTGATCCCAACTCACAGCACCATTGTGCATACGTTGTTTATGGTGACCTTTATGATCATCGCTCTTATAGCCGCCTATGCTGCCTTGAACATGCGTTCAACCCGATTCATTTCAATATTGACCAAGACGATGCAAAGCAGCGGTCAGTTGCCGGTGAGAATTTGTATTTTGGTCCAGATTCTGTTCGTCGCTCTTGCGGCAAAATTTGGTTTGAATATCGTCATAGGCGCGTTTACAGCGGGAATAGTCGTTGGGCTTGCCATTAAAGGAGAAGGTGGCGACATGTTACGACACAAACTGGACGCCATTGGTTATGGCTTTTTGATACCTATATTTTTTATTGTTGCCGGGATGAGGTTCGAAATCAGTGCCTTATGGTCAGTTCCGTTAGCGCCTTTACAAGTCATGCTTTTATCAGGTTTGTTGGTTTTGATTAGGGGCTTGCCCGTGTTTTTTTACCGAAAGGTACTCGTTCCCGAAGACCAGCTTTCCTTCGCCTTTTATTCGGCCACCGGTTTGCCTTTGATCGTCATTATCAGTGAAATCGGTGTTTCTTCCGGACTCATGCCTGCTGACAGGGCGGCCATTCTGGTGAGTGCGGGTATGGTTTCGATCTTGTTATTCCCTATCCTGGCTATAAAATTGCGTGGAAAAGCAATTCTGCCGTGGTAAGACTCAAAGTCATATCCAGCAGGGCAATTGAGCGATGAAAATATAATTTTGGATAAGCACGTTTCTTACCTGTCTTTGATTGCCTGGAAACATCGATTGGTTTTCTGGATAGGCGCTATCGTAGTTGGGCTGGTTATTGTGGTGTTGACATGGCTCAGTGAATGGACTACCCAAACATATCACGCCCTTTCCCTCCATTATCCTTGGTTTCAATTTATCATTCCGCCTATTGGCATGGGATTGACAGCATGGCTTACGTTTCGTTTCTTTCCCGGTAGCGAACGTAGCGGCATTCCTCAGATTAAAGCGGCATTGGAACTATCAAATACACTGGCAGACAGAGCCCAGTTAGTTTCGATAAGAATTTCTTTTGGGAAAGTACTGTTAACTATGATGGGGTTACTTTCCGGTGCATCGGTTGGCTTGGGTGGCCCCGCTATTCATGTGGGTGCTTCTATAATGCTATCCTTGGGCAAGATCACTAAATTCCCATCTCATTACATGGAAAAAGGTTTAATTCTTGCTGGAAGCGCGGCCGGTTTCGCTGCGATGTTTAGTACGCCTCTGGCCGGTATTATTTTTGCCATTGAAGAAATGGGGAGAAACTTGGAAGAGCGCTTAAGCAGCCTGGTATTGACTGCGATTATCTTTTCCGGTGTCACGGCTTATGCATTGATAAACCGTTACATTTATTTCGGAGATGAGTCTCTCCTCATTATGCCTTGGGGAAGAAGCTGGCTAGCAGTGCCGCTGTGTGGGATCGTTGGTGGGTTTCTGGGTGGGCTTTTCAGCAAAGTTATTATTCTGGGTATTCGACTTCTAAATCAACTCGACATTTCGTTTATTTTAGTCGCTATAATCTGCGGCGGTGTGATCGCTGTTGTCAATTATTTATCCGGTAATGCGACAGTTGGAACTGGCTATCAACAAATCAAATTGATTTTAAAGGGTATTCAGCCAATGGAGCCTTCTTATCCGCTCCTAAAAATGATGGCAACGTGTGCCACTTTCTTTAGTGGTATACCCAGCGGAATTTTTGTTCCATCACTGGCAACAGGCGCTGGGATTGGCGTCAATTTGGCAAACTGGTTTCCCCTCGCGCCCTTATCAGCCATGATTTTGTTGACCATGACCGCTTATTTTTCGGGGATGCTGCAATCTCCACTCACATCATTTGTTATTGTCATGGAAATGACCAATAGCCATGAAATTCTCATACCATTAATGGCCGCCGCTTTTTTAGCCAATGGGACATCAAAACTTATTCATCCTGTACCTTTGTATGTTGCATTGTTTAACGCCTCTAAATACCATTTAAACAAGCCCGTTAAATCTAATGGAAACTAACTTTGATCTGGTTTCAGTGGAGCAAAAAAAGTTGATGTTTATTGCAGGTCGCGGTTGGGGAGAGCCAAGCCAACAGGCGGATTCAACTCTGAAGTGCAATAGCCAACACCAGGATATGAAGAAGGTTAGCTGCTATAGTTTCAAGCCTTTTGAATCCGACCAAAGACGAGAAAGTACTTGAGAAACTACAACCAGCAAAGCCAAGAGCTAAGATACCAAATCGAGATATTCAAGGCTGTCAGGCCGTTGAAAATGACGCATGAAGCCATTGGCCTGATCGTCGATGCCAAGATTGTTATCGACTGGAGTCTTGAGCAAATTTCAGGTTGGCTGAGAAGCGAGAAAGCGCTGTTGATCAGCCATGAGCGGATATATCAGCCTATTTGGACAGACAAACTAAATGGCGGCACCTTAGCACACGCAGTGACGAGGGGCGAAGATGTCGAGACACCTTTGCCAGCCTGAAAAAGACCTGCCTAAAGCATGGCATTTCGTTTTGGCATTATCTTCAGGATCGACTGCTGAGCGAAAACAAAATTCTCCCCTTATCCGAGGTGATTCGGACTGCGGCTGCCTGTGGCTAATGAGAAGTTACCCTTATTTGGCATATCAAAAGATGATGTTCAGGTTCGGACAGAATATGCATCCTTAAAATTTGACCCGATTCATACTTAAACGCTAGACTCGGACAAATACAATTTTTAGTCCTGAATCAATTTTTATTCGACAATGAAATACAAACCTCTTTTCTTGATACCCTCGCTTTTTTTAATAACTATTATTTTGGGTTGTGCGTCCACTGAAGAAGTTGCTGCGCCAAAAGCTGCAGAACCGCCACCCCCGGTAAAACTGAGCCTTCAGCTTGAAGCAGGCCCGGCTTTGAATCCGGATGGCGAGAGCCGGGCATCTCCTTTAGTCATACGTATTTATCAACTGGCTTCGATTGACAAATTCAATACCAGCGATTTTTTTGCGCTTTATGATAATGACCAATCGATACTGGGTAATGCGGTCCAATTTCGCCAGGAAATGGAACTTAAACCGTCAACTGAGAAATCGCTGACACTGGACGTAAAACCGGATACCCGTTACTTTGCTGTATTCGCTGCGTTTCGTGACCTCGATAATGCCCAATGGCGGGCTGTGTTACCCATTCCATTTGATCAACCTTCCGCGTTAAAAGTGTCGCTGGACGGGTACACGGTGAAACTTGAGAAACGCTGAAAAATTGGCAGTGATTGTCAATTTGAAGGAAAAAAGGGTTTAGGGGAAGCTTTTTGAGGATTTCAGCAGCAAGGCAGATTTTTATTCCGGACAAAATCTGCATTTCCACCCTCCTTGGCGGTCAGATGCTGCTGTCAAGCCCCCTTGGACGGGTTTTCGGCGTTCCTCGAAAGGCTTTGCCCAGCCCAAAATGACGCTGAAAATATCAAACTAGAAATTGCTGATAATTTTTCGGGAATGATAGTTATTCAGAACACTCGACTATAATCTTTAGCTCTTAACTTAAGTAAAAAGGCCAGCTATGTCAGGCACCATTTTTTTTAACCCAGCACTGGGTTTTAATTCCCCCAAAAAACAAAGCCTCATGCTGGTCATGTCGGGTTTGCTGTTATTCGCACCGGGTTGCCAGACCACCGACCCCAACAGCCCGGAAGGCATGCGAGCCATGGAGGGGTATAGTCCCGCTGAAACCGACAAGTTGTTCATAGTGGATTGTTTGTTACCGGGTCAGGTTAGAAAACTGGGCACACAAATGACTTATCTGACAGCCCGCAGAGCCATCAAAACCACGGCGGGTGAATGTGAAGTTCGAGGCGGTGAATACGTTGCCTACGACCGCGCCAATCTTGCCAGTGCCCTGAAAATATGGCTGCCGCTGGCGCAACAAGGTGATCCTGAAGCGCAAATCAATGTCGGGGAAATCTATGAAAAAGGCTTAGGCACTCAATCCGACCCCCGTCTGGCCGCTGAATGGTATAGAAAAGCCGCCGAAAAAGGTCACTCCAGAGCACAAATCAACTTAGGCTATCTTTATGAGAAAGGCTTGGGTGTTGAACAAAACATGACCACAGCGCTTAATTGGTACCGTAAAGCTTCGGGTTTGGACACGGGGGACTTGCAATTTGCTTCGGTAGCCACCTCGCAGGTCAGCTCCCAGCATGATGAGGAACTGGAAGCCCTGCGCCAGGACGCTGCCCGACGTCAATTCGAAGCAGACCAGCTGCGCAAACAACTTTCTGACACCCAGTCACAACTCAAAGATCAGCAAGATGAACTTGAATCGCTAAAGAATAATCTGGAATTAAAAAAGAAGTCTTTAAACGAGGAAAAAAACAAATCCTCGCGCAATGAATCCCGTTTAAAACAACTTGAACAAGAATTAAAGTCCACCCAGTCCGAATACAACGAAAAAAGCAGCCAACTGTCCAGTATTGAAAAAAACCTGAAAACCAAAGAAAAAACCATCCAGCACCAGGTAAAGTCGGCAAAAGTTCAACAACAAACGCTGATTGCTAAAGCCCCGCCCGCTCCCACCCCCAAAGTGAATCGGGCTACTGATAATCAGCTGGAAAAATCCCGCATGGAATTGGCAAAAAAAGAAAAGCTGCTGCAAACTCAGGAAAAAGAGTATCAAACCATTTTAAAAGACATAAAAAGCAGTCTCGAAAACACGTCACAATCAACTGCTGCGCCCAATCAGCGGGACCAATTAAGCGCTCAGAAAAAAGCGTTACAAACCCAGGGGCAGAGCATCGCGGCGCTAAAAAAACAAATCTCACTGGAACAGGAAAAAATAGCGCAACTCGAAAACAAACAGCCCGTATTGATGGCTTTGGCTGCGCCTAACATTGAAATCATCGACCCGCCTATGGTTCTTACGCGGGGAATACCCAGCTTACAACTCAGATCGATTGCCAAAACCAAAGAAATAACCGGCAAAGTTGAGGCCCCTGCAGGGCTTAAATCATTTTTAGTCAATGATAAACCCGGAACAATCGATGATTTAGGTTATTTCCGTCTTCAGGTGACCGCAGACCAAACGGCATCGGCAGTCAATCTTGTCGCAATTGATCAATCCGGAAAAAAAAGCAGCCTTAGCTTTAATGTTGTCAGTCAAACGGAAGGCGCATCGGATTCATCGTCTGAAGCGGGCGCGACCCCCAACCGGTCAGACAATGCCTATAAAGTTGATTTCGGAAACTATCACGCGCTTATCATCGGCAATAACGATTATGCCGAAATGCCCACACTCAAAACAGCAGTCAATGACGCCAAGTCGATTGATGCCATTCTTCGTCAACGATACGGCTACAAAACCACCTTACTGATCAATGCCAACCGGCATAAAATCATGAGTGCGTTGAACACGATCCGTAACTCATTGAAGGAAAATGACAACCTGTTGATTTATTATGCGGGACATGGCGAACGTGACAAAACCAGTCTGGCCGCTTATTGGCTACCTACCGATGCCGAAGTCGACAATACCGCCAACTGGATTTCAAGTGACGATATCACTCAATACCTCAACATCATTTCAGCCCGACATATTCTGGTCGTCGCTGATTCGTGTTATTCAGGCGCAATGACTGGCACTGCTATCGCCCGTTTACCGAAAGAAATGCCGGAGGCCAAGCGTGAAAAATGGCTCAAATTCATGACCACCCGGAAAGCGCGAACGGTACTGACATCGGGAGGCGTCGCACCGGTTCTGGACCAAGGCGCACAGCAACACTCAATTTTTGCACGGGCATTTATAGACGCCTTACAGGGTAATTCCGGAATTATCGAAGATTACGACATTTTTAGAACGGTCTCGAGACAGGTGCGCGTGTCGGCTGCAAAAGTCGGCTTTGACCAAAGCCCTCAATATGCGCCGCTTAAGCATGCGGGCCACGAAGGCAGCCCCTTCTTTTTTGTTCCTAAATCTTGATTAAACAACGATTAACTTTAGTAGGGCTACACAGGCTATTTTGTATCAGTTTGACGATAGCCTGTGCAGCGCAGCTAAACGGTTGCGCCACACCTTCACAGCGTTTTGCCGAATCGGCAAAAGATCTGGGCTTAACGGATGAACTGCTAAACAGTAAAATTTTCATTCATCGCATTTATCAGAATAAAACAGCTCAACAGACAAACGATTTCCCTGAACTGCATATTTATCTGGATGGGGATGGAACACCGTGGGAATCCAACCGGCGAATCGCTAGCGATCCCACCGCCAGAAATCCGCTGATCCTCCAGTTGATGGCTATGGACAATGCACCATCCATTTTGCTGGGAAGGCCTTGCTATTACGGGCTAAACCAATCGCAAAATTGCAGCCCCTACTTTTGGACATCGCATCGCTATGCGCAGCCCTTGGTCGATAGTTTGGTGGAAGTTTTACACAACTGGCTAAAGGGTAAACGAGTCCAACGCTTGGTTTTGATCGGATTTAGCGGTGGCGGTGCTTTGGCCGCACTGATGGCGTCGAAAATACCGACCGTCAAGACCCTGATCACCTTATCAGCGAACCTGGATACAGCCGCCTGGACGAAGCATCACGGTTATTCAGAATTGAGTCAATCATTAAATCCAGCTCAACAAGCCCGTTTGCCTGACACAATCAGCCAGATTCACTTTGCTGCTGAAAAAGACACGAACGTACCACCCGCTATTGTCCGGTCTTATGCCGACCGGCAGCCATCCGCCCGTTTTAGATCGATTAAAAATTATGACCATACTTGCTGCTGGACGGATCAATGGCCCGAATTACTCTTCGAGGCGCTGAATCAATGATGCTTAGTATCTGCTCACCCCTTCCTATTTTATTGGGTGTAGGTGCTTGATTTCAAAGGACGCATGAATACATCCTTGTAGCTCTCTGCAACATCCCTGTTGCAGAAGCCTTTTCAATCAATCACCTACACCTTCTATTTCAAGCGG